>NZ_BAAAZT010000073.1:0-81462 GCF_039537045.1 Halomonas cibimaris | reverse complement strand
TCTGATGGTCATGTTGCCTGCTGGGTGGGGGAGTCGAATGACGGTACTATGCCTGAAGGAACAGCGGGTTGGCGAGTCTCACCCGACGCCACCTGAATAGTTACACAGGAAGAACGTCAGCGCGGAGCGCTGGGGCCGGCCGTGCCCCCAGCGCCCAATGAGGAAGTACATGCCCACCAGGCTTAGATCAAAAAACACGTAAAACAGCAGCAGATCCAGCACCAGAAATACCGCCAGCGACGTGGCCATCAAGAACAGCATCCAGCCGTAATACTGATGCGCCGGCGCGGGCTGCGCGTCTTTTGGGGTATCCAGCGGGTAGGCAACGGCGGCGACAAAAATCAGCGCGCTCATGGTCACCACCGCCAGCGCGATGCCGTCGACCCCGACCCGATAGGCCACGCCGATGGACGGCACCCAGGGCACTTCCCATACGTGTTGAAAGAGCGGCCCGTCGGGATCGAAACCAAACCAGGCCACGACAAGAATCAGCAGCGCGGCAGCTGCTACCAGGGTGGCAAAGGCGCGGGCGCTGCGCGCCGTCCAGCCCGGGACAAAAGCCAGCAGCAACGCACCCAATAACGGTAAGCACCAGGCCAGGGTCAACATCACGGGGTTTGCTCCTTACAGCGCATCGCCGATTAACAGCAGGATCAATAAAACGGCAAAGCCGATGGCCATACCGGCGTAGTAATGATGGGTCTGCCCGGACTGGGTTTGACGCGCGCGGCCGCCGCCGCGATTGGCCAGCCGGGAAAGGGTTTCGGGCAGCCGTTCCGACAGGGCTTCGCCGGCGGTCGCGCCGAACGCAGCTATCCGGGTCACCGCCGACGCGCTGCCGTGCAGGCTGGCCTCGACGCCCTCCGCATCGCGCCGGGCCAGAGCAGCGGCGGCGCGGGATGCCTGCCCGGAGAGCCGCAGGGTGGCGCTTTCCAGCACGTCGCGATCAAACCGCGCCAGGCCGCTGCTCAGCGCCACCACGGCGGTGCCCACGCCGCGCGTCAGGGGCTCAAGCCCCCACCAGCCACGGGCGAGGCGCACCCAGCCTTTTTGCCCGCGGGGACGGCCTCGCTGCACCAGCGCCGCGCCAAGACCAATGCCCGCTACCGCCAGCGCAAGCGATACGCCCAGCAGCCAGAGGTGGCTTTCCGCCAGCGCCCACGCCGGCGGCTGCAGCCAGCGCCGAGCCTCGGGCCACCACAAAAGGGAAAGCCCCAGGGTCAGCGCGCAGAGCGCACCCAGCGCCACACCCTCAAGCCGGCGAGTGCCTGAAAGCGATGACGCGCGCCGCCGGGCACGCCAGCCGCGAACGGGGCCAAACGCCGCCAGCTGAAAGCGCGTGGCGTACATGGCACTCAGCCCCCCGGCCAGCAGCACCCCAGCCGCCAGCCACGGCGAGGCGGCATAGGCCGCCGAGACGATTTGCTCCTTGGTCCAGGCCGCCCCCAGCGGCACCATGCCGGCTAGCGCCAGGGCGAAGGTGCCGCTAATCAAAGCGATCATCGGCAGGCGATCCCCCAGGCGCATGTCGTCAAGCTGATAGCTCTGAACCTTGCGCTCGGCCACGCCGGTGGTTAAAAACAGGCCGGCCTTGAAAAAGCCGTGGCTCAAGAAATGCAGCAGCGCCACGCCGGGGAACCCGGCGCCGATGGCCACCCACATCAGCCCGTACTGGGCCGAGGTCGACGCGGCCAGCAGCCGCTTGGCATGGCCCTGCATCAGGCTTGTCACGCCGCCCAAAAGCGCCGTTGCCAGCCCGATCAGCATAGTGGCCGGCATCAGCCACGCCACCTCCGCCAGCAGCGGCTGAAGCCGCGCCAGCAGGTACATGCCGGCGGCCACCAGCGTGGCGGCATGGAGCAGCGCCGACACCGACACCGGGCCGGCCATCGCAGCAAACAGCCAGGCAGAGAACGGCACCTGGGCCGACTTGGCCACGGCGGCGAGCAGAATGCCCGCCGCGGCCACCTGCAGCAGGCCGCCGTCCAGTTCGGCCAGCTGCTGATAGTCAAAGCTGCCGCTGCCCGCGAACACGGCTGCGGCGGCGATATACAGCCCCAGATCGCCAAAGCGCGTGACCAGAAAGACCTGAGCGGCGTTTTTCACCGTGTCGCCGCTCTGCCAGCGGTGAAGCACAAGCGCCCAGGAACAGGCCCCGATCAGCTCCCAGGCCACCAGCAGGGTGAGCAGATCCCGGGCCAGCACCAGCATCTCCATGGCCCCCACAAAGGCCACCATGATTGCCAGCAGCCGGCCCAGCGGGGCGCGCTCGTGGGCACCGGCGAACAGCACCACCGGAAGCGCCATAAGAGGGATCGCCAGCGCCATGAATTGACTCGCCGGTGTCAGCCCCACCTTCAGCGCCAGCGCGGCGTTCAGCGTGTAGCTGCCCTGCCATGGCTGAATGCTCCCCGGGATCAGCGTGCCCGCAACGATCGTGGCGATAGTTGCCACCAAAGCGAGCAGCGCCAGCAGCGTGACGCCCACCCGCCCTTCTCGGCGGCCGACAAGGTAGATCAGCGGTGCCATGAGCACCGGCAGTAACGGGGCAATCCACAGCATCATGTTGTCAGCCCTTCAGATCCGCGATGGACTCGGTGACATCCGCCTGCTTGCCGCGATACACCGCCACGACAAGGGCAAACCCCATGGCCATTTCAATGGCCATGACCGCCATGACCACAATGGTCAGAAGCTGCCCTTCGGGCGCGCCGGCACCGCTCATGGCCCAGAAGCCCACGGCCGCCAGCATCACGCCGTTAAGCATCAGCTCAAGCCCCATCATCAACATCACGAAGGACTGCTGGGAAAGCGTGCCGTAAATGCCGATGCCGATCAGCGCCGCTGCCAGCAGCAATACCGCGGTCAAGGTCATGGTCCGCTCCTGTTAGTGGCCGTGGTGATGGTGATGGTGCCCGCCGGCTTCTTCGCTTTTTTCGGGCATGCCTGCCGGGTCCCCGCCGGGTTCAAGTCCCGGCGGCATCGAGCCGTGCTGGGCCGAGCCAAAGCGCCCCCGGGGGCTTGAAAGCACCACCACGCCAATCATGGTGGCCAGCAGCACAACGCCTGCGGACTCGAATATCAGCATCGAGTCGCCCATCAGCTCATGGCCCAGGGAGGCCACAGGCTCAAGATCCGCCGGCAGCGCCTGCTGCGGGAAGCCGGCCAGCAGCGCCATGGCCGCGAGTATGGCAAAGCCGGCCACCCCCGCGCCGATGGAAAGTTTGTGCTGGTGCACCATCATCATGGGATTGAGGCCCGCCGGGTTCATCATGAACATCACCATGAACAGCGCCATGACCATCATCTCGACGCCCATCATGAAAAACATCGCCACGCCCAGGTACACCGCCGACAGCAGCAGCATGATCGCGCCCACGGCAATAAAGGACAGCAGCAGAAAAAACGAGGCCCGCACCATGGAGTCAGTGCGAAACACCCGCCACCCGGTATAAACGGCAAACACCGCGAGCAGCCAAAAGGCCACATCCACACCGATAGAAGTGTTCATAAAAGCGCCACCACTCCGGCCCAGACAAGATCGACAAACGAAAGCGGCAACAGCACCAGCCACATCAGGCTCAGACACCGCGACGGAGAAACCACCGCAAACCAGCGCCCCAGCCCGGCCAGCACGGCGAGCACCGCCAGCATCTTGAGCACCACCCACAGCGGCCCGGGCAGCCACGGCCCCAGCCAGCCGCCGAGAAACACCGTAGCCGCAATGCCGCTAAAGGCCACCAGCATGGCGCTGCGGGCAAGCGCCCACACCAGCCGCGGCGGGCCTGACACCGCAACGCCGGTACCGCCGGCCATATCCCGGGTGTCGGCCAGGTTGAACGGGCCGCGAAAGGTCAGCGCCAGCCCCACCAGCAAAAACAGCGGCAGGCCCAGCGGCTGGCGCACGATGTTCCACACGTCCTCCTGGGAGGTCACGATTTGAGTCAGCGCCAGCGACTCCGCCGGCAGCGCCGCTCCGATCAGCACAAACATGCTGATCAGAAGGTAGGAGAGCCCCAGCGCCACGTAGCGATAGGCCCCCATCAGGGCAAAATGGCTGTTGGCCGACCAGCCGTGGAGAAATATCACCACGGTGGCCAGCGCCTCCACGCTGCCCCACAGCACCAGGCTGGTGGCCAGATCCGTCGCCACCCAGTCACGCGACCAGGGCACCAGCGCCAGCCCCACCGCCGCCAGCGCGAGATACAGCGCCGGTGCCAGCCGCCAGCCCCAAAGGTCCGGCGCTTCGGTGGTGTTGGCCTGCTGGACCAGCAGCCACGCGCCCCGGCTCAAGGGGCTCAGCCACACGCTTTGCGCCTGTGGCGGCCCCAGCAGGCGCGCGGCCAGGCCGTCCAGCACCGCCCAGAGATACACGCCGCCGCCCAGCACGGCAAACACCAGCACCGGCGGCCAAAACAGCTGTTCGAGCATCACGGATGCGGCCATGGCGACACCTCCGCTACGTCCAGACTGGCCACGGTGGCCAGCGCCTCGCTCCACTCAAGCCCCGGCAGCTGGTTTTCCAGCAGCTCATGGGCGCTGCCCGTTCCCTGCGGCAGCTCGATCGAATCGGTCGCGGCCGTGACGGCGTCGCCTTGCTCGGCCCGGCCAATCAGCCGCAGGGACTGCTGGATTTCCGCCAGGCGCTGGCGCCAGCGCGCCGGCACGTCGCCGGCCTGCTGGGTAACGGGGGAAAACCCCAGCCGGCGGTAGCCGTCATCGGCGTGGCGGGCATCGTCTTCTACGCCGGCTGCGCGGGCGGCCACGCCGCCCAGGGCCCGGGCGTCTTCGCCCTCAAGCGTGGCACCCCGGGGCAGATACAGGGCAAAAAAACCGCGGCGAACCAGCGCCCGCTCAAACGCCGTGAAGGCTTTATCCAGCGCCTGGACGGGCCGGCTGTCGCACTGCTCGGCGAGGGCCAGCGCGCGCCGGGCAAGACCCGGCAGGTGCGCCAGCCCCAGAGCGTGAAAAAAAGCGTATAGATGATGTTGAACGCGCTTGCGCTCCAGCTCGGCGATGGCCACCGGCCGGCTTTGGGCCTCAACAAAAATTTGCGGCACGGCCTGGGGAAACGCCGGGGACACCACGGCAAACTGCTGCACGATATCGCCCTGCAGCGCCACCTCGGCTGCGAGCCCCGCCGGCCACAGCGGAAAAAACGGCCCCAGCCGAAACGTCAGCACGTCCAGCGCCAGGCCGTCGCGCAGATCCGGCGTGGGCGGCATGGCCATGGGCCGGCCGTAGGGCACGCCGCCCATCATGCCTTCACCGCCGTGGCCGTCGTCACCCAGCCCCTGCCAGGGGTTGGGCGGAGTATCCGGCAGCAGCCGGGGGGCGGTGTCCTGCTCCCGGGTGATCAGCCGGCGCCAGGTCTTTTTCACCGCGCCGGGCAACGCCGCCGGGTCATCGATGATGACGGCGCCGGGCTGATTCAGCTCCAGCAGCGGCTCGCTTTGGTACCAGAGCGTGGCACAAGGGGCCGGCAGCTGGTCGTGCACCCGGCGCAGGGCGTCTTGCAAATGGGGCGGCACGCCGCCGGCGACCAGCAGTATCGCGGCGTGGCGCGGGGTGTCCACCAGCGCAATGCCGGGGTCCCGGGCCAGCCGGTACAGGGCGTCTTCCCCGTGCATGCCCAAGGCCGGAAACACCGTGGCCGGGCCGCGCACGGCCAGGCGCGAAAGCCAGCTTACTGCCACTTGAACACTCCCTCTCGCCAGCCGTATACAATGCCGACGCCGAGGATGGACAAAAACATGCCCATTTCCATCACCGCTTTCATGCCTTGTTCCACATAGACCGCGGCCCACGGGTACATGAACATCATCTCCATTTCGAAGGCGATCAATAAAAGCGTCATGGGATAGTAGCGTATGTGGTAGCGGCTCCAGGCGTGGGTATCCGGCGTGCCCCCGCCCAGAAACGGCGCCCGCTGGGGGTAGGTCGGGCTCGCGCCGTGCCGGCCCGGCCACCGCTGCAGCAGCAAACCGCCGCCCAGCCCCAGCAGCAATATCAGTAGAAGCGTCAGCAGCTCCATGATAACCCTGCCTTACAGATGCGCATAATGGTGGTCTATGATGCTTTTACGTGCAGTTTGATACCTTTGCCCGGCACTCAGGTCAAGGTCGCGCACCGGCGCCGTTCACACCCAGAACGGCGCGGCCAGCACCGCGTAGCGCAGCGTCTTGGCCAGCGCCACAATGGGCAGAAAGCTCCACAGCGGCTCGCGCATGATGCCGGCGATCACGGTCAGCGGGTCCCCCACGACGGGCATCCAGCTCAGCAGCAGCGACCAGCGGCCGTAGCGGTGATAGGTGCGCCGGGCCCGGGCCAGCCCTTTCTCGCTGGCGGGAAACCAGCGCTTATGCTGCAAACGTTCCACGTAAAGCCCCAGCAGCCAGTTGAGCGTCGAGCCCAGGGTATTGCCCGCAGCGGCCACCGCCACCAGCGTCCAGACCATGTGCTGATCATGGAGCAAAAGCCCCACCAGCACGGCCTCGGACTGCATGGGCAACAGCGTCGCGGCCCCCAGCGCCGTCAAAAAAAGCCCCGTGTAGCCTGTCAGTCCGTCCATTTTTCCTCATCGGCCGGCAAGCCCGGTGTCACGTTCAAGTGCGCGTTGCCGCCACCCTTGCTTTTGCGGCAAACGAATACGGCGGTAGCATGTCGTCTGTCATCCTCAAACCGGATACCGGGGCCACGACAAAGCCGGCCTGTCCGGCTGCATCCACGCCCAGAGGTAGCCTGCCATGAAGCTATTGTTTCTCGAAGACGACGATCTGCTGGCGGAAAGTTTGATCGAAAGCCTCAAAGACCACGGGTATCGAGTGGATCTGGCCCCCTCTCTGGCGGTGGCCGGCTCGCTTATGAAAACCGAAGACTACGCGCTGGTCATTCTCGATCTCGGCCTGCCCGACGGCTCGGGTTTGCGCCTACTGTCGCAGTGGCGACAGGCAGGCTGCCTTACGCCGGTGCTCATCCTCACCGCCCGGGATACCTGGGAAGACAAGGTCAACGGCCTGGAAACCGGCGCCGACGACTACCTGACCAAGCCCTTCCACGAAGCCGAACTGATCGCGCGCATCAAGGCGCTGTTGCGCCGGCGCACCGGCCATGTCGCCGCACGGCTCACGCTCAACGGTATCTCGCTGGATGAAGCCAGCCAGTGTCTGAGCGTTGCCGGCGGGGACTGGCGCTCCCTGACCGGCACCGAGTTTCGCCTGCTGCGCTACATGATGCACCACGCCGACCGAGTGCTGTCCAAAGAGCGCCTGCTCAACCAGCTTTACGCACTCGACCAGGACGCGGCCGCCCCCAATCTGGTGGAGGTCTATATTGCGCGCCTGCGCCGCCATATCGGTAAACACATGATCCAGACCCGCCGTGGCCAGGGGTATGTCTTTGTTTCCCGTTAACCGGCGCAGCCTGCGCGTTCGCCTGCTGGCCTGGCTTTCGGGTATCGCCCTTGTGGTGACGGGCACCACCTGGCTTTTGCACGGCATTCTGCTCGAAGACCTGGCGCGCGACTTTCTCGGAGAGCGCCTGGAGCGAGAGGCCCGCTATGCCGTAGAGCAGCTGCAGCAGGGTGGCGTCTCTACCCCGGCGGTTTTGGAAACCGCCAGCCGGGGCTCGCAGATTTTCCACCACCTGTACGTGCTGCGCTTTGCGGGCAACGTATCGGCCTCCGACAAGCGCTGGCAAAGTGCGCTGGCCCCGCTGCTGAATCAGCGCAATGAAGCCCATGTGGAAGTCAGCCAGAACGGGCAGCACCTGCTGGTCTACCGGCAGCCTTTCGTGCTGGAAGGAAAGTCCGGCGTGCTGCTGGTGGGCGAAGACTTTTCCCGGGTGGAACAGGGCCTCTCGCAGCTGCACTGGTGGGTCGCCGGCATCTCGGCTGTGCTGCTGGTGCTGCTGATTACGCTGAACCTGTTTGCCGTCAACCGCGCGCTGATACCGCTGTCCCGCCTGCGCCGACAGCTCGAACAGCTTCAGCTGGGCAGGCGTGACCGCCTGTCCTCGGACGTGCCTGCAGAGCTGGACGGCCTGACTTCCCAGCTCAACCGCTTTATGGATGAAATCGACAGCCGCCTGCAGCGCTCCCGGGATTCCGTGGCCAACCTGTCCCACGCGCTCAAGACACCGCTGGCCGCCGTCACGCAAGTGCTGCGAGGGTCGCGCCCCATCGATGAAGCGCGGCGGCAAAAACTCGTTGAGCGCCTTGAGGAAATCCATGCGCTGCTGGACTCAGAGCTGCGCCGCTCGCGCATTGCCGGTCCTCACGCCGGGCGCATGTCACTGCCGCACCGGGACGCCTCGCGCCTGATAGACATGTTTCGCAGCCTCTACCCGGACAAGACGTTTCGTCTGGACACACAGGCCGACAAGGAGGCGCGCGTGCCGGTGGAATCCCAGGATTTCTCCGAAATGCTGGGCATTTTGCTCGATAACGCAGGGAAATGGGCACATCGAGACGTGACTTGCCGCCTGACCGTCACCGATGCGCTGCGTATCCGCGTGGCCGACGACGGCCCCGGCATCAGCGAACAATACCTGCCCCACCTGGGGCAGCGCGGCATGCGCCTCGATGAACAGCACCCCGGGTACGGGCTGGGCCTGTCGATTCTGGACCAGCTGGTGACCCGCTATGCAGGAAAGACACAGTTCAACGCCGGCGCTGCGGGCGGGCTTGACGTGCAGGTGACGATCCCCGTTGCCGACGGCGTTGATTGACGGCTTGTCAGCCGTGGTTCAGCTTTTTGCGTCATGGTGAACACCCTAAACGTCAGCGGGGGTATGAAAATGTCGCCTATTCAGCCTGATTTCAGACAAGCGGTGTATCAATGGCCCCTGACACCTTTCAAGGAGGCAGCACAATGACCAAAACGCTCATGATTGTAGCCCTGAGCCTGGCAGCCGCGCCCGTTTGGGCGACAGGAGAGCACAGCGGTTCTCACGCCGATCCGGCAAACGCCGAGCTCGACCGCACCATTGAATTCAACGCCGGGGACATGTGGTTTGACCCGCAAGCGCTACGCATAGCGCCGGGCAACACCGTCAAGTTCGTCGTCACCAACACAGGCCGCGTGAAACACGAATTCGTTATTGGAAACACCCAGGCGCAAAAAGAGCATCGCCTCATGATGCAAAAAAACCAAGGCCGCGGCCACGGCAGCGACGGGCACAGCCACGGCGGCGGCATGCCTTCGGTGACCGTGGCGCCGGGCGAAACCGCCACGCTTTTGTGGACCGCGCCTGAAGACGTGGACGCGCTGGAATATGCCTGCAACATACCCGGCCACTACGAAGCCGGCATGCACGGCACGATCAAACTTCAAGGCTAGTCCGGTTTCAAAGCCAGCCCGCTTTCAAGAATACCCTGCTTTCAAGAATAGCCCGCCCGGGGTGCGCCGTGCCCCGGGCGGGCCTGTTGATGCCGGCGGCCCTCATCTCGCAGTGCTCGCCCCCGGCCGGGCGATAGCCGCAAAGGCTACCGGCGGTTTCATGGGGGCAGGCACTTTCTCCCCGGCACTTTTCGCACGTACGCTACGATACCGTTAGCATGGAGGGCACTTTGCCTGCGGCACGCGCCCTTTAAGCGCTTGTGTCACGGCCTTTTTAACCACCGCGAGGACGCCATGTATCGCCTGCGCTACGTTTTTGGCCGGCTTTGCGCCACGCTGCTGGCCGCTACCCTGCCCTTGAGCATGCCGGTCAGTGCGGCGACGACCGACTACCGCCTGCCCTCGCTGGGCGGGGTCTCCCATGCCGCCAGCAACAAAGAAGCGCGCCTGGGCCGCGCCTGGCTGCGCCAGTTCCGCGCCCACGCGCCGCAGTGGCAAGACCCCGTGGCGCACGACTACCTTGACCGGCTGATCGCGCGGCTAGCACCCTACAGCCACCTTAACGGCGAGCTGCCCGTAAGCGTGATGGTGGATAACGGCTCGCTCAACGCCTTTGCCGTGCCTGGCGGTGTGATCGGCATCAACGCCGGGCTTTACGCCTTCGCCCCGGACGAAGGTGCGTTTGCCTCGGTGCTGGCCCACGAGCTTGGCCATCTGGCCCAGCGCCATTTTGCCCGGGGCCAAAAGCGCGCCGGGCAAACCCAGCTGCCCGCCATGGCCGCCATGCTCACCGGCATGGTGCTGGCCGCAAGCGGCGCGGGCAGCGCCGGGCTTGCCACCGCCATGGGCTCGCAGGCCGCGATGCTGCAAGATCAGCTGCGCTACTCCCGGCGCTTTGAACGCGAAGCCGACCGCATGGGCATGCAAACCCTGGCCGATGCCGGCTACCCGCCCGCCGACATGGTGCGCATGTTCCGCGCCATGCAGCGCATGGCGCGGCTGCAGGGCGACACCCCGCCGGAGTTTCTGCTCAGCCACCCGGTCAGCGAAAGCCGGCTCAGCGACGCCCAGTCCCGGGCGGCCCAGCTCACCGTCGCCGATGCCTATCAGGACGACACCCTGTATGACATGGTGCGCGCCCGGGCGCTGCTGCACCTGCACAGCAACGCCCCGCAGCAGGCGCTGACCACTCTGCGCCAGGACAGCGCCGCCAAGGGCGCCATCCGCTATCTCGAAGCGCTCATCGACGCCGAGCAAGGCCAAGCGTCGCGTGCGCTTGCCGCTATGGATCAACTGGCCGAACAGCACCCGGACCTGGCCTTGCTGCCGGCCTCGGCCGCCCGCATCGCCCTGAACGCACGCCGGGTCGACGACGCCATCCGCCGCGCCCAGCGGCTGCTGCGGCTGATTCCCGACTACCTGCCCGCCCGGCTGACGCTGGCCGAAGCCCAGCTCCAGCGCGCCCCCGAAGCCGCCTACCGGCAGCTGCGCGACATAACCGACGCCCACCCGGAAAACCCCCAGGGCTTTACCCTGCTGGCCGAAGCCGCCGGGCGCAGCGGTCACGTCGCCGAAGGCCGCCTGGCCAAGGCAGAATACCTGCAGCTGACCGGGCGCATTGACAAGGGCATCCGCCAGCTGGATCTGGCTCTGGACGCCGCCAAACGCAACAACCGCCCGGGGCTTGAGGCGCGCATCGCCTCCCGCCGGGAAGCGTTTATCGACTACCGCGAAGCACTGGAGGAATTTTCGTAACCGCCGCCGGCCCGGCTACAGCCCTTGTGCTGCAGGCCGGCGGGCCCGGCAAGAGCGGACTGCCGCGCGCAACGCTACGCCGAGGCGCTGCATTACGCGTTAAAGTTGAGCATGCGCTCCAGCGGCGCCAGCGCTTTTTCGCGCAGCGCATCGCCGACGTGAATTTCGCCGCGGCCCTCGCGCAGCGCGCCGGCCAGGTTATCCAGCGCGTTCATCGCCATCCACGGGCAGTGAGCACAGCTTTTGCAGGTGGCCCCGTTGCCCGCCGTGGGCGCTTCAAACAGGGTTTTCTCCGGCACGGCCTGCTGCATTTTGAAGAAAATCCCCCGGTCGGTAGCCACCACCAGGGTGTCGTGGGGCAGCGCTCTGGCCGCCTTGATCAGCTGCGAGGTTGAGCCGGCCACGTCGGCAAGGGCCACCACCGAGGCCGGAGATTCCGGGTGCACCAGCACGGCGGCCTCGGGGTACAGGCGCTTCATGTCTTCCACACCCCGGGCCTTGAACTCTTCATGGACGATGCAGGCGCCGTCCCACATCAGCATATCCGCGCCGGTTTTCTGCTGAATATAGCCGCCCAGATGCTTGTCCGGCGCCCAGAGGATTTTTTCCCCCCGGGCCTGCAGGTGCTCGATCACGTCCACCGCGATGGAGGACGTTACCACCCAGTCGGCGCGCGCTTTTACCGCCGCTGAGGTGTTGGCGTAGACCACCACGGTGCGCTCCGGGTGGGCGTCGCAAAAGGCGCTGAATTCGTCCGGCGCACAGCCCACGTCCAGCGAGCAGGTGGCCTCAAGGGTGGGCATCAGCACGCGTTTTTCCGGCGAGAGAATCTTGGCGGTTTCCCCCATGAAGCGCACCCCGGCCACCACCAGGGTCTCGGCTTCGTGGCGGGCGCCGAAGCGGGCCATTTCCAGCGAGTCGGCCACGCAGCCGCCGGTCTGCTCGGCCAGCTGCTGGATGGCGTCGTCGGTGTAGTAGTGGGCCACCAGCACGGCGTTTTGCGCTTTGAGCAGACGCTTGATCTCGGCTATGCGGGCCTCGTCCTCGGCGGAGCGACGGGTGGGGCCGTAAGCGGCGGGGGCAAGCGCAGGCGCGCTCGCCGGAGAAGGCATGATTGTCATTGTGTCTACCACTGCGATAAACAGGGAATCCCCCTGTTGAACATCGATCGCGGCGCGCTCGGTACGCGCCGCGCCCCGGGCCGGCCGCGGCGTCTTTCGCGGGGGCCGGCCCTGTGCACCGCCGGCTATTTTGCCGGGAGAAAACGCGCCGTGGCAAGCATGCCCCGTCCGGGCGGCGGCCTACAGGCAGGTCTGCTCTTCCGGCGTTATGCCAAACAGCGCGTTAACCGCCCGGTTAAGCTTGGCCTCGGCGGCGGCCAGCACTTCGTCCAGCCGGGCGACTTCGGCCTGGCGGGCCATAAAGTAGTCTTCCCAGTCGTCGCGCTCGGCCAGCGGGATCAGCACGTCCCGGGCCTTGAGCTTAAAGCTTTTTTTCACCTCGGCCTGCAAGGTCTTGAAGTCCTGCTGCCACCACTGGCGGCTTTTGGTGTTGAGCTTGGGGTTGTGGCCTGCAGGGCAAAGATCATCGCACAGGCGCTGAGCGAAGCGCTCTGCCACCCGCTGGCGCTGCTCGGCGGTGTGCTGGCAGTGCTCGGCGAGCTTGGCGATGGCGGCCTGCTCTGCGTCGGACGCCGGCGGAATCGGCAGCGTTTCCACATATTGCGCTTTGTAGCGATAGTAACCACCACGCGCTCGCGTGCTAGTTGCGCGGAAAATAAAATCGACTGCCTTTGAATTTAAAAGCCCCATGAGAAACGTGTCAGCATATGGAATAAAAAAGGCTGTATCGGCAAGGAAATGACCACTTTTATCAAGCGACATTTTGCTCATTTCAGATATATCTGGATACACAATTTTTGTTTTATAAAAATTTTCGTGATAGGCCACCACGCTACTAATTTCATACCATTGGTGCCCGCTTGAAGAGCGCCCTTCCAGCTCATTCTTAAAACCCATTAAATAGTTTTTAATAGCTGGATACGCATCAATATCCATTCCGCGCCGGGCAAATATCAGCCATCGCTGCCGGTTCTGGGCATGCCACTTTTTCAGGTCCTTGCCTTCCAGGAAGGGCTTGAGCACCTCGGCTGAGGCGGGGTCTTCGGCCACCAGCGCATCCCGGGTTGCCTGGTCGATTACAAAGGCTTTGTTACAGCCGGTTTTAATCCCGTATAGCGGCGAGCCGTACACGTCTTTCAGGCTGGGGTACGGCGTGCCGTCGTCGGCGTGGGTGAGCTTGTGGCGCAGCGCGGCCAGGGTTTCGTCTTCCAGCTGCCAGCCGGCTTCATTCAGCCGGCTTTGCGGCATGGTGCCGTAGGCCTGGTTAAAGCGCTGGCCCAGGTTTTCCGGCAGATCATCGGTCAGATTGAGTATTTCCAGCCGGTGGTCCGACGCCGGCGCGGCGTTTTCCATCACCAGAATGGCCGGGTAGGTGGTCACGCCTTCAAACAGCTGCAGATCGCCGAAATCCACCACGCTTTGCAGGCAGGTGCGCTCGGCCAGGTAGCGCCGCAGGGGCGTGCCGGCGTTGGTTTTAAAAAACGTCGAGGAGCTGATGTAGCCCAGCAGGCCACCGGGTTTGAGCAAGTTAAGCCCCAGCTCGAAAAAGTAGGCGTACAGGTCGGCTACGCCGTGATAGACCTGATAGCCGGCCTCAAGCCAGGGTTTTAGCGCGGCAAAGCGCTCCTGGCGCACGTACGGCGGGTTGCCCAGCACCACGTCAAAGCCGCCGTCGGCAAAGATGTCGGGGAAGGCCGCATGCCAGCAAAATTCGCTGCCCGCGGCAGGCCGGGTCAGCCCCAGGCTGTTGCCGTCGCGCAAACAGGCGTCAAGGCTGGTCAGCGGCTTGCCGCGCTCGGCGGTTTTCAGCCAAAGCGAGAGTTTGGTGATTTCGATGGATTCGGCGTTGATATCCACGCCGTACAGGTTGTGGTTGAGGATTTCCTTGTTGAGATCGAGCACGCCGGGCTGGCCGGTAAGCTCGGCGAGCTTGTCGTTGATGCGCTGGTACTCGGCGTGAAGAAAGTCAAAGGCGGCAAGCAAAAACGCCCCCGAGCCGCAGGCGGGGTCAACCACGCGGATATGCTGCAGCGCGTCCTGCCAGGCGTACCAGAACTTCAGCTCGGTCTGCTTGCCGCGCTTCCACTGGATGCTGCCGTCGTTTTTCAGCTGGCCGTAGCTTTCCAGCAGGCGCGAAAACCGGCGCTGCAGATAGCGGCCCAGGGTTTGCTCCACCATAAAGGCGGTAATGTTATCCGGGGTGTAGACCACGCCGTGCAAGGCACGCTGCCCGCGTACCGAGCGGGCGTTGTCTTGCGGGGTGATGACGTCGCCGCGCGCCAGCTGCTCGGCCAGCGTTTCCAGATCGGTAATCGACTGCTCGAAAATACGCCCGAGCACGGTAACCGAGACCTCTGAGGCAAAGTCATACTCGGCCAGATCCTTGAACGCCTCGCACAGCTCGTCGCTGACGCAAAGGCTGTCAAGCTCGGCGTCTTCGGCAAACAGACCGCCGTTATAGGCGGGAATGTTCAGCGCCTTGCTGCCTTTATCAACGGCGCGGAAAAGCCCTTTGAAGTTGTCGTACACCGGGCGCGGGTTGTAGGGGTCGGCGTGCTGGTAGGCCTGGGCAATCGCGCTATCCGGGATCAGCCCGGTATCTTCGGCGAAGGCCAGAAACAAAATGCGGTCCAGCAGCTTTTGCGCAACGGGCACCAGCCTGGCCGCTTCCCACTCGGGGTTGGCGGCCATCAGATGCACAATCAGCGTTTCGCGCAGGCGCTTGTAGTCCTGATAAAGCCGCGCGGTGATGTCCTTGTCGGCCTGCTGGGTCTGGCGCAGCAGCGCAAGCGGGCGGTCGTTGAGCAGATTATCGGCGCTTAAGCACAGCTGAAAACGCGCGTACTCCCAGGGGTCATCCAGCGCGGCCAGGTCAAAGGTCTCGTACACCAGCGAGGTTTCGCCGACGTGGTACAGGCGGATTTCGCAGTAGTTGGTGACCAGCACCCACTCCACGCCCTTGACATCGCGGGCATATTCCCAGGCTTGCTGCACCGGGCTTTTGTGCCGGCCGGGCATGATGGCATCGAGATCGCGGGTTTTCGCGCCTTTGACTTCCAACACGGCCTTGACCCGGTCGCGCTCACGTTCACCGTAAAACTGCCCCAGGGCGATATCCACCGCGCCGCGGGCAATGCCGTACTCCCGCGCAACGGTATAGCACTCCCCCTGGCCGAAGCTTTCATAGCCCAGCAGCGTGCCCAAAATCCGCTGGGTAAACGGCGCGTGCAGCGCCACCTCGTTCTGGCGCTGTATATCACCGCTGACAATGCTGTTTTTCCAGGCGGTAATCGTCGCCAGGTGATCTTGCGGTATTGCGGTGGGCGGCTGTACGTGCTTTTTGAGCACCGCGTCGGCTATCAGTGACATAGCGCCGGGTTCCTTTAGCGAAAGCGAATCTGGCCGGCATCATAGCACGCTCGGTCATACAGCACGCTCGGTGAAGGCGCACGCCTGTCGGAAGTCGCCGCGCGGCATATCCAGCCACAAAACAAAACGCCCCCGGCAGAAAACTGCCGGGGGCGCTGAATCTGGTGGGTCGTGTAGGATTCGAACCTACGACCAATTGGTTAAAAGCCAACTGCTCTACCAACTGAGCTAACGACCCGTTAGCAGGTTCGATGGTGGGTCGTGTAGGATTCGAACCTACGACCAATTGGTTAAAAGCCAACTGCTCTACCAACTGAGCTAACGACCCCCTCGAACGGATGCATATACTACGGATAAGGCCTTCCGCTCGCAAGCGTTTTTTTGCTTTTTTCGAAAGGGCTTAGCGCCGCGGGCGTTTGGGCTTGGGGTTGCGCATGGCCTGCACCGGGCGGCGCTTGTTTTTGTCGCGGCTCCAGCGGTTTTTCTCATCCGGGGTCAGCTCAGGGACCTTGCGCGCGGGCAGATCGGCCAGGGCGGCCAGGTCGTCCACTTCGTCCTGGCTAAGCTCTACCCATTCTCCGGCTTTGGCCCGCTTGTCAAGGAAGATATTGCCGTAGCGCACGCGCTTCAAGCGGCTGACGGTAAGCGCCTGGGATTCCCAGAGCCTGCGCACCTCGCGGTTGCGGCCCTCAAGAATCACTACGTGAAACCAGGTGTTGATGCCTTCGCCGCCGAATTCCTGCACGTCGGTAAAGCGCGCCGGGCCGTCTTCGAGCATCACGCCTTCCACCATGGCGACGACGTTTTCCTGCTTGACCTCGCCCATCACGCGCACGGCGTATTCGCGCTCGATCTGGGTGGAGGGGTGCATCAAGCGGTTGGCCAGCTCGCCGTCGGTGGTGAACAGCAAAAGCCCGCTGGTGTTGATGTCCAGCCGGCCAATGGCGATCCAGCGCTCGCCTTTCAGCCGCGGCAGGCGCTCGAACACCGTGCGCCGCCCTTCGGGGTCCTTGCGGGTGCAAAGCTCGCCTTCGGGCTTGTTGTACATGATCACCCGGCGCGGGGTTTCCTGCTCGGCTTTCAGCGTTACCGGGCGTTCGTCAAAGGCGACGCTGTCCCGGGGCTCGACGCGATCGCCCAGGGTGGCAAGCGCGCCGTTGACCTTGACGCGCCCGTCGGCAATGGCGGTTTCCATTTCACGGCGCGAGCCCAGGCCCGCGCGGGCCAGCACTTTCTGCAGCTTTTCGCCGCTGGGGGCCGGCTTGTTTTCGGGGGTTTTATTCTGACGCATGGTCGTCTGACCTCTTGGAATGCTCGTCCGGGCGCTCGTCGTCCTGTGCCGGGCGCCCGGCACGGGCCGCCAGCCGTGCTTCCAGATCGGCAAAGCTCAGCGGCCGGGTTAACGCCGTCGCGGCGTGGTGGTCGGCATCGCGCTTTTCCGGCGCTGCCGTCTTGAAGGGCGCATCGTGGCGCGTTTTTTCATCCTCGGCAAGGGCTTTTTGCCCCGCGTCGTCCTCGCCTGCCAGCACGTGGGCAGGCGGCAGCGCGTCCAGGGTTTTCAGGCCGAAATCGTCGAGAAAACCGCGGGTGGTGGCGTACACCGCCGGGCGGCCGGGCACATCGCGATGCCCGACGATGCGAACCCAGCCGCGCTCGGAAAGCGTGCGCATAATCGAGCTTGAGACGCTCACCCCGCGCACCTCCTCGATGTCGCCCCGGGTGACCGGCTGGCGGTAGGCAATCAGCGCAAGGGTTTCCAAAAGCGCCCGGGAATAGCGCGCCGGGCGTTCGTCCCACAGCCTTGAAACCCAGGGGGAAAACCGCGGGCGAATGCGCAGCTGGTGGCCGGAAGCGCTTTCCACAAGCTCCAGCACGCCGCTTTGGTAGCGGTTGTGCAGCCGGCCAAGCGCCAGGCGCAGCTCGCCCCGGGCCGGGCGCTCGGCCTCGGCGAACAGCGCTTCCAGCCGTTCAACGCCCAGCGGCTCGCCGGCGGCCAGCAGCGCGGCTTCGATGATCTCGTCAAGGGTGGTGCCCGGGGCGTCGCTCATGGGGAGTCCTCGTCGGCAAAGGCGGATTCGCCGCCGTCCGCATCGTGCTCGACGGCCTCGGGCGCAGCGGCCCGGGCGCGAACGTGAAGGGGGGCCAGCGGCGCGTTTTGTACGATATCAATCACGGCTTCCTTGGCCAGCTCCAGCAGCGCCATGAACGTCACCACCACCCCGGCGCGGCCTTCTTCCAGGGTAAAAAGCGCCTCGAACGGCGTGTAGCGCTCGGCGTGCAGCACCTCCATGATGCGCAGCATGCGCTCTCGGGTGGAGAGCACTTCGCGGCTGATTTCATGTCGCTGGCTGAGCTCGGCGCGCTTGAGAAGGCCGCTCATCGCATCGAGCAGCTCGTCAAGCCCGACTTCCGGGGGCACCACCCGGGCGTCAAGCGCGGCGACCTCGGCCCGGGCGCTGAACCAGTCGCGCCCGGTGCGCGGCAGGGTATCCAGGGTTTCGGCGGTCTCTTTCAGGCGTTCGTATTCCTGCAGCCGGCGGATCAGCTCGGCCCGGGGGTCGTCTTCTTCGTCCTCGTCTTCCCGGGGCGGGCGCGGCAACAGCGTGCGCGATTTGATTTCGGCCAGCATGGCCGCCATGAGCAGATATTCCCCGGCCAGGTCGATCTGCATGGCCTTCATCAGCTCCACGTACTCGATGTACTGGTGGGTGATCGCGGCGACATCAACGCGCAAGATGTCCAGGTTCTGGCGGCGGATCAGGTACAGCAAAAGATCCAGCGGGCCTTCGAAGGCTTCCAGAAACACGCGCAGCGCTTCCGGCGGAATATACAAATCTTCCGGCAGCCGGGTAATCGGCTCGTCAAACAGCAGCGCCTGCGCCCGGGCGGCCGGCTCGCCGGCGGGCGCGGCGTTTTCGGGCGCCGGTAGGGGGGTATCACTCACGCAGGGTCTCGCTATCCAAAAGCCGTTTTTCGGCGCGCCAGTCTAGCAAGTCTACCGACGCTTAGTCTTTTACGCCGGCAACGCATACGCGGTTGCGGCCGGTTTCCTTGGCCCGGTAGAGCGCCTGGTCGGCCTGTTTGAGCAGCGCTGTCAGCTGGGCTTCGTCGGGCTTTTCAAGCACCGCCACGCCGATCGATACCGTATAGCGGATGGGGCCGACGTCGGCCACTACCACCGGCGTCTGCGCCAGCGCGCAGCGCCTCGGCCTTGGCGCGCCCTTCTGCGGCGTCCGCGCCGGGCAGAAGAATGGTGAATTCTTCGCCGCCAAAGCGCGCCATGATATCGCCGCCGCGCAGCTGCGAGCGGCAGACATCGGCCAGCGATTTGAGCACTTCATCCCCGATATCGTGGCCGTAGGTGTCGTTGACGACCTTGAAGCGGTCAATATCCAGCGCCAGCGCGGCAAGCGAGCCGCCTTCGCGCTGCAAACGCTTGATTTCACGGTAGGCCAGCTCGTCAAAGTGGCGGCGGTTGG
This sequence comes from Halomonas cibimaris, assembly GCF_039537045.1. Taxonomy (GTDB): domain Bacteria; phylum Pseudomonadota; class Gammaproteobacteria; order Pseudomonadales; family Halomonadaceae; genus Vreelandella; species Vreelandella cibimaris. The sequence goes on along the minus strand of NZ_BAAAZT010000073.1, from coordinate 62,400 downwards.
CAAGCCCGGTGAGCGGGTCGCTGTAGGCCAGGCGTTCAAGGGACTGTTCCAGGGCGACCTGCTGGCTGATGTCCAGCACGCTGCAGCGCCCCACCATCAGCGTGTTGGCCTCGGAAATCAGCGACGACACGCTGCACAGCACCGTCAGCGGCTCGCCGTTTTTGCGGTATATCACCAGCCGGCACTGCATGTCTTCGCCGGCGCTCAGCGAGGCCAGCAGCTCGCTGAGCTGCCGGCGCGAGGCGTTGCTGACCAGCTGCGAGAAATACTGGCCGCTGAGCTTTTCATCACTTCGGTATCCCAAACAGGTCAGCAAGGTCTGGTTGACGCTGGTGATCAGCCCCGTGGCCGTCAACGTGATGTAGCCAATCGGGGCGTTGTCGTAAAGGTCCTTGAACTGGGCCAGCTGGCGACACTCTGCCTCGCGCGCGGCGCGGCGCTGCTCGCCGGCGGCGATCACGAAATACACAAGCGCGGCGGCCATGGCAAAAAGCCCGACAATCAGCGCCTGAAACCAGGGCCGCAGATACACCGCCCCTACGTGCCAATCAGGGCTGCGGGTCTGGATCAGCACAATCCACGCGTCGGACGGGCTGATCTTCAAGCGGGCATAGCTGAACAGATCCCCCTCAAGCGCCAGCATGCCGTCCGGCGCGGCCTGAATGCGCTTCCAAAGCGCCGGGCGCTGCGCTTTGAGCGTCTTTTGCGGCCGGCCAAGCAGCCAGCCCCAGGTATCTTCGGCAACGGGGCTTAGCATCCAATAGCCTTCAGCGTTCAGCAGCATGGGCTGATCAAGATCGGAAAAAAGCGTGCGCAGGCGGGCCAGCAGCTTATCGGCCGAGTAGTTCAACACCAGTATGCCGCGAGGCTGCCCCTGGCTGTCGGCCAGCCGGCGCACCAGGCGCAGCGTGGGCCTGGGCGGGCACTCCGGCTCGCCACGCTCCATGTTCAAATCCATCGGCGAAAGATACGTCTCGCCCGGTTCAAGCGCCAAGCCTTTCTTGACGTAGTCCGTGTGCGAGCGGTCCTGCAGCGCGGTATTGTCCTCGGGGCTGCGTTGACCCGCATCTGCTCCATGCCTGCGCGGTCAATGTAGCGAATCTTGGCGTAGCGCGGATAGGCATTGCTGGCATCTATCAGGGCACGCTGCATGATGGTGCGCCGCACAACCGTTGGCGCGTCCAGATACCCGCTGACCGCACTTTGCAGCGACAGCCGGTAGGCATCCTGCTCCAAATCAAGCAGCTTTTCCTGAATCAGAATATCAGCGGTTTTGATCAGCTGCTGATGGCGCGCGCGCACCTCGTCGCGCAAGATCTGGTCGTACGGCATCTTGCCGATATACAGCACGCCTGCCAGCAGCACGAAGACGATGGCCGTCCATTTGATCAAACGTCCGTGCATGCGTTGGCCCATTATCGTGCCCCCTGCTCTTGCTCGCTTTTTGCGTCTATCGCGATACAACCCCCTGCCACAACACGCCGGTAAGCTCTCCGCGGTTATTAAAAAACCTGCAGCATTACACTAACTTGACTTTATTCGTCAAGGCGGGCGGCTACTGCGCCTCAGCCGCTTTGCGGTAGCGCCCGGCGTAGTCGAAAAGCTTCTCGCGTATCTTGAAATAGCGCCCGCTCAGGCGGCCGACGACGAAATCCGGGTGGCGCAGGCGGTTGCGCCCGGCCACCACCTCGTCAGGCGTGGCGGGCTGCCAGCCAACCCCCGGGGCGCGCAGGTGGCGGCGCAAAAACACCGCCTGAAACGCCCGGCGCTGGGCGGCGGTTTCCAGCGCAAACCATTCGTCAAGCGTCGCGCCGTCCTCGTCGTGGTAGGTTACCTTCAGCCGCGGCAGCCCACGCCCGTTGGCGGTGGCGGCAAGCTGCATGCCGGAGACTCTGAGCACCCGGGCGTCCTTCAGCTTCAGCGCGTCGCGCAGCTTGTCGTCGGCGTCCACCAAAAGCCGCTCGCAGCCGTGGCAGCGCCGGGCGGCAATGTCGTTTTCCGCGCCGCACTCGTCGCAGACCTTGAAGCGAAAGCGAAAGCTGCACTGGACGGCTCTGCCCTCGGCGTCTTCCACCAGCCCGTGGCAGCGCCGGCCGTAGTGCTCAAGCAGCAGCTCGCCGTCGTATTTGCCCCAGAACAGGTTGGCGTGCTCGCACTCGGGGCAGATGACCTGCACCGGCTCGCTGTCGCTTGCCGGGCGCGGCTCGCCCACTTCCGGGGCGTAGGTATCCCAGGGGTTGCCGGCGTAGTCGAGAATCAGGCAGTCGTCCTTGCCCGGCGAGAGCCTAAGCCCCCGGCCGATAATCTGATGGTAGAGGCTGGCCGATTCCGTAGGGCGCAAAATGGCGATCACGTCCACGTGGGGCGCGTCGAAGCCGGTGGTCAGCACCGCGACGTTGACCAGGTACTTGATCTCGCGGGCCTTGAAGGCGGCAATAATCGCCGCGCGCTCTTGCGCCGGCGTCGCGCCGGTAATCAGCGCGGCCTCGCCTTCCGGCAGATAGCGCAGCACTTCTTCGGCGTGTTCCACGGTGGCGGCAAAAATCATCACGCCTGCCCGGTTCTGCGCCCGGGCGATAACGTCGGCGACGATGCCCGGCGTGGCGCGATTGCCCGCCACCACGCGGTTCATCGCCGCCTCGCTGAACGCGCCGCTCTCGGTGGTCGCAAGCCCGGCGAAGTCGTAGTGCTCAACGGCCATGTCCCGCCGCTCGGGCCGGGCGAGATAGCCCTGTTTGACCATCAGTCTGAGCGGCTGCTCAAACACGCAGTCGCGAAAAAAGCAGTCCGCCTCGCCGCGCACCATGCCGTGGTGGTGGCGGTGATAGATAAAGCCCTGCCCCAGCCGGTACGGCGTGGCGGTCAGGCCGAGAATCTTCAACTTTGGGTTTTGCCCGCGCAGATGGTCGATCACCCGGCGGTAGCCGGCGTTTTCGTCGAGGGAGACCCGGTGGCACTCGTCGATCACCAGCAGGGTGAAATTGCCGTCGGCGAAGCGCTCGGGGCTTCGCACCACCGACTGCACCGAGCCGAACACCACCTGGCGGCCGGCCTCCTTGCGCTTTAAGCCCGCGCTGAAGATATCCGCTTGAAGGCCGTAGGCCTCGTACTTGGCGTGGTTTTGCTCGACCAGCTCGCGCACGTGCGCCAGCACCAGCACCCGGCCCCGGGCCAGGCGGGCAAGCTCGGCGATCACCAGCGATTTGCCGCTGCCGGTGGGCAGCACCACCACGGCGGGCTCGCTCGAGGCGCGAAAATGCGCCACCACGCGGGCCACGGCCTCGCTTTGATAGGGGCGCAGGCTGGGGGCTTTATCAGACTGAACGGTGCGGTGAACGGCAGAGGACGGCAAGGGCGACTCGCAAAACGTTGAGATAAAAAACGCGGGCTATTCAGCGGGCGATGGTGCCATATTCGGCGGGCAAAGAAACGCGGCGGGACCGCACCCGGGCGCTTGCGTGCGGAAAAGGTTCTGTCACCATGTTGCGATACGTTCTCATGTTTCTTGTCCAGCTTCCAAGGCAGAGCCGCCATGATCTATATCGACAACGAAGGCGTCACCGACCCCCACGTCAACCTCGCCATCGAGGAACACTGCATTCGCCACCTGCCCGAAGGCGAGGACTACCTGCTGTTTTACATCAACGCGCCGTCGATCATTATCGGGCGCAACCAGAACACCCTGGAAGAAATCCACCAGGCCTATATCGACGCGCAAGGCATTCACGTGGTGCGGCGCATCTCCGGCGGCGGCGCGGTCTATCACGACCACGGCAACCTGAACTTCAGCTTTATGACCGATTTTTCCAAGAACAAGCTGAACAACTTCAAGGAGTTTGCCACGCCCATCATCGAGGTGCTCAACGGCATGGGCGTAGCAGCCGAAATGAAGGGCCGCAACGACATTGTGGTGGGCGACAAGAAAATCTCCGGCAACGCCCAGTTTTCCTCGACCAAGCGCATGTTCAACCACGGCACTCTGCTTTTGGACTGCGATTTAAGCCAGGTCAGCCAGGCGCTGGACGTGAAGATGACCAAGATCCAGTCCAAGGGGCACAAGTCTTCCCGGGCGCGGGTGGCTAACATTGTCGAGTTTTTGGACGCGCCGCTGTCGACCGAGGCGTTCAAGGAAAAGCTGCTCGCCGGCCTTTTTCCCGCCGGCGTCGAGCGCCAGACCTACCGCCTGACCGCCGAGGACTGGGCAAGCATCAACGCGCTGGTCGAAGAAAAGTACCGCCGCTGGGACTGGAACTACGGCCGCTCCCCGGCGTTCGACATTCAGCGCACCCGCCACTTTGCCGCCGGCATCATCGATTTTCGCCTCAAGGTCAAGCGCGGCGGCACCGTTGAAAACGTCAAGATTTACGGTGATTTCTTCGGCCAGCGCCCGGTCAGCGACATTGAAAACGCGCTTATCGGCGTGCGCTACGACAAAGACGAAATCGAAGCCGCGCTCAAAGGCTTTGACCTCTACGCCTACTTTGGCGACGTCGACCGCGGCGAGTTTATCGACCTGATCTACGGGCCGGATGAGGTGTAGCCGGCCGGCTTGAACGCCCACAAAAAAAGCGCCCGCGTTTGCGGGCGCTTTTGCATGCTCAGATGACCGGGCGAATTATCCCAGCCACACCCGGGCGTTGCGGAACATGCGCAGCCAGGCGCCGTCTTCGCGCCATTCCCTGGGCCGCCAGGAGTTGGTCACCGCGCGGGTGACGCGCTCGGGATGGGGCATCATGACGGTGGCGCGGCCGTCCGGGGTGGTCAGCCCGGTCACGCCGGAGGCGGAGCCGTTGGGGTTGGCCGGGTAGCGCGTGGTGACCTGGCCGTAGTGGTCCACGTAGCGCAGCGCGATCTGGCCGCCGGTCTGCATCTGGCGCAGGTGGGCGGCACCTTCAAACTGCGCGCGGCCTTCACCGTGGGCCACGGCAATGGGCAGCATGGAGCCTTCCATGCCCTTGAGCAGAATCGAGGGGGTGTCTTCCACGCGCACCATGGCCACGCGCGCCTCGAACTGTTCGGATTCGTTGCGCACAAAGCCCGGCCAGCTGGCAGCACCCGGGATCAGCTCTTTCAGCTGGGAGAGCATCTGGCAGCCGTTGCACACGCCCAGCGTAAAGCTGTCGTCGCGCTGGAAAAAGTCGGCAAACTGCGAGCGTGCCCGGGGGTTGAACAAAATTGATTTGGCCCAGCCGCCGCCGGCGCCCAGCACGTCGCCGTAGGAAAAGCCGCCGCAGGCCGCCAGGCCCTTGAACGCGTCAAGGGTGACGCGGCCTTCGAGGATGTCGCTCATGTGCACGTCCACGGCGTCAAAGCCGGCCTTGTCAAAGGCCCAGGCCATTTCCGTCTGGCCGTTGACGCCCTGCTCGCGCAAAATCGCCACGGCGGGTTTGGCGGTGTGGACAAACGGCGCGCTAATGTCTTCGTCCACGTCAAACGTGGCTTCGGCAAAAAGCCCCGGGTCCCGGGCGTCGAGCAGGCTGTCGAACTCGTTTTTGGCGCACTCGGGGTTGTCGCGCAGCGCCTGCAGGCGATAGCTGGTCTCACTCCAGGTGCGCTGGGTCAGCTGGCGGGTGGTTTCCAAAAGCGGCTCTTCAAACAGCGTCACGCGGACCTGATCGTCGTAGCGCGGCCGCGCGATCACCCCGCAGGTCTCGATGCCAGCCATGGCAAACTGGGTCAGCACCTCGGCGGTGTGTTCGCGGCGAACCTGAATCACCGCCCCCAGCTCTTCGGCGAACAGCGCGCCGACCGCATCCACCGGATGGTCGATGAGCCAGTCGAGCTTGATTTCAAGCCCGGCATGCGCGGCGAAGGCCATTTCCAGCAGCGTGACGATCAGCCCGCCGTCGCTGCGGTCGTGGTAGGCCAGAAGCTTGCCGTCGCGGTTGAGCCCCTGGATGACGCTGAAAAACGCCTTGATGTCCTCGGCGTCGTCCACGTCCGGGCCGTTTTTGCCCAGCTGGCCGTAGACTTGGCCCAGCGCCGAGCCGCCTAGGCGGTTCTGGCCGTCGCCCAGATCAATCAAAATCAGATCCGACTCGTCCTGATCGAGGTTGATCTGCGGGGTAAGCGTCGCGGCGGCATCGGTGACCGGGGCAAAGCCGGTGATCGCAAGCGACAGCGGCGAGGTCACGCTCTTGTCGCGGGTGACGCCGTTGTCGTCGGTTGCCTGCCAGGCGGTGCGCATGGACATGGAGTCCTTGCCCACGGGAATGGCGATGCCCAGATCCGGGCACAGCTCCATGCCTACGGCATAGACGGCGTCATACAGCGCCTGATTTTCGCCGGGATGATCGGCCGCGCTCATCCAGTTGGCCGACAGTTTGATGTCGGAAAGCTTGGCAATGGGCGCTGAGGCCAGGTTGGTCACCGCTTCAGCCACCGCCATGCGCGCACTGGCCGCCGGGTTGATCAGCGCAAGCGGCGCGCGCTCGCCCATGGCCATGGCCTCACCGGCGCGGGTGTCAAAGCTTGCCGTGGTTACCGCGGCGTCGGCCACCGGCACCTGCCAGGGCCCCACCATCTGGTCGCGCGCCACGAGACCTGTGATGGAGCGGTCGCCGATGGTGATCAAAAAGCTCTTGGAGGCCACAACGGGCAGGCGCAGCACCCGGTCAAGCGCTTCGCGCAGGTCAAGGTTGTCAAGCATCAGCCTTGAGCGCTCAGGCCGGCGGCGCTCAAAGGCCCGCTGCATCTTCGGCGTCTTGCCGAACAGCACGCTCATGGGCAGATCCACCGGGCGGGTGTTGAAGTGGCCGTCGTGGATTTCCAAACGATGGGCTTCCAGCGCCTCGCCAACCACGGCATAGGGGCAGCGCTCCCGGCGACACAGCGCCTCGAAGGTGTCCAGATCTTCCGGGGCCACGGCGAGCACGTAGCGCTCCTGGGCCTCGTTGCACCAGATTTCCAGCGGGCTCATGCCGGGCTCGGCGCTGGGCACGTCGCGCAGCGCAAAGCACCCGCCGCGCTCGCCGTCTTTCACCAGCTCGGGCAGCGCGTTGGACAAGCCCCCCGCGCCTACGTCGTGAATAAAGCGCAGCGGATTGTGATCGCCCAGCGCCCAGCAGCGGTCGATCACCTCCTGGGCGCGGCGCTCCATTTCGGGGTTTTCGCGCTGCACCGAGGCAAAGTCCAGATCGGCGCTGGAAAGCCCGGACGCCATGCTCGACGCCGCGCCGCCGCCAAGGCCGATGAGCATGGCCGGCCCGCCCATGACGATGAGCTTGCCGCCCACGGGGATTTCGCCTTTCTGCACGTGCTGAGCGCGGATGTTGCCGTAGCCGCCGGCGAGCATGATGGGCTTGTGATAGCCGCGGCGCTCAACGCCGTCGTCGCTTAAGACGTCCTGCTCGTAGGTGCGGAAATAGCCGGCCAGATTGGGCCGGCCGAACTCGTTGTTGAACGCCGCCCCGCCCACCGGGCCGTCCAGCATGATGGAAAGCGCCGACTGAATGCGTTCGGGCTTGCCGTAGTCGAAGGTCTCCCAGGGCTGGACGAACTCCGGGATGCGCAGGTTGGACACGCTAAAGCCGGCAAGCCCCGCCTTGGGCTTGCCGCCGATGCCGGTGGCCCCCTCATCGCGAATTTCGCCGCCGGCGCCGGTGGCCGAGCCGGGGAACGGCGCAATGGCCGTGGGATGGTTGTGGGTTTCCACCTTCATCAGAATGTGGATGGGTTCGGGATGGGCGCTGTAGCGGGCGATTTCGCCGGCCTTGCCGGTCAGCGGCGCGGGGAAAAAGCGCCCGCCCTGGGAGCCCTTGATCACCGCGGCGTTGTCGCTGTAGGCGGAAAAGACGTTGTCCGGCGAGCTGGCAAAGGTGTTTTTGATCATCTTGAACAGCGACTGAGGCTGTTCGACGCCGTCCACGGTCCAGTCGGCGTTGAAGATCTTGTGCCGGCAGTGCTCGGAGTTGGCCTGGGCGAACATCATCAGCTCAACGTCGGTGGGGTTGCGCTCCAGTTCGGAAAAGGCCACGGCCAGGTAGTCGATTTCGTCCTCGGCCAGCGCCAGGCCCAGCTCGCGGTTGGCCGTCACCAGCGCTTCGCGCCCGCCGCCGAGCAGGTCAATGCTGGCAAGCGGTGCGGGCTCGCGGCGGGTAAACAGCTTGGCGGCATCCGAGGCGTCGGTCAGCACGGTTTCCACCATGCGGTCGTGGAGCAGCGCGGTCAGCGCGGCAAAGGCGTCTTCGTCCGGCGGCGTGGCGAAGCGGATCCGGTAGTCAATGCCGCGTTCAATGCGCGACACCCGCGCCAGCCCGCAGCTGTGGGCGATATCGGTGGCCTTGGACGACCACGGCGACTGGGTGCCCAGGCGCGGCACCACCAGAAAGCGCTGGGCGCCGTCTGCGGCGGTTTCGTCCCGGGGCCGGTCGCTGTGATCGTCTCGATCACCGTAGTCCAAAAGCGCTGCCAGGCGCTCACGCTCGGCGTCGCTGAGCACGTCGTCGTGGTCGACAAAGTGCACGTAGTCGGCGGTCAGCGTTTGCACCTCGCCCACGCGTTCGCGCAGGGTGTCAAGCAGGCGCGCGCGGCGGAAGGCGGAAAGGGCGGGAGCACCTCGCAGTTCGAGCATATCCGGAAAGCCTCTAGAGCAGGAAATTCGAGCGGGAAAACACCGAGCCGCACAGCGGCAGTTCGCGCCATGATACTGGAAAGCGCCGTACAGGCGAAATCAGCCGGGTGACAGCAGGTCCCGGGCTTAGTATCGTTGCGCCATGCCAAATGCCGACACCGCGCCATGCTGACGCTTTATCGCCGACATTTTTCTCCGCGCACCGGCGGCTACATCGCCTGTGCGGCCGTTTTCGTCTTGACCATGCTGCCGGCCTTTGCGCTTTTCGACGGCGAAAGCGCGCTGCGCGCCATTCAGCAGCGCGGCTTTCTTACCGTGCATACCCGCACCTCGCCGACGATCTACTACGAAGGCCGGCGCGGCCCTGCCGGGTTTGAGTACGCGCTGGCACGCCGCTTTGCCGATCACCTGGGCGTAAGCCTGAATCTGAAAGCCGACCACCACCTGGAAGACGTGCTGCCCGCCGTACGCGCGCACGGCGATCTGGGGGCGGCCGGGCTGGTGCTGACGCCCACCGTGCCCGGCATCGGCTTTACCCGGCCGATCATCGAGATGCAGCCGCTGGTGGTGTACCGGCGCGGGCTGAACGGCATCCAGGGCCCGGAAGACCTGGTGGGCCTGGAAATTGCCACCCTGCGCGACGCCAAGGGTGCGGGCACCTCGGCCAGCCTGCGCGATCTGCAGCAAACCTACCCCGGGCTTGGCTGGAAGGAATCCGGCGAGCTGGAAGTCGCCGATCTGCTCGCCCAGGTGGAAAACGGCCAGCTCGACGCCGCCGTCGTGTTCGCCCACCAGTTTCGCGTCAACCGGCTGTTTTTCAAAAACGTCGAGCGCGGCTTTACGCTGGGCAGGCCAAGCTCGCTGGCCTGGGCGGTCCCCGCCCGACAAAGCTCGGATCTTTTGCGCCAGGCCAACCGCTTTCTGCGCGGGCTTGAGCAAAGCGGCGAGCTTTCCGCGCTGGTCAAGCGCTATTTCGGCCACGACGACTATCTGGAATATGTCGGCACCCGCACCTTTCTCAAGCATCTGGACTCGCGGCTGCCGCGCTATCGGGCGCTGTTTCAGCAGGCCGCCCGGGGGACCGGCTTTGACTGGCAGCTGCTGGCGGCGGTGGGCTATCAGGAATCCCACTGGGACGCCGATGCGGTCTCCCCGACCGGCGTTCGCGGGCTGATGATGCTGACCTCGCCTACTGCCCGAGAAATGAACGTCGCCGACCGGCGCGATCCGGCCCAGAGCATCGACGGTGGGGCGCGCTACCTGCGCCATCTGGAAAAGCGCCTGCCCGACAGCATCACCGGAGACGACCGGCTGTTCATGGCGCTGGCGGCCTACAACGTGGGCCTTGGCCATCTCTACGACGCCCGGGATATCGCGCAGATGCGCGGCGGCGACCCCGACCGCTGGGCAGACGTGCGCGAGGCGCTGCCGCTTTTGCAGCAGCGCCAGTGGTACGAAAAAACCCGCCACGGCTATGCCCGCGGCGGCGAGCCGGTCATTTATGTGCGCAACATCCGCCGCTACCATGAAATGCTGCAATACGTCGAACGCAGCCGCCAGCAGTTTTTCCAGCTGGAACAAAACGACAGCGACGCGACACACAGCGATGCGCTGATGCCGTTTGACCTGGTGCCGCCGCTTAACTGATCGCGCCGCCAACCCGATGGGAACACTGCCATGCCGCAACCGCTTGCACGCTTCGCCGGCCCGCTGCTGCCGGTTTTTGGCACTGCTGCTGTGACCGCCTTGCTGTGGGCCGGCACCGCGCCTGCGGCACTTTTCGGGATAGCGCTGGCCCAGTGGGCGGCGGCAAGCGGGCGCACAAAAACCGCTCAAGGGTTCTCGGCCCTGGTGTTTATCGCCCTGCTGCCCGGCTTTTTCAGCTACGTCACGCCCGAGGCGCTGATCAGCACCGGCCAATGGCTGGCCGCGGTGTCGGCCGTCGCCCCCGAGGCAGCGCTGACTCAGGTACGTCCGCCGCTGCTGGCAACCCTTGCGCTGATGCTGCTGGCACTGATCCCGCTGCTGCGCCAGCGCGCCCGCCTGGGCGCCCCGCTGCTGCTGGCCGGCGCCGGGCTGCTGGTGGCCGCCCAGCTGGCATGCCGGCTTTGGCCGCTGCCGATAGCGCCGCTGCTCGCCCCCGGGTTCGGCGTGTGGCTGGCGCCGCTGGCCGGATTAACGCTGAGCCAGCTGCTGCTCGCTCGGGCCCGGTGGCAGGGCAAACCCCGGCTCAACCGCGCACTGGTGCCGGCAAGCGCGCTGCTCTGCGCGGCGCTGGTGCTGTGGCAGTATCAGTACCGCCATGTTGAAACCCGCCTGCACGACGCCACGCGCCAGGAGGGAGACGTGCTGGCAGGCCGGCTTGCCGATGACGTACACCGCCAGCTCGACGCCATGCGCCGCTTTGCCCACGCCTGGCAGCTGCTGCATACGTCGCCCAGCGCCCGGCAGTGGCGCCGCCAGGCCGCCCGGCTGTACGACGACGATTTTCGCTACCTGGTCAATATCGCCTTTATCCACCCGGACAGCCGCATTATTCACGTCTACCCGCACAGCCGGCTCAACACTAGCGTGCGCGGCCAGCACCTGTTCGCCGCGCAGCCCCAAAGCCGCCCGGTTATCGAGGCGGCCCTGTCAGGCCGGGGGCAAACCAGCACCGGCATCATCGAGCTGCTGCAGGGCGGGCCGGGGATTATCTACTACCTGCCCATGCGCGACGCCGACGACACCCTGACAGGAGCGGCGGCCATGGTCATCAGCCTGCCGCTGCTGGCCGATACGCTGTTCGATGCGCTACGGCCGGACCGCGCCCTGTGGACCTGGCACGGCCCCAGGCGCGTGCTGGCCCGCTTTGGCAGCCCGTCGCGCCCCGGGCCCTGGCGCCATCGGTACCGGCTGGATCTTTCCGGCCAGACGCTGGAGATCGTGCAGCGCCCGCTCCGCGACTATCTGCTCGCCCGCCGTTCACGGCTGCCCGCCATCACGCTGACCATCGGCCTGGTGCTGGCCTATCTGCTGTACATGGTGCTCTACACCCTGCGCCGGCTGGGCGAGCAAAACGTCGCTTTTCAGCGCAGCAACGCCCAGCTCCAGGAAGAGATCGACGAGCGCCGCCGTTTGCAGCAAGCCGTGGAATGGCTGGCCCACCACGACGAGCTGACCGGTCTCGCCAATCGGCGCCGTTTTCTGGAGCAGGTGGACAGCCTGCGCGACGCCCCGCCGCTGAGCCTTGTGCTGTGCGATATCGATCATTTCAAACGGGTCAACGATCAGCTGGGCCATTTGACCGGGGATGAATACCTGAAGGCCGTCGCCGGCATCGGCCAGGCGGTGATGGCCGAGTACGGCGGCTTTTTTGCCCGCTACGGCGGCGAGGAATTCATCGGCTGTTTGCCCGGTGCCCACCACGCGCGCGCCTGCCACGCAGCCGATACCCTGCGCCAGCGGCTTTTCCAGCGCGCCCTGCGCCAGGCAGACGGCAGCCGCGTGAGCTTGAGCGCCGGCGTGGTGACCTATCGCGGCGGCCGGTTTGATCTGCCGCACATGATGCAGGCCGCCGACGACGCGCTGTATCGGGCCAAGCGCCAGGGGCGCAACCGAACCGAAAGCGCCGCGCCGCTGGCCGAGTGACGCGCGGCTATGCCACCGGGCGCCGGGCGGCAAAAAACTGCTTGAGCAGCCGCTTCGACGCCGGCGCCAAAACGCCCGGCGTCACCGCGACGCGGTGGTTGAACCACGGCTGCGCCAGCAGGTTGGCCCGGGATTCCAGCATCCCGGTACGCGGCTCGGCGGCGGCGTATACCAGCCGCGCCAGGCGCGCGTTCACCGCCGCGCCGGCGCACATCATGCAGGGCTCCAGGGTGACGTACAGCGTGCAGCCGTCGAGCCGGTAGTTACCCAGCGCGCGGCCCGCCGCACGCAGCGCGGCCACCTCGGCATGGGCGCAGGGGTCACACTCGGCGAGCGGTGCGTTATGGGCCGCGGCCATGATGTCACCGGCGGCGTCCACGACCACCGCCCCCACCGGCACTTCGCCGGCCCCGGCCGCCAGATGCGCCTGATCCAGCGCTCGGTGCATGTAGTATTCATCGCTGCGCATGGGCGTAAACTCCGTTAAAGTGGCCGAAACGTTTGCATGATACGCAAGGAGTTGCTGCATGAACCATGAGCCCGACACCGGCGCCCTCGGCCAGCTGGTGGCGCTACTTGACGTCGAAGCGCTGGAAGATACGCTGTTTCGCGGCCAAAGCCAGGACCTGGGCCTGCCTCAGCTCTACGGCGGCCAGGTGCTGGGCCAGGCACTGGCCGCCGCTACGCGCACCGTGCCCGAAGAGCGTCAGCCGCACTCCCAGCACGGCTATTTTCTACGCCCGGGGGATCCGCACCGCCCGGTGGTGTATCAGGTCGACAAGGTGCGCGACGGCGGCAGTTTTACCACCCGCCGGGTCACGGCGATACAAAAGGGCCGGCCGATCTTTTTCTGCAGCGCCTCGTTTCAGATCGCCGAAGACAGCCGGCTGCGCCACCAGCGGCCCATGCCCGAGGTGCCCGACCCGGACACGCTGCTGCAAAAAAGCCGTGCTGCCCGGCATGCCCAGACGCAAAACCACCCCAGCCAGTTTCTGCCGGTGCCCCGCCAGCCGGGTGACACCCACCCGGCCCGGCGCTGTTTATGGTTTCGCTTTGACGGCACGCTGCCCGACACCCCGGCCCTGCATCGCCATCTATTGTCCTACGCCTCGGACTTCAACCTGCTGACCACCGCGCTGGTGCCCCACGGCGTCGGCTTCACCGACCCCGCCCTGCAGATCGCAAGCCTGGACCACGCCATCTGGCTGCACGCCGATGCCCGGCTGGACGAATGGCTTTTGTACGTTATCGAATCACCCTGGAGCGGAAACGCCCGCGGGCTTGCCCAGGGGCATATCTATCGCCGCGACGGCACGCTGGTCGCCTCAACCGCCCAAGAGGGCCTGACCCGCCTGCACGACGCCGCGAAGCACCCGGCATAAAAAAGCCGGCGCCCGCTGGGTGCGGGCGCCGGCGCTGGGCGAGCGAATCAGCCGAGCTCGTTCACCGTGACTTATTCGCCGTATACCTGTCCGATGGACGTCAGCGGATAGTGCGCGGGAAACGGCTTGCGCGCCACGCCCGAGTCCACCGCGGCCCGGGCCACGGCGGAAGACACGCGATCCAACAGGCGAATATCCACCGGCGTGGGAATGATGTAGTCGCGGCCAAAGCGCATTTCGTCGCGCTCGTAGGCGTCCAGCACTTCCTGGGGTACCGGCTCCCGGGCCAGATCGGCAATGGCGTGAACGGCGGCCACCTTCATTTCCTCGTTGATCGAGGTGGCGCGCACGTCCAGCGCCCCGCGGAAGATGAACGGAAAGCCCAGCACGTTGTTGACCTGGTTGGGATAGTCCGAACGGCCGGTGGCCATGATCACGTCCGGACGCGCGTCGCGGGCATCGTACGGGTGAATTTCCGGGTCCGGGTTGGAGCAGGCAAAAACCACCGGATCGTGGGCCATTTTCGCCAGCTGCTCTTTGGACAGCAGATTGGGCCCGGACAGCCCGACGAACACGTCCGCCCCTTCGATCACGTCGTCCAGGGTGCGCTTGTCGGTCTCGTTGGCAAACAGCGCCTTGTACTCGTTGAGGTTGTCCCGCCCGGTATGAATCACGCCTTTGCTGTCGAGCATGAAGATGTTTTCCCGGCGCATGCCGCAGGAGATCAGCAGGTTCATGCAGGCAATCGCCGCCGACCCGGCGCCCAGGCAGACAACCCTTGCGTCTTCAAGCGTCTTGCCGGCGATACCCAGCGCGTTGATCATCCCCGCTGCGGTAACAATGGCGGTGCCGTGCTGGTCATCGTGGAACACCGGAATGTTGCAGCGCTTTTTCAGCTCGCGCTCAACTTCAAAGCACTCCGGGGCCTTGATGTCTTCCAGGTTGATTCCGCCCCAGGTATCGGCAATGTGGGCGACCGTATCGATAAACGTCCGGGCATCTTCGGTGTCGACTTCGATATCCACCGAGTTGATACCGGCAAAGCGCTTGAACAGCACGCCCTTGCCTTCCATGACCGGCTTGCTGGCAAGGGCTCCCTGGTTGCCCAGGCCCAGAATGGCCGTACCGTTGGAGATGACAGCGACCAGGTTCCCCTTGCCGGTGTAGCGATAGACATTTTCCGGATCCTTGGCAATCTCGCGTACCGGCTCTGCCACGCCCGGGCTGTAGGCCAGCGCCAGATCGCGTGCGGTGGCGGTCGGCTTGGTGAGTTCTACCGAAAGTTTTCCGGGAATCGGCTTGGCATGGTAGTCCAGAGCCGCCTGCTTGAATGCATCCGTCATGGTCAGAGTCCAGTTCAGCGTTGAAAATGGAAAGGCGTCTTAGCGTATAAAAAAAACGCCCGGCGCCTCAAGCGTGCTGCCCGATCTAAAAAGAAAGGCGTACCTTCTTTCCTTTTAGCCTATTTTTTGCGACTTTTCGCTACAAATGTTCAACGTAGCCCGGCAGTTTTCTTCGCCCCGGGATGATCCGGGGCTCGTTGACAGCGCGCGTGGAAGTCCGTTTATGCCTGTTTTTATGGAAAATTATTCCACAAAATAGCATCGGGCGCATGCCTTCCGTCTTGCAGCACGTTGGATTCTACCGTCAATACGACAAACGGCATAGCATAGACCCCGCTTCGGGTGGGCACGCAGGCCACAGGCCGGCCAAAGCCTGCCCGCACGGCACGCGAAAGCAAAAAAAAGCCCACGCCAAAAGCGTGGGCTTTACGCCGGGTTTTCCGGGGCTTTTTAGCTGCGCTTCGTCGCGACACCGAAGCGCTTGTTGAAGCGCTCGATGCGTCCGCCGGTGGTCGCCTGCTTTTGCTTGCCGGTGTAGAACGGGTGGCAGTTGGAGCAGACGTCCAGAGAAAAGTCATGACCGGAGGTCGAGCCGACGGTAAAGCTCTCGCCGCAGGAACACGTCGCGGTGACCTTGTTGTAATCCGGGTGAATACCTTGTTTCATCGTGAGCCTCACAAAGCTGTATGCCGCCACCTGATCGCCTGCCAGGCACCGCATACGGGTTGAAAAACGTGCTAACCGGTTAGCCGTTGCGCCGCGCCGTTATCGCTGATAAAAGGCGGCGTGGCGCCAAGCGGTCGCGCATTCTAGCAAACCTGACGCCGGAGGCCAATTGCCCACTTGTGCCGCATCGCCTGCGCCCATACTGCGCGTGGCCCTGCCCTCGCCGCTGCGCCGGCTGTTCGACTATCTTCCCGCCGCCCGGGCGCCGGCCTGCGGCTGGCAGCCGGGGCTTCGCGTGCGCGTGCCCTTCGGCCACCGCGACGTCGTCGGCGTGGTCATCGAACTTGCCGACACAAGCGAGCTGCCCCGCCAGAAACTGCGCGCGGTAAGCGAGGCACTCGACGACACCCCGCTGCCGGCGGACTGGCGCTGGCTGTGCCGCTTTGCCGCGCGCTACTACCAGCACAGCCTGGGCGACACGCTGCACCACGCCCTGCCCGCGCGGCTGCGCCAAGGCTTTCCCATGGCCGGGCGCACCCACACGCGCTGGCGCCGCGCCCCGAACGCTCCCGAGGCGCCGAACTTCGGCCGCGCCGCCCGCCAGGCCGAGCTCTGGGCGCTTTTGGGCCAGCATCCCGGCGGTTTGGCCACCCGAGCGATCACCGCCCACGGCCTGACCCACGACGTGCTCAACCGGCTTTTACACAAAGGCCTGATCGAGCGCTGCGAGGTGGAAACCGCCGCCCCCGTTCCCGCCGGCGGCTCGCTGCTGGCAACGCCGGCCCTGCCGCTTCACCGTGAACAGTCTGCGGTGCTTGCCGCACTCCACGAAAAGCTGGACGCCTTTCACCCGTGCCTGCTGGAAGGCGTGACCGGCAGCGGCAAAACCGAAGTGTATCTGCAGCTCATCGAAGCCATCGCCGCCAAGGGCCGCCAGGCGCTGGTGCTCGTGCCCGAAATCGGCCTTACGCCGCAAACGCTTGCCCGCTTTCGCCAGCGCTTCAACGTAGCGGTGCTGGCGCTGCATTCCGGGCTCACCGACGCCGAGCGCCTGGACGTCTGGGAGGCCGCCGCCAGCGGCCGGGCCAAAATCATTATCGGCACCCGCTCGGCCATTTTCACCCCGCTGGCTCGTCCCGGCGCGATCATCGTCGACGAAGAGCACGACGGCTCGTACAAACAGCAAGACCGGCTGCGCTACCACGCCCGGGATCTGGCCGTGGCCCGGGCCCACTACCACGGCATTCCCGTAGTGCTGGGCAGTGCCACGCCGTCGCTGGAAAGCCTGCACCGCGCGCTCGACGGCCAGTACCGCCATCTGTTTTTAACCCAGCGCGCCAGCCGCCACCCGCCGGCCCGGCTGGAACTGCTCGACCTGCGCCATCGGCGCCGCCAGGGCGGGCTTTTGCCCGACGCGATCAAGGCGGTGAAGGCCACGCTCGACGCCGGCAAACAGGTGCTGGTGTTCATCAACCGCCGGGGCTTTGCGCCGACTCTTGCCTGCCACGCCTGCGGCTGGCAGGCCGAATGCGACCGGTGCGATGCGCGCATGACGCTACACCGCGCCCCGCCGCTTTTGGCCTGCCACCACTGCGACAGCCGCCGCGCCCTGCCCGATGCCTGCCCGGAGTGCCAAAGCGGTGATCTACGCGCGCTGGGCAGCGGCACCGAACGCAGCGAAGAAACCCTGCAGACGCTGTTCCCGGAGACCACGATCCACCGCATCGACCGCGACAGCACCCGGCGCAAGGACAGCTTCGAGCAGGCGCTAAGAGAAATCCAGCGCGGCGAGCCCTGCCTGCTGGTGGGCACCCAGATGCTGGCCAAGGGCCACCACCTGCCCCACGTCACGCTGGTGGTGGTGGTCAACGCCGACGGCGGGCTCTACGCTGCGGACTTTCGCGCCATGGAGCACAGCGCCCAGCTGCTCGAACAGGTCGCCGGCCGGGCCGGACGCGCCAACGATCCGGGCCGGGTGCTGGTGCAGACCCTGCACCCGGACGACCCGCACCTGACGCTTTTGGCCGCGCGCGGCTACGGGGCGCTGGCGCGCGAGCTGCTGGAAGAGCGCCGCGCCGCCGGGCTTCCGCCCTACGGCTTCATGGCGCTTTTGCGGGTAGAAAGCCCCCACGTGGACGCCGCCACCGCCCTTGCCCAAGCCGCCGGCGCAGCACTTACCGACTGGCTTGACCAAACCGCGACCCAGGCGTACTGCCTGGGGCCTGTGCCCGCGCCCATGGAGCGCCGCCAGAACCGCTACCATCTGCACGTCATGCTAAGCGCCGAGAAGCGCAGCCGCCTGCACGCCGCCGCCCGCTTTTTGACCCACTGGCTGGAAACCAGCGCCCAGGCCCGCCGGGTGCGCTGGTCGCTGGACATCGACCCGCAGACGCTGGCCTGAACCGACGCTTTGAAACTCATTGCGAAATGCTGATAATGAGCGCCCTGATGGCGACGCGCTCACCCCGTTGCCGTGCGCCCCGACCGGCGCTTGCCCACGCCGCCACCGAATTCCGGATGCTTACATGAAAGACACGATTATCTCCCTGCTGGAAAGCGCCGTCAGCGCCCTCAAGCAACAGGGCGTGCTGCCTGACGATTTCCAGCCGGCCATCAAGGTTGACGCCACCAAAGACAAGGCCCACGGCGACTACGCCACCAACCTTGCACTGGCCGCGGCCAAACCCGCCGGCATGAAGCCGCGCGAGCTGGCCTGTGCCATTATTGCAGCGCTGCCGGAAAGCGACGCGGTGCAAAAGACCGACATCGCCGGCCCCGGCTTTATCAACTTTTTTGCCGCCACCGACGCCGCCGCGCAGATCGTCGCCCAGGTGCTGGACGCCGGTGACACCTTCGGGCGCAGCATGATCGGCCAGGGCAAAAAAGTGCAGGTGGAGTTTGTCTCCGCCAACCCCACCGGCCCTTTGCACGTAGGCCACGGCCGCGGCGCGGCGATCGGCGACAGCCTGTGCCGGCTTCTGGAAGCCACCGGCTTTGACGTCACCCGGGAGTTTTACTACAACGACGCCGGCGCGCAGATTCACAACCTGGCGCTGTCGGTGCAGGCCCGGGCCAAAAACCTCACGCCCGACGACGCCGACTGGCCCCAGAACGGCTATCGCGGCGACTACATTGCCGACGTAGCGGGCGACTATCTGGCCTGCCACACGGTGATCGCCGACGATCGGGAAGTAACCGCCAAAGGCGACGCC
This sequence comes from Halomonas cibimaris, assembly GCF_039537045.1. GTDB lineage: Bacteria > Pseudomonadota > Gammaproteobacteria > Pseudomonadales > Halomonadaceae > Vreelandella > Vreelandella cibimaris. The sequence continues at coordinate 43,595 of NZ_BAAAZT010000073.1, read as the reverse complement.
GACGACCTGGCAGCGATTCAAGCGTTCGCCGTGGCCTGGCTGCGCCGGGAGCAGGATCTGGACCTCAAGGCCTTCGGCGTCGAGTTTGACGTCTACTTTTTGGAATCCTCACTCTACGAGGACGGCAAGGTCGAGGATGCGGTCAACACGCTGATCGCCAACGGCCACACCTATGAGCAGGACGGCGCGACCTGGCTACGCACCACCGATTTCGGCGACGACAAGGATCGCGTCATGCGCAAGCGCGACGGCGGCTACACCTACTTTCTGCCCGACGTGGCCTACCATCTGGACAAATGGCGGCGCGGCTTTACCACCGTGATCAACGAGCAGGGCGCCGACCACCACTCCACCATTACCCGGGTGCGCGCCGGGCTGCAGGCGCTTGACGCCGGCATTCCCCGGGGCTTTCCCGACTACGTGCTCCACCAGATGGTCATGGTCACCCGCTCCGGCGTGGAGGTAAAACTTTCCAAGCGCGCCGGCAGCTACGTCACCGTGCGCGATTTGATCGACGAGGTAGGCCGCGACGCCACGCGGTTTTTCCTCGCCGCGCGCCGGGCGGACTCCCAGCTCACCTTCGATATCGATCTGGCCCGCTCGCAGTCCAACGATAACCCCGTGTACTACGTGCAGTACGCCCACGCCCGGGTATGCAGCATGCAGCGCCGGGCCGAGGCCGACGGCAAACCGTTCGACCACGCCCAGGCGCTGGATAACCTGGCCCTGCTGGACAGCGATCAGGAAAACGCCGTGCTCAAACGGCTGGCTTTATATCCGGAAGCGGTGGAAAACGCCGCTAAAAATCGCGAACCCCAGCAAATCGCCCAGTACCTGCTGGATCTGGCGGCGGATTTTCACACCTGCTACAACGCCATCAAGGTCATGGTCGACGACGACGCCACGCGCAACGCCCGGCTGGCGCTGGGCCTGGCCGCCCGCCAGACCCTGCGCAACGGCCTTGACCTGATGGGCGTCAGCGCACCCGAGGAGATGTAGCCCATGGCCGCCCAGCGCAAAAAGCCCGTCCGCCGCGGGGCTACCGCCCAGCGCAAGGCCCCGGCAAAGCAGCGCCGCCGCCTGCGCCTGCCCGGCTGGCTGTGGGCGCTTGGCGGGCTGGTGGCCGGCTTCATGTTTGCCCAGCACCTCAACGGCACCGCGCCCTGGCAGGGCAAAACACCGCAAACGCCTGACAGCCCCGCGCCGGTCAACGACGCAAAAAACGCCGACGACGACGGCATGCCCACCTTTGAGTTTTACACGCTGCTGCCGGAAACCGAGGTAATTGCCCCGGGCGGCGCGGTGCCTACCCAGGTGAGCGCACCGGAGCCTGCACCGTCAGACGACACAGGCGATGACCCCATCGCCCAGGTCATTGCCGCCCGAAGCGGCACCGACGACAAGCCGGCGGCCCAACGCCAAGCGCCCACCGCGCCCGGGCGCTACATGCTGCAGGCGGCGTCGTTTCGCGAAGTGGCCGACGCCCGGGCGCTGCGTTCACGGCTGCAAAACCTGAGCCTTCTGGCCAAGGTCAGCGAGGTCAAGGCCGGCGGGGCGACCTGGCATCGGGTGCAGGTCGGCCCCTATGAAGACACCCGGGAGCTGACCCGCGCCCGGGATCTGATGAGCACCCAGGGCATTGAGCCGCTGCTGATCCAGCTGCAGGACTGACCCGGCCGGCACGGGCGGACGGTTGATTTTTCCGCCCCCGCCCGCATTTCATGCCAACGCGCATTGTTTACAGGTGCCGGGCGCCGGCATCGACAGTCACCGGGAGCCCGCCTCCCACAAGGAGTACTCTCCATGACCACTATCGTTTCCGTGCGTCGCGGTGACCAGGTCGCCCTGGCCGGCGACGGCCAGGTATCGCTTGGCAACACCGTGATGAAAGGCAACGCCAGCAAGGTGCGCCGGCTGTATCGCGGCCGCGTTCTGGCTGGCTTTGCCGGCGGCACCGCCGATGCCTTCACCCTGTTTGAACGCTTTGAAGCCCAGCTGGAAAAATACCAGGGGCATCTGACCAAGGCCGCCGTGGAGCTGGCCAAGGACTGGCGCACCGAGCGCGCTCTGCGCCGGCTGGAAGCGCTTCTGGTCGTGGCCGACCACACCACCTCGCTGGTCATTACCGGCAACGGCGACGTCGTCGAGCCCGAACACGGCGTGATTGCCGTGGGCTCCGGCGGCAACTTTGCCGAGGCCAGCGCCCGGGCGCTTTTGGAAAACACCGAGCTGTCCGCCCGCGAGATCACCGAAAAATCCCTCGCCATTGCCGGTGACATCTGCGTGTTCACCAACCACCACGTCACTATGGAAGAGCTTTAAGCCATGACTCAGATGACACCCCGCGAGATCGTCCATGCGCTGGACCAGTACATCATCGGCCAGAAAGACGCCAAGCGCGCCGTGGCCGTGGCCCTGCGCAACCGCTGGCGGCGCATGCAGCTTGACGCCGAGCTGCGCCCGGAAGTCACGCCCAAAAACATCCTCATGATCGGCCCTACCGGCGTGGGCAAAACCGAAATCGCCCGCCGGCTGGCCAAACTCGCCCGGGCCCCGTTCATCAAGGTCGAGGCCACCAAGTTCACCGAGGTGGGCTATGTGGGCCGCGACGTGGAGTCCATCATTCGCGACCTGATGGAGTCCTCGATCAAGATGGTCCGCGAGCAGGCCAAGGAAGAAGTCGGCAACCGCGCCGAAGACGCCGCCGAAGACCGCATTCTCGATGCCCTGCTGCCGCCGCCCCGAGGCCAGGAAGACAAGCCCCGGGAAGACAGCGGCACGCGCCAGTCGTTTCGCAAGAAGCTGCGCGAAGGCCAGCTCGACGACAAGGAAATCGACATCGAGCTTTCCACCCAGGGCCAAAACGTCGACATCATGACCCCGCCGGGCATGGAAGAAATGACCAGCCAGCTGCAGAACATGTTTTCCAACATGGGCCAGCAGAAAAGCGAAACCCGCCGCGTCACGGTCAAGGAAGCGTTCAGCCTTCTGCGCGACGAAGAAGCCGGCAAGCTGGTCAACGAAGACGACATCAAGACACGGGCCGTTGAGGCGGTCGAGCAGCACGGCATCGTGTTTCTCGACGAAATCGACAAGGTGGCCAAGGGCAGCGGCCAGTCCAGCGGCGGCGATGTCTCCCGCGAGGGCGTGCAGCGCGACCTTTTGCCGCTGATCGAAGGCTCCAGCGTGTCGACCAAGCACGGCATGGTCAAAACCGACCATATCCTGTTTATCGCCTCCGGGGCGTTTCACCTCTCGCGGCCGTCGGATCTGATCCCTGAGCTGCAGGGCCGTTTGCCCATCCGCGTGGAGCTCGACGCGCTGACCCCGGACGACTTCAAGCGCATCCTCACCGAGCCCTCGGCTTCGCTCACCACCCAGTACGAGGCGCTGCTGGCCACCGAAGGGCTTGAGGTCGAATTCACCCCGGACGGCATCGAGCGCATCGCCCAGATCTCCTGGCAGGTCAACGAAGGCACCGAAAACATCGGCGCGCGCCGGCTGCACACCGTCATGGAGCGGCTGCTCGAAGAGGCCTCGTTCAAGGGCGGCGACATGGACGGCCCGCTGACCGTTGACGCCGACTACGTCAACGCCCAGCTCGGCGAGCTTGCGGTAGACGAAGACCTCTCGCGGTATATTCTCTAGCGCCGCCGGCGCGTTTTTGCGCCGCTCTTTTGCCCCCTTGCCCCGCGCATCAGGCGCGGGGCATCATGTTTTGGGCCACTGCATGCAAGAGGTACGTCATGAATCCCCCCGTTCCCGTTAACGTTCACTACCATAAAAAAGCCCGCCAGCTGGAGCTTGCCTACCGCGGCGGCGAAACCTACCGCGTGGCGGTGGAGCTTTTGCGCGTCTGCTCGCCGTCGGCCGAGGTGCGCGGCCACAGCAATGAAGAAGCCGTGCTGCAGGTGGGTAAAAAAGATGTCGGCCTCAAAGACATCACCCCGGTGGGCAACTACGCATTGAAGCTGCACTTTGACGACGACCACGAAAGCGGGCTTTACACCTGGCAATACCTTTACGATCTGGCCAGCCGCCAGGACGCCTGGTGGCAGGACTACCTGGACCGAATGCACAAGGCCGGCGCCTCGCGCGCGCCGCTGGGCATCGAAATCAAGCAGGTATAGCCCCGAGGCGCCGGCACTTCGCCACGTACGACCCGAAGGGGCGCAGACAAGCCGGGGCGGACAAGGCTACAATGGCGCCAGTTTCTTCTGCGGCGGCCCGCCAGGCAAGGCCGCCTTACCGTCTCGACTTCCGGAGCCACTCCATGAGCCCCACGGAAAAACGCACCGCCAACCACGCCCCGGGCGACGGCGATCAAACCACGGACTTTGGCTTTCAGGACGTGCCACGCCACGAAAAAGCCTCGCGCGTCGCGGACGTCTTTCACTCGGTCGCCGCCCGCTACGATGTCATGAACGATTTGATGTCCATGGGCATTCACCGCCTGTGGAAGCGTTTAACCCTTGAGCGCTCGGGCGTGCGCCCCGGCCATCGGGTGCTGGATATCGCCGGCGGCACCGGCGATTTAACGCTGAAGTTCTCGCGCATGGTCGGCCCCCGGGGGCAGGTGATACTCGCCGACATCAACGCCTCGATGCTCGGCGTGGGCCGCGACAAGCTCATCGACAGCGGCGTGGGCGGCAACGTCGACTACGTGCAGGCCAACGCCGAGTGCCTGCCGTTTCCCGACAACCACTTCGACTGCATTACCATCGCCTTTGGGCTGCGCAACGTCACCGACAAGGCCGCCGCCCTGCGCTCCATGCAGCGGGTGCTAAAACCCGGCGGACGCCTTTTGGTGCTGGAGTTTTCCAAACCCCAAAGCGAGCTGCTGTCCAAGGCCTACGACGAATACTCCTTTCGCGTACTGCCGCGGATGGGCCAGCTGGTAGCCGGCGACGCCGACAGCTATCGCTATCTGGCCGAGTCCATTCGCATGCACCCGGATCAAAAAACGCTCAAGGACATGATGGAAACCGCAGGCCTTGAACGGGTGGAATACACCAACCTCACCGGCGGCATTGTCGCGCTCCACCGCGGAATCAAGCTATGACGCGCCCTTCCAACATGACGGCAACGCCTGCGCTGATGCTGGCCGGCATTGAACGCGCGATCAACGCCCTGCTGGCCCGAGACCCGGCCGCCCCCGGCCGCCTGGAAGCGCTGGCCGGCAGCCGCCTGCTCGTTCGTCTGGAGCAGCCGCGCCTGGCGCTGATGCTGCACTTTCATCGCGCCGGGATCGACCTTGCCCACGCCAGCGATGACGCCGACTGCGAAGCCTCCGCCGACGCCGTGGTGGAGCTGACCCCGGAAACCCTGTCGCGCTGGGCCGGCGGCGAAAGCCTTGAGCGGCTGATGTTTTCCGGCCGGCTTTCCCTGCGCGGGCGCACCCACCTGCTGGAAGCTGCCCAGGCGCTGTTCACCGATCTCGACATCGACTGGGAAGGCGAGCTTGCCGGGCTGCTCGGCGACACGCCCGCCCATTCGCTGGCCGAAGGGCTGCGCCGGGTCGCACGCTTTGGCCTGCGCGCCAAAGACGAGCTGCTCGCCGACGTGGCCGAATACGTGTTCGAAGAGGCCAGGCTTCTGCCCGGCCGCCGCCAGCGCGAAGTGCTGCGCGACCACCTCACCGAACTGGACGTCGCCACCGACCGGCTGGAAGCCCGCTTTGCCCGGCTGCAGCGGCTGCTGGCCGAGCGCGAGGGCCGGGTATGAGCCTGCGACTGATACGTATCGGCTGGGTCATCGCCCGCCACCGGCTGGACACTCTGGTGCCGTTTGCGCGCCTGCCCTGGTGGATGCGCGCGCTCACCTGGCTTTCACCGCTGCGGCTTTTTCCAGTAGGCCCGCGCAGCCGCGGCGAGCGTCTGCGTCTGGCGCTGGAGGCGCTGGGGCCGATTTTTGTCAAGTTCGGCCAGATGCTCTCCACCCGACGCGATCTGCTGCCGCCGGATATTGCCGACGAGCTCAAGCGCCTGCAGGACCAGGTGCCGCCCTTCCCCGGCGAGGCCGCCGCGGCCCGGGTAGAGGCCGAGCTGGAAATGACCCTGGCCGAGGCCTTTGCCCACTTCGAGCGTGAACCGCTGGCCTCGGCCTCCATCGCCCAGGTGCATGCCGCCCGGCTGCACAGCGGCGAAGACGTGGTGGTCAAGATCATCCGCCCGGGCATCGACCGCGTGATGCGCCAGGACATGGCGCTGATGTATCAGCTCGCCAAGCTGCTCGCCCGGGTGCCCGAGGCCCGGCGGCTGCGTCCGGTAGAAGTCATTCGCGACTACGAGGCCACGCTGTTTGACGAGCTTGACCTGTACAAGGAAGCCGCCAACACCTCCCAGCTCAAGCGCAACTTCAAAGACTCGCCGCTTTTGTTCGTGCCCGCCATCTACTGGGCCTTCACCCGGCGCAAGGTCATGGTGCAAGAGCGCATTCGCGGCGTCCCGGTGGCGGATACCGACACCCTGCTGGCCCGGGGCACCCACCTCAAGACCCTGGCCGAGCGCGGCGTGGAGATCTTTTTTACCCAGGTGTTTCGCGACAACTTCTTTCACGCCGATATGCACCCGGGCAACATCTTCGTCAACTGCGACGACGGCGAGAACCCGCAGTACGTGGCCATCGACTGCGGCATCGTCGGCAGCCTGACCCGAGAAGACCAGGACTATCTGGCGCGCAACCTGCTGGCGTTTTTCCGCCAGGACTATTACGAAGTCGCCGCGCTGCACATCGAATCCGGCTGGGTCGGCGAAGGCACACGGGCCAACGAGTTTGCCGCCGCCATTCGCACCGTGTGCGAGCCGATTCTGGAAAAGCCGCTCAAAGACATCTCCTTCGGCCAGGTGCTGCTGGGGCTTTTCCAGACCGCCCGGCGCTTCAACATGGAAGTCCAGCCCCAGCTGGTGCTGCTGCAGAAAACCCTGCTCAACATCGAAGGGCTGGGCCGCCAGCTCTACCCCGATCTTGATCTGTGGAGCACCGCCAAGCCCTACCTTGAGCGCTGGATGAAAGAGCGTGCCGGCGTGCGCGGCCTGTGGGACTCGCTCAAGCGCCAGGCCCCGGAGCTTTCCACCCAGCTGCCGGAGCTGCCGGCTCTGGCCCACCAGACACTGAGCCGGCTGGAAGCCAGCGACCGCCAGCAAAGGCGACAAAGCCAGGCCGTAAGCGACATGCGCCGGCACATGCAGCGCCAGGGCAAGCGTCAGCACCGGCTGCGCCTGGGGCTGATCATGCTCGCCGCGGCCCTTGCCTGGCAGCCGCTGGCGGGCTGGGCCGCCGGGCAGGACTGGCCGGTGCTTGCCGCCGCCGCCATCGGCCTTTTGCTTTTGGCCTGGTAGCCGGCGAGCCGCCAAGCTGATGCGCATCAAGAAACGCAGCGCCTATTTCTCTTACGCTACACAACGGATACGTCGCCATGACCACCACGCCGACCCCGGATTCCCGTCTCGCCACCGACACCGTGCTCGACGCCCTGACTGCGGTACTCGACGCGCGCCGCCATGCAAGCGCCGACGACTCCTACGTCGCCGCCTTGCACTGCAAGGGGCTGAACAAGATACTGGAAAAAGTCGGCGAGGAAGCCACCGAAACGCTGCTTGCGGCCAAGGATGCCGGACAGAGCAACGACGCAGCGGCGCGGCAGGCACTGGTCGCCGAGACGGCGGATCTATGGTTTCATAGCCTGGTCATGCTCTCGCATCTGGGGCTGGATCACCGCTCCGTGCTCGACGAGCTGGCACGCCGGTTCGGCGTCTCGGGGCACGACGAAAAAGCCGCTCGCACGGGCGGGTAGCCATTCGCCACCGCCCAAGGTTATTTGGGCATTCGTTAACGAGGACACGCATATGCTAGGCGGTATCAGTATTTGGCAGCTGCTCATTGTGCTGGGCATCATTATTCTGATTTTCGGCACCAAAAAGCTGCGCAACGTCGGCACCGATCTCGGCGGCGCCGTCAAGGGCTTTAAAAGTGCGATGCACGAAGAAGAGAAAAAAACCGATGAGGACGACGCCGACACGCCCCAGGCCAAGGTACGCCACGACGACGATACAGCGGGCAACACCTACGACGTCGAGGCTCAGGAAAAGAAACCGGAAAACAGCAACGAGCGCAGCTAACCCATGCTGGATATCGGCTTTCTCGAACTGCTGATCATCGCCGTGGTGGGGCTTTTGGTACTCGGCCCCGAGCGGCTGCCCCGGGCGGCTCGAACCACGGGCATGTGGGTCGGCAAAATAAAGCGCACGGTGTCCGGCATGCAGCGCGAGATCAGCGCCCAGCTGGAAGCCGAAGACCTGCGGCAAAAACTCGACGAGCAGCAGAAAAAACTCGACGACAGCCTCACCCGGGCCAAACAGGACGTGGAAAGCCTGGCCGATGCGCCCGGCAAGCAGGCCCGCCAGGTAGAGCGCCAGGCCGCGGACGCCTCGGCCCGGCTGGATGACGCGCTGGAAACCCTGCGCGAAACGCCGGCCGACACCGGCGGAAACGAGAAAAAGGACGAAACATCATCATGAGCGATGGTTCGCAAAAGCAGGAAACGAACCGGCAGGCAGGCGCCGCCCAGGCCCCGCTGATCGAGCACCTGGTCGAGCTGCGTTCGCGGCTGATGCGGGCCGTTATTGCCATCGTGGTCATTTTTCTCAGCCTGTACGCCTTTGCCAACGATATCTACGGCTTTGTCGCCGAGCCGCTGATGGCGCTGCTGCCCGAAGGCGCGCAGATGATCGCCACCGAGGTGGCCTCGCCGTTTCTCGCCCCGTTCAAGCTCACGCTGGTGGTGGCAGTGTTCATTGCCATCCCCGTGGTGCTGCATCAGGCCTGGGCCTTTGTCGCGCCGGGCCTTTACGACAATGAAAAGGCCCTGGCGATACCGCTGCTGCTGTCCAGCGTCGGGCTTTTTTACGCCGGCGCGGCGTTTGCCTACTACGTGGTGTTTCCGCTGCTGTTTTCGTTTTTTACCCAGGCAGGGCCGGACAACATTACGGTGATGACCGACATCAATCAGTACCTCAACTTCGTGCTGAAACTGTTTTTTGCCTTTGGCGTCGCCTTCGAGATTCCCATTGCCACCTTTTTGCTGATTCTTTCAGGCGCCACCACGGTCGAAAGCCTCGGCCGCAAGCGCCCCTATATTCTGCTGGGCTGCTTTATCGTGGGCATGGTGCTCACCCCGCCGGACGTGGTTTCCCAGAGCCTGCTGGCCGTGCCCATGTATCTGCTCTACGAAATCGGCCTGCTGTTCGGCCGCCTGTTCGGCAACCGCCAGGTACGCCGCCGGGCCAACCGCCAAGACGCTGACTAAAACGCCGCGCCGGGCATGCCCGCCCGGCCGTGCAAAAGTTGGCAGCGGTTTATACCCGGCCGAGGGTTCACAGCGCCTTGCAACAGCCGACTGCTCGGCTTTTGCCGGGTATACTGCCGGTGAAACGCTTTTTTACCCTACCGCTGGAGGCTTTCTTGACTACGTTCACCCCGCGCGATTTTCCTGCCACTCGCATGCGCCGCATGCGCCGGGACGACTTCTCTCGCCGGCTGATGCGCGAAAATACCCTTACCGCAGCGGATCTGATTTTGCCGGTGTTTGTCATGGAAGGCGAAAATCAGCGCCAGGCCGTGCCCTCGATGCCCGGCGTTGAGCGTTTGACGCTGGATCTTTTGATCGAGCAGGCCCGGGAGGCCCACGCGCTGGGCATCCCGGCGCTGGCGCTGTTTCCGGTGATTGAAGCCGACGGCAAAACCCTGCACGCCGAAGAGGCCTACAACCCCGAGGGGCTGGTTCAGCGCAGCGTGCGCGGGCTCAAGGCCGCCGTGCCGGAGCTGGGCATCATCACCGACGTGGCGCTGGACCCCTACACCAGCCACGGCCAGGACGGCATTCTCGACGATACCGGCTACGTGCAAAACGAGCCCACGGTCAAAGCACTGATCAAGCAGGCGCTGTCCCACGCCGAGGCCGGCGCCGACGTGGTCGCCCCGTCGGACATGATGGACGGGCGCATCGGCTCGATCCGCCAGGCGCTCGAACAGGACGGGCTGATCCACACCCGCATCATGGCCTACAGCGCCAAGTACGCGTCGAGCTACTACGGCCCCTTCCGCGACGCCATCGGCTCGGCGGGCAACCTCGGCCAGGCCGACAAGCGCACCTACCAGATGGACCCGGCCAACGCCGATGAAGCGCTGCACGAAGTCGCCATGGACATTCGCGAAGGCGCCGACATGGTCATGGTCAAGCCCGGCATGCCGTATCTCGACGTGGTGCGCCGGGTGAAAGACGAGCTTGCCGTACCCACCTTTGCCTATCAGGTCAGCGGCGAGTACGCCATGCACCGCGCCGCCTTCGACAACGGCTGGCTCGACGCCGACAAGGTGATTCTGGAATCGCTCGCCGGCTTCAAGCGCGCCGGCGCCGACGGTATTCTCACCTACTTCGCGCTGGACGCCGCCAGGCTGCTGGCGAAGTAGCAGGCCGACTCAAGCCAGCGCCTACCCTGTCGCGGGCTGCCCGCAGCAAGAAAGCCGGCCATATCGTGGCCGGCTTTGCTGTTAGTAATTGAAGCGGGGCTTGTTACACCGTGGCGGCGCCTTCCTCGCTTGGTGCTTTGGCGCGCTGGCGCAGCGTCTCGGCCGCCTTGACCATGTTGGCCAGCGCCGGCTCAACTTCCTCCCAGCGCCTTGTTTTCAGCCCGCAGTCCGGGTTGACCCACAGCCGCTCGGCGGGAATGCGCTCGGCGGCTTTCTCCATCAGCGTCACCATCCAGTCTATATCGGGCAGGTTGGGGCTGTGGATATCGTAAACTCCGGGGCCGATCTCGTTGGGGTAGGCAAAGTTCTGGAAGGCGTCCAGCAGTTCCATGTCCGAGCGCGAGGTCTCGATGGTGATCACATCGGCGTCCAGCGCGGCAATCGCGCCGATGATGTCGTTGAACTCCGAGTAGCACATGTGCGTGTGGATCTGGGTGGCGTCGGCAACGCTGGACGCGCTCAAACGAAAGCTCTCCACTGCCCAGTCAAGATACGCCTGCCACTCGGCCCGGCGCAGGGGCAGCCCTTCGCGCAGGGCCGGCTCATCGATCTGGATGGCCCGGACGCCGGCGCGCTCAAGGTCTACCACCTCGTCGCGCAGCGCCAGGGCAATCTGGCGGCAGGTGGTCGCGCGCGGCTGGTCATCGCGCACAAACGACCACTGCAGAATCGTCACGGGGCCTGTGAGCATGCCCTTCATCGGCCGGTCGGTGAGCGACTGGGCGTACTCGCTCCAGCGCACGGTCATCGGCGCCGGACGCGCCACGTCGCCGAAGATCACCGGCGGCTTCACGCAGCGCGAGCCGTAGCTTTGCACCCAGCCAAAGCGGGTGAAGGCAAAGCCGTCGAGCTGCTCGCCGAAGTATTCCACCATGTCGTTGCGCTCGGCCTCGCCGTGCACCAGCATATCGATGCCCAGCGCTTCCTGGCGCGCCACGGCGTAGGCGATTTCGGCGCGCATCCGCGCTTCGTACTCGGCGGTGCTCAAATCACCGTTTTTGTGCGCGCGGCGGTCGGCGCGAATATCCCCGGTCTGGGGAAAAGAGCCGATGGTCGTCGTCGGATACAGCGGCAGCGAAAGCGCCTCGCGCTGGGCCTTGGCACGCGTGGCGTAGGGCGCGCCGCGCCGGCTGTCGGCAGAGGTAACGGCGGCCAGCCGCGCGGCCACCGCCGGCCGGTGAATGCGCGCGGATGCGCGGCGGGCCTCCAAAGCGCGGGTGGCATCGGCCAGGCGCTGCTCGTCGTCGGCGGTGGCGCGGCCGTCGAGCAGGCGAGCAAGCGTGACCGTCTCGTCAAGCTTTTGGCGGGCAAAGGCCAGCCAGCTCTTGAGCTCGCCGTCCAGGTCGGTTTCGGCACCCACGTCCACCGGCACGTGCAAAAGCGAACAGCCGGGGGCCAGCCACAGGCGATCGCCCAGGCGCGCTTTCAGCGGCTGAAGGCGCTCGCGCAGGGCGGCCAGATCGGCCCGCCAGACGTTGCGCCCGTCGATTGCGCCAACGGACAGCACCCGATGCGGGCCGATGCGATCGACTACATGGTCCAGCTCGCCCGGGGCGCGCACGGCGTCCACGTGAAGGCCGGCCACCGGCAGACGCGTGGCTACCGAAAGATTATCGCCCAGCCCGCCAAAGTAGGTCGCCAGCAGAATCTTCACCGCGGCGGCCTGCAGGCGGTTATAGGCGCGCTCGTAGGCCTGCTGCCACTCGGCGGGCAGATCCTGCACCAGCGCCGGCTCGTCAAGCTGCACCCACGCCACGCCCTGCTCGGCCAGCCGGGTGAGCACGGCGGCGTAGACATCGACCACGCCGTCGAGCAGCTCCAGGCGGTTGAACGCGCCGCCCTTCTCCTTGCCCAGCCACAGCCAGGTCACAGGCCCGGTCAGCGCGACCTTGGGGGTAAAGCCGGCGGCCTGGGCCTCGGCGACCTCGTCGAACAGCCGCGTGCTGGCAAGTGTAAACGTCTGGCCCTGGTGCAGCTCAGGAACCAGGTAGTGATAGTTGGTATCAAAATATTTGGTCATCTCGCAGGCGGCCGCCGGCTCGCCGCTGGGTGCGCGGCCCCGGGCCATGCGAAAGGCGGTGTCCAGCGCCACCTCGCCCTGCTCGACCTCGGCGGCGGCGTTAAAGCGCTCGGGCACCGCGCCCAGCAAAACAGAGACGTTGAGCACCTGGTCGTAAAAGGCGAAGTCGCCGACGCTTGCGAAGTCCAGCCCGGCGTCGCTTTGCGCCTGCCAGTGGGCGGCGCGCAGCTTTTGCGCCTGCTGCTCAAGCGCCGCCTGATCCAGATCGCCCTTCCAGTAGGCTTCGGTGGCTTTTTTCAGCTCGCGGAAGGCACCGATGCGCGGATAGCCCAGAATATGAGAAACTGTCATGCAATATGTCCTATAGCGTGAATGCGTTGCCAATTGACCTTGCCGACAAGTTTGCGTGCCGCTAAAAAGTGAATCAAACTAATCTTTTTAATAATAATTATGAATAAAACTCAGCCTTGTCTTTCCACCGGATACGTATGGCCCCCATGATTGAGCTTCGTCATCTTCGTACTCTGCTCGCCCTGCGCGATACCGGCTCGCTGGTGGAGGCCGCCGAGCGCGTGCATCTGACCCAGTCGGCGCTGTCGCACCAGCTCAAGGATTTGGAAAACCGCATCGACAGCGCGCTTTTCGTGCGTAAATCCCGCCCGGTAGCGTTCACCCGCACGGGCACCCGGCTGCTGGCGCTGGCCGAGCAGGTGCTGCCCCAGGTACGCGCCGCTGAACGCGACGTGGCAAGGCTTGCCGGCACCGAGCACGGCCGGCTGCACATGGCCATCGAGTGCCACAGCTGCTTTCAGTGGCTGATGCCCACGGTGGATCATTTTCGCGATCACTGGCCGGAGGTGGAGATTGATATTCCCACCGGCCACCATTTTGACCCGCTGCCGGCGCTGGCCCGAGAGCAGCTGGATCTGGTGATCACCGCCGATCCCCAGCCCATTGAGGGCATTCACTACGCGCCGCTGTTTCGCTACGAGGGGCTTTTGGCCGTGGCGCGCCAGCATGCGCTGGCGCGCCAGCGTTGCGTCCATCCCGAAATGCTGGGCGACCAGACCCTGATCACCTACCCGGTCGAGCAGTCCCGGCTTGACGTCTTTACCCAGTTTTTACGGCCGGCAGGCGTTGCCCCCGCGGAAATCCGCACAGCAGAGCTGACCATTATGATGATGCAGCTGGTGGCAAGCGGGAGAGGCGTGTGCGCGCTGCCCAGCTGGGCGCTGACCGAATACCTGGAGCGCGACTACGTCAGCGCCGTACCGCTGGGCGAAGGCGGCATGTGGAGCACGCTTTACGCTGCCCTGCGCGAAAACACCCGCGAAGCGCCGTGGATGCAGGATTTTTTACGCACCGCGCGGGACACTTCCTTTGCGGTGCTGTCAGGCATCAGGCCGGCGGATGGCGACGCGGCAGTATCAGCGTAAAGCGCGCGCCGCCCAGAGCACTGCTGGCATCGACGCTGACGCTGCCGCCGTGGCCGGCCATGATCTTTTGCACAATGGAAAGCCCCAGCCCGTAGCCGCCGGAGCTGCGGGTGCGGCTGGTATCCAGCCGCGCGAAAGGCTTGAACACGTCTTCGCGCACCTCAGCGGGCACGCCGGGGCCGTCGTCTTCAACGTCAATGCGGACCAGCTCCGGCTCGCCGGTCAGCGTCACGGCCACACGGGAATAGCCGTAGCGACAGGCGTTGCTCACCAGGTTCTGCAGCGCCCGCTGCAAATAGCGCGGCTCGGCCTGCACCGCCATCTCCGGCCCGTCCGCCAGCTCCAGCGTCAGGCCCGGATGCAGCGGCGCGAGGGTATCGATCACGCGCTCGGCAAGCGCCCGGCATTCCACCCGGGCGGTTTCCATCTCGGGGCCGCCCACGGTCTGGCCGCCCAGCCGGGCAAAGGTGAGAATTTCGTCAATCAGCTCGTCAAGCTCGCCGATGTCGGCATCGATACCCTGAATCTGGCGGCGCACCGCCGGCTCTGCGGTCATGTCCTCGACCATCTGCGCGGCAAAGCGGATGCGCGCCACCGGCGTGCGCAGCTCGTGAGACACCGCACGGATCATTTCCTGCTGGCCGCGCAAAAGCGCCTGTACCTGGCTTGCCATCCCGTTGAACGCCATGCCCAGCCGGCCCATGAAATCGCCGCTTTCCACCTTGACCCGGGTTTCCAGCCGCCCGCTGGCAATGCGCGCGGCGGCCAGCTCCAGGCGCGCCAGGCGCAGCTCGATACGCCGCATGATCAGATAGATACTCAGCGAAAACGCCAGCAAAAGCCCCATGAGCAGCGGCAAATTAAGATTGAGCGCCAGCGAGCCGCCGCGGGTCATCGGCCCCATCTTGACCCAGCGCGCCTCGCCGGGCAGCGGCGCCCAGAACGTGACCGCCAGCTGCTCGTGCGTCAGCCGGGTGACGACCTGTCCGCGCGCCAACGCGTCGCGCTGGGCAGACGACAGGCCCCGGGGCGGGCGCCTGTGCAGCGATACCGGCCAGCTGCCCGACGCCAACCCTGAAAGCCGCTGGCTGCGCTGGCCGGCCGGCAGCCCGGCCAGCCACTCGCCCAGCAGCTCGGCGGTGGCGTGCCACTGTTGCTCGCTCCAGCCGTCAAACCGGGCCGTCAGCAGCCAGGGCGAATCCGGCAGGCGTTTGCGCAGCACCCAGGGCGATTCGCTGGCCAGCACTTTGCGCTGTGTCAGCCGGGCGCGGGCAAAATATCCCGGGGCGGCCGCGTCCAGTCGCGCCAGCTCCAGCGTCATGCCCAGCCGCTCGCCGAGCGTTGCCAGGCGCGGGCTGCGCTGTTCGGGCGGCAGCGCGGCCAGCCGTTCCGCAACCAGCGACATGGGCAGCGCGGCCAGCTGCTCGCGGTAGTCTTCTCGGCGAATCTGCTCGATCAGCGCCCGGCCGCCCAGGGCAACCAGCACAACGGCCAGCAGCACCGCGGCGAGCAGCAGATAAAAGCGGATAAACGAGCCGCGGTCGATCATCCAGCGCAGCGGGCGCTTCTCGCGACAGCCGGGCCGGGCTGCGGCGTCCGTATGGGGTGCATGGCGCATATAGCGGCGCGATCAACCGTCCTTGACGAACAGGTAGCCTTTGCTGCGCACGGTCTTGATCCGGTGCGGCTGGTTGGGGTCGTCGCCGATCTTGGGGCGAATGCGCGAGACGCGCACGTCAATGGAGCGATCCTGGCCGTCGTACTTGATGCCGCGCAGCTCGTGGAAAATCTCTTCCCGGGTCAGCACGCGGCCGGCATTGCTGGCCAGAAGCCACAGCAGATCAAACTCGGCGCTGGTCAAGTCGATACGCTCGCCGGACAGCCAGGCCTCTCGGGTGGCGTGGTCGATGTCCAGGTTCTCAAAGCGCAGGCGCTCTTCACCGCTGGCCGGGGCGCTGGCATCGGCGCGGCGCAGCAAAGCCCGCATCCGCGCCAGCAGCACCCGCGGCTGTACCGGCTTGAGCATATAGTCATCGGCGCCCATTTCCAGGCCCAGCACCTGATCGAGATCATCGGTGCGCGCGGTCAGCATCATGATGGGGCCGGCGTAATGGGGCCGCGCCCGGCGACAGATGGCCAGGCCGTCTTCGCCGGGCAGCATCAAATCGAGAATAACCAGATCCGGCTGCAGGCCGGTAATGCGCTCAACGCCCTTGCCACCGTCGGCTTCCAGGGTGACCCGAAAGCCGTTGGTTTCCAGGTAATCGCGGGTCAAATCGGCAAGCCGCCGGTCATCTTCGATGATCAGCACGTGCTCTCGCCCGGCATAGTCCACGCCGCTGGCGTGTTGAGACCCAAGCGTTTGAAACTGTTTTTCCAGATGATCGACCATGTGTACTCTTGACTCTGCTCGGGTAAAAGTGTGTTGCGGCTACCCGCCAATAGGAATAACAGCGACGGCATCACCGCTTTGGGATGACGTCGTCGATGGGATATCGCAAAATGATGGTAGCGTCCGCTCGGTGGCCGTCAAGCAGCGCTCGCCGGCCAACCGCTGACGGTTCAATCGTTGACGGCTCAGCCGCTGATAGAAAGGACAACTGTATGACACAGCGCAAACCTAAAAGCGTGATCAAACGCGTCTACGTGCCCGCCCAGGTGCAGGATTTGCCCAACGGAGAGCGGCGCAGGATTCCCGGGCACTACGTTCCCGGCCATTCCCGCCTGTCGGACAGCGGCCACGATACCGATCGCTGACAAACGCCGCCCGCCATGTTACCGCTATACGGCCCCGATGTTACACCGGTGCCGGCCGGCGCTACGCAAAAGGCAGGCTAAAAAGCCTGCCTTTCAGCGCCTGGCGCTGGTCGCTATCCCTTGGGGCCCAGCAGCAGCCAGATAAGCAGGCCAAACAGCGGAAAGAACAGCAGCACCAAAATCCACAGCAGCTTGGCCAGCCCGCCTGCCGGGCTTTTCGCCACCTTGATGATGGCCCAGACGACGATGATCAGCCAGATAAGGCCCAGCAGTCCACCTACTTCAATGCCCATGACGGCTCCTTGGCGGGTTGACGTTATCGGTGGGCCAAGCTAAGCACAGCCGTGGCCTGCGCACAAGACGGCGGGCGGATCGCTCAGCCTTGACCGCGCGGCTCGGGCAGCGTCAGCACCATCTTGCCTTCGCGTATTTCAATGGCCAGATGGCGCAAGAAACTCATGCCCAGCAGCACCGTGTCGCCCTGCATGTTGGGGCTGACCGAGCCTTGCACGTTGCGCATGCGAATACCGCCCAGGCTTACCGAATCCAGATCCACCAGCGCGCCCTGCACGCGCCCGTTGGCGGTGTTGAACCAGACGCGCCGGCCGCGCTCAAGCCCGAGGCTGTCGACAAGCCCGGCAGGCACCGCCACATAGGTAGCGCCGGTATCCAGCAAAAAGGTGACCGGTACGCCGTTGATTTCCCCCGGCGCGCGAAAGTGCCCGGCCCGGTTGCGCTCAAGGGTCAGCGGCGTGCTCGTCGCCGCCGAGGTAACCACCCGGGCATTGGGGTTTTGCAGCGCTTCCAGGCCGCCTTTCAGCCACCAGGTACCGCCCACCATCAGCACCACCCAAAACAGCAGCATCATGACCAGGCCGGTGCGCTGTGTTCCTGCCCGTCTTGTCATGTCGCCTCCTGTACGCCCGCCGCGCCGGGCGACGACCATTGCCGGGCAGCCGCACGCCCCCGCGCTTCGTCGACGCGCGTACAGATCAGCATCGCGGCGATAAACAGCGCCGCACAAAGCAGGATGGACCCGGCAAGCCCCACCAGCATCTGCAACACGCCCAGCAGCACGATACCCAAAACGCCGGCCAGCTTGTTGGCCAGCCCCCAAAAGCCAAAAAGCTCGGCGGCTTTCTCCCGGGGCGAGAAAAGCCCCACCAGGGTACGGCTGGCCGACTGGCTGGAGCCCAGACTGGCACCGGCCAGACACCCCACCACCAAAAACACGTGCTGCGCCTGCCAGGCGCGCCCAAAAGTGCCGTTGAGCCACGCCGTCAGCGCCGGTGTGGCCCAGATGGCAGCGATCGCGGCCACCCACAGGGCAAGCGTCAGCTGGTAGGTACGCTTGCCGCCCAGCCGATCCTGCAGGGCGCCGAAGCCCACGGCCCCGCCGGCGGCGGTGATCTGCACGATGATAAACATCCCGTTGCGCACCTGCGCGTCCCAGCCGATCACCTGAGCGCCGTAGATAAAGGCAAAGGCAATGATGATGTACACCCCGGCCATGGAAAACAAAAGCGACACCAGAAACCGGCTCAGGTCTTTAAAGTGGCGCAAATCACGCCAGGTCGCCAGCATGCGCCGGCGCGCCAGACGCCCGTAGCCAACCGCAGCGGGCTGCGGCACGGCGCGTTCTTTCAGCCAAGCAAAGGTCGGCATGGCCGCTAGCAAAAAAAAGCCGGCGGCAAAGGGGCCAACAAAGCGGATGCGGGCAAAGTTGTCGGCGGTGGCCTCGCCCAGCACCAAAAGCGTGAAACCCGCGGCGAAAAGCCCGCCCAGATAGCCCAGCGCCCAGCCGAAGCCGGAAATCCTGCCCAACGCCGAAGGCGGGCCCAGCCCGGGCAAGAACGCGGCAATGAACGACTCGCCCATGGAATAGGCGTAGTTGGAAACCACAATCAGGAAAAAGCCCAGCGCCACATAGCCCGGCGCGACAAAGTACAGCATCGCAGTCGAGATCACGGTGGCCACATAGCTCCACCGCAGAAAGCGCTTTTTTTCCGCGCGGCAGTCCATGATCGCCCCGCACAGCGGCGCGCTCACCACCACCATCAGATAGCTCAGCGAAAGCGCCAGGCTCCAGAGAAAATTCGCCAGCCGGTAGCTGCCTTCGTGCTCGCCGACGATCACCGTGGTGAAAAGCTCGCCGAACACCACGGTGATGATCAAAAGCGTATAGGCCTGATTGGCAAAATCGAACATCGCCCAGCCGACAATCTCCCGGCGCGGGGCATAGCCCTGGCGGGCGGGCGCCGAGCATGGCCCGGCGCGGCGGGCATAACGTTCAGGCATGGCCGCTCCCAGAGTAAAGGCAAAAATGCGCTACAGCAGCCAGTGTGCCAGCACCGCCGCGCTGCCCACCGCCAGTGCGGTGATGACCGCTACGGTCACCGCCGTATTCAGCCAGCGGTCCAGCCGGGACGCCTCCAACCGCCGGCGCCCGGCTCGGCGGCGTCTCGCACCGCGGCGCGTACGTTGTATTGGCAAAGCGCATCCCCGCTAACATGGCCCGCTGATTCGGCCCGTGGCGACAAAGACCGGTCACTTAGCGATTGATACGCCGGTTGACCACGCTGGGCGCGCGCCGCAGGCGTTCTTCCTCGCCGAGCTGATCGGCCTCGAAGGCGTCGGCCCCCACCGGGGTCTCGCCGTGGCGGCGATACAGCTGGGTCAGCATCGCCCGGCGGTCGGCGCGCAGCTCACGCAAAAGCACCACCACCATCATGTAAAGAATGAAGGTAAACGGCAGCGCTGAAAGCACAGACGCGGCCTGCAGCCCTTCAAGCCCGCCGGCCACGATCAGCGTAAGGCAAATGGCCGCAATCAGCACGCCCCACAGCACGCGCTTGTACAGCGGCGGGTTGATCGAGCCGTTGTCGGTCATCTGGGCGACGATATAGGAGGCCGAATCCGCCGAGGTCACCAAAAAGATAAAGATCAGCCCCATCGCCATGACCGAGAGCACGCCGGAAAACGGCATCAGCTCGAACATTTCAAAAAGTGCCACGGTGATATTGTCCTGGGTGGCCTGGGCAAGCCCCACGTCCGCGCCGCCAAGCTCCATGTGCAGCGCCGCCCCGCCGAACACGCCGATCCACAGGCAGGCCAAAAGCGGCGGCACCAGCAGCACGCCGAACACGTACTCTTTAATGGTGCGCCCGCGGGACACCCGGGCCACAAAGGTGCCCACAAACGGTGACCAGGCAATCACCCAGGCCCAGTAGAACACCGTCCAGTCGTTGCCCCAGTTGCTGTCCTCGTAGGGTGCGATGCGCAAACTCATACTGATAAAGTTCTGCAGGTAGTCACCGATGCCCAGGGTAATGGTTTCAAGAATGGCAACCGTGGGCCCGCTCACCAGCACGTAGAACATCAAAGCGATGCACAGCGCCATGTTGAGGTTGGACAGACGCTTGATGCCCTTGTCCAGCCCCGACCAGGTCGAGGCCATATAGGCGCAAAACATCACAAACAGAATAATAAACTGCCACCAGCCGTTTTCCGCCAGGCCGAACACCGCGTTGAGCCCGCCGTTCATCTGCAAAACGCCAAGCCCCAGCGAGGTGGCCACGCCCATCACCGTGGCCACCACGGCAAACACGTCCAGCCAGGAAGCATACGGGCGCACGCGCGGGTATTTGGCCGTCACCGAGGACAGCACCGACGACACCAGCCCCGCCTGCCCCTTGCGGAACTGGAAGTAGGCGATAATCAGCCCCACTACGGAAAACGCCGCCCACTGGTGAATGCCCCAGTTGAAGTAGGTGTACTGAATGGCCAGCCGCGCGGCGGCCACGCTTTCCGGCGCTTCGTCGCCGTAGGGCGGCGTCATATAGTGCGACATGGGCTCGGCCATGCCGTAAAACACCAGCCCCACGCCGAAGCCTGCCGCCAGCAGCATGCTCACCCAGGAAAAAAAGCTGTAGTTGGGCGTGCTGTCCTGGGGGCCCAGGCGCACCTTGCCGTACTTGGAAAACGCAAGCCCCAGCAGAAACACCACAAAACCGAACACCGAGAACAGATAAAACCAGCCGAACAGCCGCGTAATGCTGCCCAGCGCCGTCTGAGCGGCGCGGCCGAAATCTTCGGGAAACGCCGCCCCGACCAGCACCAGCCCGAGGATAATCGTCGCCGAGGCGATAAACACCGTCCTCCCGCCGTGGTCTGCCATCTTGTCTCCTTAGCTTTGCGTTATCCCATCGCGCTATATCTCATCGCACTACATCCCATCGCGCTATATCCCATCGCGCTAAATCCCATCGCACTGCGGCGCGGTTGGCCTGTACCCACCGCGGCCTGTAATCATACCGCGGACTCTACCAGCTAAACTGCACGCTGCATAAGCCATCCCGGATGCAGCAAACGCCTCCCCTGTCACGCAGGCCGCGCCTGAGCGCGGCGCCGCGGGTGAACTCCCGCGCCGTATAGTGTTCTACTGGACAGACCCATACGCCTTATTATCGCGCCTTCAGGAGAGCTTCATGACACAGCGTAGTACGCGCAACGCCGCCTGGCAGGCGGCCCAGCAGTGGCGCGCCAGGGCCGCCCAGTCGCGCCCGGCGGGCTTGGGGGGCAGCATCAAGCTGTTTTTCACTTGGCTTTTATTCGGCGCGCTGATGATCGTCGCCCTGATGCTCGGCCTTGTGCTGGTACTGATCGGCTGGGCGATGATGCCCTTTATCCGCCACAGGATGAAAAAGCGCATGGAGGCCATGCGCGCCGAGCAGGCCACCGACATCGGCGGCGGCCCCTATCGCGAGTCCCGCCGCCCCCACGACGCGCTGGAAGGCCGCTTTGACGTCAAGGACGACGACCCCGGCGCGCGCTAAGCCCGGTCCCGGCCGTCGGAATCGGCCGGCGGCGCCAGAAAGCGCGCCCAGAGCGCCTTGACAGCGCGGCGGTGGGCGTCAAACGTGCCTTCTGCAACGCGCGCCCTGTCGCCGGTCAGCGCCGCCCGGTGGGTGGTGCTGCGGTAGGCCAGATAGGCCTCGCGCAGGTCCTGCGCCTGGTCGTCGGGCAGATGGCCGCTTTTTGCCAGCGTGTCAAGAATGCGTACGCTGTCGCTGTAGGCCAAAAGCGCCGGCGCCTCAACGCTTAGCGCCAGCACCGCGTACTGGCAGAGAAACTCGATGTCCACCATGCCGCCGGCGTCTTGTTTGACGTCAAACGTCGCCCGGGTGCGGCTGCCCAGGTGGGCGCGCATCTTGCGGCGCATCTTGACCACGTCGTCGCGCAGCGCACGGCGGTCTCGGGGGCGGCCCAGCACCTCCCGGCGCACGGCGTTGAACCCCTCGGCCAGAGCGGCATCGCCGGCCACCACCCGGGCGCGCACCAGCGCCTGGTGCTCCCAGGTCCAGGCGCTGGTGCGCTGGTAGTCGGCATAGGCGTCAAGCGAGGTCACCAAAAGGCCGGCGTTGCCCGACGGGCGCAGGCGCATATCCACATCGTACAGGCTGCCCGCCGGGGTCACCGCGGTGAGCAGGTGGATCATGCGCTGGCCCAGGCGGGTGAAAAACACCGAGGCGTCCACCGGGCGGCGGCCGTCCGTGGCGCCTTTGGTCGCACGGTGCAAAAACACCAGATCAAGATCCGAGCCGTACCCCAGCTCAATGCCGCCCAGCTTGCCGTAGCCGACGATCAGAAAGTCCGGCACGTCGCGGCCGATGCCCGGCGGTACGCCGTGCTTGCGCACCAGATGCTTCCAGGCCATGGCCAGCACCGCATCGAGAATCACCTCGGCGATGTAGGTGAGATAGTCGCTTACGTTCATCAGATGGCGGGTGCCGGCGATATCCGACGCCGCGACGTGGAGCGTCTGGGCGTGCTTGAACACGCGCAGCGCTTCCAGCTGGGCTTCCTCGTCGTCTTCGGGCAGGCGGTTCAGGGTCTGGCGCAGCTCGTCGGCCAGGCGCGCCTTGCTCGCCGGGGTATACAGCGACGCCGGGGTCAAAAGCTCGTCGAGCAAAATCGGGTAGCGCGCCAGCTGATCGGCAATCCACGGGCTTGCCGCGCACAGGCGCATCAGGTGCTCAAGCGCCTGGGGGTTTTCTCGCAGCAGCGCGAGATAGGCCGTGCGCCGCAGCACCGCCTCGATCAGCGGCAGCACCCGGGGCAGCGCGGCGTCCGGGGTGGGGTTTTGCGCCAGCGCGTCGAGCAAAAGCGGCATCAGCGCGTCAAGGCGCTCAAAGCCGATGGCCTGCATGCCCTGCACCGCGCGGGAATGGTGCAGTCGCTCAAGGCGCTTGCGCGCCTCGGCCGGGTCATCAAAGCCTGCTTCAGCCAAACGGCGCTGGGCGTCTTCGGCGCTCAGCTCGCCGCGCCACAGCCGCCGCCACTGCTCAAGCCCCGGGGTATCGCTGTCGTCCTCTACTTCGTCTTCGGGCTCGGCAATCACGTCGTCAAAATAGTGCTGGATGCGCTCGCGGCCTTCCCCCAGCCGCGTCATCACGCCTTCCCAGCCGTCAAAGCCCAGCGCCAGCGCGACCTGCGCTCGGACCACCGCGTCGTCGGGCAGGCGCTGGGTCTGGCGGTCGTCCAGCGCCTGCAGGGCGTGCTCCAGATCGCGCAGAAAGGCGTAGTCCGGCAGCAGCTCGTCCACCGCTTTCTGGGGCAGCAGGCCCAGCGCCGGCAGCCGGGTGAGCGCGGCGCGCAGGGAGGTCTGCTGCAGCTCGGTGTCGCGGCCGCCGCGAATCAGCTGAAACGCCTGCACCACAAACTCCACCTCGCGAATGCCGCCGGGGCCGAGCTTGACGTTGGTTTCCATGCCCCGGCGCTTGACCTCGCGGTGGATCATGGTTTTCAGCCCGCGCAGGGATTCAATCGCGCCAAAGTCCAGATATTTGCGATACACAAACGGACGCAGCCCGCGCAGCAGCTCAGCGCCGCCGACCACGTCGCCGGCCACCGGGCGCGCCTTGAGCATGGCGTAGCGCTCCCACTCGCGGCCCTGATCCTGATAGTAGGCCAGAAGCGCGGCAAAGCTGCCCACCAGCGGGCCGCCGTCGCCCAGCGGGCGCAGGCGCATATCCACGCGAAAGGCAAAGCCGTCGGCGGTCACGCTGTCCAGCGCGGCGATCAGCTTTTGGCCGATTTTGGTGAAATATTCCTGGTGGGCCAGCGCCTTGCGCCCGCCGCGGGTTTCGCCGTCTTCGGCGTAGGCGAAAATCAAATCGATATCCGACGACAGATTGAGCTCGCCGGCCCCCAGCTTGCCCATGCCCAGCACTACCAGCCGTTGGGCCGAGCCGTCTTCGCAGGGGGCGGGGCGTCCCCAGCGCGGGGCGTAAAACGCCTCCAGCCAGGCAAGCGTGGCCTCAAGGCTGACCTCGGCCAGCGCGGTCATCGCTGCCGTGGTGTCCCAGACGTCGTAGCCGTCCGCGCGGTTCAGGTCGCGCCAGATAATCCCCAGCATGCGCGCCTGGCGAAAGCGCCGCACCGCGCGGTACAGAGACTCCTCGTCGTCGGCCTGGGCCAGCGCCTTTTCCAGCCGCTGCGCCAGAGCGGCGCGGGCCGGCGCGGCGTCCAGCTCGCCGGTGGCCAAAAGTTCGTGCAAAACGACCGGGGTGCGCACCAGCACGTCCAGCGCAAAGCTTGAGATCGTCACCGTGCGCACAAGCGCCGCTCTGCGCGCTGCGGGCAGCGCCTGCCATGCGGCCAGCGCGGCATCGTCACAGGCCATGTGCGCCAGCGTCTGGTTCAGGCGCTGGCACGCCTGGGCTGCGGTGTCCTTGAGCGCTTCGGGCAGGCCTGCCCGCGGCAAAACATCATCGTCCAACACGTTGTATGCCCTCTTTTTTCGTGGGCGCTGTCAGGTGCAGAAACGCTGCCAGAGGAGAACGCTCCAGGTCAGCCCGGCGTAGGCCAGCGCCAGCATCACCGCCGCCGAGCCGATGTCCTTGGCCCGGCCGGACAGCTCGTGGTACTCGGTGCCGATGCGGTCCACCACGTTTTCCACGGCACTGTTCAAAAGCTCTGCCACCAGCACCAGCGCGCAGCTGCCAATCAGCAGCAGCACCTGAACTGCGCTCTGGCCCAGCCACACGGCCAGGGGCACGAGCACTGCGCTCAGCGCCACTTCCTGGCGAAACGCCGCCTCGTGGCGAAACGCTGCGATCAGCCCGTTGAGCGAGTAGCGCGTGGAATGCAAAAGGTGCGCCAGCCCTGTGCGTTGCGGTTTCATCGTGCGCTCCTCAG
Organism: Halomonas cibimaris; assembly: GCF_039537045.1. Taxonomy (GTDB): domain Bacteria; phylum Pseudomonadota; class Gammaproteobacteria; order Pseudomonadales; family Halomonadaceae; genus Vreelandella; species Vreelandella cibimaris. The sequence continues at coordinate 18,653 of NZ_BAAAZT010000073.1, read as the reverse complement.
TGGGTGGCGAAAAGGCCCGCTCAGCGGTCAGCGATCATCTCGGCAAGATCCCCGGACAGCGGCTCAAGCACTTTGCTCCAGTTCAGATACGGTGTCGAGCGATCGCCGTTGACCAGCACGCTGAACACCCCCCAGCGCCCGCTTTGGGTGCGAAAATAGCCCGCCACGGCACGTACCGCGCGGGGTTCGTTGAGCGTGCCGGTTTTAAGCATGACGTTGCGTTGAAAACGCTCAGGCCCGCGGCGGATAAAGCGCATCACGCCGTTTTCCGGCGACTGCAGCGCTGCCACAAAGCTGGGGAACAGCGCACTTTGATGATACATCGACTCAAGCATGACGTTGATGCCGTGAGCCGTGGCGCGGTTTTCGGGGGTCAAGCCGCTGCCGCTTGCCAGCCGCACCTCGCCGTGGCCGGGCAGGCTGGCGGCGTAGGCCTCAAGCGCGGCGCCGGCGTCGGCCAGCTCAGCGCCGGGGGTTTCCACCAGGTTCAGCGCCAGCACATCGGCCATGTAGTTGTTGGAATAGTTCAGCGTGCGCAGTAAAAGCTCCTGGAGCGGCTTGCCGTCCACCGCGGCAAGGGTTTCGGCGGCCTCGGGCGGCTTGGCCGTGGTGACCCGCGGCGGGCCGGAAAGGGGAATGCCAAAGCGCCCCAGCATCGCCAGCAGGGTATCTGCGGTTTGCGCCGCGCCGTCGCTGGCGCCGCGATACACGTCCCGCGGCCAGGCGTCCGCGGCGATCTGGCCGCGCACGCGTACCACGTCGCCGTGCTTGCCGGTCACCCGTTCGGCGCTGATTCGCGTGGCGCTGCCGTCGGCCCGGGTCGTCAGGCGGTTGTCCACCTCGGTCAGCGCCTGGGGGCCGTCACAGTGGGTAATGTGCGCCGGCTCGCCCGGTGCCTCGGCCGGGGCGACGTTGACGCACCAGCTGCCAAAGTTGACCCCGGCGGACGACAGCGGTGCGCTGTAGGCGTTGTCTACCCGCGTTCTGGCCTCGCAGCGGTCGGTGGTCACACACGCCACCGGGCCGAAGCGCCACTGGCTGATCACCAGCTCGCCGTTGATGCGCCGCACCCCGGCCTGATGCAGGCGCTGAACCAGCCGCCAGAGGTTTTCGCTGGTCAGCCCCGGATCGCCGCCGCCTTCCAGCCATACATCGCCGTTAAGCACGCCGCTTTCAGAGTCCACATCGCCTTCACTTTTCAGCCGGGTGGTAAAGCGGTACTGGGGCCCAAAGCGGTTGAGCGCCGCCGCCGCCATGTAGACCTTGGTTACCGAGGCCGGCGTCAGCGCTCGGTCCGGCGTAATGCTGCCCAGGGTTTCTTCCGCACCGTCCAACAGCCGGGCCTCGGCGCTGATGGCAAAGCCGTCGTCGGCAAGCGCGCTTAGCCGGGTGAAATCCGCCCGGGCAACACCTGCGCTACACGCCAGCACAAAAGCACCTGCCAGCAAAAGCAGCCGCCCCGGGCTTGTCGCGCGGCTCAATACGGCATGTCTCATGGCACTTTCCCTATTTTGGTGGATTAATGAACGCTGATTCGCGAAAACACCTGCAGCACCACCACCCCGGCCACAATCAGCGAAATGCCCACAACCGCGGGCACGTCCGGGCGCTCGCCGAAGGCCACCACGCCCACCAGGGTCACCAGCACAATGCCCAGCCCCGCCCAGATAGCATAGGCCACGCCTACCGGCAGCGTACGCAGCACCAGGCTGAGCAGATAAAACGCCAGGCCATAGCCGAGCACTACTACCGCGCTGGGCACCGGCCGGGTAAAGCCGGCGGAGGCTTTCAGCGCGCTGGTGGCGACCACTTCGGCCACGATGGCTAAAATCAGGTAAATAAATGCCATTGTCGCTCCAGTTCGACCGTTAGCTGCCAGAGCGGCTGGCCGCCCTCGGCGTATTTGGCCTCAAACGGGGTCAGGTAGTCGTTTGCCCCCGCCGGCGTATAGGCGGCGAGTGCCGCCCGGCGGCCGGTGGCCTGCGCCACGGCCAGGGCAAACTCTTCGACGTACAAGCGCCAGTTGCTGCGCAGCTCCAGGTGCCCGCCCAGGCCAAGAATCCACGGCAGGACCGGGTGGCCGTGCCAGCGCATTTTCAGCTGCGAGGCCTTGGGGTACGGATTGGGATACAGCAGATAGTGGCGCACCGGCGCCCAGCCGGCCTGCCAGGCCAGCCGCCAGAAATCTACCAGATCAGCGCGCACCAGCAAGGCGTTGTCTGCCAGCGGGCCATGATCCCGGCGCAGGCGGTTTGCGCTGCGGTCCACGCCGATCACCGCGCAGTCGGGAAACGCAGCCGCCAGCCGCCGGGTCGAAAGCCCTACCCCGCAGCCGGCGTCAAGTATCAGCGGTTTTTGCTGCTCGGCACGCCAGGCATCGGCCCGGGCAAAGGCCGTGCGGGTGTGCTCGGCCACCGGCTTTTGCAGCGGCGTGGCAAGCGCTCGCGCCACGCGGCGCGCCAGATCCTGATGCGGGCCGGTCTGGCGGGAGGTCACAATCCGGCAGGACGGATGCGGCGTTGAAAATGACAGTGACGGCGGCTGCATGGCAGATTCCGGGTAAAAGACGTGATTCTATCAGCCTTGAGCGCTTGCGGCATGACGCCGTTGCCCGGCCGGTGCTATGATCACGCCCAGCAAAATTTCCGTTTTCGGCGCTCGCCCGCGCACGGCGCGCCACCCGTTTTCCATTACCGCACCACGAGGAACCCGGCTTGTCACATTTACCGGTGATCGTCGGCATGGGCGGCATCAATCCCGCCGGCAGAACGTCGGGCCATCAGGCCTTTCGCCGCACCGTGCTTGATGCGCTACCCGCCGACCAGCAACGCCAAACCGTTCAGGGCCTGGCCGCCCTGATGCGCCTTGTCGCGCCCGGCGATACGCCAGATGCCGAATCGCTGCGTGCCGCCGTGCTCAACCATACCCTCGTGCGCCGCAACGAATCCGCCGCCTTTAGTGCCCCGGGCCTGCCGGCCAACCGCCAGGCCACCCTCGCGCTTGACGCGCCGCTTGCGTTTACCCTGCGCCGCCGCCAGCTGCCCGATCACCTGCCGGCGCACTGGGAAGTGCGCGAGCGGGACGCCAAGACCGTGACGGTGCACGTGCCCGAAGGCGACTTCAACGCGCTTTTGCCCGACGCCCAAACGCCCAGGGTAAAAGCCGCCGGCCAGCTGCCGCGAGGCTTTGAGCCGGCCGCACTCTACCGCAGCGTACACCACCCGCGCGGGCTTTCCATGGCGATTTTCGGCGCCAGCGACTGCCTGAAGGCAAGCGGCCTTGACTGGGAGCACCTGCGCGACCGGCTCGATCCGGACCAGATCGCGGTGTATGCCGGCAACTCCATCGGCCAGCTCGACGACCAGGGCTGGGGCGGGCTTTTGAAAAGCCTGGTCACCGGCCAGCGCGCCACCTCCAAGCAGATGCCGCTGGGCTACGGCCAGATGCCCGCCGACTTTATCAACGCCTACGTGCTGGGCAGCGTCGGCGGCACCGGGGCAGCGCTTGGCGCCTGCGCCAGCTTTTTGTACAACCTGCGCCTGGGGATTGACGATATTCGCGCCGGCCGCCGCCGGGTGGTCATGGTGGGCACCGCCGACGCCCCCATTACCCCCGAGATCGTCGAGGGCTTTCGCACCATGGGAGCGCTGGCCGACGATGCCGGGCTCAAGGCGCTGGACGCGCTGACGCTGCTCACCGACGCCGACTACCAGCGCGCCTGCCGGCCGTTCGCCCGCAACTGCGGTTTCACCATCGCGGAATCCAGCCAGTTCGTGATGCTCATGGACGACGCCCTGGCGCTTGAAGAAGGCGCCGAGATTCTCGGCGCGGTGCCGGACGTGTTCGTCAACGCCGACGGCTTCAAGCGCTCGATCTCCGCCCCCGGCATCGGCAACTACGTGACCCTGGGCAAGGCGGCCGCGCTGGTGCGCGACATGCTCGGCGAAACCGCGCTCAAAGAGCGCAGCTTTCTTCACGCCCACGGCACCGGCACGCCGAAAAACCGCACCACCGAATCCCACGTGTTCGACGAAATCGCCCGGGCCCACGGCATTAGCGCCTGGCCGGTGGCAGCCATCAAGGCGTTTGTCGGCCATTCCCAGGGCTCGGCTGCCGGTGACCAGCTGGCCAGCGCCCTGGGCAGCTTTGCCCACGGTATGCTGCCCGGCATCCCCACCCTTGACGCCGTCGCCGACGACGTCTACAGCGAGCGGCTGCGCTTTTCCCGCACGCCCATAGCCTTTGACGCCGACGCCGGCTTTCTCAACGCCAAGGGCTTTGGCGGCAACAACGCCACCGGCGTGGTGCTTTCCCCCCGGGTGACCGAAAAGCTGCTGGAAAAACGCCACGGTGCGGCCGCTGTCAGCGCCTGGCGGGCGCGCCGGGAAGGCGTGCGCGACGCCGCCGCGGCCTACCTTGAGCAGGCCGACCAGGGCCACTACCAGCCGCGCTATCAGTTCGGTGAAGCGGTACTGGAAGGCCCGGAGCTTGCCATCCATGCCGATCGCATCGAGATCCCCGGCTATGCCCGGCCGGTATCGCTGCGCCCGGCCAACCCTTTCGGCCGGCTTGACGACGACGCGGACAGCGAGGAGGCGTGATGACCACCGCGGTATACCCCGGCACGTTCGACCCGATCACCCACGGCCACTTCGACATCATCGAACGCGGCGCACGCCTGTTCGACCGCGTCGTGGTCGCCGTGGCCGCAAGCTCCGGCAAAGACCCGGCGTTCAAGCTCGACACCCGCATCGCGCTGGTTCAACACGCCTGCGCCTCGCTTGCCAACGTCTCGGTGATCGGCTTTTCCGGCCTGCTCACCCAGATGATGCATGAACAAAACGCCACGGTGATCCTGCGCGGGCTGCGCGCCGTTTCCGATTTCGAATACGAGCTGCAGCTGGCCAACATGAACCGCGCCCAGAACCCGGAGCTTGAAAGCGTGTTTCTCACCCCGGCGGTAGAAAACTCCTACATCTCTTCGACCATCGTGCGCGAAATTGCACGCCTCGGCGGCGATATTTCGCCGCTGGTGCATCCCCGGGTTGCCCAGGCGCTGAAGACGCGCTATCACGGCTGATCTTTGTTCGCCCTGCGCCTGCGAGGTTTTTCATGGCCCTGCTTATTACCGACGACTGCATCAGCTGCGACATCTGTGAACCCGAGTGCCCCAACGAGGCGATCACCTACGGCGAAGAGATCTATCACATCGACCCGGCCCGCTGCACCGAGTGCGTGGGCCACTACGACACGCCCCGCTGCCGGCGAGTTTGCCCGGTGGACTGCATTCCCGACGACCCCGCCCGGCCGGAAACCCGCGAACAGCTGATGGCCAAGTACCGCGCGCTGACCCACTGAAGGACGCCCTGTGCCCGCAACGCCTCCCACCCGCCGGCGCATCTGGGCGCTGGCGTGGCCGATCATTCTCTCCAACGTCACCGTGCCGCTTTTGGGGCTGGTGGATACCGCCGTGGTTGGCCACCTGCCGGACGCAAGCTACCTGGCCGCCGTCACGCTGGGGGCGACGCTGTTCAGCTTTTTATACTGGGGCTTTGGCTTTTTGCGCATGGGCACCACGGGGCTGACCGCCCAGGCCATCGGCCGCGAGGACAGCACGACGGTCAAAAATCTGCTGGGCCAGGCGCTGATCATGGCGGCGGTCATCGGGCTGGGGCTTGCGCTGTTTGCCTCGCCGCTGATCACCCTGGGGCTGTGGCTGCTGGACGCCAGCCCCACCGCCACGCCGCTGGCCCGCGCCTATGCCGAAATCCGCCTGCTCTCGGCCCCGGCGGTGCTGGCCAACTACGCCATTCTGGGCTGGTTTCTGGGCCAGCAGAATTCCCGCGTGACGCTGTGGATTCTGCTTTTGACCAACGTGGTCAATATCGTGTTCGATCTGTGGTTTGTGGTGGGCCTTGGGATGAACAGCAACGGCGTGGCCTGGGCCAGCGTGCTGGCCGACTATTCGGCCATCGCCTTTGGCGGCTATCTGGTGCTGCGCCAGCTGGGCCGCCTGCCGGGGCCGTTTTTACGCCGCCGCCTGCTGGCGCTTGGCGCCTACCGGGCGCTGTTCAGCGTCAACGCCAACCTTTTTATTCGCACGCTGGGGCTATTGTTTGCCATGGCGTTTTTCACCGCTCAAGGGGCGCGCCAGGGCGACACTGTGCTTGCCGCCAACGCCGTGCTGCTGCAGTTCATCATGCTGATCAGCTATGCGCTGGACGGCTTCGCCCACGCCGCGGAATCGCTGATCGGGCGCGCCTTTGGCCGCCGTGACTGGACAGACTTTGCCGCCACCGTTGGCGCCACCGCGCGACTGTCGCTGTATACCGCAACGGGCGCTGCGCTGTGCTTTGCACTGGGCGGCAACGCACTGATCGCGCTTTTGACCGGCCTGCCCGAAGTACGCGCCACCGCCGCGGACTACCTGCCGTGGATGGTCGCCATGCCGTTGATTGCGGTATGGAGCTATTTTTTCGACGGCGTATTCATCGGCACCACGGCGGTCAGAGAAATGCGCAACAGCATTTTCATCGCCTTGGCGGTGTATCTGCCGGTGTGGTGGCTCACCCGCCCGCTTGGCAACCACGGGCTGTGGCTTGCCTTTATGGCTTTTATGCTTGTGCGCTCAGCGACGCTGGCCGCCTACTATCGGCGCTACCGGCAAACCCGCTGGCATGACCGCCGTTGAGAGCACCGCGCTATACGCCGCCCCGGCATTGGCCTATGGTGAGCCTGCGGCAGGCAGCGTACCCGGCAGAGGCCTCCCGATTTGTAGCTCAACTTCAGCGAAAGGATCCCCATGACCGATAACGCGGACTCTTACTCTACGATGCACAGCGGCCAGCACGAGCTTTCCATGACCGTGCTGATGACGCCGGACATGGCCAACTTCAGCGGCAAGGTGCACGGCGGCGCCATTCTCAAGCGTCTCGATGAAGTCGCCTACGCCTGCGCCAGCCGCTACTCCGGCCACTACGTGGTCACGCTGTCGGTCGACCAGGTATTGTTTAAACAGCCGATTCACGTAGGCGAACTGGTGACGTTTCTGGCCTGCGTCAATCACGTCGGGCGCTCGTCCATGGAGGTAGGCATCAAGGTGGTGGCCGAAGACATTCGCCGCCAGCTCATTCGCCATACCAACAGCTGCTATCTGAGCATGGTCGCCGTAGACGACAACGGCAAACCGGCCCGAGTGCCGCCGCTGACCCTGGAAACGCCGCTGCAAAAGCTGCGCTTCGAGAAAGCCGCGCTGCGCAAGCAGCTGCGCAAAGAGGCCGAAAAAGCCGAAAAGGCCCAGGAGCGCGCCCAGCAGGAGCTCCCGGCCGAACGCTGATTGCAGAAAACATCCGACGCACCGACAAACGCGCTGAAAATCGCCAGAAACAGAGCGCCGGCAAGCAGGCAGACGCCGGCAGCAAGTGCTCCAGCCGGGCCCAAAAGCCCGGCTGACGCGGCGCCTAGCTGGCAGCCTCTTGCACGGCTTCGCCCCCTTCTTCCACATCCTGACCGATGCCGGCCATCGTGTTGCAACCGGCAAGCAGGCCGGCGATGAGCAGCGCGGCCGCGCTGAGGGCGAGCCCTTTGAGAACGGCGCTGGAGGTCGCATTGGCTTTCATGATCGTCTCCTTGTGTCAGGTCGTACACGTCGCAACGCACAAGGCCGTCGCCTTGGCGTACCCTCAGCGTAACAGCGTTTGCCCGCGCCATGGACAAAATCATCGGCTGTCGGACGCTAACGGGCATGACCGGCCGCGAACGGCGCCAAACAATTCGCGCAGGGCACCGGCCAGGCCTTGCGTATTATGTTCCCGATGACCCGATGATCTTAAGGAGTTGGCACAATGCACGTTTTGCTCTGCCCTGACAGTTTCAAGGACGCCCTGAGCGCCCGGGACGCCGCCGCAGCCATGGCCTGCGGCATACAGCGCGCCCTGCCCGAGGCCCGCACGCAAATCTGCCCGCTGGCCGACGGCGGCGAAGGCAGCCTTGAAGCGCTGATCATGGCCACCGGCGCCGAGCGCCGCCAGGCCACCGTGCAGGATGCGCTGGGCCGTTCGACCTGTGCTAGCTGGGGCTGGCTGGCCGATGCGCGCACGGCCTACATCGAGCTTGCCGAAGCCAGCGGCCTGCAGGCGCTTGGCCCTGCCGAGCGCGATGCGCGCATTACCACCACCTTTGGTGTGGGAGAGCTGTTTCGCGCCGCGCTGGATGCCGGCGCCGAAAAGGTCCTGCTGCTGCTCGGCGGCAGCGCCACCAACGACGCCGGCACCGGCATGCTCACCGCCCTGGGCGCCAAGCTGCTCGACGCCCACGGCCAAAAGCTGGCGCCGGGCGGCGCGGCCCTGGCCGACCTTGAAACCCTGGACCTTAGCGGCCTTGACCCGCGCCTGAAAACGCTGCAAGTAGAAGCGGCGGTGGACGTGGACAACCCGCTGCTCGGCCGCCGCGGCGCCAGCGCCGTGTTCGGCCCCCAGAAAGGCGCCTCCCCCGAGGACGTCAACGCGCTCGACGCCGCACTCGGCCACTTTGCCGATATCGCCGCCAGCGTACTCGGCAAAGACGACCGCGACATGGCCGGCGCAGGTGCGGCCGGCGGCATGGGCTTTGCCGCCCGAGCCTTCATGGGGGCCACACTAAAACCCGGCATCGACATGATCATGGAGCAGGCGGGCATGGCCGAGCGCCTGGCAACGGCGGATCTGGTGATCACCGGCGAGGGCAAACTCGACGGACAGAGCCTTTCCGGCAAGACGCCCATCGGCGTATCCCGCGCCGGCAAGGCGGCCGGTAAACCCGTGGTGGTGCTCGCCGGCGCGCTCGGCGACGGCTGGCAGGCCTGCTACGACGAAGGCGTAACCGCCGCGTTTGCCCTGGCCGACGGCCCCCTTGCCCTGGAAAACGCCGTGGCTCGCACCGCCGAGCTGCTTGCCGACCGCTGCGAAAGCATTGCCCGGCTGTGGCACGGCGCGGCCAAAACGGCTGAGACAACAGCACCGCCCTTGAAATCACGCGGCACCGACGGCATGTAAACAGGAAGGCGCCCGTGCGGCCTTGCCAAAACGGGCGCAGCGCTTTACAAATGCGATACGACTTATATAGTACGTAAAAGCCCGCTAACGCCGACGGATGCCAACGCGCAACGCGGCTTATCCAAGGAGGCAGCATGACCGATATCAACAGCATTGGCCTACAAAAGACCAGCGCCGAGCAGCTGGCCGAAAAGCTCAACGAACTGCTCGCCAACTATCAGATTTTCTACATGAACGTGCGCGGCTATCACTGGAACGTAAAGGGCCAGGATTTCTTCCAGCTGCACGAAAAGTTCGAAGAGTTCTACGATGACCTGCTGACCAAGGTAGACGAAGTGGCTGAGCGTATTCTCACCCTTGGCTACACGCCGGTTCACGCCTACAGCGACTACGTCAAGCTGTCGCGCATCAGCGAAGACAAAAACGTAAGCGACGGCGCGGCGTGCGTGCAGGGCGTCGTCAAGGGCTTCCAGACCATTATTGAACTGCAGCGCGAAATGCTGACGCTAAGCGAAGACGCAGGCGATGAAGGCACCGCCGATCAGGCCGGCCAGTACATCCGCGAGCAGGAAAAAACCATCTGGATGCTCAACGCCTACCTCGGCCGCTAAGCACCTCGAACGAGCCTACGAAGCAAAACGGCACCCTTGGGTGCCGTTTTTTCATGCCTGCCGGATCAATCGCCCTGCTTGCGCCCCAGCGCTTCAACCAGCGCCTTGAGCAGCGCCCAGAACTCTTCGACCGAGCCGATATCCACCCGCTCATCGGGGGAATGTGCGCCAAGAATCGTCGGGCCGAAAGAAATCATGTCCAGGTGCGGATACTTGCTGCCCAGAATGCCGCACTCAAGGCCTGCGTGAATCACCTTGACCGCCGGCTCACGCCCCAGCAGCGCTTCGTGGCTTTCCATAAACGTCGCCAGCAGCGGGCTTTGCGCGTTGGGCACCCAGCCCGGGTAGCCGTGTTCAGCCTTGGCCCGGGCGCCGATCAGGCCGAACAGCGCCCGCAGGCGATCCACCAGCGCGCTGACGGCGCTGTCGTGCAGCGAGCGCACCAGCGCACACAGATGAAAGCGGCCGTTTTCCAGCTGCACAACGCCGAGGTTGTTGGAGGTTTCCACCACGCCGTCAACCGCGGCACTCATGCGTTCCACGCCGCAGGGCGCGGCATGCAGCGCTGCCACCAGCATGGCGCTGGCGTCCAGATTGAGCGCCTCGGTGGGCACTTCGCCGGCGGCGGTAGGCGTTACGCTCAGCGCAAACTCGCGGTCTGCCCGGCCCAGTTCGCCGCGCAGCGTTGCTTCCAGCGACTGCACCTTGGCGGTCACCGCATCGAGCTCGTCTGCCGGCAGCGCAATGCGCGCAAACGCCTCCCGGGGAATCGCGTTGCGCAGCGTACCGCCGTGATAGCTCACCAGCCGCGCGTCGGCGAACTCCAGCAGGCGCAGCACGCGGGCCAACAGGCGGTTGGCGTTGCCAAGCGGGCGGTGGATATCCATGCCGGAGTGGCCGCCTGCCAGGCCGGTCAGGGCGATATCCAGGCAGCGCTCGTAGGGCTGAAGCGACGTCTGCGGCAGGCGCGCGTCAACCACCGCGTCGCAGCCGCCGGCACAGCCGATGTAGGCCTCGCCGCGGGCTTCGCTGTCGAGGTTGAGCAGCAGGCTGCCTTCCAGCCAGTTTTCGGCCAGGTGGAGTGCCCCACCCATGGAGGTTTCTTCTTCCAGGGTGAACAGCGCCTCCAGCGGGCCGTGGGCCACGTCGCTGCTTTCCAGAAGCGCCAGCGCCGCGGCCACGCCCAGGCCGTTATCCGCGCCGAGCGTGGTGCCGTCAGCGCGCAGCCAGCCGTCTTGCACGCGGGTGCTGATCGGGTCTCGGGTGAAGTCGTGCGGGCACTCGGCGTTGGCCTGGGCCACCATGTCCAGATGGCCCTGCACAATCACGCCCGGGGCGTTTTCACAGCCCTGCGCGGCGGGCTTTTTGATCCGCAGATTGCCAAAGGCATCGCGGTCGTGGGCCAGGCCCAAATCGTCCGCCCAGGCTTCCAGCTTGGCCACCAGCGCGGCCTCGTGGCCGGAGGGGCGCGGCGTGTTGCACAGGGTACGAAAGTGGCGCCAAACCGGCGCGGGGCTTAGCGCATCAAGATGTTCGTTCATGAAAATGGATCTCTACGTAGGTGCAAATACTGTACTCCCCCACGCCTGACGGCGAAAGAGTCCCGGCTGGGGGCATCTGAGTGCCCAAGCGCAAGCCCATGGAACCTGTCGATTCTTACACGACACGCTCGGCCAGCAGCGCCGCCGCGCGGCGCAGCTCGCTTACGTGGCGCTTGTGGCTGTCGGCCAGGGGCCGGTTTTGATACGCCCAGCCGGCCAGCGCGGCGCAGGCCTCCCGGGCATGGGCGTCCAGCGACGGTTGGGCGGCGCTGCGCGCCAGCGTTTGAAGCGCATCCCGTGCCAGCCGCGGGTCGCGTCTGGCCTTTGCCACGTCGGCAATATCGCAGCGCTGCTCGGCAGTCAGCGCCACGGGCGCAAGGCTCGCCAGCAAAGGCACCAGCACGCCGGCAGAAAGCCCGCCGAGCTCAAAGGCCAGAAGCCCGGGAAGCTCTCGGGCCAGGCGCCGGTTGAGCGAGCCGATGACGGCTTCGCCGCGCGGGGTCAGCGCCCGGGCGACCATCAGCGCATGCTCGCCGGTGGCGGTGTCTTTGGCAATGCCTAAGCGTAGCGGCGTAAAGCCTGCCGCCTGCCAAAACGCCACCAGCTCGGCGTCCGCGCCGAAGGTGGCACCCACAAGATCCGCCCGGCTCTTGCGCGCTGCCTGCTCGGCTGCATTCAGCAGCTCAAGGCCTGCGCCCCGGCGGCGGCAGTGCGGGTGCACGGCCACCCGGGTGATGCGCTGCCAGCGGGCGGTGAGGGCGGCACGGCTGCCGGCATGGGCGGCCAGCGACTGGGCCAGCAGATGCCCCTGGGGGCGGCGCACGCCCTGTGCCACCTGCTCGGCAAGCTCGGCGTCAAAGCCGCCTTCTTCGCGCAGTACCACCACGCCGGCCGGCGTTCGCTCCTCCCCCAGCACGCCGATGCGGGTGGCAGGGCCGTCGAGCAGCTGGCGCACGTCGTCCGGCGCGGTGCGGTAGTGGGACTGCACCAGCAGGCCAAAAAGCGCCTCCAGCGCGGCTTCGCTGCGGGCCAGCACCCGGCGCTTGAGCCAGCGCACCTTTGGCTTGCCCGCGCCGGGCGTATCGGTGACGCCCGCTTTTAACAGCAGCAGCCGGTTGAGCGTGGCTTCCAGCGGATCGTTTGGGGCAAAGCGCACCGGCGTTGCCAGCGTCAGCGCCTGCCAGCCGGGGGTTTGGCGATCAAGCCGCGCGCGAAAGCGCAGGGCAAAGCCGCGCCCGGAGCCTTCGTAGCCGTGCACCGTGGTAGCAAAGGCAATGCGCGGAAAGGCAGTGAGCCACTCGCCCAACAGCGCCGGGGGAATCGCGGCGGCCTCGTCTACCACCAGATAGCTGCCGTCGCCGCCCAGTGTTCCCGCCTGTACCGCCGCGCTCAGCGCGTCCGGGGCGATAAACTCAAGCACCCCGCCGCTTTCCAGCGTCAGCCGCGCGGGGCTTTCACGGCTCGCGCCCGCTTCGCCGGCGGCGTGGGCAAACAGCGCCGCGGCGGCGTCCGGGCGCGGGGCGGTCACAACGATACGCGCCACGCCGCGCTTAAGCCATCGGGCGCAGGCGATGCCCAGTGCCGCACTTTTGCCCCGGCCGCGGTCAGCGGTGATCACCAGCGGCCGGCGGCGCTTGAGGCGTTCAAGCCTGGCCACCGCCCGGGCCTGATCGTCGGTTATACAGGCGGCATCCTGCGGCATTCGGCTGCGCGCCGCCGTACGGGCCAGCGCCGGCACGCTGGGCACAGCGCCATCGGCCGGCCAGCTCAACACGCCGGCATCGTCGGCCAGAAGGCGTGCCAGCCGGGCGAGATAGTGCGCGCTGAGGTCCTGCCAGGCATACGGATAGTCGGCGATGCGGCGATAGTCGGCGTCCGGCGCGCGGCCGAAGCCTTCCGGGGTGATCAGCACCAATAGGCCGCCGGCGGTCAGCGTGCCGCCCAGCGCCCCCAGCGCGTTCGGGTCCAGCCCGGCGGCCACGTCTACCACCACCAGCTCGTGCTCCTGGCCCAGCCGCGTGCGGGCCTTGGCCGCAGGCAGCGCGGGCGGGGCATGTGTGGTGCCTTCCAGCGGCGCGCCGACCCACAGCGGGGCGTGCCAGTCTTTGGCCCGCCACAGCGCCAGCGCCCGACGGCGGCCGGCGGTTTGCCCGCCGCTTAGCCAAACAAGACAGCGGGCGCGGCGGCGGCCAAGCCGAGTGGCATGGGCAAGCAGGGCGCGCAAGCCGCGCACATCGCGCGCCGGCGAAATTGGCGGTTGCATAGCGTCTCCTTGGATAAAGCTTGCAGGCGGTGTTTTTGCCACGGCGTATTCGCGGGCATTGATGCAGGCGACGGCATGCGAATGATACTATTCGCCGCTGGGAGTTTATCGCATTGTCACCTGTTACCGTCTCGCTACCCAAGCCCAGGCGCAAAGGAGGGTTGGTTTTGTCTCATTCCGCCAGTCGCGGGCTGCACGCCCTCGCCCACCGGCTACGTGCCGGCATCAAGCCGCGGTTCAGCCTCTGGGCAGCCATTCTTTTTGCCATTGCGCTGGTGGTGGCGCTGCCGGTGATCGTGGTGTTCAGCCATGTGTTTTTCCCCGCCGGGGATGTCTGGCAGCACCTGGCCTCTACGGTGCTGCCGCGCTATTTGACCAACACCTTCTGGATGGTGCTGTTCGTCGGCGTGGGGACGCTTGTGATCGGCACCGGTACCGCCTGGCTGGTGGTGATGTGTCGCTTCCCCGGCAAGCGCGTCTTCGAGTGGGCGCTGCTGCTGCCGCTGGCGGTGCCTACCTACGTCATCGCCTACGCCTATACGGACTTTCTTCAGGTGGCGGGGCCTTTGCAAAGCCTGCTGCGCGAGCTGACCGGCTGGGCATACGGCGACTACTACTTTCCCAACGTGCGCTCGCTGGGCGGGGCGGCCGCGCTGATCACGCTGGTGCTTTACCCCTACGTCTACCTGCTGGCCCGGGCGTCGTTTCTGGAGCAGTCGGTGTGCGTGCTGGATGTCGGCCGCACCCTGGGGCGCGGGCCCTGGCACCTGTTCATGAGCGTGGCGGTGCCGCTTTCCCGCCCGGCGCTGGTGGGCGGGGTGTCGCTTGTGCTGATGGAAACCCTCAACGAGTTTGGCGCGGTGCAGTTTTTTGGCGTGGACACGTTTACCACCGGCATCTATCGCACCTGGTTTGGCCTGGGCGAGCCGGTGGCGGCGGCACAGCTGGCGGCCTGCCTGCTGACGTTTGTCGTTGTGCTGGTGCTGCTGGAGCGCTGGTCACGGGGCAAGCGGCGCTATTTTCATACCACCAGCCGCTACCAGCAGCTGCCTGAATATCGCCTGGGCGGCTGGCGCGCCGGCGCTGCCCTGGTGGCCTGCCTGCTGCCGGTGCTGGTGGGCTTTGTACTGCCCAGCGGCATTTTGCTCAACATGGCCGTTCAAGAGGGTGACTCGCTGTTCGGCGCGCGCTTTATCGGCTTTGCCGCCAACAGCCTGGGGCTTTCCGTGGGGGCGGCGGTGCTCGCCGTGGGGCTGGCACTGCTTTTAAGCTACGGCGTGCGCATTCACAACACGCCCTTTGCCCGGGTGAGCTCAAGAGTGGCGGCCATGGGCTACGCCATTCCCGGCTCGGTGGTGGCCGTGGGCATTCTGATTCCTTTTGCCTGGCTGGATAACGCCCTCAACGTCTGGTTCAACGAACACTACGGCCGCATCATCGGGCTGGTCTTCAGCGGCTCGGCGTTTATCCTGCTTTACGCCTATGTGGCGCGCTTTCTCGCCGTGTCGTTCAACGCCGTGGAGGCAAGTCTTGGCAAGGTAACGCCAAGCATGGACGCCGCCGCGCGTACGCTCGGCCAGACCGCCGGCGGCACCCTGCGGCGCATTCACACGCCGATGATGCGCTCAAGCCTTTTGGCCGCGGGCATTCTGGTGTTCGTCGACGCCATGAAAGAGCTGCCCGCCACCATCATTTTGCGCCCGTTCAACTTCGATACGCTGGCGGTGCGGGCGCACAATCTGGCAGCGGATGAGCGTCTGGCCGAGGCCTCCACGGCCTCGCTTGCGATTGTGGTGGTGGGGATTATTCCGGTGATTTTCCTGAGCCTGGCGATGCGCCGCTCACGCCCCGGCAGCGCCTCCCGGCGCGGCGAAGACGAAGACCTGGGATAAATCCAGGTGGATATCCACCGTCTGCCCCTCGGCGGGCAGAAACACGCCCGGCACCCGGGCGTGCAGGTGGGCCTCGTCGCCCTCGGGGCCGTGGGCGCACAGGTGGATCAGGCTGGAGCGGCCCAAAAGCTTGGCCATGACCACATGGCTGTGGGCGTGGGCCAGGCCGCACTCATCGAGCTCGCTTACGCGCAGCGCTTCCGGGCGCACCATCACGATCGCGTCGCTGCCTTCGGGCAGCCAGCCCGCTTCCACGGTGCCCACCGGCGTTTTTACCTCGCCGTTTTCCACCACGCCGTAAAGCTCGTTGACCTCGCCGAAAAACGTCACCACAAACGGATCGCACGGCGCGCAGTAAAGCTCGCGCGGGGTGCCGGTCTGGACGATGGCGCCGTCGCGCATCAGGGCAATGCGGTCGGCCATGAACATGGCTTCTTCGGGGTCGTGGGTGACCAGCAGCGTGGCCGCGCCGACGTTTTTCAGCACGTGCAGGGTGTCGTCGCGGATGCGGTCGCGCAGGCGCGCGTCCAGGCTGGAAAACGGCTCGTCGAGCAGCATCAGCCGCGGCTCCGGGGCCAGCGCCCGGGCCAGGGCCACGCGCTGCTGCTGGCCGCCGGAAAGCATGTGCGGGTAGGTCTCGGCGTAGTCGGCCATGCCCAGCTGCTCCAGACGCTCAAGCGCGCACGCCCGGCGCCGGGGCACGGGCAGCGGCTTTAGGCCGAACATGACGTTTTCCAGCACCGAGAGGTGCGGAAACAGCGCTGAATCCTGAAACGCCAGGCCCACGCTGCGCTTTTCCGGCGGTACGTGGCGGCGCTCGGGGGCGGCAACGGTCTCTCCTTCCAGCCCCACGCGCCCTTCCTGCAGCACTTCCAGGCCGGCCGCGATGCGCAGAAGCGTCGTCTTGCCGCAGCCCGACGGCCCCAGCAGGCAGACCACCTCGCCGGGCTCGACGCTTAGGTTCACCCCCTTGACCACCGGATGGCGGCCGAAGTGATGGTGCACGTCGCTCAGTGAAAGCGCCGCGACCGGGGCGGCAGTCTCGGTGGTGTGCCGGGTTGCCGTGGGCGTTGTCATGGTTGCCATCATCGTATCCCACCGTGGTTGGTGCAGCGGATACCCGCTCCGCTGCTAAAATAACTGAAAGCCATTCGCATTCTATTTTGTCCCGCCGCGCAATGCATCCGTTGTCTTGCCGGTAAACCGATGCCGATTGCCGCACCGGGCATGCGAAACACTTGACGCCGCCTTGGCGAAGCGCTTACATTGCCCTGTATTACTAATGCTAGTTATTATCATTCAGCTCAACAAGGATGCTCGACGATGAAATCCGCACGCATTGCCGTTTCCCTGGCGGCCGCTGTCGCCGGCAGCGCCTTCGCCACCCAGGCCCTGGCCGATGAAGTCAACGTCTACTCAGCCCGCCATTACGACTCCGACGACCGCCTGTACCAGGCGTTCACCGACGAGACCGGCATTGACGTCAACGTGCTGGAAGGCGACTCCGACCAGCTCATCGAGCGCATTCAGCGCGAAGGCGTCGCCAGCCCGGCCGATGTGATGATCACCGTGGACGCCGGCCGGCTGTGGCGCGCCGAGGAAGAAGGCATCTTCCAGAACGTGGCGTCCGAGGTGCTCAACGAGCGCCTGCCGGCATCCATGCGCCACCCGGACGGCCAGTGGTTCGGCTTTAGCCAGCGCGCCCGGGCGATTTTCTACAACCGTGAAGACATCGACCCAAGCGAGATCGAAAGCTACGCAGACCTGGCCGACGACAGGTTCAAAGGCGAGGTCTGCATCCGCTCGTCCAACAACATCTATAACCAGTCGCTGCTTGCTTCCATGGTCGCCGAGCACGGCGAAGACGGCGCTGAACAGTGGGCCCAGGGCGTGGTCGACAACATGGCCCGCGACCCTGAAGGCGGCGACACCGACCAGATCCGCGGCGTGGCCAGCGGCGAGTGCGACCTGGCCGTGGCCAACCACTACTACTACGTGCGCCTTTTGAAGTCCGACGACGACGCCGACCGCGAAGCGGCACGTAAAGTGGGCATCATCTTCCCCAACCAAAACGGCCGCGGCACCCACGTTAACGTTGGCGGCGCCGGCGTAGTCAACAACGCCCCGAACCGCGACAACGCCGTGCGTTTCCTTGAGTTTTTGGCATCGGACAAAGCGCAGAAAATCTTCGCCACCGGCAACAACGAGTTTCCGGCGGTGAAAGGCATTCACAAAGACCCGGTGCTGGAATCCTGGGGCAACTTCAAAAAAGACGACATCAACGTCAGCGTGCTGGGCGAGAACAACCCCAAGGCCGTGCGCATTTTTGACCGCGTCGGCTGGCGTTAAGCCCGCGCGCTAACCGCGCCGCGCACGCCTGATAGCAAAAGCCCGCCTGAGAAGGCGGGCTTTTTTTGTGTTTGGGTGGGGCTTCCGCTCAGATTTGTCTTAGATAAGAAAACTCCTTGAAAACTTAGCAGTCTAACTTCTATCAGATTTTTTCATTAAAAATATATAAATTTTAACTATTTTAAATTTTATAAGTATATGTCAAAATTAGCATAAAACAATAAACTATAAAAATAGATAAAAGGTACTATTAATGCAAGCACAACCATCAGATAAATTCTGATTTTATTACATCACTATCTTCTGCCAAAAAATTTCATGACGTCAGCCTAGAATTAATTAGAGAATACACCGCTACTGGAAAAATATGTCCGACCGATATTTTTTCATCCGCTACAAACCTTGGTCTTTCTATAGAGCTTTACTTGAAAACAATTTTAATAATGGAGGGCCACAAAAATATTCACGGGCATAACTTGGATAATCTATACGAGAAAGTAAGCCTCAAAACACAGAAAGAAATTGAGAAAAAATATATCTCTTTAGGTGGCAACGAAAAACAAGATTGCCTTTATTTAAAAGCAAGGTTAAGTAACTCAAGCGCTACAGAAGAAAAAAAACTGCCAGTAAGGGGAGTAAAGATATCACAAGTCATGAAAAATAACAGAGATATATTTATTACTTTTAGATATATGTTCGAAAGAGGAAGAACGAACAAATGGGAAGGATTTTATTTTGAATTTGGAAATCTCAATATTATTGCAACGTCTATAGACATAATTGCGCGAGGCGCTTTAAATGAAGAACAAAGAACTTTAGCTGGTCGGCTATAAAACTGAAACCGAATAAACATAGATAAAATGTAACTATTCAGGTGGCGTCGGGTGAGACTCGCCAACCCGCTGTTCCTTCAGGCATAGTACCGTCATTCGACTCCCCCACCCAGCAGGCAACATGACCATCAG
>NZ_BAAAZT010000072.1:0-74043 GCF_039537045.1 Halomonas cibimaris | reverse complement strand
GGGCCTGGCGGCGCACACGGCGCTGGAGCAACTGTTTGCCGGTGAGGTGCCTGCCTTCATGCGAGAGGACGAGCTGGATCAGGCAGCATGAGCTAAATAGTTACACCGAAACTTTCTTAGCAAGCTTTCTTAGCAAGTTTTCTTGGCAAACTTTCTTACGCAAAGGCGCGCGTGAAACATCTTCAGCGTCGCGCACCGGCTGCGTGCTTAGCATGACACAGCGAACAAGACGACTCATGCCACGAACAAAAAAAGGTCACGGGGCAGAAAAACAAACGTCCAGACGAAAAAATCCGGCGGTGGAAGCCGCCGGAAAAAGCAAGGGATCATTCAAGGGAACACCTACTCTGACGGCCACCGGCATGGAAAGTTCACCGCGTTGCTGAAAAAAATGTAACGGAAAGTAAAATGCGCTCAGCCCGACAGCAGGCTTTCTTCCCGGGGAACGTGCACCCAGACGAAGCGATCGGCGTTGAGCGTTTGCTCACCGCTCCAGCGATACGCCACCAGACGGCCGTATTTCACCGCGCTGTAGTCCAGACAGGCAATGTTGTGAGTCGGCAGCGCAGGCACGCCTTCACACCAGTAATGGCCGATAAACAGCGGCGGCTGATCGCCGCCGTAATAGCTCAGGCGGCGGCGCTCTCCCGGCTTGAGCAGCCGCGACTCCAGATCCCCGGGCAGGTTGTCCGGCTGAAATACCACATCCCCCCACACCACGGGGTCTTCGCTCCAGAAATGTGCGCGAAAGCTTTGGCGCGTAAAGCCGTCTCCGGAGTGGATCTGGATGCCCCGGGGCAGCGGGATATTGGCGCCGCGGGTCAGGCGGTCCAGAATGCGGAACGCTTCGGTCGAGGCATCGACAGACTCTTTGAGAAACGCATCGTCCATGCAGGCGTCCGGCCGGCGCGCCAGCAGCCGGTCGATCAGCGCCTGGTCCCAGCAGGCGTGCACCACGCGAATGCCGTCGATTTCCAGGCACAGCGGGATAGTCTTGAACCAGGCCAGGGTGTCTTCCCACTCGTTGGTGTAGTCGTAGTACTGCTCCAGGGTCTCGCGGATCAGGCGGTTGTTGCGCGGGGTGTGCTCGCGCAACCAGCGCTTGCCGCTGCCGGCGGGCGCCGGGTAGCTGTAGGTCAGCGCGTTATACTCGTGATTGCCCATGACGATATACGCCTCGCCCTCTTCCACCATGCGCCGGGCTACGGTGACCGCCAGGCGAATGCGCGGCCCGCGGTCGATCAGGTCACCGAGAAAGATCACCTTGCGCCGAGGATGGCGATACACGCCGGCGCGACATTCATAGCCGAGTTTTTCCAGCAGCGTGACCAGGGTGGCGCCACAGCCGTGAACGTCGCCGATCAGGTCGTAGCCTTCCAGCCGCGGTTTGGACATGCTCAATCTCCCAGCCGGTGGCTCCAGCCCAGCTTGCTGCGCAGCACTTCGTAAAAGTTGTGGCCCAGCGGATGCACCAGCTGTACCCGTTCGGGCTTGCGCTTGATCACCAGCACGTCGTCGGGCTTGGCCACGGCCCGGGTCTGGCCGTCGCAGCTGACGTGGGGATACGCCAGGTTGGTTTCGCCGATGTGAATGCGAATCTCGCTGGCGGCGTCGAGCACCACCGGCCGGCTGGACAGCGTATGCGGAAACATGGGAACCAGCGTGACCACTTCAAGCCGCGGGTGCATGATCGGCCCGCCGCCGGACAGCGCATAGGCCGTAGAGCCGGTGGGCGTGGCGATGATCAGCCCGTCGCTGCGCTGGCTGTAAACAAACTGGCCGTCCACGAACAGCTCGAATTCGATCATGCGCACGGCCTTGCCCGAATGCACGACGACCTCGTTGAGCGCCTCGCCGTGGCCTACCGCCACGCCGCTGCGGTACAGCTCGGCGTCGAGCAAAAAGCGCTCTTCACGTTCGAAGTGGCCGGCCAGCACCTCGCCGACCCGGTCTTCCAGCTCGCAAGGGGAAATGTCGGTCAGAAACCCCAGCCGGCCGCGGTTCACGCCCAGCAGCAGCGTACCGGTTGCGCACAGCGTCCGCGCAGCTCCGAGCAGGCTGCCGTCGCCGCCCACCACGATCACCAGGTCACAAAGCTCGCCCAGCGCCCGGCGGCTGGTTTCGGGCATGCCGTGGTCGGGAATCACCGTAGCGGTGCGATCTTCGACGACTACGCGATAGTCGCGCTCACCCAGATAGCGAATCAGGCGCTTTAAAGAATCGACGACCTCGTCGCTGCCCAGCCGGCCGATCAGGCCGATGGTGGCAAAAGGCCGGGCGCTGCCGGGTGCATCCGGTGCGCCGGTAGCAGAAGCTGTATCAGTCATTGAGGCAACCCGTTGGCATCGGCCTGCATTATGTCGGCCCGGGCGGCAAGGGGCAAATGCCTCAGCCGTTGCCGGCGCGTGGCACAAGCGCTTGCCGCCGGTGATAAAACCGCTGGTTGAGCCACAAAGACGCTATGATAATCGCCCCACCCAGCGCCAGCCGGCCAAGCTCTGTCTCGCGATTCCAGAGCACCAGGTTCACCGCAAGTCCGGCCGGCACCAGGGCATTGTTCATAATCGCAAGCACCCCGGCGTTGACCCGAACCGCCCCGCGATTCCAGAGAAAATAGCCGCCGCCGGACGCCGCCAGCCCCAGCCAGCCAAGCACCAGCCATTGCGTGGCGGTGTGCGGCAGCGCCGAGCGATCGCCCAGCAGCCAAAAGGCCGGCAGAGCTACCGCCAGCGCGCCGAGAAAAAACCAGCCGAATACGCTGTGCCAGGCAAGCGACGCCGGCAGCGTAGCGGCCAGCCGCCGGTAGCCGACCTGGCCCAACGCAAAACACAGGTTGGCCCCCTGCACCACGCCAAAGCCCAGCCAGAAATCACCGCGCACGCCGTCATAGCGGATCACCGCCGCGCCCGCCACGGCCAGCAGCGCGGTCAACAGATAAAGCGGGGTGAAACGGCCAAACAGCGCATCGTCAAGCAGGGCAATATAAACCGGCGTCAGCACGGTAAACAGCAGCACTTCCGGCACCGACAGCAGCAAAAACGACTGATAAAAAAACAGATACATAACGCCCAGCTGCAGCGCGCCGATCGCCATCAGCGCCAGGCGCTTTCTGCCCTGCAGCCGGCGCGGGCGCAAAAACGGCAGAAACACCAGCGAGGCAAGCAAAACCCGCACCAGTACGGCAAAATAGCCGTCGACCTGGCCGGCCAGATACGCGCCGATCAGCGAAAAGGAAAACGCCCAAAGCCCGGTCACGCCCACAAGATAGCCCAAAGTAAACCTCTTTTTTAAAAAACGTTTACTCGAGTATACCGGCTCGGGCAGCACGGCCCAATAGCGTCAGCGGCGGCGCAGCCAGGCAACGGCATAGATAACGCCGGGTATCCACAGCAGCAGGGTCAACGCCGCACTGATCGCCACGCGCCGGCCGTTGCCCTCGCTCAGCCCCACGGCCAGCGGCGGCAGCAGCACCGCCAGTGCGGCGTAGGCAACATTCAGCACCGCCGGGGTGTCTTCCTCGGGGACGCAAGGCATGTGCAGCTCGGGCGATTGTTCCCGCGCGGGCGGGGTGAAATGCCCGACCGCAGCGCTGGCCGGCTTGATGGCTTCGGCGGCGGGCTGGCTTGTTTTTTCCGGCGTGACGCCTGCGCTCGGCGCTTGTTTTTGTTCCTGCCGGCGATGGGCCTGCCTGTCGATTTTCTGCTCCAGGCCGGCCGCTTTGTCGGCCAGATCGTCGTGGTAGCGCTCCCAGTCTTCCCAGTCGTGGGGCGTGCCTGTTTTTGGACGGTGCTGGCCGGCCTGCCGGGCGCGCTCCCAGGCTTTTTCTTCCAGCGTATTCGGGCGGTCCGGATCGCTGTCCAGCGCCACACCTTTGCGGCTTAAATACTCGCGTGCATCCATGGGCCTGCTCCTGGCGGGTCAGTCGCTAAAAAGGGCTGCGCCCAAGATGGCGGCCGCCGGCGCATTATTCAACTGCCTTGGCCGCGTGCGCGCAGACAAAAAAGCGCTGCCCGAAGGCAGCGCAAGCAAGGGATCGAAACAATAGCCAGTCTCACAATGTTGGCAAGGCAACAGCCTTGGCGACTGCTCTCGCTATGCGACCGGTACCGTCTCTGACAGCGCGCGTCGCAAAAGTTCACTTGCCGGTATGCTTTCCCGGCAGATTTGTCTGCGTATAATGCAGTGGCGTTTTATCCACTATGCTGCGTAGCCGCTACGCACAGGCCGGGAGCCGCCCAATGGCCCTTTACTTGCTGGTGTTTGGCGTTTGCCTGCTGGTTATCGGCGCCACTGTCGCCGTTTTGCTGTCGACGCGCACGCCGCGCTATCGTACCGAAACCGATGATTTACTGGCGCTGTTTGACAAGGCGCTGACAAGCCACGTCAGCGAAAGCGAATGGCACACCCTGATCGGCTATCCGATTCGCCACGATGAGTATCTGGAGCGCGTGCGCCGAAGGGCCGCTCACCTGATGGAAGAACACGGCCGGCGCTGGCAGATCGCTCAGGGCAAGCCGCTGCTCAACGCCACCGGCCAGGCAGAGCTTCAAGCGCTGCGCGACCACCTGGCCGCGCATCAGCGTTTACGCCGCCGGTGAGATTTATCAACGTCACTGGCGAGCTTTTTGCAATGCAACTAAAGTATTGGAGAGAACGGCTTGCCAGGACGTTTATCATGGATGGATTGCGTTTCCCGATAGCGCCCTGCCTGGGGCCACCGGCTTTTCAGCACCCGCCGGCGGGCAGCGTACTATCCGATCACACCTCTTCTTCCGGGGGCTTCAATGCTCAATGCCAAGACACTGCGTGACTCAGCCACCTGGCAAACCGATCCCGATACGCTGTTAGAGCGTATCAGCCAGCACTATATTGTCGACGAGGATCGTTTTGTCCACGAGCTGGTCAAGCTGCTGGACACCGACCGCGAGGCCTTCTCCCGCATAGAAGAGGACACCGCTTCGCTGGTGCGTGAAGTGCGCAACATGGACACGGCCGTCGACACCATCGACGAGCTGCTTCAGCAGTACAGCCTGGACACCCACGAAGGGCTGATGCTGATGTGTCTGGCCGAGGCCATGCTGCGCATTCCCGACAAGGCCACCGCGGACGCCCTGATTGAAGACAAGCTTGGCCCCGCCGACTGGAACGCCCACGTCGGCAAAAGCGAATCGTGGATGGTCAACGCCTCGACCTGGGGGCTTTTGATGACCGGGCGAGTGCTCAAGCTTGACGACGACAAAGACGGCCAGCCCGCCGGGTTTATCAACCGCATGGTCAACCGCATGGGCGAGCCGGTGATTCGCCGCGCCATGGTGGAAGCCATGAAGATCATGGGCCGCCAGTTCGTGCTCGGCCGCGATATCGACGAGGCCTTAAAGCGCTCAAAGCCGCTGTTCGACAAGGGCTACACCTATTCCTACGACATGCTCGGCGAAGCCGCGCGCACCCGGGACGACGCCCGGCGCTACTTCAGCGACTACCAAAACGCCATCCGCCGCGTGGGCAAAACGCGCGAACATCTAAGCGACGCCACGCCGGCGCCGTCGGTTTCCATCAAGCTTTCTGCCCTGCACCCGCGCTACGAGTTCGGCCGCCGGGAACAGATTCTCACCGAGCTGGTGGAGACCGTCAAAGAGCTGGTCAGCACCGCCCGGGCGCTGGACGTTGAGCTTACCATCGACGCCGAAGAGGTGGACCGCCTGGAGCTCTCCCTGGAAGTCTTCCGCGCGGTCTACGAAAGCGACGCCGCCCGGGGCTGGGGACGCTTCGGGCTGGTGGTGCAGGCCTACGCCAAGCGCGCCCTGCCTACGCTGCACTACGTCAACCGGCTGGCCGACCAGCAGGGCGATGAAATCCCGCTTAGGCTGGTCAAGGGCGCCTACTGGGATACCGAGGTCAAGGAATCCCAGCAGCTCGGCGTCGAGGGCTATCCGGTATTCACCCGCAAGGCCGGCACCGACGTGGCCTACCTTGCCTGCGTCGAGTTTTTGCTGTCCCACGATACCCAGGGCCGCATTTTCCCGCAGTTCGCCACGCACAACGCCCACACCGTCACCGCCATTCTCGACCACGCCAACCGCTACGATCGGCCGTTCGAGTTCCAGCGCCTGCACGGTATGGGCGAGGCGCTTTACGACGCCGCACTCAAGCGCGCGCCCCAGGGCACCTACTGCCGCATTTACGCCCCGGTCGGCGCGCACAAGGACCTGCTGCCCTACCTGGTACGCCGGCTGCTGGAAAACGGCGCCAACTCTTCGTTCGTCCACCAGATCGTCGATCCGGACGTACCCGTGGAGTCTCTGTGCGAGCACCCCGTTGACACCCTGGCCGCCCACGACACCTATTCCAACCCGCGCATTTTGCTACCCCAGCATCTTTACGGCCCGCGGCGGCCCAACGCCCGGGGGGTCAACCTCAACATTCGCAGCCATTACGACCCGCTCATGGAGCAGATGGCCGGGTTTATGGATAAAACCTACACCGCCCGGCCGCTGCTGGCCTTTGAGGTAGAAGACAACGCCGCCAGCACCCACGCCGTCACCTGCCCTTTTGATCGGCGCCAGCGTTTGGGCAGCATCCAATGGGTGACCGCCGAGCAAACCGCCCGCGCGCTCGACGCCGCCTGGGCCGCGTTTGCCGACTGGGAGGCCACGCCGGCTACCGAGCGCGCCGCCATTCTGCGCCGCTTTGCCGATCTGCTGGAATCCCACATGGCCGAGCTGATGACGCTGTGCTCCCGAGAGGGCGGCAAGCTTCTCACCGACGGCGTGGATGAAATCAAGGAAGCGGTGGATTTCTGCCGCTACTACGCCATGCGCGCCGAAGACATTTTTGCCGAGGCGATTGAGCTGCCCGGCCCCACCGGCGAATCCAACACCCTGCAGATGGGCGGCAAGGGCGTGTTTGCCGCCATCAGCCCGTGGAACTTCCCCGTGGCCATTTTCTGCGGCCAGATGGTCGCCGCCGCCGTATCGGGCAACACCGTGCTGGCCAAGCCCGCCGAGCAGACATCGCTGATTGCCCATCGCGTTGTTGAGCTGCTCTACGCCGCCGGCATGCCGCGCAACGTAGTACAGCTGCTGCCCGGCGACGGCAAGACCGTGGGCAGCGTGCTCACCGGTGATCCGCGCATTACCGGGGTCGCCTTTACCGGCGGCACCGACACCGCTCAGGTCATCAACCGCTCGCTGGCCGCGCGGGAAAACGCCCCGCTGCCCACGCTGATCGCCGAAACCGGCGGGCTCAACGCCATGATCGTGGACTCCACCGCCCTGCCCGAACAGGTGGTCGTCGACGTTATCCAGTCGGCTTTCCAAAGCGCCGGGCAGCGCTGCTCGGCGCTGCGCGTGCTCTACCTGCAGGAAGACGTGGCCGATCGCGTTATCGGCATACTGACAGGCGCCATGGCCGAGCTGCGCGTGGGCGACCCGCGTGATCTGGGCACCGATGTGGGGCCGGTGATCGACGAAGACGCCCGGGAACAGCTCCAGGCGCATATCGATGCGCTGACAGCCCAGGGCCGGCTGATTGCCCAGACGCCGCTGGACGACGAGGCCACCCAGCACGGCACGTTCGTCGCACCCACGGCGTTTGCCATTGACGGCATCGACGCGCTGCAAAGCGAAAAATTCGGTCCTATCCTGCACATCGTGCGCTACAAGGCCAGCGAGCTCGATCAGGTCATCGACGCCATCAATGCGCGCGGCTACGGGCTGACGTTTGGCGTTCACAGCCGCAATGCCGCTTTCGCTGCCGATATCGCGCGGAAAATCCGCGCCGGCAACGTCTATATCAATCGCAACATCATCGGTGCCGTCGTTGGCGTACAGCCGTTCGGCGGCCAAGGGCTTTCAGGCACCGGCCCCAAGGCGGGCGGTCCCAACTATCTGCAGCGCTTTGCCTCGGAAAAAACCGTCACCAACAATACGGCGGCGCTTGGCGGTAATGCTTCCCTGCTGGCCATGGGAAACGACTAGAACAACAACACAGCAAGCATCAAACCGGAGGGATCATCATGGCAATTGGCGTCTGGATCAGCCTGTTTACGTATTTCGCCCTCATGCTGGGCATCGGCTTTTATGCCATGCGCGCTTCAACGTCGACCTCGGAGGGCTACATACTCGGCGGCCGCTCGCTGAGCGCGCCGGTGGCAGCACTTTCCGCCGGCGCATCCGACATGAGCGGCTGGCTGCTGCTGGGGCTGCCCGGGGCCATGTTTGTCTCCGGCTTCGCCTCCGCCTGGATCGGCATAGGGCTGTTTGTCGGGGCCTTTGCCAACTGGATTCTGGTGGCACCGCGCCTTCGCGAACAGACCGTGCACTACGGCAACGCCATCACCATCCCGCAGTTTCTGGCCAACCGCTTCCCTACCCGGGCCATACCGCTGCGGACCGTATCGGCCATTGTAATCGTGGTGTTTTTCGCGGTGTACACAGCGTCAGGGCTGGTAGCGGGCGGCAAGCTGTTTGAAAGCGCGTTTACCGACGTGCTCAACATCGGGGGAATCAGCGACTACTCGGCCGGTATTATTCTCACGCTGGGCATCGTGCTGGCCTATTCCGTTATCGGCGGCTTTCTGGCCGTGAGCATGACGGATTTCGTACAGGGCTGCATCATGATGCTGGCGCTGGTGATCATGCCGCTGGTTGTGCTCTTTGGCGAAGGCGGCGGCGGGTTTGCCCAGGCGTCGGAAATCCTCAACGAAACCGACCCCACCCTGCTCTCGTGGACCGACGGGCTGACGTTTATCGGCTGGCTCTCGGCGGTGACCTGGGGGCTTGGCTATTTCGGACAGCCGCACATCATCGTGCGCTTCATGGCCATTCGCCGTTTGAAAGACGTGCCCGCAGCGCGCAACATCGGCATGAGCTGGATGTTCATCTCGCTTCTCGGGGCGGGCTCCATGGCCGTGCTCGGCCGCGCCTACGCGATCCGCAACGGCATGGACATCGAAGATCCGGAAACCATCTTTATTATCCTCGCCGAGCTGCTGTTTCATCCGCTGATCACAGGCTTTCTCTATGCGGCACTGCTGGCCGCTATCATGAGCACCATTTCCAGCCAGCTTTTGGTGGCCTCTTCATCGCTTACCGAAGACTTCTATCGCCTGTTTTTGCGTAAAGACGCCACGGAAAAAGAGGCCGTGGGTATCGGCCGGGTAAGCGTGGTCATCGTAGGCCTGGTAGCCGCTGCCATTGCGTCTAACCCGCAGTCTCAGGTGCTCGGCCTGGTAAGCAACGCCTGGGCCGGCTTTGGCGCCGCCTTTGGCCCGCTTATCATCCTTTCGCTGATGTGGTCGCGGACCAACGGCGCCGGCGCCATCGCCGGCATGGTTGTCGGGGCGGTGACCGTCATGGTCTGGATTGCACTGGGCTGGAACGCAAGCTTTATGGGCGGCCCCGGCGTCTATGAAATCATTCCCGGCTTTATCGCTTCTTTCCTTGCCATTCTGGTGGTAAGCCGCACGACCGCGGATGCCGGCGAGTACCAGCATATCGCGCGTTAACCGCTCGGATCGCCAGCCCTTGGCATAATAAAAAGGCGCCCGCGGGCGCCTTTTTCGTGCCTGTTGCCTGCCGTCTTACGCCTTGATCGTGCGCGGCTCGATTTCCAGCGCCACGCCGAAGCGTGCCTCGACCGCATCGGCAACCTGCTTGGCCACGCGTGCCAGCCCGGCGCGATCGCCGCCGCCAAAATGGACCAGCACCAGCGCCTGGCGCGGGTGTATACCAAAAGCGCCGAAGCGCCGCCCTTTCAGGCCACAGCGCTCGATCAGCCAGCCGGCGGCGAGCTTATAGCCTCCGCCCGTTTGGGGAAAGTGCGGCATATCAGGGTAGGCGTGCTGCAGCCGCCGGGCGAGCGCCTCGTCCACTATCGGGTTTTTGAAAAAGCTGCCGGCGTTGGGCATATAGCGAGGATCGGGCAGCTTTTCCCGGCGAATGGCGCTCACCGCCTGCGCCACGTCCAGCGCGCTGGGCGCCGGCCCGACCCGCGCGGCCAGGTCGCCGTACCCCAGCACCGGCCGGGGGGTGCGCTCAAGTTCGAGCACCAGGCGGGTGATTACCACCTCGCCTGCCAGCGAGCGTTTGAAAATGCTGTCGCGATAGCCAAAGCGGCATTCGCGGCGCGATAGCCGACGCATCCGGCCGTCGCTTAGAGACATCACGTCAACGGCGTAGAGCACATCGGCCAGCTCCACTCCGTAGGCGCCGATGTTTTGCACCGGCGCGGCGCCGCAGTCGCCGGGAATCAGCGCCAGGTTTTCCAGCCCCCAGAGCCCGCGGGCGGCGAGCGCCATGACCAGCCCGTGCCAGTTCACCCCCGCCCCTGCGTAGGCCCGGACCCGCTCGCCTGCACGCTCCAGCCACCACTGGCGAAGCGCCGGGCGCACTACCGCCCCGCCGAGCCTGGGCGGCAGCAGCACGTTGCTGCCGCCGCCAAGCAAAGTAACGCGGTGCCCTGCCCGGCGCGCGTCGCCCAGGCAGTCGCGCAGGGCGCCAAGCGTTGTCGGCGCGGCAAAAAACGCCGCCCGGCACGGCAGGCCCAGCGTATTCGCCCAGGTAAGATCCCGGTCAGGCTGCCACAGCCGCGGTACCGACGGCTGCATTAGCCAGCGGCCTGAATGTGCTCGACCAGGCCCTGGGAGGCCGCCTCAATCATATCGAGCACCTCTTCAAAGCCTTGCTCGCCGCCGTAATACGGGTCCGGCACTTCGCCTTGAGGTATACCGGCAAACGCCAAAAAAAGCTCGATGTGTGCGCCGTGCGCGTCCGGCGCCATGGCGCGAATATCGCGCAGGTTGCCGTAGTCCATGGGCAGGATGTAGTCGAACGCGTAAAAGTCTTCACGCCGAAGCTGGCGTGCGCGCAGGCCGCTGATGTCGATTCCCCGACGCCTGGCCGCCGCCTGCGCCCGCTCGTCGGGCGGATTACCCGCGTGCCAGTCGCCGATCCCGCACGAATCCACGGTAATACGCAGCGCAAGCCCTGCCTGCTCTACCGCCCGGCGAAACACGCCTTCAGCGCTCGGCGAACGGCAGATATTGCCCAGGCAGACAAATAGCACCTTCATGATGGCTCCCCGTCAGAATGATGGTCACAAGCCGCGATCAGGTGGCGCACCCGCGCCAGATCATCCGGCGTATCCACACCGGGCGGATTGTTCACGCACGCCAGCGCGACCTGCACGATATGGCCGCGCTGTAGCGCACGCAGCTGCTCAAGCTGTTCGAGCTGCTCAAGCGTCGCCGGCGGCCAGTCGCGAAAGGCGTGCAAAAACGCCGCGCGGTAGGCATAGATGCCGATATGGCGCAGCCAGGCATCGGTGGCCAGCATCGCCGGCGGGCCGCTGAAGTGTTCGCGGTCCCAGGGCACCGGCGCCCGGGAAAAGTACAGCGCCCGGCCATCAAAGGCTCGCACCACCTTGACCACGTTGGGATTAAACAGCGAAGCCACTTCTGTGAGCGGCTCGGCGAGCGTGGCCATCGACGCCTCGGCGTCGTCGGCCAGCCGCGCGGCAACCTGATCGATCAGCACCGGGGGCAGCAGCGGCTCGTCGCCCTGGACGTTAACCACCAAAGCCTCGTCGTCAAGCGCCAGCGCCTCGGCTACCTCGGCCAGCCGGTCGGTGCCTGTCGCGTGGTCCTTTTGCGTCATGACCACTTCGGCGCCGTAGGGCCGTAGCGCATCGCGAATACGCGCGTCATCGGTGGCAACCACCACGCGTGCGGCCCCGCTTTGCCAGGCGCGCCGCCAGACATGGGCAATCATGGGCTCGCCGGCAATGGGCAGAAGCGGCTTGCCCGGCAGCCGGGTCGAGGCGTAGCGTGCGGGAATCACCGCAATAAACGCCGGCACTGCCATTCAAGCGTCTCCCTGGCGGCCCGCCGATGCCGGCAGTTTTTCATCCACGCTCAGCGGCCGCGCCTCTTCGGCCAGCATGACCGGAATGCCGTCTTTTATCGGATACGCCAGGCCGTCATAGCGGCAATAAAGCTCATCGGCCTGGCGCACATAGTCAAGCTTGCCCTGGCACAAGGGGCATACCAGCATCGCCAGCAGTTGTTTATCCATAAGCCTGTCTCCTGCAGGTAAGAGCTGACAGCCGTGCGGCCAGCCAGCGTTCAAAGTCAGCGGGCAGCACGGCCTCGACGTCCAGCACCCAGCTGTCCGGCGGGGCCAGCTCCCGGCATTTCACCGCGTCCTTGGCCGTCATCACCAGCGCCTGCCCGTTATCGGCCTTGAGCTCTTCGGCCGTGAAGCGGTGATGATCGGCATAGCCCTGCCAGCGACCGTGCACGCCCAGCGCTTCCAGGGTGGCAAAAAAGCGCGCCGGCCGGCCGATGCCGGCCACACCGCGCACCGGCAGCGCAAACGGCAGCGGGCTAAGCGCAAACGTTTGCCCGTCGGCCAGCCGGCGCCAGCGCGTCGGCGCCAGGTGCATGGGCTGCGCGGCCACGCTTAAAGGCGCGGCCAACGGGCCGTTGACCAGCACCGCGTCCACGCTTTGCAGCCGTTCGGGCGGCTCGCGCAGGGGGCCGGCCGGCAGGCACTGGCCGTTGCCCAGCCCTCGGGCGCCGTCCACCACGGCCAGTTCGATATCTCGCGCCAGCGCCAGGTGCTGCAGCCCGTCGTCGCTTACGACGATGTCGCAGCCGGCATCCACCAGCGCTCTAACCCCGCGTGCGCGGCAAGGGTCGGCCACAACCGCCGCCCCGGTCTGCTGCGCCAGCATCAAAGGCTCGTCGCCGCTTTGCGCCGGCGGCGTGTCCGGCGTGACCCAGAGCGGATAGTCCGCTCGGCCGCCGTAGCCGCGGGTGATCACCCCCGGCGAATAGCCCCGCTGGCCAAGCCAGCGCACAAGCCAGGCCACCAGCGGCGATTTGCCCGTGCCGCCAAGGGTAATATTGCCCGCCACGATCACCGGCACCGGGGCGCGCCAGGCGGCCTTTTTGCCCGCGACATAGGCCCGCCGGCGGCGCGCTAACGCCAGACGATACAGCGCGGCCAGGGGGCGCAGCAAAGACAGCCACCGACTGCCCCGATAGGCCGCGTTGACCCAGCGCTCGGCCAGGCTCACGCGGCGTCCTGAAACTGCAGCCTATGCAGCGCAGCATAGGCGCCGTCGGCTTCGAGCAGCTCGCGGTGAGTGCCCTGCTCAATCACTCGGCCCTGCTCCATGACGACAATGCGGTCGGCGCGTTCAATGGTCGACAGGCGGTGGGCAATTACCAAAGTGGTGCGCCCGTGGCAGACGTGCTCAAGGGCCTGCTGAATATAGCGCTCGGACTCGGTATCCAGCGCCGAGGTCGCCTCGTCCAGCACCAGAATCGGCGCGTTTTTGAAAATCGCCCGGGCAATGGCAAGACGCTGGCGCTGCCCGCCGGACAGCATCACGCCGTTATCCCCCACGCGCGCTTGGTAGCCCTCAGGCAGCGCATCGATAAACTCGTGGGCGTACGCCGCCTGGGCCGCCGCTTCGATGGCGGCCGGATCAGGATCAGCGGTGCCGTAGGCGATGTTGTCGGCGATACTGGCGTTAAACAGCGTTACCTGCTGAGACACCAGGGCAATCTGGCGGCGCAGCGGACCCAGCTGGTAGTCGGCAACGTCAACGCCGTCAATGGTAATGCGCCCGCCGGTGCAGGTATAAAAGCGCGGCAGCAGGCTGGCAAGCGTTGACTTGCCGCTGCCCGAGCGCCCAACGATGGCGATGAGCTCGCCGGCGGCCACGTCCAGATTGATCCCGTGGAGCACGTCGGGCTGGTCGTCGGCGTAGCGAAAGCGCACGTCGTGAAAGCGGATATCGCCGCGCAAACGCTGAGGCAGGCGCTCGCCGCTGTCGTCTTCGGTGGGCTCGTCGATCAGGCCAAAAAGCTCGGTGGCCGCGGCAATGCCCTTCTGTATCTGGCTGTTGATTTCGGTGAGCTGGCGCACCGGCTTGACCATCAGGGCGGCGGCGGTAATGAAGGCGACAAACTCCCCCGGGGTCATGTCGTTGAGCAGCGAAGGCGCCATGGCCACCCACACCAGCACGGCCATGGATACGGCCACCAGCATCAAAATCACCGGCGAGCTTGCCGCCTTGGTGACGGCTTCTTTCATGCTTTGGCGGCGGTTTTCTTCGCTGACCGCCTCAAAGCGGCGGATTTCGTGGGCCTCAGCGCCGTGGGTACGCACCACGCGATAGCCGGAAAGCGCTTCAGAGGCCACATGAGTCACATCCCCCATGGAGTGCTGAATCCGCCGGGAAATACGCCGAAAGCGCTTGCTGACGTAGCTGACCACCAGCGCGATCAGCGGCGTGACGGCCAGAAACAGCAGCGTTAAAAGCCAGTTGGTCCACAGCAGATAGCCCAAAAGCCCTACCACGAAAAGGCCTTCGCGCAGCAGAATCGTCACCGCCTTGGTGGCCGCGCCGGCCACCTGCTCCACGTGATAGGTCACCCGTGAAACCAGATGCCCGCTTGAATGATGATCAAAGAAGATGCCCGGCAGGCGCAGCATATGGGCAAAGACGTCGCAGCGCAGCGTATGGATCACGTAGCGCCCGACGTAGGCCATAAAGTAGGTACTCAGAAAAGTCCCCAGCCCGCGGGCGGCGAACATGCCGATCACAAACAGCGGCAGAAAGACACGGAAGGCAGCGTCCGGGTTCTGAATGCCGTCAATCAGGCGCTTCATCAGCTCAGCCAGAGCCGTGCTTGACGCGGCATAAATGGCAAACCCCGTCACGGCCAGGGCAAACGCCCGCCAGTGCGGTTTGACGTAGCCCAGCAGGCGTCGATAGATCATCCAACCTGTTTCGTTCACGCGGACTCCCGACGCTAATGGACAATAGCGCGATTCTACCTTAACCCGGCGCCCTTCAACACCGCCCGCGCCGCAGCACTTTACGCTCGGCCTGCGCGCGAAGCGGCTCGCCCGGGACCAGCCAGAACGTCAGCGCGCCGTCGTGAGCGGTGCTCCAAAGGCAGCTTTGCTGCTCGCGAAAGCGACGCACCACCGCATCCGCCGGGTGCCCGAAGCGGTTATCTCGCCCGGCGCTAAACACGACGTGGCGCGGGGCAGCGGTCCGCACAAACTGCACGCCGGAACTCGTGGCGCTGCCGTGGTGGCCGGCCACCAGCACGCTGACCGGCACGTCGGCCGCTGTCAGCAGCCGCCGTTCGACCCGGGCGCCCACGTCACCGGTGATCAATAGCCGGTGCTCGCCTGCAACGACCTGGAGCACGCAGGAACGGTCGTTGGCTGACAGTTCGCCGGGCTCACCTGCCGGCGGCCACAGGTGCGTAAACGTCACGCCGTCTTGCTGCCAGCGCTGGCCGCGCCGGCAAGGCTTGCGCTCGGCTGTCACGGTGCTTGCTAGCGGGGCCAGCCAGCGCTCTACCTGATGATCCCGGGCAAGCGCGGCCGCGCCGCCGGCGTGATCGGTATCCGCGTGGCTGACAATCACCCGGTCAAAACGCTGCCCCGGCGGCCACAGGGTCGTCAGCGGCATAAAGCCTGAACGAAAGCGCGGGCCGGCATCAAAAAGCGTGCGCGAACGGCGAGTGCGCAGCTCGATCAGCTGGCCCTGCCCTACGTCATACACTCGCACCCGCAGCGCGCCGTCGGGCAGCGCCGGCGACGACGGCATAGCGAGCATCAGCGCCACCAGCAGCACGCTGCCCGCGCGCAGCCATCGGGGCACGGCCGGCAGCCCCCAGCACAGCGCAGCCAACGCCAGCGACACGGCAAGGACGGTCACCTGCTCGGCTGCCGGTTCCCATAGCGGTGCCAGCTTGACGGCAAACGCCAGCAGCGCGCGCAGCAAATCGAGCGCCTGGCCGAACAGCCCCCAAAGCAGCGTGCTGGCGTAGGGCAGCGGAGCGGCCAGCCAGCCCAGCAGCGCCAGCGGCACCATCACCATGCTCACCCAGGGCACGGCCAGCAGATTGATCAGCGGCGCCAGCGGCGCTACCCGGCCAAACGCCAGCAGCACCGCCGCGGCCATGAGCGGGGCGAGCAGCAGCTGAGAACGGCACAGCGCCCACAGCCAGCCGCGCCATCCGGCCGGCCGCCGCCTTCCCTGCCAGATCACCATCAGCCAGGCCACGGCAACAAACGAAAGCCAGAATCCCGGGCGCCACACGGCAAGAGGATCGCATATCGCGATCACGGCTATCGCCAGCCACCACGCCTGCCAGGCGCCGGGCGCGTGGCGTCCAGCCAGGGCCCAAAGGCCCACCAGCGCCATGACCATGGCCCGCACGGCCGGCGGAGACAGCCCGGCAAGCCAGGCGTAGGCCACGGCACAGGCGCCGGCAAACCACCACGGCCAGACGCGCAGACGCCAGTTAGCAGGCGAGACCCGGCGGGCAAGCGCGCGCGCCAGCCACAGGCCGAACCCGGCCACCAGCCCTACGTGAAGCCCGGAAATCACCACCAGGTGGGTGGTGCCGCTGGCGTTTAACATCTGCCAGTCGTGCTGCGTCAGCGCATCGCTGTCACCCAGCGTCAGCGCGGCCAGCCAGCGGCGGGTGACGGCATCCTCTGTGTGGCGGTCGATGTAGGCCAGCGCCCCGGGCTTGAGCGCGGCCGTGGCCGGTGCGATACGCACCGGCGCCGGGTGCTTACGCACGTAGCCGGTAGCGTGAATGCCCTCGCGCCACAGCCAGGCCTGGTAATCGAAGGCGCCGGGGTTGCGAAACCCGTGGGGCGGCCGCAGGCGCAGGGTCATCTGCCAGCGTTCGCCCCGGCGCATGGGCGCCTCGCCGTAAACGCTGACCCGGACGTTGCCCAGTTCATCGCAGCGCGGCAGCCCGGCCGGGGCCTGACAGCGCCGGATCGCCAGTCGCAAACGCGTTATACCCGCGCGGTTACTGGTCTCGATTACCCGAGCGCTGACACTGAGGTCGGCACCGCTGAGCCCGGCGGGCAGCCGGCGGGCCTGTTCGTGGATAACGCTGCCGGCGGTCAGCAGCGCCACTGCCAGCCCTATCGCCCACAGCGGCCGGCGCCGTCCGACAAGCCCCGCCACCAGCACCGCCGCCACCGGCAACGCGCCGGCCAGCCGCGGATAGTGGCCGGCTATATCCGTGGCCGCCAGCCCGACTCCCAGCAGTGCGGCGGCGGCCAGAGGCAAGGCCAGCCCCATGCGCCGGCGCAGCCCGCCCGTTACGCTTCGCGTCTCCTCCGCCATTGCCTGCCCGCTCCCTGGGACTTGCGTAGCCGTTACGCCTGCATAGCCGAAGCCGTCCACTATATGGATAATGGGGCACTTCGCAGGCCAGAGTCCTCATCATGCCGCGCCGTTTTCTGCAGCGCTACATGCCCCGTCCCGATACGCTGAAACGCCAGCGCTCGCTGCGTTTCATGGCGCCGCTGATCGCTGATTCGAGGCTTTGGCTGCTCACCCGCCGAAGCGTCGCCAACGCCTTCAGCGTGGGCATATTCTGTGCGCTTTTGCCCATTCCGTTTCAGATGCTTGCCGCTGCCATCGGCGCTCGCCTGAGCCGCTGCAACCTGGCGCTGGCGGTGGGTTTGGTGTGGATTACCAACCCGCTGACCATGCCGCTGATCTTTTACGCCAACTACCGGCTGGGCTCGCTGTTTCTCGACGCCCCCGTACGCATCGCCCCGATGCGCCTGTCTATACGCTGGCTTACCGAGCAAATACACGACATCGTGCCCGCGCTTTTTCTTGGCTCGCTGCTATCCGCGGTAGTACTGGCAGCGCTGGCCAACCTGGCGATCCGGCTTATCTGGCGCTGGCACGTCTCCCGGCACTGGAAACGCCGCCAGCGCCGGCGCCGGGCACGCCTTGAAGCCGAGTTTGACGACTAAGCTTGCCGCCGCCCAGACTCGCCGCTGTCAGGCCTTGGCGTCTGCCACCAGAAACCCGCTATCCAGGCGCAGCACGCGATCCTGGTGCGCTGCCAGCGCGGTATCGTGAGTGACGATAACGAAGGCACAGGCGCTTTCCCGGGCCAGCTCGTCCATCAGAGCCAAAATGGTGGAGGCGGTGGTCTGATCCAGATTGCCGGTGGGCTCATCCATCAGCACAAGGCCGGGGTCGGTCACCAGCGCCCGGGCAATCGCCACGCGCTGGCGCTCGCCGCCGGAAAGCTCGCCGGGCTTATGGTCGGCACGTTCAGCCATGCCCACCCGTTCCAGCAGGGCTCTTGCCCGCTTTTCGGCGTCGCGCTTGCGCTGGCCGCGAATGATCAGCGGAAGCGCTGCGTTTTCCAGCGCGGTAAACTCGGCCAGCAGGTGGTGAAACTGGTAGACAAAGCCGATGTAGCAGTTGCGAAAACGCCCTAGCGCCGCCTCGCCCAGCCCGGAAAGCGGCTCGCCGGCTATGATGATCTGCCCTCGGCTGGGGCGGTCAAGACCGCCCAGCAGGTTTAACAGCGTGGTCTTGCCCGAGCCGGAGCTGCCGACAATCGCTACGCGCTCGCCGGCATGCACGCTAAGCGAGAGCCCGTCGAGCACCGTGAGATCTTCCGGGCCTTCGCTGTAGATCCGGGTCACGTCGCAACACTCCAGCATGACCCGGTTTGCGGCGTTCGGCGCGGCCGCCTGTGCGGTTTTGGTCGTCGTCATGGCGGTATCCTCACTCATAGCGCAGCACGTCGGCGGGCTGCACCCGGGCCGCCCGCCAGGCGGGGTACAGCGTGGACAAAAACGTCAGGCCAAACGCCGCTCCCACGATGTTGAGCACGTCGCCGCCGCGCAGCTGCGAGGGCAGCTCGCTGATAAAGTAAACGCCGGCATCCAGAAAGTGGATGCCAAACACGCTCTCCACCCAGCCGATCAGATCCGACACCGTCAGCGCCAGCAGCACCCCGGCGGCGACTCCGATGGCAATGCCGATCACGCCGATGGTCAAACCCTGCACGATGAAAATGCCCATGATCGAGCGCGGCGTGGCGCCGATGGTGCGCAAAATGGCGATATCGGCACGCTTGTCGGTGACCACCATGACCAGCGTGGACACGATATTGAACGCCGCCACAGCGACGATCACCGTCAGCAGCAGGCCGATCATGCGCTTTTCCATCTGAATGGCCTGAAACAGGTTGCCCTGGGTCAAGGTCCAGTCGCGGCCGCGATATCCCGGCCCCAGCTCGTTGATAATGGTCTGGGTTTCGCGGCTGGCGGCAAAAAGGTCATCGAGCTCCAGGCGCAGCCCGCCTACCGTATCGCCCGTACGGGCCAGGGTTTGCATGTCGGCAAGATTGGCATACGCCAGCCGCGCGTCCAGCTCGGCGCCGACGCTGAAAATGCCGCTGACGGTAAAGCGCTTCAGGCGCGGAAACACCCCGGCCGGGGTAATCGAGGCTTCAGGGACCAAAAGCGTTACCCGGTCGCCCACGCCGACGCCCAGGTTGCGCGCCAGCGCCGAGCCCAGCACCACGTTCCAGGTGCCGGGCTTAAGGTCATCGAGGCTGCCGCGTTCCATGTGCTCGTCGATAATCGAGACCTTGCCCTCCCAGCCGGGCTTGATGCCGGTCACCATGCCGCCCTGGTTGCGCCCGCCGACGGAAAACATGCCCTGCTGCTCAACGTAGGGCGCCGCACCGATAACCCGCTCGCGCTGGGTAAGCCGCTCGGCCAGCCCCTCCCAGTCCTTGAGACCGTCGGTGGCTTCGATCTTGGTATGCGGCACCATCCCCAGAATGCGCGTGCGCAGCTCATGGTCAAAGCCGTTCATCACCGACAGCACTAAAATCAGCACGGCCACGCCAAGCATCAGGCCCAGCATGGAGGTCAGTGAGATAAACGAAATGAAATGGTTGCGACGTTTGGCGCGCACGTAGCGCAATCCCACCAGAAAAGGCAAACGGTCAAGCATCACGTGCTCCTTGTCAGCAAGCGCTCGGGCAAAGCCGGCCCGACGACAGCGGTGCGCGCCGCCAGCGTAGCGGCCTAGCGCCAGAAATCACGGATTGAGGCGATGCCCTGCGCGCCGACAGCCCGGGCACGGTTGGCATGAAAGCGCGTCATGCCCCCCAGCGCAAAGACGGGCATACCGGCGTGCTCCACGCACTGCTGGAAGTCGTGCCAGCCCATCAGTACCGCGTCCGGGTGCGAGGGCGTAGGCGCCAGCGGCGAAAGCGTGACCAGATCACAGCCAAGCGCGCCGGCCTTTACCAGCTGCTCGGCGCTGTGCGTCGAAGCACCCAGCCATTTGTTGGCCGGTATGGGCCGCGTGTCCAGCTGCAGCAGCCGTTCGCTGGTCAAGTGAATGCCGTCGGCGTCGATGTCTTCAAGCAGCGCTGGGTCACCGTTGAGCAGCAGCCGGGCGCCGTACTCCCGGCATAGCGCCAGCGCCTGGCGAGCGCGTGCCAGGTACTGCGGGTGATCCAGCGTCTTGGCACGCAGCTGCACCAGGCGCACGCCGTCTTCGTGCAGCGCACGGGTCAAACGCTCGGCAAAGACGTCGTCGTCGGCTTCCTCGGCGGTAATCAGGTATTCGCTGGGCAGCATCACCGCGCGCAGAATCGGCAGGTTGGCCGCGGGGAAGGGATAGCCGGAAAGCTCTTCCATGGGCACCCAGCGTACGGCCTGGCCTTCGCGGCCAAACGGCTCGCCGGCAAAGTCGTGCACCTGCCAGACGTCCAGCAGGATACGCTTATCGGGGTATTCATGATGCACGCGAATCAGCGGCTGAGCCCGGGTAATTTCAACGCCCAGCTCTTCGTGCAGCTCGCGCTTGAGCCCTTCCAGGCCGGTTTCGTACGGGGCCAGCTTGCCCCCGGGAAACTCCCACAGACCGCCCTGGTCAAAGCCGGAGGGCCGGCGCGCTATCAAGACTTTCCGCTTGTCGGCGCTGATAATGGCCGCGGCAGCCACGTGAACCCGTCGTTTTACCATTGCTTTCATTGCGTCTTTTTCCACTGTTTTGCTGATCGGCCGGAAGCCGGCGCCCTCTTGCTGCGCTGATCACGGCCACGCTGGCCGTGATCAGCTACGATAGTCAGCGTTGATCGATACGTATTCGTGAGACAGATCAGAGGTCCACACCGTTGCCTGCGCATCCCCGCGTCCCAGATCAATGCGAATCGTGATGTCCTCACGCGCCATGACGGCACTGCCGGCGGCCTCGGTGTAGTCCGACGCGCGGCCGCCGCCTTCCACCAGGCGCACTTCGTCAAGGTCAATGGTGACGCGCTCGACGTCAAAATCGGCGACCGGCGCACGCCCTACCGCGGCGAGAATCCGCCCCCAGTTGGCGTCCGAGGCGTAAAGCGCGGTCTTGACCAGCGGCGAGTGCGCCACGGTAAAGGCCACGTCCAGCGCTTCCTGACGCGCGGTGGCGCCGACGACGTCAAGCGTGACGAACTTGGTCGCACCCTCGCCGTCGCGGATGATCGCCTGGGCAAGCGATACCAGCACCTGCTGAAGACCGGCGGCAAACGCTTGCACGTCGGCGTCGCGGGTGATCGAGGCCCCGCACCCGGTGGCCGCCAGCAGGCAGGCATCGTTGGTGGAGGTATCGCTGTCTACGGTGATGCAGTTGAACGAATGCTCCACCGCCTCGCACAGCAGCCGGTCCAGCAGCGCCGGCGCGATCTCGGCGTCGGTGACCACAAAGCCGAGCATGGTCGCCATGTCCGGCCGAATCATGCCCGACCCTTTGGCAATCCCGTTGAGCGTCACGCGCTGAGCGCCAACCGGCACATCAACGCTTGCGCCTTTGATGCGCGTATCCGTCGTCACAATGCCCCGGGCCGCCTGCTCCCAGGCCGCCGCGTGGCAGGCGCGGGCGTCAAGCGCCGGGGCAATACCGGCAAGCAGCGCCTCCATGGGCAGCGGCTCGCCGATCACGCCGGTGGAAAACGGCAGCACCTCGTGGGGCTGAGCGCCGACGTGTTCGGCCAGTACCCGACAGCTTTCCCGGGCGTCGTGCATGCCTTGCTCGCCGGTGCCGGCATTGGCATTGCCGGTGTTGATCAGCCAGTAACGCGGCGCTTTTCCCTGCTCACGGCAGGCGGCCAGGTGCGCTTTGGCGACGTGTACCGGCGCGGCACAAAACGCGTTGCGGGTAAATACGCCGGCAACGCTTGCCGTTTCGGGCAGCTCGATGACGACCAGATCACGCTGGCCGGGCTTTTTGATACCGGCCGCGGCCGTACCCAGGCGCACGCCGTCAAGCGCCGGCATGGTCGGAAACGGTATATCTCCTACCGCCATAGAAGGAAGCCTCCTTTCTGCTGCCCGGGCGCATCCGCCAGGGCTCGTTGATCCAGAGCGCCTGCCGACAGGGCGGCAGCAACGCTTACACTCAGCTCAGCTTGCCGCAGCACTGCTTGTATTTTTTGCCTGAACCGCACGGACAGGCATCGTTGCGCCCTACCTTGGGGCCTTCCCGACGCACCGGGCGGCCGTCGGCGCCGGGGGCCTGCTCCCCCTGGGCGGCAGCCTCATCGGCGCCGTCGTCCGGCTCATCGTGGCGGCTGGCGGCGGTGGCCTGCTCGCGCTCCAGGGCCTCGCGGCGCTCTTGCTCCAGGGCGTCCACTTCTTCGGGCTGGCGCACCTGCACGTGGCTGAGAATCCGCGTGACGTCGGCCTTGATGTGGGTCAGCAGCTGCTGGAACAGCTCGAAGGCCTCGCGCTTGTATTCCTGCTTGGGGTTTTTCTGCGCATAGCCGCGCAGGTGGATGCCGCGACGCAGATGATCCATGGACTGCAGGTGCTCTTTCCAGCGGGTATCCAGCACCTGCAGCATGACCTGCTTTTCAAACCGCCGGATCAAGGTTTCGCCGGCGGCCTCCACCTTGGCCTCGTAGGCTTCACGGTGCATGGCCTGCAGCCGCTCGCGCAGCTTTTCCTCGCTTAGCCGCTGGTCTTGCTCGGCCCACTGCACGACGGGCGCTTCCAGGTTGAGCTCGGCTTTGAGATGGGCTTCCAGGCCGGGCAGGTCCCACTGCTCGGCCAGGGTCTGGGGCGGAACGAAGCTGCTGATCGCCTCTTCCATGACCTCTTCACGAATGCCCGCCACGGCATCGGCCACGTCTTCGGATTGGAGGATGTCGTTGCGCTGTTCGTAGATCACTCGACGCTGATCGTTGGCCACGTCGTCGTATTCCAGCAGCTGCTTGCGGATATCGAAGTTGCGCCCTTCTACCTTTTTCTGCGCGCGCTCCACGGCGTTGGAGACCATCTTGTGCTCGATGGCTTCGCCTTCTTCCAGACCCAGCGCCTTCATCATCCGCTTGACGCGCTCGGAGCCGAAAAGGCGCATCAGGCTGTCTTCCAAGGACAGGAAAAACCGCGTGGAGCCCGGGTCTCCCTGGCGCCCGGAGCGCCCGCGCAGCTGGTTGTCGATGCGCCGGGATTCGTGGCGTTCAGAGCCGATCACGTGCAGCCCGCCGGCCTCCAGCACCTGATCGTGGCGCTTGCGCCATTCCTCCTTGAGCGCGTCGATATCAGCCTGGGCGGGGTTTTCAAGCTTGGCAGCTTCGGCCTCCCAGTTGCCGCCCAGCACGATATCCGTGCCGCGGCCGGCCATGTTGGTGGCAATGGTAATCGCGCCGGGACGCCCCGCCTGGGCGATGATTTCCGCCTCGCTCTGGTGCTGCTTGGCGTTGAGCACGTTAAAGCGCATCCCCGCCTCGCGCATCAGCCGTGCGAGGTACTCAGAGGTATCGATGGAGGCCGTTCCCACCAGCACCGGGCGGCCGGCTTCGGTTTGCGCCTGTACGTCCTTGATGATCGCCCGGTATTTTTCCTCGGCGCTTTGGTAGACCAGGTCGTTGTAATCGGTACGCGCCTGGGGACGGTTGGTGGGGATCACGATGACGTCCAGGCCGTAAATCTGGCGAAACTCGAAGGCCTCGGTATCCGCCGTGCCGGTCATGCCGGCGAGTTTCTCGTAGAGGCGGAAATAGTTTTGAAAAGTCGTAGAGGCAAGCGTTTGGCTTTCGCGCTGAACGGTGACGCCTTCTTTTGCTTCCACGGCCTGGTGCAGCCCTTCCGACCAGCGCCGCCCGGGCATCGAGCGGCCGGTGTGCTCGTCGACGATGACGACCTGGTCTTCGGCGATGATGTAGTCCACATCGCGCTGATAAAGATGGCGGGCGCGCAGCGCTGAATGCATGTGCTGTAAAAGGCCCAGATTTTGCGCGGCATAGAGCGATTCGTCTTCGCCCAGCAGCTGCTCTGCGCGCATCAGCTGCTCTACCCGGTTGTGGCCCTGCTCGGTGAGCTCTACCTGCTTTTGCTTTTCGTCGAGCAGGAAATCCCCGGTTACCGTGGCGTCTTCGTCCTCCAGCTCTTCTCCCTGCTCAAGGTGGGTGGCCAGACGATCGACGATGCCGTAAAGCTCGGTGTTTTCGTCAACGGCGCCGGAGATGATCAGCGGGGTACGGGCCTCGTCAATGAGAATCGAGTCCACTTCGTCGACAATGGCGTAATGCAGTGGGCGCTGCACCTTCTCTTCCAGCGAGAACGCCATGTTGTCGCGCAGGTAGTCAAAGCCGAACTCGTTGTTGGTGCCGTAGGTGATATCGCAGGCATAGGCGTGGCGCTTTTCCTCGTTGGCCTGGCCGGAAAAAATGACCCCGACGGTCAGGCCCAGAAATTCATACAGCGGGCGCATCCAGTCGGCGTCGCGGCGGGCCAGGTAGTCGTTGACCGTGACTACGTGCACTCCCTTGGCCGGCAGGGCGTTGAGATAGACGGCCAGCGTGGCCACCAGCGTTTTGCCCTCGCCGGTTTTCATCTCGGCGATACGCCCGTCGTTGAGCGTCATGCCGCCGACCATCTGCACGTCGAAGTGGCGCATGCCCATAACGCGCTTGCTCGCCTCGCGTACCGCGGCAAACGCCTGGGGCAGCAGGCTATCCAGCGGCTCGCCGGCCTCCAGGCGCGCGCGCAGCTC
Source organism: Halomonas cibimaris (assembly GCF_039537045.1). Taxonomy (GTDB): domain Bacteria; phylum Pseudomonadota; class Gammaproteobacteria; order Pseudomonadales; family Halomonadaceae; genus Vreelandella; species Vreelandella cibimaris. The sequence goes on along the minus strand of NZ_BAAAZT010000072.1, from coordinate 49,176 downwards.
GCCGGTTTTACCCTGCAGCTCGGCATCGCCAAGCGCTTCAAACTCGCTTTCCAGCGCGTTGATATGCTGCACGCTTTTACGCATGCGTTTGACTTCACGCTCGTTTTTGGAGCCGACAACTTTGCGCAGTACGTTACTGATCATGAACTTTCCATTATAGCGGCCGGAAACGCCGTCGAGCGCACCCGGTAAAACAGGAAAAATGCGCGGCTACCTGCCGCCAGGCGACGGCCACCGGGCTAGCCACGGCACAACAAAACGTTGAGCCGGCACACAGGCGGCCCGCGGCGCGACACCACGTCAAGCGCGGCCACCATTCCCGTTAAACGCAAAGGGCGCCAAGACAGGCCGTTACGCGCGGTAAACAAACGCCGCTGCCGGCGCCCCGGCGCTAAACGATAGCGCAGCTGACGACGCGAACAAACGCGCTGCAGGGTGGGCACCAGCGTATACGCATAGCGAACGGGGAGGCGCGCCGCCTGGCAGGCGGCGCTGAGGCCGACCGGAAGCAGGCAGCTGACCAGCAGCCCCGCCAGCCACCAGCGCGCGGCAGCCCCGCGGCGGCAGGGCCGCGGGGCAATCGCGGGAAGCATCGGCTGGGCAGGCATGCTGGGGTCGCGCTCCTTGGCGTGCTAGGCTTTGATGAATTGGCGCATCCACGCGAGGCAAGTGCATGAGTATAAAGGTTAAGCGTTCCCGCGCACAGCCCATCGGACAACTGCTGACGCCCCGCGGCAGTATCGGCCAGCTGATGCAGGCCTCGCGCCTGATCGAGCAGGCGCAGTCACGGCTGCGTGCGGCCCTGCCCGAGCCAATGCGCGAGCACGTTTTTGTCGGCGGTTTGCGCCAGGGCCGGCTGACGCTGATTTGCAATCGCGCGGCTCTGCTGACCTGGCTGCGTTTCGAGCAGCCGCGCCTGCTGACGTTGCTCCACGGCATCCCCGGCTTTGAGGGCGTCACCGGCCTGCATTTCAAGGTGCGCCCGGTGCGCCCGGTAAAGACGCCCCGCCGCTATCAGCGCAGCCTGCCCGCTTCCGCCGGCCGAGTGCTTAACGAGTGCGCCGAAGATACCCCTGACCCCAAGCTGAAAAACGCGCTGGAACGCCTGGCTGCCCATGCGCCTCGCGAGTGAAGCACCCGAGGCAACAGGCCGCCGACAAAAGCCGGCACCCGAACGGCAAAAAGCACTGCTGTGCACAGGAATCGTCCTGAACAACAGCAGTGCCTTGCCGAGCGCAGCACCCTACCAGCCGTCGCTACGCCATGGCCGGCGCCACGTAAGAAATGGGCGCCACGGCGCGTTCCTCTTCAAAAGTGACGATTTCGTACGCCTCCGGCCGGGCCAGAAGCTCACAGCAAAGCCGGTTGTTCAGCGCATGCCCTGACTTCACTCCGCGAAACTCGCCGATCAGGCTGTGGCCCAGCTGGTACAGATCGCCAATGGCGTCCAATACCTTGTGCTTGACAAACTCATCGTCGTAGCGCAGCCCGCCTTCGTTGACGATGCGATAGTCATCTACAACCACGGCGTTTTCCAGACTCCCCCCAAGCGCCAGATTATTGGCGCGCAGGCGTTCGATATCCCGCATAAAACCGAAGGTGCGCGCCCGGGACACGTCCTTGACAAAGGACGTGGTGGAGAAATCAATCATTGCCGTCTGTTTTTGCCGGTCAAATACCGGGTGATCAAAGTCGATGGAAAACGACACTTTAAAGCCTTCGTGGGGCAAAAATACGGCTTCCTTGTCGTCGTCGCCCACGCACACTCGCTGCTTGATACGGATAAATTTTTTCGCTGCGTTCTGTTCACAGATACCGGCGGATTGAATCAAAAACACAAAGGGGCTGGCGCTGCCGTCCATGATCGGCACTTCGGCGGTGCTCAAGTCAACATAGGCATTATCGATACCCAGCCCGGCAAACGCAGCCATCAAGTGTTCAACCGTTGCCACCTTGACACCTTCATAGCAAAGTGCGGTGCACAGCACGGTGTCTTCGACCAGGCCGGCCTTCGCCGGCACTTCCACCGCCGGCTGCAGATCGGTTCGCACAAAGACGATGCCGGTATCGGCCGGGGCCGGGCGCAGGGCCATATGGACTTTCTCACCAGAGTGCAGCCCCACTCCGGTAGCACGGATAACGTTTTGCAAGGTGCGCTGTTTGATCATGGGGTGCCGTCAATACTCGGGTAATTATAGTGGGTAGGGATATGCGCAACGTTCAGGCCTAGCGGGGCTTGCCGTCGCGGCGACTCGCTTATAAGTCGCCGAAAGATGTTGCGGCAGGTAAACCTACCTGCCGCCGGTCATCGTCGCGCAAGGAAAAAATCAGTCGGCCTGGCGGCGCAGAAACGCCGGGATATCCAGGTAGTCATCGGTTTCGGCGGCGCGGCGCTTCTCCGCCCGGGAGCGGCTTTCCGCCTCAGGCGCCTCGGCACGCGCGGCGGCCTGCTGCTGGCGCATCACCGTGGGCTGCTGAAGCTTGCGATAGTCCGCGCCGGCGTCGGCCTGCGCCACACGACGCGCCGGCTCGCGAGCGGCGGCCTTGGCCTGATTGCCGTCAAGGCCGGCTGCCACAACCGTGACGCGAAGCTCGTCAGACATTTCCATGTCAATGGAAGTTCCCACCACGATGGTGGCTTCCTGGGAGGCAAACTCCTGAACCGTGGCGCCGACGTCGTTGAACTCGCCGATGGAAAGGTCCGGGCCGGCGGTAATGTTGACCAGAATCCCCCGCGCGCCGTGCAGATCGATATCTTCCAGCAGCGGGCTGCGGATAGCTTTCTCGGCCGCCTCGCGCGCGCGATTTTCGCCGGTGGCCCCGCCGGTGCCCATCATCGCCATGCCCATTTCCGACATCACGGTGCGCACGTCGGCAAAGTCGACGTTGATAATGCCGGGGCTGGTGATCAGCTCGGCAATGCCCTGTACGGCCCCCAGCAGCACATCGTTGGCCGCGCTGAAGGCGGTCAGCAGCGTCGCACTCTTGCCCAGCACCGAAAGCAGTTTTTCGTTGGGTATGGTAATCAGCGAGTCAACGTGCTCGGAGAGCTCTTTCATGCCTTCTTCGGCGGCGCGCGAGCGCTTGGGGCCTTCAAAGGGGAACGGCCGCGTCACCACCGCGACGGTGAGAATGCCCAGCTCCTTGGCCACCTGGGCCACTACCGGCGCGCCGCCGGTGCCGGTGCCGCCGCCCATGCCGGCGGTGATGAACACCATATCGGCCCCGTCGAGCAGCTCAGCGATGCGCTCGCGGTCTTCCATGGCGGCCTGGCGGCCGACCTCGGGGTTGGCGCCGGCGCCAAGGCCTTTGGTGATTTCGCTGCCCAGCTGCAAAATAGTCTTGGCGGAGACGCGTTTCAGCGCCTGAGCGTCGGTATTGGCGCAGATAAACTCGACGCCTTCGATGTTGCTTTCCACCATGTGATTGACGGCGTTGCCCCCGCCGCCGCCAACGCCTACTACCTTGATGACCGCACTGCTAGAGGGTGCGCTATCTACCAGTTCGAACATAAGCCCCGTCTCCTGAGCCGCGTTTGCGACCCTGTCAGAAATTTTTCTTGAACCAGCCCTTGATTCGCGTCAGCGTTTTTCCGGTGGAGCCGCCCTTGCCTTGTTCACCGCGTCCTGACGGCGCAGTCACAACGCCGCTATGCGCCTGCAGGCCGTGGCCGTAGTGCGCTTCCTGCAAAGCGTAGTGCAATAACCCCACCCCTGTGGCGTAAATCGGGTTGCGCACAACGTCCGCCAGGCCTTTCACGTTTTGCGGACAGGCAATGCGCACCGGCATGTGGAAGATTTCTTCGGCAAGCTCACTTGCGCCTTCCATTCGCGACGTGCCGCCGGTAAGCACGACGCCGGCGGCCACCATGTCTTCATAGCCGCTGCGTCGCAGCTCTTCCTTGACCAGCGTAAAAAGCTCCTCATAGCGCGGCTCCACCACCTCGGCAAGCGCCTGGCGAGACAGATCCCGCGAGGGCCGGTCGCCTACGCTTGGCACCTTGATCATCTCGTCGCTGGCGGCAAGCTCGGTCAGCGCGCAGGCGTATTTGACCTTGATTTCTTCGGCGTGCTGAGTCGGCGTACGCAGCGCCATGGCGATATCGTTGGTGACCTGATCGCCGGCGATGGGAATGACCGCAGTGTGGCGAATGGCGCCTTCGGTGAAAATCGCCATGTCGGTAGTGCCGCCGCCGACATCCACCATGCACACCCCGAGCTCACGCTCGTCGGCGGTAAGCACGGCCATGCTGGAGGCCAGCTGTTCAAGTATGGTGGCGTCCACGTCAAGACTGCAGCGGCGCACGCACTTTTCGATGTTTTGCACGGCGTTGGCCGCTGCGGTGACCAGGTGCACCTGGGCTTCCAGGCGGACACCCGACATGCCCAGCGGCTCGCGGATACCGCCCTGAGCGTCGATGGAAAACTCCTGGGGAAGCACGTGGAGAACGCGCTGGCCTTCAGAGACGGCGCGCGCCCGGGCCGAGTCGATCACGCGTTCGATATCCAAAGCGCTGACTTCACGCTCCTTGATGGCCACGACCCCGTCGGAGTTCATCGAGCTGATGTGGCTGCCGGCGATACCCACATAGACCGAGTGTATATCGCAGCCGGCCATCAGCTCGGCTTCTTCAACGGCGCGCTGGATGGATTGCACCGTTGATTCAATATTGATGACGACGCCGCGCTTCATGCCGTGCGAGGGGTGGGAGCCGATCCCGGCAATCTCGATGCCACCGTCATCGGTAGGCTGGCCGACGATCGCAACGACTTTGGACGTTCCGATGTCCAACCCGACCACCATGCTGGATACGCTGGATGAGCCTGCCATGAGCCGGGAATTCTCCTTGTCACCTTAATCTACATATTGAGCCGCTATGGCCAGCGGCCAAGCGGCGTTAGCCCGCTGGATGATAGCTGACCGGATTTGTCACCGATTACCGTCATGATAACGGCGGTGCCTAGTAGTATGATATCGAAATAACAACGGTCTAACGACTACTGCACGCCACAATACTGAGAACAGGTCACAAATTAAACCCCGGCCCACGTATTTGCACCGTTAACGATCGGTTTGTTGCACCTATTCTTGCATGCGCTGCTCAAGGCGTCGTATCCGCCCGCGGAGAGTCACCGTGCCAGGCCACGGCCACGCCGTTGGGGTAGCGCAGGTCAACGTAGCGAATCGCCTTGGCATACGGGCCAAGCTCGTGTCGCCAGGCCGCCGTAAGGCGGGCCAGGCGCGCATCGTGCTGGCGGCGGCCAAGCATCACCCAAGCACCGTCGTCAAGCTGCAGACGCCAAGCGCCTCGCGGTTCCAGACGCAGCTGATCAAGCGCCAGATCAAGAGAAGACAGCCGCTTTTCCAGCGTTTGGTAATAGCGCAGCACTTCCTTGCTGCTGCCGGGCGGGCCGGCGAGATCGGGCAGCCTGGCAGGCGGGGCAAGCGGGGCAAAGACAAAGGGCGTGCCCGCAGCGTTGAGCAGCCGGTCGTCGTTCCAGCGCGCCACCGGCGTTTGTTCGACAAGCTCAAACACCAGCGCATCCGGCCACTGACGCGAAATACGCACCTCCTTGACCCAGCCGATGCCCAGCGCCGAGCGGCGCAGCTCAGCGAGGTCCACCGAGAGCCAGCGAGTATCGCGCACCAGCGGCGCCAGCTGCTGGCGCAGGTAGCCTACGCTGGCGTACTCCCAGTCGCCGCGCACCGCTACCCGCTCGACCGGCGTATCCAGCCACAGCCATAGCGCCCGGCCGCCGGCGCCAAGCATCAGCGCCAGCAGCACAAGGCCAAGCCAGGCGCTACGTTTGTGCATCCCGCCTCGCAGACCCTGCGGTTGCCAGAATCTCGCCAACCAGCCGGTCAAAGCGGATGCCCACGTGGGCCGCCGCCTGGGGCACCAGGCTGTGGTCGGTCATGCCCGGCACGGTGTTGACTTCAATCAGCCAGAAGCGCCCCTGAGCATCGCGCATCACGTCCACCCGCCCCCAGCCTTCGCCGCCTATTGCGGCAAACGCCTTTTGGCAGAGCGCGGCAAGCTCGGCTTGTGCTGTCTCGTCAAGCCCGCAGGGCAGATGATAGCGAGTCGTATCGGACAGATACTTGGCGTTGTAGTCGTAAAAGCCGCCCGGCACCTCGACCCGAATGGCCGGCAGCGCGCGATCGCCAAGGATCGATACGGTATATTCCTCGCCCTGAACGAAGCGCTCTGCCATGACCCGGGCGTCAAAGCGCGCGGCCTCGTGATAGGCCGCTTCAAGCTCGGCCACACTATTGACGATGCTGATGCCCAGCGTAGAGCCTTCGTGCACGGGTTTGACGATCAGCGGCAGGCCCAGCCGCGCGGCTACCGCCGGCCACTCGGCGGCGCTGTCCAGCATGATGCTTTCCGGCGTCGGCAGGCCGAGCGCTTGCCACACCTGCTTGGTGCGTGCCTTGTCCATACCCAGCGCCGAGGCCAGCACGCCGCTGCCGGTATAGGGAATGCCCAAAAGCTCAAGCGCCCCCTGCAGCGAGCCGTCTTCGCCGCCGCGCCCGTGCAGCGCAATAAACACCGTGGACGGGGCCAGCCGTTCAAGGCCGGCCAGGCCGTGATCGCAAGGATCATAGCCCACCGCGTCCACGCCGCTGCGCTTGAGCGCGGCCAGCACCGCTGCCCCGCTTTGCAGCGACACCTCACGCTCGGCGGAGGTGCCGCCATACACCACGACAACCGGCGACGCGCCGGCTGCGGCGTGCGGTACCGAAAAATGAGACGTCAGCGGTTGGCTCACAGCGTCACCTCGTCAAGCAGTAGCCTGGCCTGGGCCAGGGTCAGTGAAATACCGCCGATATCCCCGGCGCCCTGGGTGATTAAAATATCGCCGGGACGCAGCACGTTGGTCAAAAGGCCCGCCAGCTCGCTTTTATGTTCGACAAACAGCGGATCGACCTCGCCGCGCTGGCGCAGCGAACCGGCAAGCGTGCGGCCGTCGGCGCCGGGAATCGGCGCTTCGCCGGCGCTGTAGACATCCAGCAGCAGCAGCGTATCCACCCCGGACAGCACGCGCACAAAATCCTCGTAGAGATCCCGCGTGCGGGTATAGCGATGCGGCTGGTAGAGCATCACCAGGCGCCGCTCGGGCCAGCCGGAGCGCACTGCCTCGATGACCATTTCCACCTCGCGCGGATGATGACCGTAGTCGTCAACCAGCATCACCGGTGCGCCACCGCCGGGCAGCGGATAGTCGCCGTGCACCTGAAAACGACGCCCCACGCCGGCAAAACCGGCAAGCCCGCGCTGAATCGCGGCGTCGCTGACGCCGGCATCGGTGGCCACCACAACGGCGGCCATGGCGTTTTGCGCGTTGTGGCGTCCGGGCATGGCCAAGCGCACCTTGAGAGGCTCACCTTCAGGGCGCAGCGCCGTGAAGCGGGTCTCGCCGGCCTGCTGAACAAAGTCCACGATGCGATAGTCCGCATCCCGGGCAAAGCCGTAGGTCACGAAGTGGCGCTGGATACGCGGGCACAGCGCACGCACCTGGGGATCGTCCAGGCACAGCACCGCCAGGCCGTAAAACGGCAAATTGTGCAAAAATTCGAGGAAAGTGCCCTTGAGCCGCTCAAAATCGTTGCCGTAGGTGGCCATGTGGTCGGCATCGATATTGGTCACGATCGACACCAGCGGCTGCAGGTGCAAAAAGGAGGCGTCGGATTCGTCCGCTTCGGCCACCAGATAGTCGCCCTCGCCCAGGCGCGCATTGGCGCCGGCGCTGGTGAGCTTGCCGCCGATAACAAAGGTCGGGTCCAGCCCGCCTTCGCCCAGCAGCGTTGCCGTCAGGCTGGTGGTCGTGGTTTTGCCGTGCGTGCCCGCCACCGCAATGCCGTGGCGAAAGCGCATCAGTTCGGCGAGCATTTCCGCTCGGCGCACCACCGGCACGCGGTTCTCCCGGGCCCAGGCGATTTCCGGATTGGTATCGTCAACCGCGCTGGACACCACAACGACGTCGGCGCCCTTGACGTTGTCGCGGGCATGCCCCAGCGCCACGCTGACCCCGCAGGCGCGCAGACGCTCCACCACCGGTGATACCTTGACGTCGCTGCCGCTGACGCAGTAGCCCTGATTTGCCAGCACTTCAGCAATGCCGCACATCCCGGCACCGCCGATGCCGATAAAGTGCAGCCGTCGAATACGCCGCATACCCGGGCCCCGCGGGCGCTTGCGGGGATTCACAGCAACGTTGTCTGTCCCATCAGTCACGCACATTCTCCTTCCGGGCAAGGGCAAAACAGCCTTGCAATAACAGCTCAGTCGCCTCCAGGTGCGCCGCCCGCCGCGCGCGGGCGGCCATGTCGGCCAGCACCTCGGGGGACAAAAGCGCGTTCAGCGCCTGGGCCAGGTTTTCTCGGGTCAGGCTTTGCTGGATCATGCAGCGCGCGGCACCGGCATCGACCAGCACCTGGGCGTTGCGCCGCTGGTGATCGTCCACGGCATGGGGAAACGGCACGAACAGCGCGGGCTTGGCCGCCGCGGCGAGCTCGGCGACGGTGAGCGCCCCGGCCCGGCAGACCAGCACATCGGCCCAGTCGTAGGCCGCCGCCATGTCATCGATAAACGCGCTGACCCGGGCATCAACCCCGAAGGTGCGATAGCGCTCGCGCGTCGCCTCGTCACGGTCGCGGCCGGCCTGATGCCAGACCTCCGGGCGCGCCGCGTCGTCCAGCTCCGCCAGCGCCTCGGGCAGGCGCTCGTTGAGCGCCACGGCACCCAGCGAGCCGCCCACTACCAGCAGCCGCAGCCGTCTTTGCTGCATGGCATCCACGCGGCGCGGCGCCTCCCCCAGCGCGGCGATGTCGTCGCGCACCGGGTTACCCACCACCGTGGCCCGCCTGCCAAACGCCTGGGGAAACGCTGCATAGGTGTGCGTGGCAAGCCGCGACAGCACGCGGTTGGTCAGCCCGGCCACGGCGTTTTGTTCATGAACCATCAGCGGCACGCGACACAGCGTTGCCGCCAGCCCGCCGGGGCCGCTGGCAAAGCCGCCCAGCCCGACAACCACCTGAGGCCGAAAGCGGCGCACCACACGGCGCGCCTGGCACACCGCGCGGGCCAGATTGAACGGCGCTTTCAGCCAGCCGGCAAGCCCGTTACCCCGCAATCCGCCGATGCGCAGCTGATGCAGCGGAAAGCCGGCAGCGGGCACCAGGCGGTTTTCGATGCCGCGCGGGCTGCCCAGCCACTCGACCGCCACTCCCCGGGCCTTGAGCGCCCGGGCCAACGACAGCGCAGGGATAACGTGGCCGCCGGTACCGCCGGCCATGATCAGAACACGTTGAGGCATGGATTGTGACACGCACAGCTCCCTGGATAAAAAACTCAGCGCCGCGCCCGGCGGCGCTGCTCGGCCGGCGCCGGCGCACGTCGCGGATAGCGGCGCGTTTCGCGGTCGGCACGCAGCAGCAGCCCGACCATGACCCCGGTCACCAGCAGACTTGAACCGCCGTAGCTGATCAGCGGCAGCGTAAGCCCCTTGGTCGGCAAAAGCCCTGAGCTGACCGCCATGTTGATAAACGCTTGGGCGGCGATAATAAAACCGATACCGTAGCTCATGTAGGCGGCGAACAGCTGGCCGGCAAGCTCCGCCCGCCGGCCGATCACCATGGCGCGAACGATCAGCAGCGTAAACAGCACCACCACCATGACCGCTCCCAGCATGCCCAGCTCTTCGGCAATCACAGCAAAGATAAAGTCGGTATGCGCCTCGGGCAGAAAGTGCAGCTTTTGTATGCTGTTGCCAAGGCCGGTGCCGGTCACATGGCCGCGGCCAAAGGCGATCAGCGCCTGGGTCAGCTGGTAGCCGGTGGCGAACTGATCGGCCCAGGGGTCGAGAAAACTGGTCCAGCGGGCCAGCCGGTACGGCTCCATCGCCACCATCAGCGCCGCACCCAGGCCCAGCACTATGCCGGTGCCCGTCAACAGCACGATGGACGCGCCGGCCATCATCAGCATGCCCACGACGCACACCGTATAGACCACCATGCCGCCGAAGTCCGGCGCGGCAAACAGCAGCACCGCCGGCAGCGCCAGCACCATCAGCGGGCGCACCAGGGTCAACATCCGCGTGCGCAAAGACTCGGCAAACCGCGCCATGAACGCCGCCATGTAAAATACCAGCCCGATCTTGCCCACTTCAGACACCTGCAGGCTGGGCAGCGGCCCGGGCAGTGCAATCCAGCGCTTGCTGCCGTTGATGTCCTGGCCTACCAGCAGCACCAGCGCCAGCAGCACAAGGCTCAAGGCGAGAATGATACCGGCGTTTTGCCGCCACAGCGCAAGCGGCAGGCTCACCATCAGCGTTGCTGCCAGTATCGCCATCAGCAAAAACACGCCGTGGCGAATCGCGTAGTGGTAGCTGTCGTCCAGAAGCGCCACCGACGCTGAGCTGACCATCACCCAGCCAATACCGGCCAGCACCAGCGCCACCAGCAAAAGCCAGATATCACAGGGCATCTGTGCGGTGTCAAACGCCGCGCGCAGGCGCTGTACGCGATGCTTCATGGCGCACACCCGCCGTAATCGGCGCCCCGCTCAAGCGCGTTGACCTGCCGGCAAAAGGCCTCGCCGCGCGCCTGATAGTCATCAAACTGATCCAGGCTGGCGCAAGCCGGCGACAGCAGCACGCAGTCGCCGGGGCGCGCCACCGCCGCCGCCTGGCGAACGGCATCGGCCAGGTCATCACAGCGGTGAACGGCCACCTGCTTTCCCAGCGCCCGGGCCATCGCGTCGGCGTCGCGGCCAAACAGCAGCACGCTGCGCGCATATTGGGCCAGCGGTGCTGCCAGCGGGGTAAAATCCGCGCCCTTGCCCACGCCGCCGGCCAGCAGCACCAGCCGGCCGTCGATGCTCTGCCCCAGGCCGTTGATCGCCGCCAGCGTCGCGCCCACGTTGGTGCCCTTGGAGTCGTTGACCCAGCGCACGCCGTTGATACAAGCCACGGTTTCGCTGCGGTGGGCAAGGCCGGTGAAGCGGCGCAGCACCCGGCACATGGCCGCTGCCTCCAGCCCCAAAGCGTGCCCCACGGCCAGCGCCGCCAGGGCATTTTGCCGATTATGCCGGCCGGCCATGCCAAGCTCGGCGGCCGCCATCCAGGGCGTATCGCCGTGCATCAGACAGACCTCACCCCGGTGCTGCGCCAACCCCCATTCACCGCAAGCCGGCGCCCGGGTGGTAAAGCGCACAGCCTGCGATGCCGGCTGCGTGGCAGGCCAGGTAGCCGCGTCGTCGCCGTTGACCACAGCGCAGCGAGCGCCGCGAAAAATACGCTGTTTAGCAGCGCGATAGGCCGCCATGTCGCCGTGGCGGTCGAGATGATCTTCGCTCAGGTTGAGAAAAGCGGCGCACGCGGCGTTGAGCTGCGGGGTCGTTTCCAGCTGAAAGCTGGAAAGCTCCAGCACGTAAAGCTCAGCCTCGGGGGCTGCGGCCAGCAAATCCAGCGCCGGCGTGCCCAGGTTGCCGCCGACGGCGACGCGCACCCCCGACTCCGCGGCCATCTCGCCCAGCAGCGTTACCACCGTCGACTTGGCGTTGGAGCCGGTAACCGCGGCGATGGGTGCCCGGGCGGCGCGACAGAACAGCGCCATTTCACCGATCACCCGCGGCTCGCCGGTGGCCGGATGATAAGCTTCAGCCAGGCCGGCAAACGCCGGGGCGTGCGGGTCGACGCCGGGGCTCAGCACTATCTCCTGCGCCGGGCGCATGTCCAGCGCATCAAGCGGGCCGCAGTGAATTTCCACGCCGGGATGCGCCCGGCGAAACGCCTCCAATCCGGGCGGTGCCCGGCGGGTATCGGCCACCATGAACGGCACGCCCAGCCGCTCAAGGTGGCGACAGACGGCAAGGCCCGAAAGCCCCAGCCCTACCACCAGCGTTGTGCCGCGCGGAATACGCATCGTGCCACTCCTGTCAGCGTACCTTGAGCGTCGCCAGCCCCAGCAGCACCAGCACCACGGTAATGATCCAGAAGCGCACGATGACCCGCGGCTCCGGCCAGCCCTTGAGCTCAAAATGGTGGTGCAGCGGCGCCATGCGGAAAATGCGCCGGCCGGTCAGCTTGTAAGAGCCGACCTGCAGCATCACCGAGAGCGTCTCGGCAACGAAAATACCGCCCATGATGAACAGCACAAACTCCTGGCGCACGATGACCGCCACCACACCCAGCGCCGCGCCCAGCGCCAGCGCGCCGACGTCACCCATGAACACCTGGGCCGGGTAGGTGTTAAACCACAGAAAACCCAGCCCGGCCCCGGCAATGGTGGCGCAAAACACCGCAATTTCGCCGGTGCCGGCAATGAACGGCATGTGCAAATACTCGGCAAACACCGCGTTGCCGCTAACATAGGCAAAGATCGCAAGCCCCATGGCCACCAGTACGGTGGGCATAATGGCCAGCCCGTCCAGCCCGTCGGTCAGGTTGACGGCGTTGGAGCTGCCCACGATGACAAAGTAGCTCAGCACAATAAAAAAGGCGCCCAGCGGCAGCATCACGCCTTTGACCGTGGGAAACAGCAGGCTGGTTTCCACCGTGCTTGCCGCCGTAGCATAGAGGATGCAGGCAGCGCCCAGCCCGATCACGGACTGCCAGAAATACTTCCATCTGGCCGGCAGGCCCCGGGGATTTTTCTCCACCACCTTGCGATAGTCGTCCACCCAGCCGATGACCCCAAATCCCAGGGTGACGCCAAGCACCACCCACACGTAGTGGTTGGTCAGATCCCCCCAGGCAAGCGTGCTGATGGCAATCGCGATCAGCATCATCGCCCCGCCCATGGTCGGCGTTCCCGCCTTGGAAAGATGCGACTGCGGGCCGTCGTCGCGCACCGCCTGGCCGATCTGGCCTTCCACCAGCCGGCGGATCACCCAGGGGCCCAGCCACAAACACAGCAGCAACGCAGTGAGGGCCCCCAGAATCACACGCAGGGTTAAATAGTTGATGACCTGAAAGGCGCTTTGGTACTGCGCCAGAAAATTCGCCAGATAAAGTAACATGTGCGGCGCTTACCTTATGGTTGGTTCATGCGCAGGGCAGCCACCAGCCGCTCCATTCCTGCGCTCCGAGAGCCCTTGAGCAAAAGGCTTGCCCCTTCGGGCAGCGTGCGCTGCAGCTCATTTTCCAGCGCGGCGTAGTCGTCAAAATGCCGGCCTTTTCCCGGAGCACCGCGCTCAAACGCCGCGTGCGCCGGCCGGGCCGACTCGCCCAGGGTGTAAAAGGCATCCACCCCCCGCTTGGCAGCGTAGCGGCCAACCCGGGCGTGCAGCGCTTCGCTGGCCTCGCCCAGCTCGCCCATGGCGCCCAGTGCACACCAGCGCGGCCCGGGGAAACACGCCAGCGTATCCAGCGCGGCCTCTACCGCGCCGGGGTTGGCGTTATACGAATCGTCAAGCAGTAAACTGTCCCGCGGGCCGGCAACCACGCTGAGTCGCCCGCTCAGCGCCTCGGCCCGGCACAGGCCGTCCACCACGCAGGCCGCGCTGATGCCCAGCGCCAGCGCAGCGGCCGCTGCCGCCAGGGCATTGCTGACGTTGTGCTGGCCGCAAAGCCTGAGCCCAACCCGGCCGATCGCACGGCCGTCAAAAACAAGCGTGAAAGCATAACGCCCCTGGCTGTCCCAGGAAAGCGCCCGGGCTTGCACATCGGCCCGGGCATCCAGGCCAAAGCTCAACACCGTCGCCGGCTCCGCGCAGCTGGCCCAGAACGCATAGTACGGATCGTCGCGGTTAAGCACCGCCACGCCGTCTTGCCCCAGCCCTTGGAGCATTTCGCTTTTGGCCTGGGCAATCTGGCCCATGCCGCCAAATTCGCCCACGTGGGCGCCGGTTACGTTGGTAACCACGGCCACCGCCGGCATGGCCAGCCGCGCAGTCCAGGCAATTTCCCCCAGGTGGTTGGCGCCAAGCTCAACCACCGCGGCGCGGTGGCTCGCCTTTAGGCCCAACAGCGTCAGCGGCGCGCCGATATCATTGTTCAAGTTGCCCTGTGTGGCGTGCACCGGCCCCAGCGGCGACAGCAGTTCGGCCAGCAGTTCCTTGACCGTGGTTTTACCGCTATTGCCGGTCACCCCGACCAGCGGTTGTTCAAAGCCGCGCCGCCACGCACGGGCCAAAAGCCCCAGAGCCAGCCGGGTATCGCAGCATACGATCTGGGGCAGCGGCGTCTCGCCGGGGCGCTCGACCAGCGCCGCCGCCGCGCCTCGGCGTTGGGCCTCGGCAAGAAAATCGTGGCCGTCAAAACGCGGCCCGGCCAGGGCCACAAACAAACACCCGGGCACCACGGCACGGGTATCGGTGACCACCGTATCCAAGGGCAATGCTTGCCCTGCGCCGACAAGCCGGCCTCCTACTGCCCGGGCCACACGGCCCGCTGTCAGCGGCGTCACGCCGCACCCCAGGCGGCAAGCGCACGCTCGACTTCGTCGCCGTCGCGGTAGGCATGGCGCACGCCGTTGATTTCCTGATAGGCCTCATGGCCCTTGCCCGCCACCAGCACAACATCGGCGGCATCGGCGCGGGCGATGACCTCCGCAATGGCCCGGCGCCGCTCGCCGATGTCCAGCACCGCTTGCGGATGCTCAAAGCCTGCCAGCACGTCCTGGCGGATCGCCTCGGGCGCTTCGCTGCGCGGGTTGTCATCGGTGACCACGCAGCAGTCGGCCCCGGCTTCGGCGGCACGGGCCATGGCGGCGCGCTTGCCACGGTCGCGGTCGCCGCCGCAGCCGAAAATGCACCACAGCCGGCCGGCACTGCCCAGGTGCTCGCGCAGGGCGATCAGCGCGCTTTCCAGCGCGCCGGGGGTATGTGCGTAGTCCACCACGATGCTGGGCGTGCCGGGCCGGCGATAAAGCGCCATGCGCCCGGGCACCGGCTGCAAGCGCGAGGCGGCCTCGAAAAGCGCCTCCAGCGGCTCGCCCAGCCCGTACAGTGCGGCCATGGCAAGGAGTACGTTATCCAGATTGAAGCGGCCCATCAGGCTTAAGGACAGCGCTTTTTCCGCCTCGGGCGTGGCAATCAGCGCCTGTTGGCCGGTGGCATGCGGGTGCCATTCGAGCACGCGCAGCGTCACCGCCTCGTCCTGGCCGGTAGCCAGCACCCGCACCTGCCCGTGGCAGCCGGCCAGCATCAGCCGCGCCAGGGGGTCGTCGGCGTTGACCGCGGCAAGCTCAAGCTCGCTGCGCCGAAAAAGCTTGGTCTTGGTCGCCGCGTAGGCCGCCATGCTGCCGTGATAGTCCAGATGGTCACGGCTCAGGTTGGTGAACACGCCGGCCTTGACGTTGACCGCCTCAAGGCGCTGCTGATCCAGCGCGTGGGAAGACGCCTCCAGCGCCACGCGCGCAACGCCTTGCCGGGCCATGTCGCCAAGCGCTGCCTGAAGCGCCAACGCCCCCGGCGTGGTCAGCCCAATATCGGCAAGCGCGCCGGTGCGCCCAACCCCCAGGGTGCCGACCACGCCGGCCGGCGTGCCCAGCCTGTCACTGAGCTCGGCGATGTAGTGCGTCACCGAGCTTTTGCCGTTGGTGCCGGTTACCGCGATCACTTCAAGCTCCTGCGGCACGGCAAACAGCGCCCGGCCCAGCTCGCCCAGGCGCAGCGCCAGATGGGGCAGGGTCAGCACGCGGTTGTCCAGCACGGCCTCACCGTCCCGGGCATGCTCAAGCACCAGCGAGGCCCCGGCATCGAGCGCCGAGGCAATAAAGTCGCGCCCGTCTGCCTGGCTGCCGGGCACGGCAATGAACACATCCCCCGGCGTTACATGCCGCGAGTCGGTCACCAGCCTGAGCGGCTCGGGCAGCCGTTCGAGCTCGGCGGGAAAGTCAGTAGTGGGCCAGACCTTCTGCAATGCCTGGGTTAGATCGGTTGCGCTAAGCGTCATGCTGTCTCCTTAACCTGTAGCGGCTCATTCGCGCGGCGACGCTTCAGCATCGGGCGGTACATCCAGCAGCCGCAGCGCATTGCCGGCCACCGCGGAAAACACCGGCGCGGCCACGGCGCCGCCGTAAAACTCGCCGGCCTGTGGATGGTCGATCATCACAGCGGTAACGATACGCGGCCTTGAGGCCGGCGCAATGCCGACAAACACGCTGCGATAGGCGTTTTTGTCGTACCCGTTCTGTCCGGTCTTGCGCACGGTTCCTGTCTTGCCGGCCACCCGATAGCCCTCTACCCGGGCGCGGCGGCCGCCGGTGTTCGGCCCGACCACCGCTTCCAGCATGCCCATCAGGTCATCGGCCACCTGCGGCTCGATAACCGGCTCGCCGCTCGGCGCCTCGTCCAGCTTGAGCAGGGATGGCGGCATGCGCCTGCCGTGATTGGCGATGGCAGTGTAGGCGCTGGCCAGCTGCACGGCGGATACCGAAAGCCCGTAGCCGTAGGCCAGCGAGGCGCGCTCGCTGCGGGAAAAATCCACGGTATCCGGCAGACTGCCGCCGGCTTCGCCGGGAAACCCGGTACCGGGGCTTTGGGCAAAGCCCAGCCGGTTATAGCGCTGCCAGATGGCGGTGTCGTCCATCTTTAGCGCCAGACGCGACATGCCGATATTCGACGATTTGACCAGCACATTGGTCAGGCTGAGTTCGCCGTAGTTACGAAAATCACGAATGGTGTAGCCGTCGATGCGCATCCATCCGGGCGTGGTGTCGATGACCGTTTCCGGCGTGAACCCCTGGCGCTCGAGCACCGCCGACATCGCCAGCGGCTTGACCACCGAGCCCGGCTCGAAAACGTCGACCAGCGCCTGGTTGCGCAGCCCGCTGGGGTCCAGCCCGGCGCGGTTGTTGGGGTTGTAGGAAGGCAGGTTGGCCATGGCCAGCACCTCGCCGGTGCGCGCATCGAGCATCACCAGCACGCCGCCGGCGGCGTCGTTTTTCTCTACCGCGTCGCGCAGCTCACGGCAGGCCATGTACTGCAGGCGCTGATCAATGGCCAGCGTCAAGTCACCGCCGGGCTGGGCATCGCGCACCACATCCAGTTCGCGCACCAGCCGCCCGCGGCGGTCCTGCAGAATGCGGCGTTTGCCGGGCTGGCCCGCCAGATAAGGCTGGTAGGCAAGCTCCATCCCTTCCTGGCCGACATCGTCGACGTTGGTCACCCCGACCAGCTGGGCGGCCACTTCTCCCGCCGGGTAGTAACGCTTGTACTCCTGCTGGGAATACACCCCGGCCATGTGCATATCCAGAACTTTTTGTGCGGCCTGCGGCGTCATCTGGCGACGCAAATACATGAACTCGTGATCGCTGTAGCGGGCTACCCGCGCATCGAACTCGATCAGATTCATGCCCAGCGCCTGGGCCAGCACCACGCGCTTGACAGGGTCATGGGGCAGCTTCTGGGGGTTGGCCCAGAGGGTGATCACCGGCGTCGAAATGGCGAGCGGCTCACCGTGACGGTCCGTCACCATGCCCCGGTGGGCAGGGATCGCTTCGTGGCGCAGGGTGCGGGCATCGCCCTGACTCTGCAAAAACGGCCGGTCAATCACCTGCAGCAGGGTGATCCGCCCGATCAGCACGACCGCTACCGCGACGACCCCCAGCAGCACCAGGCCAAAGCGCCAGCCGGCAAGCGGGGGCACTACCGGAGCCGGCTTACCCGTTGACGGCTTGCCGCTCACGGGGCAATCACCTCAACGTCGTGGACATCGGGAATACGCATGGACAAACGTTCCGTGGCAATTTGTTCGATACGGGCAGGGGTCGACCAGGCGCCGTCTTCCAGCAGCAGCCGGCCCCATTCGGTGTTGAGCTGGTTTTGTTCCTGCTCAAGGACCTGCAGCCTGGCGTACTCAGTGCGGGTTTGGTGGGTAACGGCAACCACGGCCAGCCCGGAGAACAAGCCGGCAAGCAGCAGCACGCCTACCGCCAGCGGCCAGGGTTGCAGGCAGGCACGCAGCGAAAACGGCCGCTCCGCGCTTGCCAGCCACTGGCGCGGCCCTTTGGGGCGCCGTGGCGTGCTACGCGCTGCGCGTGTTGCCTGACCGACCATCTACGCCCCCAGCTTGCGCGCAGCCCGCATGACCGCGCTGCGCGAGCGCGGGTTGTCGGCCACTTCAGCGTCGCTTGCCTTTTGCGCCTTGCCCAGCCCTTCCAGGCGCCGGTTCAGCTGATCGTCGCGCAGCGGCATGCCGCGGGGTACATGGGTATCGCCACGCACATGGTGGCGGATAAAACGCTTGACCCGGCGATCTTCCAGCGAGTGAAAGCTGATCACGACCAGGTGCCCGCCGGGAGCCAGCGCCTCAAGGGCGGCGTCCAGCGCAGCGTCGAGCTGGTCCAGCTCGCCGTTGAGGTAGATGCGCAGCCCCTGAAAGGCTTTGGTCGCCGGGTGCCGGCCTTTTTCCCAGGCGGGATGCGCCGTTTTCAGCACCTCGGCCAGCTCCACCGTACGGGTGAACGGCGCCTGCTTGCGCCGCGTGACCACCGCGCGGGCCAGGCGCTTGGCGAAACGTTCTTCGCCGTAGGCCTTGAACACGTGGGCAATATCCGCCTCGCTTGCCCGGGCGAGGAAATCCGCCGCGCTTTCGCCCCGCGTCGGGTCCATCCGCATATCCAGCGGGCCGTCACGCATAAAGCTAAAGCCGCGCTCGGGGTCGTCCAGCTGCGGCGACGAGACGCCGATATCCAGCAAAACGCCGGCCAGCCGGCCGTGAACGCCCTGCTCTCTGGCAAATTCGCCGAGTTCAGCAAAGGCCCGGCGCGTGATGGTAAAGCGCGCATCTTCAAGCTCGGCGGCGGCGTCCAGAGCCTGGGGGTCACGATCCATGGCCAGCAGGCGCCCGCCGGGGCCAAGGCGCTGAAGAACGGCGCGCGAATGGCCGCCACGGCCGAAGGTGCCGTCCAGATAAACGCCGTCCGGCGCATGCACCAGCGCGTCCACGGCGCCGTCCAGCAGTACGCTTGCATGGCGAAAGGGCTCGGCTACCGGGGCCGCAGCGGATAAAGGGGTATGATGTTCGCGCATAGGACTGCCAACCGGATGAACGGACAAGGACGGTGACGGGCAGCCGGATCCTTGCGCAGGTCGCGCGTGCGCCCTGCGTTTGATGGGGGGAGTCGGCCGATAAGCCGGGTTCTGTCGTGAACAGCCATTCCTCTAGGCGCTACGTCACCGCAGCGCTCAAGCAACCTACCCGAACCCGGCGCGGGCCACGCCGTCAGGTTCCTATTTGGTCTTGCTCCGAGTGGGGTTTACCATGCCACGCACTGTTACCAGCCGCGCGGTGCGCTCTTACCGCACCCTTTCACCCTTACCGGCCTCTTCAAAGAGACGTAGGCGGTCTACTCTCTGCTGCACTTTCCGTCGGCTCGCGCCGCCCAGGGGTTACCTGGCACTCTGCCCTATGGAGCCCGGACTTTCCTCCCCCGCGCAGGCGCGGCGGCGGCTGTCTGGCCAACTCCGCGGGCAAGCATACCAGCGCGCCCGGCCGGCCTCAATCGCCCTGCACGCTTATTGCACAAGCGCCTGACCGAAGAGTCAGCCCTTCAGCGCCTGCAGCCGGGCATACCATGCCTTCTTGCGCCCGCCGAGCACCCGGGCGGCCACGGCCGCGCCCTGCTTGACGCCCACGCCTTCTGCCAGCAGCGCGTCGAGCAGCGCCTCGGCCGAGACGTCGCGGCGTTCGTGATCCACCGCCGGCGCGCCGCCCTCTACCATGACCACGAACTCGCCCCGGGCCTGGTTAGGATCAGCCGCCAGCGTTGCACCCAGCTCGGCCGGGGTGCCGGATAAAAACGTCTCAAACGTCTTGGTCAGCTCCCGGGCCAGCACCGTATGGCGGCCCGGCATGACCTCATCGAGGGCCGTCAGCGTATGGCAAATGCGGTGCGGCGACTCGTAGAACACCAGCGTTTCCCGATTCTCCGCCAGCGCCGCCAGCGCCTTGCGGCGCGCCCCCGGCTTGGCCGGCAAAAAGCCGTGAAAAGCAAAGCGATCGGTGGGCAGGCCGGCGGCGCTCAGCGCGGTAATCAGGGCCGACGGGCCGGGCACCGGCACCACCGGGTAGGCAAGTGTGCGCAGCTCGCGCACCAGAATAAAGCCCGGGTCGCTGATCAGTGGCGTGCCGGCGTCGCTGATCAGGGCAATATCCTCGCCGACGGCCAGGCATTGGGTAAGCTGCGCTACGCGGGCGGCTTCATTGTGTTCATGCAAGGACAGCAGCGGCACGCTGATTCCCAGGTGGGTAAGCAGCCGCTGGCTGTGGCGCGTGTCTTCGGCGGCGACCCGCGCCACCTGGCCAAGCACTTTTACAGCACGTTCGCTAAGGTCAGCCAAATTCCCAATGGGCGTGGCAACCACGTACAATGTGCCTATATGCCTGTGTGTCATCGTGACTCCCGATTGATTATGCCCGGCATCTCGCAGGCCGGCTCTGGCACCCAGCAGCGCGCCATTGTAGCGTTGAGCCGATGGATTGGGCAGCGCACTGCACGGGGCTTTCGGTGCGGCAAACCAAGCGCAGGCGTCAACGCAATAAAAGGAAAGGTACATGAAATCAGTTTATCGTGGCCTTGGCGCCACCGCGCTTACGGCACTGCTGCTGGCCGGCTGTGCCGTGCAGCAGCCCTCCCCCGACGTGGTCGATCGCGCGCCCCGGCGCAGCGCCGGCCAGCTGCTCAGCGAGGCCGAAGGGCAGCCGCCGGCGGCCGCCGCTCGCAGCCGCTTGCAGGCAGCCCGCATGCTCGCGCGTCAGGGGCGGCGTGACCGCGCCTATGCTATCACCGAAGGCGTGGATGAAAGCGCGCTTTCCGGTGATGATCGCGTGCGCTGGGCCATGCTTTACTCAGCGCTTGGCCGCGCGCTGGATCATCCCGGCGCCGTCCTCCGGGCCACCCAGGTACTCGATGATGAGCCGGCCATGTCGTCCGATCAGCAAAGCACGCTGCTGGAGCGCCGCCGCTGGGCCCGTCAGGCCCAGGATCAGCCGGACTTCAACGCCCTGACCATTCCTGCCCTTGCCGGCCGCAAGGTCGAGCGCATCGCCGTTTTTCTGCCTGAATCCGGCCCGTTAAGCGGCGTGGCCGACACGCTGAAAGAGGCCCTGCGCACTCAGCAGAAGGCCCATGACGGCATCCGCCTGCACTTTTTCAACACCTCGCAGGCATCGCTTAACGAGCTTTACCAGCGCGCTGACGCCATGAATGCACAGATCGTTATCGGGCCGCTGTCCAAAGAGCGGGTCAGCCGGCTTGAGCAGCGCACCGACGTGCCGCTGCCGACGCTTGCGCTTAACTACGGCGAAAACGCGCACAGCCAAGCCAAGCGATTGTTTCAATACGGCCTGTCCGCCGAAGACGAAGCCCGCCAGGTCGCCAAGCGGGCCCGGGAAGACGGCCACCAGCAGGTGGCGCTGATGGTGCCGGACAACGACTGGGGCCAGCGCGTGGGCAGCGCGTTCATCGATACGTTTCGGCGCCATAACGGCCGCATCAGCCAGGCCGTGCGCTACGCTCCCGACGGCAACCCGGCGTACGCCGTCAAGCAGGCCCTTGGCGTCCGCGGCGAGCGCGCAAACCTGGACAACGTCGATGCGCTGTTTTTACTCGCCGTCCCCAAGTATGCACGCCAGGTACCGCCGCTGCTGGACTACTACTACGCATCAGACCTGCCGATATACGCCACCTCACACCTGCACGAAGGGCTTAACCAGTCGCGGCTGAACAAGGATCTCGACGGCATTCGCTTTGTCGACATCCCCTGGCAAATCCCCAACGCGGCAACCGGGGGCGAAGAAGCGCTGCCCTTCTATGCCAGCTACCGGGCGCTGCGCGACGAGGCCGATGCCTCCATGTTCCGGCTGCTGGCCATGGGCGTGGATGCCTTCGAGGCGGGAATTCGGCTGGCAGATATCGAGTCGCTGCAGCAGTTTCAAGGCGCCACCGGGCAGCTTTACCTGACCGCCGACGGACGCATTTATCGCCGGCTGCCCTGGGCGCAGTTTCAAAACGGTCTGCCCGGCGCTATTTTGTCCTCCGGCAGCGCCAATGGCGAATAACCATCCAAGCACGGCACGAGCGCGCGGCAGTGCCATTGAGCAGCTGGCCGCCGAGTGGCTTGCACAGCGCGGGCTGACGCTTTTGGGGCGCAATCAGCATGCCAAGGGCGGCGAGCTGGATCTGGTCATGCAAGATCAGGACACGCTGGTTTTTGTAGAGGTCAAGCACCGAACAACCACGCGCTACGGCCACCCGCTGGAAAGCGTGACGCCGCAAAAGCAGCGCCGCCTGATCAAGGCAGCGCGCAGCTATCTGGCCCGAGCGCAGCACACATGCCCTTGCCGCTTTGATATCCTCGCCGTCACCGGCACGCCACCGGCGCTGACATTTGACTGGGTTCAGGCCGCCTTTGATGCCTTTTGATTCCCACCGTTTTGGCAAAACGGTTATGCCAACAGGACGCTCCATGGATTTTCAAGCGCGCATACTCGACCATTTCAACGCCAGTATCGACACCAAAACCTATGCCAGCGAAGTGCTTCCGCCTTTTATCGAAGTGGCCAGCCAGATGATGGTGCAGGCCCTGGTCAACGAGGGCAAAATACTGGCCTGCGGCAACGGCGGCAGCGCCGGCGACAGCCAGCATTTTTCTTCCGAGCTGTTGAATCGCTTCGAGCGTGAACGCCCAAGCCTGCCGGCCATGGCGCTCACCACGGATTCGTCGACGCTTACATCGATTGCCAACGACTACAGCTACAACGAAGTATTTTCCAAGCAGGTACGTGCGCTGGGTCAGCCCGGCGATGTTCTGCTGGCCATATCCACCAGCGGCAACTCGGCCAATATCGTTCAGGCGATTCAGGCCGCGCACGATCGTGAAATGACGGTAGTGGCCCTGACCGGACGCGACGGCGGCGACATGGCCTCGCTGCTGGAGCAAAACGACTGCGAAATCCGCGTGCCGGCCACCTCCACCGCGCGCGTCCAGGAGGTTCACCTGCTGGTCATTCACTGCCTTTGTGACCTGATCGACGAGCAGCTGTTTGGCGGCGCCTGAGGCACCGCTGGCGGCGCTACCGCTAGGCGCGGTATGCTCGCTGCCGGCTGCACTGCACACCCGCTGCACCGCCCCATTTGCCGCCAGGAGTTCCGCCCATGTTAAACGCCTTTGCTGCCACACTACGCTCGCCTGCCGTTTTCCGCCTCTGCGCGGCCGGGCTTTTTATGACCGGCCTGCTGCTTGGCGGGTGCGCTTCGCACTCGGCCACCGATCCGTCCCATTACGGCCAGCGAACGGACGATGTGGAAGCCATTGACGCCACCGTAGAAGACCAGGTGGATAAAGCCCTGGTGAAGGCAGACGCACGGCTGGGCGATGCGCGCATTCGCGCTCACAGCTATAACGGCCGGGTGCTGCTGGTCGGCCAGGTGCCCAGTGAGGAGCTTCAGCAAAAAGCCGGCCGCGTCACCGGCCGGCTGCGCGGCGTGGAAACCGTGCACAACGAACTACGCATCGCCGCGCGCCTGCCCGCCAGCCAGCGCCTGACCGATACCTGGATCACCACAAACGTGATCAGCCAGCTTGCCACCAATGACCGCATTGACTCGTCCAAGCTAAAGGTCACCACGGAAAATGCCAGCGTCTACCTGATGGGCATTGTTTCACGCACGGAAGCCCGCCACATCGTGGATGCGGCCTCCAACGTCCGAGGCGTACAGCGTATCGTCAAGGTCTTTGAGTATCTGGATGACGCGCCTGAGTAAGGCGAGGCACGCTTTGTTTGCAGCGCAGTGCGTTTCTGTTGCACTTTAGGGGTAGAAGATCCATACCTCTTGCGCTGGATCAATAATCGGCCCGCCGTGGATTCCTACACTGGGCGCATTGATAACGGGCAAGCCGCTGCTTGCCGACAACATATATTTCGGAGTGATAACACCATGCGCAACACCGCCCTGACAGCCCTGCTCTCCGCCAGCGTCGCCGCCGCTGCGTTTACCGCCAGCACCCAGGCATTTGCCTACGGCGCCGGCGATATCTACACCCGCGTTGGCGTGGCCAAGGTAGCGCCGAAAAGCGACAACGGCGATATTCTGAGCGGAGCAGACGTTCACGTCGACGACGACTCAGGCTTTGCCTTCACCCTGGGCTATCGTTTTCACGACAAGCTGGGCCTGGAGCTGCTGGCCGCGCAGCCGTTTGAGCACGACCTTCAGGTTGACGGCGTAGCCGATGGCTCAACCGAGCACCTGCCGCCCACGCTGACGCTGCAGTACTATCCGCTGGGCGGCACCGACGCACGCGTTCAGCCTTACATCGGTGCGGGGGTCAACTACACACATTTCTCCGATGAAGAAATCGATGTCGCCAACACGTCGCTTGAGCTGGACGACTCCTGGGGTGCGGCCGGCCAGCTGGGCGTTGACGTGCTGATCGACGAGCACTGGGCAATGAACGCCGCCGCCTGGTATATCGACATCGACGCCGATGCCAAAGTGGGAGGCGCAGACGCCGGCACCGTAGAAATTGATCCGGTAGTCGTCATGGGCGGCATCAGCTACCGCTTCTAAACGCCGACTTTAGCGCAGCCCGGTACCGGGCTGCGCTTTTTTATGCCTGGTTGATCAGCGCATCAATGCGCTCAACGCGCTGCACAACCAGCAGCTGGTCGCTGGCTCTTATCCCATGCTGCTGCAGGTAGGCCGCCACCGCGGGCGCTACTTCGCACTTTTCCGGCAGCGGCGCTTGCGCCTTTACCAGCTCATAAAGCCGCGCAATGAACACGTAGCGCAGCCATTGCGGCAGCGACATGGTATCCACACAGAACGGCTGGCGGCTGGCAAAGGCCGCAGAAGACGGCATCGCCTCACGCCACAGGTTCGCAGCCTTGAGCGCTGCTTCGAGTTCATCCACCGCTTTTTCCAGTTCCTGGTATATCGTCATGGGCCACCGCTGTCAGTAAAACGCGCATTATTTCAGCGCAAGGCGGCGTATGCCAAGCGCTAACCGTGCCGGTACAAAAACAGAGCTGTTCGCATCCTCCGTTGCCACCGCACATTTTGCCGTCAGCGGCTGACACCCGCCGAGCAGCAAGGTAGAGTGCAGGCTTGCAATGCGGAAGGATGCCATGCAGCCAATTAACACTCTCGACGACTTTTTCACCCGCAGCGGCGCCGACGTGACGCTGTATCATATGGGCCGGCGAGTAACGCCGTGCCCGCGAGACACCCTCGTTGACTTTGAAAACGGCCGTGCGCCCTGGCCTGAACCCTGGCAGGGACAGGCCCGCCTGGCGGCCGTGTTTCGCCTGGGCGACATGCCCGACCCGGCCATCTGGTTTTTAAGCCTGCCGCTGGACGAGCAGGGCTTTCTTTCGCCGGCGCAGCGCGACGCCTTCGTTCAGCGGCTGCTGGAAACGCTGGGCCAAAGCGCGCAGCAAACCGGAGATGCCGATGCCCGGGCCGTCGAGCACCTGATGCATGACAACCCGCTGGCGTTCACGCCCGAGACCACGTTTCAAGCCGTGCTCAACGCCCGCGCCACGCAAGACACCGGGCGGCCGCCAAGCCAGTACATGGCCGGCGTAAACGCCTTCATCGCCGGCCGCCATCAGGACTGGGAGTCGCTGGGGCTGCAAGGGCTTGCCGACTATGCCATGCGCGCAGACGCCTCACATCAGCAAGCCCTGGCCAAGGCCCTTGATACGCTGCCTATCCAGGTGCTGCGCATGCTCTGCCACTGCCTGGAGCACCGGCCGCTAGTGCCTGAGCTGGTCGGGGCGCTTTGTCAGCGCGGCGAAACAGCCGCCGGCCAGGGCGACGTGGAAACGTTCTGCGCCTGTATACGGGCCGTAGGCAGCAGCCGCGATGACCAGGCTCGCGTCTGGTACGCCACCCTGCTGGCCGATCCGGCCGCTTGCGGTCCGGATACGCTTGCCGCCATGGCCGGCCGCGGCTGGCCGCTGCTCGAAGACGGCGAACGCCTGCCGCTTTTCCTGTCTCGGCTGGCCGAGGAGCCGCGCAGCGGCTTTGGCGCCGCGGTGCGCGACCTGGCACTGATTCCGCGCCTGCGATTGCCGATCATTGCCCTGCTGCGCGATGCCCCGCAAGGCTCTCCTCTGCAGGCACGGCTGCGCGAACTGACCGGCAAGGCGTAGCGCCCCGCAGAGCACGACAACGAGACGCACGGTAAAGGAGACAGCGCTGTGAAAGAACTGCCCTATCAGGCCAAAGCCATCATCGGCCGCCGTGAAATGGTGACGCTTCCTGAACTCGATCTATACTTGTGCTGCAAGGCCGACACCGGCGCACGCACCTCGGCCTTGCACGCCGAAGACGTAGAAGTGTTTCATGGCGATGACGAAACGCCCTGGGTACGCTTTGTGACTTACAGCGCTGCGCCGGATACCCCGGCGCAGCGCCTGACGCTGCCGCTGCACGACCGGCGTCGAATCACCAGCTCCAACGGCCACGCTGAGTATCGCTACGTGATCCGCACCCCGCTGCGTCTGGGCGAGCTTACGTTTCCGGTGGAGCTGACACTCACCGATCGGCGGAGCATGCGCCACCCCATGCTGCTGGGGCGCCGGGCCATGCGCCGCCTGCTGGTCGCTCCCGGCGCGTCTTTTTTACACGGCGAGCCCTAGCACCGTCGTTACCGCTCGCTCAACCGGTCTGGAGCTCTGCATGCATATCGCCCTGCTGTCGCGCAATCGCAATCTGTATTCTACCCGGCGTCTGATTGAGGCCGCCGAAGCACGGGGCCACAGCGCCCGGGTGGTGGACACCCTGCGCTGCTACATGAGCATTGCCTCGCACCGCCCCTCTATCCACTACAAAGGGCATAACATCGAGCCGTTTGACGCCGTCATTCCCCGCATTGGCTCATCCATTACCTTTTACGGCTGCGCGGTGCTGCGTCAGTTCGAAATGATGGGCACATACGTGCTCAACGACTCCGTCGCCATTACCCGCTCCCGTGACAAGCTGCGTTCGCTTCAGCTGCTTTCGCGTAAAGGGCTTGGGCTTCCGGTCACCGGCTTTGCCCACTCGCCGGACGACATTCCCGATCTGATCACCATGGTCAAAGGTGCCCCGCTGGTGATCAAGCTGCTGGAAGGCACCCAGGGCATCGGGGTCGTCCTCGCTGAAACCAACCAGGCAGCAGAGTCGGTCATACAGGCCTTCATGGGCATGAAAGCCGATATTATGGTGCAAGAATACATCCGCGAGGCCAAGGGTGCGGACATACGCTGCCTGGTGGTGGGTGACAAGGTGGTCGCGGCGATGAAACGCCAGGCCGCCGACGGCGAATTTCGCTCCAACCTTCACCGTGGCGGCAGCGCCAGCGTTATTCGCATCACCCCTGAAGAGCGCTCTACCGCCATTCGCGCGGCCAAGGCCATGGGGCTGCGCGTGGCCGGCGTGGATCTTTTGCGCGCCCATCACGGCCCTGTCATCATGGAAGTCAATTCGTCCCCCGGGCTGCGCGGCATTGAAGGCGCAACCGGACGCGATATTGCCGGGCTGATCATTGAACACATCGAAAAAAACGCCGCGCAGCGGCGCAAGGCGCCGACTCGGCCAAAAGGCTGACAGGCCCGGTGAAAAATAAATCGTCAGAGGGGTGGCAAAACCGTAATGCCCCCGCCACAATCTGCGTCACCGAAGGAGGTAGACGCTCATGTTTCTCGATAATCGCCAGGTGGCGATGGACAGCGCACTGGAAGCACTGGCCGACAGCATCGACTATTTTCAGGATAATATCGAACGCCTGCGCCCTTCGCTGCGCGAAAGCCTGAAACCGCTTTACGAAGAGCGGCTACAGCAAATGCACAAGCTGCAGCGCCTGGCGCGCCAGTACCTGAAAATGCTGCCGCGAGATGCCGACGTGGAGCGTGACGACTTTCTCTGGCTGTGGAGCCGTCTGAAAAGTTTCGTGGGCAACGACAGTCAAGTATTGATCAACGAACTGCTGGAGCAGGAAAGAGTGCTGATGCAGGCGCTTTCCACGCTTTTCACTCACCCGCTGCCCGATCCGGTCGAGCCGATCGTGGAAGAGTGCATGAAAGGCTGTCGCCGCTTGATTCGCGAGCTTTACGGGATGCAAAAACGCAAGGCGCGGCGCTGAGCGCCTTTATTGCGTCACCGGTCGGCAGGCGCCGCAGGCTCAGGCGGCGCTTCAGGCGCATCCGAGCCGTTTACTTTTGTCGGTATATACGCATTGTCGCCGGGTAAAGGCGCGGCGTCAGGCAAAAGGGTAGCGTCAAGCTTGCGTGCAATCGGCTCGGCAGGCCCCAGAAAGTAGGCCTCGCGCGCCCAGAGATATAGATCCCCCAGCGCCGCCACTCGGGCCAACCCTTCACGCAGCTTTAGCCGCCACTCCCCGGCCACCGCGCCATCGTCGGCCACGCAGCCGGTGACCTTCAGCCCCCGGGCGCGGGCAATGTAGATCGCTCTTGGCAGATGCCAGCGCTGGGTAATCAAGGTGGCCTTGTTCAGCTGAAACACGCGCTGCGCGCGGGCCAGGGTGTCAAAGGTGCTAAAGCCGGCAAAGTCCATGGTCAGCCTTTCGGCGGCCACGCCTCTGGCGCTCAGTGCGCGCCACATGGCGCGAGGCTCATTGTACGCCTGGGTGCGGTTATCCCCTGACAGCAGAAGATGCTGAACCCGGCCGTTTTTTATCAGCCGGGCGGCCGTATGCATGCGGGCAATAAAATGCGGGTTGCGCACGCCGGTGCGTGTCCAGCTGGCCGTACCGAACACCACGCCCACCGGGGCGGGCCGGCAGCGCTTTACGTCTGTGTCAATGTAGGGTGCGCTGCGCGCCAGCACCCAGATATTGCCCGCCACGATCAGCAGTACGGCGATCAGCAACAGCGCGCCCAGCAGCATCAATAGCTGCTTGATACCGCCAAGCAGCCGCTGCATCATCTAGCACATTGCCAACAGCAATTAAAACATGCCCAGCTCAAGCTTGGCCTCGTCACTCATCATTTCCCGGCTCCAGGGCGGACTGAAGACGATTTCGGTATGCACCTTGTCAATTTGCGGCGCACCCAGGATTTTGTTGCGCGCATCGGCGGCAATCACCTCCCCCATACCGCAGCCCGGCGCGGTTAGCGTCATGCGAATGGTCACCATCAGCTCGCCGGTAATCAGCCGCTCGAAGCGGCAGCCGTACACCAGCCCGAGCTCGACGATATTGACCGGTATTTCCGGGTCAAAACAGGTGCGCAGCTGCTCCCAGACGAAGGCTTCCACGGCCTGGTCATCGGCATCTTCGGCAAGCGTCGGGCGCGGCAGCGCCTCCAGGCCCAGCGCATCAAGATGGCGGCCTTCAATCAGGTACATTCGGCCTTCAAACCCCACGCTGACCGAGCTGCCCTTGGCCTGCATCACGCTGACCACGCTGTCTTCTTCCAGGCGCACGGTATTGCCGAAGGGAATGGCAATGGCGTCTACGTCGCGCTGCAGAGGCAGCATCTGGCCGTTTTCCAGCCCGGCAATCTGCTCGATATCCATAGCCTTCCTTAACGTAACATGCCGATAACGCGCTCAAGCGCGGCAACAAAGGTATCCACTTCCTCCAGGGTATTGTACGCCGCAAAGGAAGCCCGGCAGGTGGCGTCCACACCGAAATGATGCAGCAGCGGCTGAGCGCAGTGGTGCCCGGTGCGAATCGCCACGCCCAGCTGGTCGATCAGAAGGCCGATATCCTGGGAATGGGCGCCGTCCACCACAAACGACAGCACGCCGGCTTTGCCCGGCGCGGTCCCCAGAATACGCAGCCCGTCGATCCGACGGACACCTTGGGTGGCATGCGCAAGCAGCGCCTGTTCCCACTGGCCGATGGCGGCCAGACCCACGCCTTGCACCCACTCAAGGGCGCGGCCCAGCGCAATCACTTCGGCAATCGCCGGGGTGCCGGCCTCGAACTTGTGCGGAATGTCGGCAAACGTCGAGCCGGAAAACGAGACCGTGGCGATCATCTCGCCGCCGCCCTGCCAGGGCGGCATGGCTTCCAGAAGCTCGCGCTTGCCGTACAGCACGCCCACCCCTGTCGGGCCATAGACCTTGTGCCCGGAAAAAGCGTAGAAATCGGCGTCAATGGCCTGCACGTCTACCGGCTGATGGGGAACGGCCTGGGCACCGTCGACCAGAATCCGCGCGCCGACCCGGTGCGCTGTGGCCGCCATTTCGGCCACGGGATTTACCGTGCCGAACGCGTTGGAAACATGGTTGACCGCCACCAGCCGGGTGCGCTCGCTGACAAGCGCAGCGTAGGCGGCCAGGTCCAGTGCGCCGTCATCGTCTACCGGGATGACCTTGAGCGTAAAGCCGATTTCCCGGGCCAGCAGCTGCCAGGGCACAATGTTGGAATGGTGCTCAAGCATCGACACCAGCACTTCATCACCGGGGGCCAGGTTGGCGCGCCCCCAGCTCTGGGCCACCAGATTGATGGCCTCGGTGGTGCCGCGGGTGAAAACGATCTGCCGGGCATCTGCGGCGTTCAAAAAGCCGCGCACGGTTTCCCGGGTGCCCTCAAACGCTGCCGTGGCTTCATCGGCCAGGGTATGCAGCCCGCGGTGAATATTGGCGTTATAACGACGATAATAGTCGTCGAATACGTCAATCACCGGCTGCGGGGTCTGGCTGGTGGCCGCATTGTCCAGATACACCAGCGTTTTGCCGTGCACCTGACGCTTGAGTATGGGAAACGCGTCGCGCAGCCGGGCGACATCCAGCGAAGGGGCGGATGCCGGCGCGGCATCAGCGATACTCTGGGACATGCGGCGCTCCTTTGTCTGCGGCCGCGGCGTTGGCGCCGCGGCCTTGTATCCTGGCACCGGCCGGCAAAGCCCGCGCCATCATCGTTATATCCGACGTTGGGCGGCTTGTCAGTCGCCTAGCGCCGAAGAGGCCTCCACCAGCCCCACCAGATTAAAGCGCTCGGGCAGTTTACCGGCCACGGCCAGCTCAACCCGCTCGGCAATGGCGTCCAGGGCAACCTCTTCAAGAACTTCGCCGGCAAAAGCCAGGGTCAAAAGCCCCCGGGCCGTTTGCTCATCCAATCCCCGGGAGCGCAGCGCGAAAACGGCATCTTCATCCAGCTGGCCGGTTGTTGTGCCGTGAGAGCACTTGACGTCGTCGGCATAGATCTCCAGTTCCGGCTTGGCATCAATGTGTGCCCGGTCGGAGAGCAGCAGGTTCTGGTTGCTCTGAAAGCCCTCGATCTGCTGGCTGTCGCGCTTGACGTACACCCGGCCGTTGAACACGCCATGGGCACGGTCGTCAAGAATCCCCTTGTAGTTTTCGTTGGAAAACGTCAGCGGCGCATTGTGATTGACCTTGGTGTGATTATCCACGTGCTGGCGGCCCTGGCCGAAAAACAGGCCGTTAAAGGTCGCCTCGGCGCCTTTGCCGTTAAGATCGCTGATCAGGTCGTTGCGCACCAGCGCACCGCCCAAATCCAGGTTATGCGACACATAGCGGCTGTCGCGCTGCTGCTCCACGTGAATACTGGCAACGTGGTAATCCCCCAGCGGGGCTTCCTGCAGCTTGTAGTGGGTCAGTATCGCCCCGCGGCCTAAAAACAGCTCGCTTGCGATATTGGTGAAGTTTTTCGCCTCGGCGTCGCCGGCGTGATGCTCGACGAGCGTCGCCTCGCTGCGTCCTGCCGCCTCAACCAGCACGCGCGGGTGGCACATGGTCGGCTCGGCGTTTTCCCGGGATAAAAACTGCAGCACGATGGGCTTTTCCACTACGCAGCCGGCGGCCAGGCGAACGACCGCCCCTTCTTCCATAAAGGCGGTGTTCAGCGCGGAAAAGGCGGAAAACTCCACGCCGGTCAGCCGGCCAAGCGGGCCGCCCACGGCTTCGTGATTGTCTTCAAGCGCCTGGGAAAGCGGCAGCACTTCCACCCCTTGCGGCAGATCTTGAACGTCGGACAGCGCCGCGGCAAACACGCCGTCAACAAAGGTCAGCCGATAGGCGTCAACGGGCAGCGTAAGCGCTGCTGCAGCGGCCGGAGAAAAATGGCCGTTATCGGCCAGCGCAAAGTGGCCCTGGGCAATGCCGCGCACGTTGGTATATTTCCACTCTTCGTCCCGGCGGGTAGGAAAGCCCATGGCCTCAAAGCGCGCCGCGCCGGCCTGGCGGCGGGCCGCCACCCAGCTAGGCTCTGGACTGCGCTTGGCATCTCGCGTCTTGAACGTCTCCAGAAAAGTTAGCGTATCGCTCATGCCGCTGACTCCTCGATTCCTTCATAGCCGTTGGCTTCGAGCTCGCGGGCAAGCTCGGCGTTGCCGCTTTTGACGATGCGCCCGTCCACCAGCACGTGCACGCAGTCAGGCACTACATAGTCGAGCAGGCGCTGGTAGTGGGTGACCAGCAGAATCGCGCGGTTGTCATCGCGCAGGCTGTTGACCCCTTCGGCCACCACGCGCATCGCGTCGATATCCAGCCCCGAGTCGATCTCGTCGAGCATCGCCAGGCGCGGCTGCAGCACCAGCATCTGTAGAATTTCGTTGCGCTTTTTCTCGCCGCCGGAGAACCCTTCGTTGACCGCGCGCTGCAGAAAGCTCGCATCCATTTGCATGTAGGCGATCTTTTCTTTGATCAGCTTCATGAACTCGGGTGCGGGGATTTCACCCTGGCCCTGGGCCGCCCGCTGAGCGTTGAGCGCGGCCTTGAGCAGGTAGATGTTTTTCACCCCCGGAATTTCCACCGGGTACTGAAAGCCCAGCAGCAGCCCGGCCCGGGCGCGGTCTTCGATCTCCATTTCCAGCACGTTCCGGCCGTCATAGTGGATCGTGCCTTGAGTGACCTCGTAGCCGTCCTTACCCGCAATCACCGCGGAAAGCGTGGACTTGCCCGCGCCGTTGGGGCCCATGATGGCGTGAACTTCACCGGCGTTGATGGTGAGCGTCAGGCCCTTGAGAATTTCGTTGCCCTCAACCGTGACGTGCAGATCGTTGACTTCAAGCATGCGGATACCTTTTAAAAACAGATGACCTTGAAACCGGACGTTTCGCCGTCCGGCTGCGCGTTGCGTTGAGGCGTTAGCCCACCGCGCCTTCCAGGGTGACGTTGAGCAGCGCCTCGGCTTCCACGGCAAATTCCATGGGCAGCTCCTGAAAGACGTCCTTGCAAAAGCCGTTGACGATCATGCTGACCGCGTCCTCTTCGGAAATGCCCCGGCTCTGGCAGTAAAACAGCTGGTCTTCGCCGATTTTCGAGGTGGTCGCCTCATGTTCGACGGTGGCTGTGCTGTTGTTGATTTCCTGATAGGGGAAGGTGTGGGCGCCGCAGGTATCGCCGATCAACAGCGAATCGCACTGGGTAAAGTTGCGCGCGCCCTTCGCCCGGGGGCCGATCTTGACCAGACCGCGATAGGACTGATCGCTTCGGCCCGCGGAAATCCCCTTGGCCACAATGTAGGAGCGCGTGCCCTCGCCGATGTGCACCATCTTGGTGCCGGTGTCGGCCTGCTGGCGGCCGCCGGTGACGGCCACGGAGTAGAACTCGCCGATGCTGTCTTTACCGCGCAGCATGCACGACGGATATTTCCAGGTAATCGCCGAGCCGGTTTCCACCTGGGTCCAGCTGATGCGCGAGCGCTCGCCGCGGCAGTCGCCGCGCTTGGTGACGAAGTTGTAGATACCGCCCACGCCGTTTTCATCACCCGGGTACCAGTTCTGCACCGTGGAGTATTTGATGTAGGCGTCGTCCAGCGCCACCAGCTCGACCACCGCTGCGTGCAGCTGGTTTTCATCGCGCTGGGGGGCGGTGCAGCCTTCCAGATAGGACACCTCGGCACGGTCTTCACAGATAATCAGCGTGCGTTCGAACTGCCCGGTATTTTCCTGGTTGATGCGAAAATAGGTGGAAAGCTCCATGGGGCACTTCACGCCCTTGGGCACAAACACAAAAGAGCCGTCGGTAAATACCGCCGAGTTGAGCGCAGCGAAGTAGTTGTCGTTTTTGGGCACCACCGTGCCGAGGTAGGCTTTGACCAGCTCGGGATATTCCTGCACTGCCTCGGAAATGGAGCAGAAAATCACCCCGGCCTCGCCCAGCTCTTTTTTGAACGTGGTGATCACGGACTCGGAGTCAAACACCGCATCGACCGCCACGCCGGCAAGAGCGGCACGCTCGTGCAGCGGAATACCCAGCTTCTCGTAGGTTTCCAAAAGCTTGGGGTCGACTTCGTCAAGGCTCTGCGGGCGATCTTCCGGCCGCTTGGGCGCGCTGAAGTAGGAAATGGCCTGATAGTCGATGGGCGGGTAGTTCAAGTGCGCCCAGGACGGCTCTTTCATTTTCAGCCACTGGCGATAGGCGTCCAGGCGCCACTCAAGCATCCACTCGGGCTCGCCTTTTTTTTGCGAGATAAAGGCGATGGTGTTCTCGTCCAGCCCCGGCGCAAGCGTGTCGCTTTCAATGTCGGTGACGAAACCGTCCTTGTATTCGCGACGAACCAACTGTTCCATTTCTTCAGTTGCCATGGGGGTACCCTCCGGGCAGTTGGGCGGCGAGGCCTGCTCGCCTGGTAAATGAAGGCGGCACTAGGCCGTGGCCGCCGATAAGCTGATACTTTGAATAGGCAGGCGTACCGGAAGCTTGAGCGGTGCAGTATCCGCCAGGTGCGCAAGCGTGACGCTTTCCAGCAGCGTGCGGATGGCAAGCGATACCCGCTGCCAGTTATCCGCCACGCCGCAGGTGTCGAGAAGCTCGCAGTCCCCTTCTGCCTGGCTGCATTCGGTCATGGCCACCGGGCCTTCAATGGCGGCAATAATGTCAGCGGCGGTGATCTGCGAGGCCGGCCGCGCCAGCTGATAGCCGCCCTGGGCGCCGCGTATTGACGTTAAAAGCCCGGCGCGCACCAGCATCTTGAGCGTTTTGCGTACCGTAGGTACCGGCAGCGTCACAGCCTCGGCCAGATCTATGGCCGGATGCGCTCGGTTCGGGTAGCGGGCAATCTGTGCCATGACCACGGCGGCGTAATCGGTCAATCGCGAAAGCTTGAGCATGGCGCCTCCCTGTCGCCGGCGGTAGCGCTGCCCCGCTGGCGTCGAATTGGGGACCATTTTAGTCCTGTATGCGGGCATTGTGAAGCCCGAGCAACAAATATACGACCGACCCGCTCACTTACCGGCACGTTTGATGAAGTTAGCAACAATAACGACAATCGTTTTTATTTATTGGCCAGCCCCGCGGTCAGCTGATATCGCCTGCACAAAAAAACCCGCCGGCACGCGTGCCGGCGGGTAGCCCTGACAAAGGCCGCAGTCTGGTATCAGTCGCCGCGTTTATAGGTGCCGATCAGCCGGCTCATGCCCAGCAGATGCGGTTCCAGCTCCTTGAGCAGCTCGATCTGGGTCAGGCCTTCGGGCAGCGAGGCCTGGCAGTCCAGCGCCAGCACCCAAAAGTAGTAGTGGTGCTTGCCGTGGCCTTCCGGGGGCATAGGGCCGTTATACCCGACGTTGCCGGCGTCGTTTTTGCCCGCAGTGCCCGCCCGGGTATTTTCATCAAGGCTTAGCGTATCCGCCGGCAGGTTATACAAAAGCCAGTGCACAAAGCCGTAGGTGCCGTGCTGTATCAGCGGCGCGTCCGGATCGTGGCAGATCACGGCAAAGCCCTGGGTGCCTTCAGGCGGTTTCTCCCAGGCAAGTGCCGGAGAGAGGTCTTCGCCTTCGCCGGAATGCTTTTGCGGGATCGCGCCATGGTAACCAAACGCAGGGCTGGTGACCTTCAGCGCAGACGGAACAAATGCCATATATCCTCCTGTTTTACTTCACGTTTCACTTCACTCTGGCTTTTTACTTCGCTTTGCTTTTTTACTTCATTCTGGTTTTTTACTTCGCGCAACGGCCCCTGACGGCGCGCTTATTTCAGGCGCTCAAACACCGTGGCCACGCCCTGCCCCATGCCGATACACATGGTAGCAAGACCGTGGGTAGCGTCGCGGCTTTGCATCACGTTCAAAAGCGTGGTGGCAATGCGCGCCCCGGAGCAGCCCAGCGGATGGCCCAGGGCAATCGCCCCGCCGTGGAGATTGACCTTGTCGTCCATGGCGTCGAGAAAGCCCAGATCCTTCAGCACCGGAATGCTCTGGGCGGCAAAGGCCTCGTTGAGCTCTACGGCTTGAATATCCTGCGCCGTGAGCCCCGCCGCTTTCAACGCTTTTTGGCTTGCCGGCACCGGGCCGTAGCCCATGATCGAGGCGTCGCAGCCGGCCACTCCGGTGGAAACCACCCGGGCCATGGGTTCAAGCCCCAGCGCCCGGGCGCGCTCGTAGCTCATTACCATCATGGCCGAGGCACCTACGGAAAGCGCCGATGAAGTGCCGGCGGTCACCGTGCCGCCCCTGGGATCAAAGGCGGGCTTGAGCTTGGCCATGTCGTCGAGGTTGGCATCGGCGCGGATGACTTCGTCGGTCTTGATCAGCGCCTTGACGCCGTCGGCGTCGTGGCCTTCGATGCCGATAATTTCGTTATCAAAAAGCCCCTGCTCCATGGCCGCCTGAGCCCGCTGATGAGAGCGCACGCCGAATTTGTCCTGCTCCTCGCGGCTGACGCCGTGCATCTTGCCCAGAAGCTCCGCGGTCAGGCCCATCATCATCGCGGCCTTGGCGGCGTACTTGCTCGCCGCCGGGTTGACGTCGACGCCGTGGGTCATGGGCACGTGCTCCATGTGCTCCACCCCGCCGATCAGGTACATGTCACCCATGCCCGCGCGGATGTTGGCGCTAGCGATGTGCAGCGCGCTCATGGACGAGCCGCACAGCCGGTTGACGGTTTGCGCCGGTACGCTGCGCGGCATGCCGGTCATGATGGCGGCGTTGCGGGCAATGTTCATCGCCTGTTCCTGGGTCTGGTTGACGCAGCCCCAGATCACGTCGTCCACCTCGGCAGGATTGAGGCCGGCGTTGCGCGCAAACAGCGCCTGCATGGCCGCGGCCGACAGGTTTTCGGCGCGGACGTGGCGAAACGCGCCGTTTTTGGCCCGGGCCATGGGGGTGCGCACGGCGTCGACCACCACGATGTCTCTCGGATTGACACTCATCTTTGCTCTCCTCTGCGCGGCGGCTTATTCGGCGGCGTCGTAAAAGCGGGCGTTGCTGTCGGCCATCCGACGCAGCCTGTCGGTGGGCGCGTAGAGCGGCCCCAGCTCATCGGCGAGGCTGTCCGCCAGCTTGACGAACTCGGCCACGCCCAGCGCGTCGATGTAGCGCAGCGCGCCGCCGCGAAACGGCGGAAAACCGATGCCGTAAATCAGCGCCATGTCGGCCTCGGCCGGCGAATCAACGATGCCGTCTTCCAGGCAGCGCACGGTTTCCATGCACAGCGGCACCATCATCCGGGCGATAATCTCTTCATCGGAGCGCTCTGCCTGCCCCTTCACTGCCGGCTCCAGCAGTCCCGGCACGGCATCGTCGCTGACCTTTTGCGGCTTGCCCTTCCTGTCTTCTTCGTAGGCATAGAAGCCCTTGGCGTTTTTCTGCCCCAGCCGGTCGTGGTCATACATGACCTCAATGGCGGTTTTGCTGTCCCGCGCCATGCGCTCGGGGAAGCCTTCGGCCATGACGTGCAGGGCGTGCACGGCGGTATCCATGCCCACCACGTCCAGCAGGTAAGCCGGGCCCATGGGCCAGCCGAATTTTTCCATGACCTTGTCGATACGGGCGAAGTCCACGCCCTGCTCTACCAGCAGGCTAAAGCCGCCGAAGTACGGAAACAGCACGCGGTTGACCAAAAAGCCCGGGCAGTCGTTGACCACAATCGGCGTTTTGCCCATGGCCTGGGCGTAGGCCACGGTGGCGGCCACGGCGGCGTCGGAGGTTTTCTCCCCGCGGATGACCTCCACCAGCGGCATCCGGTGCACCGGATTGAAAAAGTGCATGCCGCAGAGCTGCTCGGGCCGCTTGAGATTTTCCGCCAGCCGGGTAATGGAAATCGTCGAGGTGTTGGAGGCCAGCATCGTGTCGTCGCTGACCTCGGCTTCTACCTCGGCCAGCACCGCGCCTTTCACTTTGGGATTTTCCACCACGGCTTCGACGACCAGATCCACATCGCCGAAGTCGCCGTAGGAAAGCGTCGGGCGGATATAGCTCAGCCGCTCGGCCATTTGCGCAGCGGTGAGCTTTTTGCGCTCGACCTGCTTGTTGAACAGCTTGCGCGCCTCTTTCAGCCCCAGCTCCACGGCGTCGGCCTGGATGTCCTTCATCACAATCGGCGTGCCCTTGGAAGCACTCTGGTAGGCGATGCCGCCGCCCATGATGCCCGCGCCCAGCACCGCCGCCTGTTCGATTTTATCGGCCTGCTTGGCGTAGCCGCCGGCCTTTTTCTTGACCGCCTGATCGTTCATGAACAGGCCCACCAGGTTGAACGCCACGTCGGTCAGCGCCAGCCTGGCAAACGCCTCGGCCTCGATGCGCTGGGCGCGCTCCCGGGTTTCGCCGGCGCCTTTCTGGATGACGCGAACGGCCTCCATCGGCGCGGGATAGTGCGGCCCGGCCTTGCCGGCCACATAGCCCTTGGCGGTTTCAAAGGCCAGCATCTGCTCGCTGGCGTTGAGCTTGAGCGGGCCGGCCTTCTCCGCCCGCCGGGCCTGGGTATCAAGCTCGCCGGCAGCGGCGCGCTTGATCAGGGTGCGAGCCGCATCAGCCAGCTCACTGCCGGGCACCACGGCGTCTACCGCGCCCATCTTCAGCGCGTCTTCGGCGCTGTTTTGCGTGCCGCCGGCAATCCATTCAATGGCATTGTCCGCGCCGATAATGCGCGGCAGACGCACGCAGCCGCCCCAGCCGGGCACAATGCCCAGCCTGGTTTCGGGCAGGCCGATTTTGGCGGTGTCTGCCATCACGCGAAAATCCGCCGCCAGCGTCACTTCAAGGCCGCCGCCCAGCGCCAGCCCGTTGATCGCCGCCACGGTAGGAAAGGGAAAATCTTCGATGGCGTTGAAAATCTCGTGGATGTTCAGGTTCATCTCAACCAGATAGTCTTCGCCTTTCTCGAACAGGGCGGGAAACTCGGTGATGTCCGCACCGACGATGAACACGCCCTTGGCGCTTGCCAGCACCAGGCCCTCCAGCCCGTTCTGCTTTTGCAGCGCAGCCACCGCTTCACCCAGCTCTTTAACAGTCGCGCTGGAAAGTGCGTTGACCGATTTTTCCCGGGCGTCAAAGGTAAGGGTCGCGATATCGTCGCTATCGCGTGCCACTGTGACGGCATTGCCTTGATAGATCATCCGCGCTGCTCCACAAAGTTAGATTCATACGGCCGTTTTATCGCTCAAGCCTGGGGCAGACCCGAGGCCTCGTCAAGCCTCGTCTATTCGCTGCACGCCCACAAGCCAGACGCTTCGATATCTTGCATTCCGCCATTGCCGGGTTGACAATTCCTGACAATAGATTTTTTCTTCCCGAAGGGCCGTTTCTTTTTCACCTGCCCCTGTTCATTCAAGCTTTTTCATTCAGGCTTATTCATTCAGGCTGTTGCATCCACGCTCTTCGCATCCATGCGCTTTTTACGGAACGTCTTTTCACTAACAGTATGGCATTCATGGCTACGTCACTTGGTTTTCGCATCGCTCGTCTTCCGCATCTTTGGCGCTCGATTCTCGATCGCCGCCTGGCACCGCTGGGGCTCACTCAGACACGCTGGGTTACTCTCTACCATCTATGGCGCATGGGCGACGGCCAGCCCCAGTGCGAGCTGGCCCGCGCCATCGGCGTTGAAGCACCGTCGCTTGTGCGCACCCTGGGTCAGCTGGAACAGCAAGGGCTCATTGAGCGCCGCGCCTGCGAAAGCGACCGGCGCACCAAGCGTATCTACCTGACCGCAGACGCCATGCCGCTGATCGACAAGATCGGCCGCGTGGCCGATGAGGCGCGCCAGGAAATGCTGTGCGGGCTCAGCGATGACGATATCGCGCAGCTGGACCGCTGGCTGGCCATTATTGAAACCAACGGCCTGACGCTTCAAGAACGCGAGCAATCCACCGCGCACTAGCCTGACTTTTCCGGCATGGCCGGCGCGCGCAAGGGGCTGACGCCGGGATGATCGGCATGGCCGCACAGCGTATCCCGCAGCGCTGCCGCCGCCTTCAGCGCCGGGGAAAGCGCCTCTGCCGTGGATGATTCCCACCACCAAAGCGTCAGCGC
This sequence comes from Halomonas cibimaris, assembly GCF_039537045.1. Lineage (GTDB taxonomy): Bacteria > Pseudomonadota > Gammaproteobacteria > Pseudomonadales > Halomonadaceae > Vreelandella > Vreelandella cibimaris. Next base: position 9,059 of record NZ_BAAAZT010000072.1, on the reverse strand, counting down.
CGCTTGATTGGATTCCACCACCCAGACGTCGTCGGGCAAAGCGCTGACCATCTCGGCGAGCTGTTGCTGCGCATCCCTGGGCAAAGGGCGCAACGGTGCGATGCGAAAGCGCCAGCCGTCGGTGTAACGTGCCAGGTCCTGGCTTGCCACGGCATCGCGCACCAGCGTGAAATCCGGGCCTGGCCGGTCACCGGGGTAGCGCAGCCGATACGCGGGCATGTCGTCTTTTACCAGAAGCAGCGGCGCCTCGCGGCGTTCGACCTTGACGTCGTACTGGCGCGCCAGTTCACGCAGCCGGTCGCGTTGACGCTGTCGCGGGCTGGGCTTTAGCCACATGACCGGCGAGATCGCCATCATCACAGCGGCCACAATAATCAACCATTTCATGCTCAAGCTCCTGTTTTCCTGCGCTATCCGTTGTTAAATCGCGCATGCCGGCCTAGAGTGAAGGCGGGGTTTGTTAGCTGCGCTATTTCACTATGTTGGAGGGATAATATGAGCTATCACCATATTCTGGTGGCGGTCGATTTAACCAAAGATTCGCACAAGGTGCTGGAACGCGCCATGGCCGTTGCCGAGCGCAACGACCATGCCAAAATTTCCATCATGCATACCCTGGAGCCGCTGGGCTTTGCCTACGGCGGCGATATTCCCATGGATCTGACCAGCATTCAGGATCAGCTTGACGACCACGCCAAAAAGCGGCTAGGCGAAATTGCCGCCCCGCACGTGGACGAAGTGAATCAGCACGTAGTGGTCGGCATGCCCGATACCGAAATCCACCGTTTTGCCGACGACCACAACGTCGACCTGATCGTCGTGGGTTCCCACGGGCGCCACGGCTTTGCCCTGCTGCTGGGCTCTACGTCGACCGGCGTACTGCACGGCGCTCAGTGCGATGTGCTCGCCGTACGCGTAGGGCAAAAAGGCGAAAAAAGCGAAGAGTAAAGGCCCGCCGGGCAATCTCGCAAAGCAAAAGGCGCCTTGTTGGCGCCTTTTGTGTTCTGCCTTCCTTGTTTGGCTCTATCTTGTGTGGCCCTATCCTTTTGGCTCTATCCTGTTTGGCTTTATCTCGTCCGGCTCTGCCTCACGCGCTCATGCCCGGCTGAGCTTGCCTGCTACTCAGCGTTTTCTGTCATCGCCTCAAGCTCCATCCACCGCTCCATAACCGCTTCCAGCGCTTCTTGCGCGTCGCCAAGTTCTTTAAGCTTTTGCTCTACTTCGCCTGCAGGCCGCTGATAAAACGCCGGGTCGCCTACGCTTTGCTCCAGGGCTTCAACCTGCCCTTCCAGCCGTTCAATCTCGGCGGGCAAGCCGTCCAGCTCTCGCTGGATTTTATACGATAGCTTCACCGCCTTTTTCGCCGGCGCTGCGGGCTTTTTTGCCGGGGCGGGCTCGGCCTTGCGCGTGGGTTCGGCCTGCTGGCGGGCCGCGCCATCCCAGGGCGCCGGCGGTAACGTGCCGCCCTGGCGCACCCAGTCGGTGTAGCCGCCGACGTATTCACGCACCTGGCCTTCGCCTTCAAACGCCAGCACGCTGGTAACTACATTGTCCATGAAGGTCCGATCGTGGGACACCAGCAATAGCGTGCCGTCAAAGTCCAGCAGCAGCTCTTCAAGAAGCTCCAGGGTTTCCATATCCAGATCGTTGGTGGGCTCGTCGAGCACCAGCACGTTGGCCGGCTGAGTAAACAGCTTGGCCAATAAAAGGCGATTGGATTCGCCGCCGGACAGCGCCTTGACCGGCTGGCGGGCGCGCGCCGGACTGAACAGGAAATCCTGCAGATAGCTCATCACGTGGCGATCCTTGCCGCCGACCGACACCCGATCGCTGCCCTGAGCGACGTTGTTGTAGACAGTTTCTTCCAGCTCAAGCCCGGCACGCAGCTGGTCAAAGTAGGCCACGTTCAGATTGGTACCCAGCCGGACGGTTCCGGCATCAGGGGCCAGCTCGCCAAGCATGATTTTTAACAAGGTGGTCTTGCCCGCACCGTTGCGCCCCAGAAAGCCGATACGGTCGCCCCGCTGCACTTCCAGGCTGAAATCATCGATCAAAGGATCGGCGCCGTAGCCGTGGGTAACGTGGGCCAGCTCCATGACGCGTTTGCCGGTGCGCTCACCGCGGTCCACGGTGAGATTGGCCGTGCCCTGACGTTCACGGCGCTGGCCGCGTTCGGCGCGCATTTGCTCAAGCGCCCGCACGCGGCCTTCGTTGCGGGTGCGCCGCGCCTTGATGCCCTGGCGTATCCAGGTTTCTTCCTGGGCAAGCTTTTTGTCGAACTCGGCGTTTTCCCGCGCCTCGACCTCCAGCTCGTGCTGCTTGCGCTCCTGATAGGCCGTATAGCTGCCCGGATAGCGCCCCAGCTTGCCGCGATCCAGCTCCAGCACGTGGGTCGCCAGCCGCGAAAGAAACGCCCTGTCGTGGGTAATCAGCAGCACCGCGCCGTTGAACGCCAAAAGCTGCTCTTCCAGCCAGGCGATGGTGTCCAGATCCAGATGGTTGGTGGGCTCGTCGAGAAGCAAAAGATCCGGCTCGGCCACCAGGGCACGCGCCAACGCCACGCGCCGGCGCCAGCCGCCGGACAGCGCGTTCATCTCGGCTTCGGGCGGCAGGCCCAGCCGCGTTAAAATCACATCGATACGCTGATGAAACGACCAGCCGTCAATGGCCTCGATGCGGGTTTGCAGCGTGGCCATGCGGTCCATGTCCGGCTCGGCGGCGTGAATCAGGTGATGATATTCAGACAGAAGTTCCCCGGCCTCGGGCAGGCCTTGCGCCACTACGTCAAAAATCGTCATGCCCGATGAGTCCGGCAACTCCTGGGCCAGCACGCCGATCTTAAGCCCCGGGGCCCGCCAGATCGTACCGCCGTCAGGCTGAAGCTCGCCGGCAACAAGCTTTAACAGCGTCGACTTCCCCGTGCCGTTACGCCCGACCAGCGCCAGGCGCTCGCCTTTCTCAATGGTCAAGTCGGCGCTGTCCAACAAAACCTGGGTGCCATAAGCCAGCTGTAGCTGTTCGAGTCGTAACAAGGTCACGCTTTTCTCCTCATGTTGCAAAGCAATAGTGTAACGTATGCAGCCGCGCAGGTGGCGGTATCGTCGCCTTCACCGCCAAGCGTTATACTAAGGCGATGTATCATGTCTATTTGCTGTGACTCAGGAGCTCCACGTGGCCGACGCATCTTTTGACAACGTGCCAGCATCCGACGGCGCGCTGCCCGAGGCGCTGCAGTTTCGCTCGCCGGCACCGCTGGTGGATATCGGGGCGAACCTGACCCATCAAAGCTTTGCCGATGATCTTGACGCCGTGCTGGCCCGGGCTCGGGCAGCCAACGTAAACACGCTGATTTTAACCGGCACGGATCTTGAGCACGCCCGCCAGGCCGCTGCGCTGTCTGAACGTCATGCGGGGCTATACGCCACCGCCGGCGTGCACCCCCACGATGCCAGCGGCTGGAACGCCTCGCTTGCCGGGCACATGGCCGCCCTGTACTCGCATCCGGGCGTTGTTGCAGTAGGCGAATGCGGGCTGGATTTCAACCGCAACTTTTCAACCCCGGCAGAGCAGGAGCACGCCTTCGAAGCCCAGCTTGCCCTTGCCGCCGAGCACGGCCTGCCGCTATTTATCCACGAACGTGACGCCGGAACCCGCATGCGCGAGATGCTCACAAGCTGGCGCGACGATATCGGCCATGCCGTGGTGCACTGCTTTACCGCAGATAAAGACACCCTCTACGGCTATCTGGATCTGGACCTGCACATCGGCTTGACCGGCTGGCTGTGCGATGAGCGCCGCGGGCATCACCTGCGCGAGCTGGTAGGCGACATTGCGCTTGAGCGGCTGATGGTGGAAACCGACTGCCCGTATCTGCTGCCGCGCAACCTGCCGGCGAAGCTCAAGGGGCGGCGTCACGAACCGGCCTTGCTGCCGTGGATCGTGCGTGAAATTGCCTACTGGCGCGATATGGACGAAGCCGCGCTCGCCGAGGCAACGACTCGAACGGCCACCGCGTTTTTTCGCCTGCCGGCGTGAACCGACCGATCAAAGAAACGACCGATCAAAGAGACGACCACATGAACGATATTCCGGGATTTATCGCGCTGGAAACGGCAAGCGATGACGGCTTGCCGCTGGCCATTGCCTGGTCACTCCCTGACGGGCGCGTCAAGCACACCTTGATTCAGCCCGACGACAGCTGGCTAAACGAGGAATCCAGCATTACCGGAGACTACAGCATGGAAGAGCTGGAAAGTCTGGGCGTAAGCCCGCTGGACGTGATCCGTGAGCTGGAAAATGATCACTTCAACGCCACGCTATACACCAACGGCAGCGGCGAGGAAGACCAGGCGCTGGCACGCCTTTTCGATACCTACGGGCTTGATCCCTTTGTCGAGCTGGCACCGGCCGAGGTGCTCTACGATGCCGTCGGGCCCGGGGTGTGGCAGCACCGGCGCGGGGAGACCTTCAATGAGCTGGGCCTTGAACCCATGCGCCCCGAGCACGAGATTCAGGCCATGCTGCATCTGCACCAGCGCCTTGTGGAGCACTAAGCGAGCACGCCCCGCCCGGTAGCGCAGGCCTGCTCCAGGCTTGCAGCGGTTTGGTAGTAGCAGTGCAGGGCTTCGCGAAACGCCCTGGCCCGAAGGGGCAGCCCGTCAGCGAGATAGCGATCGGCTCTTTGCTGCACCTTTTGCGCAAAGGCATGGCGATCAACCTCGGCGTCGCCGTCCAGGTTATCGACGCTAACGTTAAACGCGCGGCCGCAGGCCGCGGCAAACAGCGATTCCAGCGCCTGCGGGGCCACTTCTGCCTGCTCGAACGCTCGCTGCTGTTTGGCGTCGCGGCCGTCGGGCAGGTACCAATAGCCGTAGTCTTCACGCTGTCGGCGTGACGCACCGGCAATGCACCAGTGGCTGATTTCGTGCAGGGCGCTGGCGTAAAAGCCCCGGGCAAAGATCACGCGATGATACGCAGTATCGCCATCGGCCGGCAGATAGATCGGCTCATCGCCGCCGCGAATCAGACGAGTTTGGTAGGTCGCGGCAAATACGCCGTCAAACAAAGCGGTTATATCATCCAGCGTCCAGCGCGCGTCATCTGCCTTTTTCGCTGCTGCTTCCACGTTGACTCCTTGCAGAGAATACCAATGCGGGCAGTATAACGTCGTTCAGACTGTCACTCACGCCTTGAAGGAGGCCGCTTTGGGCCATCTTACCTTTCGCTGGAAAACACGCTATTGGCCTGAAACCCGCCTGCTGGCAAGCCTGGCCCTGCCCATCTGCGGCGCCCAGCTCGCCCAGGGCAGCATGAGCGTGGTCGATATCATGATGACCGGGCGCCTAAACGCCACGGCGCTGGCAGCGGTATCGGTGGGCTCCAGCCTGTGGATGCCGCTGATGCTGTTCATGACCGGTACGCTGATGGGACTCACGCCGATCGTCGCTCAGCTGCTCGGCGGGCAGCGACACGCCGATATACGCCCGGCGGTCCACCAGGCGCTATGGGTGGCGCTAGTGCTCGGCGCAGCCTCTGCCGGGCTTTTGTGGCTGACCGTTACGCCGGTTTTCGCGCTGATGGAGGTACCCCGGGAAGTTGCCAGCGCCTCGTCGGCCTATCTGTCGGCGCTTGCTTTCGGCATGCCCGGGGTGGCCTTGTTCCAGGCTCTGCGAGCGTTCTCCGACGGCATGAATCACACCCGCCCGGCGCTTTGGATCAGCCTGATCGGGCTGGGCGTGAATATTCCCAGCAACTACCTGCTCATCTACGGCGGTGATGGCCTGACAGCCCTGCTGGGCAATAACGTGCCCGATGTCTTGCAGCAGCTGCCCAGCCTTGGCGCTTTTGGCTGCGGCATTGCCACTGCCGTTTCCATGTGGACGATGGCGCTGGCCATGGCGTTTTATACCTCCCGCGGCCGCGCCTATGCACCGGTCAACCTGTGGCAGCGCATGACCCGGCCCCAGGCGAGCGGGCTACGCGAACTGACTGTGGTCGGTTTGCCGATCGGCATCGCCATTTTCGTTGAAGTCACGCTGTTTACGCTGATTGCGCTGTTTATCGCCAGCCTGGGCGAAATCACGGTGGCCGCGCACCAGGTAGCGTTCAGCTTTACCGGCATTTTGTTCATGCTGCCGCTGTCGTTGAGCATGGCGCTGACGATTCGCGTAGGCAACACGCTAGGGCAGAATCGCCCGGATCTGGCGCGGCTCGTCGCCGGTAACGGTATCGCCATTAGCCTGGTGGTCGCCGCGATTAACAGCACCCTGCTGTGGACAGCGGGTACGTGGGTCATTTCATTGTATACCGCCAATCCGGAGGTGCAGCGGCTGGCCGCGTCACTGCTGACGCTGGCGGTGTTTTACCAGGTATCGGATTCGCTACAGGCGAATCTGGCCGGCGCGCTGCGCGGCTACAAAGATACCCGCATCGTGATGCTGATTACCGTACTGTCGTACTGGTGCGTCGGCCTTGGCGGCGGGCACTGGCTGGGTACCCAAGGGGCAGGCTCCCTTACCGGCCCGCTGGGGGTGCACGGCTACTGGCTAGGGCTGATCGCCGGGCTTAGTACGGCCGCTATATTGCTGGGCTGGCGGCTGCAAGCCGTTAGCCGCCGCCTCCGGGCCCGGCAGGAGCCCGTCACATGATAAGCCCGCGCCTGAAAGCTTACCGCATAGCCCTCCCGGCGGCGGCGCTGCTGCTCGCCGGCTGCAGCGACGGCGAGGCGGAAAGACGCTGGGTCGAGTATCACCGCACGCTTGAGCAAACGCTCGATGTTGCGCCTATTACCCGCTCGGCGCCGGCCAATATCGGCAAGCTGCCCAAGCGCGATGATCGCCTTTTCGATATTGAAGAAACCCGCGAGGGGCTGCTGGATATCTATGCGCTGCGGGCATGCCGCATTGTTTCACTGGTCGCCGGCCGCAATAATCAGCTCGGGCGCGTTGCACCGCCCAGCCAGCAGTGGCTTTATGAGCGTACGCTATGGCAGCGCCTCAGCGGCTGCTGGAACACGTCGGTGCCTGACGAGCTTGCCGACGATGATCGCCAGCGGCTACGCCGACTCACGCTGACCAAAACCCGCCAACTCCCCTTCGTCAGCTGGAACGCACTGTTTGACTCCTCGGAATGGGAAAAAAGCTTTTCCCGCGCCAGTACGCCGATAGCGTTCACCGACGTGGACATCCAGCCCGACCTGCAGGCGCTTGGTTACCTGACGCGCATGGTGCGTCATCAGTTCAGCCGAAGCTGGGTGCAAAATTCCAGCGATCTGGAACAGCGGCTCAAGACCCTGCGCGCCCGCCCGCTCACCGCTCAGGTATTGCGCACATTAATGCTGGCTACCCAGCGCTTGCATGAAGCCACTGCTGCTTTGCATAGCGCGCCGATCGGCCGCTGCCTGCCGGCCTGGCGGCCGGCACCCGTCGAGGCCGCACAGCGAAAAACCGCACAGTGGCTATCGGCCGTCAATGCGCTGTTCGACAGTCTGCCCCTTACAGCCCCGCCGGCCATGGCGGCCTACCGCTACCGCTGGCTATCCCAGGACAATCCCCGCGCACCCTGGATGTCTTTTCAGGCAGCGCTGATGGAGCATCGCGCCGTACGCTTCATCGCCGGCACCTGCCGTGATCAGTAGGCAAGCCATGGCGCCACTCGGCACTTAACCTTGCGTGCAAGCTGTGCTATTGATGGGGCAAACGGCAACACTGTGGCATCTTGCCGTATCGAGGCCATGCAGCATCAGGAGGGACACCATGGGCGCATCCTTGTCATCTCGCTCTGCCCAGGTCATCGATCTGGAAACGGTACGCCGGCGCTATCAGGCACAAAAGCAGCTGGTACGTCTGGCGCCAGAACTCGACGGGCTGGAAATGCTCTACCAGCTCGACGCCGATGCGCACACCTGCTATAGCATTCCCGTGCTGGCATGGGGGCTTCACCAGGACGGCAGCGTCGACGGCCTGGTTCCGTGGATGGCAGCGCTCACGCCCTGCCCCCAGATCAACAGTGAAGAAAACGGCCGCTTTGTCGGCTATCGCGATTCGGAAACCGAAGAAATCTTTACCAAACCGCCGGAGCACAAATACGACGAGCTGCTGGCCGCGGCCACCTACTTTGAGTATGAAACCTCGCGCGAGGTCACCCTCATTCAGCAGCTTCCCGATACTCAAGGAACGTACGCTCTGTGTATGGACACGCCCAGAGCGCCCTGGCAGATGCGACTGGTACATGGCTGGTCGCTTTACAGCGACGGCAGCATTGATGCGCTGCTTGCCGACGAGGAAAAAGCCACGCTGACGCCGGTACGCATCGGTGACGCCTGCCTGTACAACGCGCGCTCACGCCATCCGCGGCTGTACTTTTTTCAGCGCCATATTGCCCAGCGCATCATGGAAGAAGACCCGGCAACGCTTGAAGCGCTGGCGCTGATGATGGTGCCGTCTGAAAACGGCTGAAAAATCAGCGGCGCGCCGCAGCCAACCAGCCAGCCAGCCGCAAGGCTCATTCAGCCGGCAAGGCATATAAAGTAGCGATAGACGTCTCCGGCCGTGTGCTGAGCCAGCAGCTCATGGCCGAGAAACTGACAGAATTTGGGCACATCCCGCGTCGTTGCCGGATCGGTAGCGACGACCTCCAGTATCTCTCCCGGGGCCATATCACGAACTTGATTATGCATCAGCATGATCGGTTCAGGGCAATATAGCCCGCTGGTATCCAGCAGAGCATCGCGGCTTGGCAGGCTATCGGCATCGTAGGTCATGGCTACCTCATTTATCACTTATCTTGACTGCAGCAAAAGGCTCAATCCAGCAGCCGCACGTGCACCGTCACTTCTTCACGGTCGTGATACAGCTGGCGGCATGCGACCGTGGCCCTGACGCCTGCCTGGCTCAGCGCTTGCTTCAGCGCTTCCATGCTGTGCTGCACTTGCTCCCAGCGTTTTTTCATCGGCAATTGTAACTATTTAGCTCATGCTGCCTGATCCAGCTCGTCCTCTCGCATGAAGGCAGGCACCTCACCGGCAAACAGTTGCTCCAGCGCCGTGTGCGCCGCCAGGC
>NZ_BAAAZT010000071.1:0-51530 GCF_039537045.1 Halomonas cibimaris | reverse complement strand
GGTTACCGGAACGAGGCCAACTTCATCGCGATGATCTACCTGATCGGCAGCCCGGTGGGCCGCCTGCTGGATCAGGCCAAATCCACATGAAACGACGAAGAACCGAAAAATCCGGTACGGGCTGGCCGATGTCGACGCTCATGCAAAACTCCTTGAATGCGGGATGGCAATCAACGTTATCACGCCGATTACACGCAAGTGGCCGGCGCGTGTCAAAAAAGCGTGTTTCCGCTCGGTGCCTGCTCAAGTCGCAGCGCTTTGCGCTGTACAGGCTTTCACCGCCTGAGTACCATTTACCGTGGAGCCGCCGCGCGTGGCACTCCGCCGCCGGCGTGGCTTTTTGAATTCCATGCGCGCGCCCCGTATTCGGCGGCGCGTCCCCCCTTTTGCGTGAGGTACAAGCGGATGATCACAGGCAGCATTGTCGCTCTGGCGACGCCGATGAAGGTCAATGGCGACATCGACTGGGAGGCGCTGCGCCGCCTGGTGAACTTCCATCTGGAAAACGGCACCGACGCCATTGTTGCGGCAGGCACCACCGGCGAGCCGACGACCATGTCGTTTGCCGAGCATTTCGACGTGATTCGCACCGTGGTGGAGCAGGTCAACGGGCGTATTCCGGTGATTGCCGGCACCGGCGCCAACGCCACTTCCGAGGCCGTGGAGCTTGCCCGCTACGCCAGCGAAGTCGGCGCCGATTACTGCCTTTCGGTATGCCCGTACTACAACAAGCCGACCCAGGAAGGGCTTTATCAGCATTTCAAGGCGGTCGCCGAGGGCAGCAACCTGCCGGTTATTTTGTATAACGTCCCCGGGCGCACCTGTTCGGATCTTTACAACGAGACGGTGATGCGTCTGGCCGAGGTGGACAATATCATCGGGCTGAAAGACGCCACCGGTAACCTGGAGCGCGCTGAAGACCTGATCGCGCGGCTGAAAGGCAGCGGTTTTATGCTCTACTCCGGCGATGACGGCACGGCCTGCGATTTCATGCTGATGGGCGGTCACGGCGATATTTCAGTGACGGCCAACGTCGCACCGCGCGCCATGCATGAGCTGTGCACCGCAGCGGTGGCCGGCGATGCCGACGCCGCGCACGCAATCAACACCCGGCTGATGCCGCTGCACACCAACCTGGGCATCGAAGCCAACCCGATTCCGGTCAAGTGGGCGCTTAACCGTATGGGCTACGCCGACGCCGGGGTGCGCCTGCCGCTGACGTGGCTTTCGGAGAAATATCACGCCACCATCAGCGAGGCGCTGCAGCTGGCCGGCGTGATCGACGACTGATGCCGCGGCAGACGCAACCTGCACGACCCTGGCACCACCGGCGCGGTGTACTGGAAACGCCCCGCGCCGGTAGCGCCTGGTCCCACGGAATTCGCTTAACGCATAAGGTGGCTGGATGAACGCTGCGCTCAAATGGATACCGCTGGCTCTGGCAGGCGCAGTCGCGCTTGCCGGCTGCGCTCGGGAAGGTTTTTACGATGACCGCAACCTCGACTACGTCGACTCGGCGCCGACGCCACCGCTGACGCTGCCCGATACCCGAGATGCAAGCCGCGTACAGCCGGCGCTGCCCATGCCGCCCGGAGACGGCTCGGCGTCGGCGCGCCCGGATACGCCGGTAGAAGCCCGCGCGCCGCGCCCGCTGACCGCCGCCCGGGGCATGGAGGAAGGGTATGTAACGTCCCGCCGCGTCAACGATAGGCGCTGGCTGGTGGTGGCGGATGATCCGGCCGGGGTCTGGCCTCGGCTTGAGCGCTTTGCGCGCACGCGGGCCGGCGGCATTGAGCGCAGCGTGCCCTCGCGCGGGGTGCTGCAAACCGGCCAGGGAACGCTGCGACTGGATAACGCCGTGCGCCCCGGCGCCAGCGAAGTGCACTGCGAACGCGCCGGCCAGTCGCAGGGGGACTGCCTTGAGCGCCTTGAGCGTTATCTGCGCCGCCGCGGCGGCGGCGAGGATACGCTTTCTTCACTCAACGCCCGCCGGGTTGAAGAGCAGCTTGCCGTACAGCTGGTGCGCACAGGCGACGAGGTGAGCGTGCGCATGCCGTACTCTGCGGATCGCGCCTGGGCCGAAATCGCCTACTATCTGGCGCTGGACTTCAACAAGCCCGGCGAGCGCGAGCTTTTGGCCAGCGATCCCGAGCGCCACGCGTTTACCGTGCGCTATTTGACGCTGGATCACCGTCGCCAAGGGGTGCTGGCCCAGCTGAACCCCTTCGCCGATGACGACCCCCGGCGGGTGCGTCTGGTGCTGGAAACCCAGGGCGACAAAAGCCGGCTGCGCGCCCGCAGTGTCGGCCAGCAAGCGCTCAGCGTTGACGCCCGGCGCGAGCTGCTGGAGCGCGTGTCCGGCTATCTACGTTAAGTTAAGATGCCATCATTTGACCGCGTCGAGCTGCTGTGTCGACGCAAGAGGACGTACCATGGAAAAGCGCCAGGAACTCTACGCCGGCAAGGCCAAGTCTGTTTACACCACCGACGCTGCTGACCGGCTGGTGCTCGAATTTCGCGATGACACCAGCGCCTTTGACGGCAAGCGCAAGCAAGCCCTTGAGCGCAAGGGCATGGTCAACAACGTGTTCAACGCGTTTATCATGGAGCGCCTGGAAGACGCGGGGATTCCTACCCACTTCGACAAGCGCCTGTCCGCGACCGAAAGCCTGGTCAAGAAAATGGACATGATTCCGGTGGAGTGCGTGGTGCGCAACGTGGCGGCCGGCGGGCTGGTCAAGCGCCTGGGCGTTGAAGAGGGCACGGCCCTGAACCCGCCCACCTTCGAGCTGTTCCTCAAAGACGACGAGCGCGGCGACCCCATGATCAACGAGTCGCTGGCCGAGACGTTTGGCTGGGCGACGCCTGAGCAGCTCACGCGCATGAAAGCGCTGACGTTCAAGGTCAACCACGTGCTCAAGCAGCTGTTTGCCGAGGGGCATCTTTTGCTGGTGGACTACAAGCTGGAGTTTGGCATCCACGAAGGCCAGGTCATTCTCGGCGACGAGTTTTCCCCGGACGGCTGCCGGCTGTGGGATGCCGATACCCGAGAAAAACTGGACAAGGATCGTTTTCGCCAGGGGCTTGGCGGGGTGATCGAGGCCTACGAAGAAGTCGGCCGGCGCATCGGTATCACGTTTCCCGAGGCCTGACGCCAGGGGAGCCCGGTAACGTTTCAATGGCCGCTATTCTATGGCTACTACCGCCAAGGTAGTGGCCATTTTTGTGTCTGTGAGAACGCCTGTATGAGCGTCAGCGCCGGGGTCGGGCGCAAGCGCCTGAAACTTCACGTCCACGTCGCGCAGGCGCACGCCGTAAACTCGCTCGGGCTGGGCCTGGCCGTGGCGGTAGGCCGGCCGCGGATCCTGGCGCAGCACCTGTGTGATCAGCGCTTCAAGGGAAGCGCCGTCGGCGCGCCGCTCAATAGCGGCGCAGGCGGCGGGATAGAACACCACTTCGACCGCCGGCGGCGGTGCCGGGGCAAAGCCGGCCCGGGCCTCGGGGCGGGCTTCAAGCCAGGGGATATACGGCTTGATGTCCACCACCGGCGTGCCGTCGACCAGGTCACAGCCGCCGAGCACCAGCTGCACGCCGCCCTCCGCTTCCACCCGCTCAAGCTCGACCAGCGACAGCCCCAGCCGGTTGGGGCGGTTGGGGCTGCGGCTGGCAAATACGCCGACCTTGCGATTGCCGCCCAGGCGCGGCGGGCGTACCAGCGGGGCGAAACGCGCGCTGCCCGGCGCCTGGTGGAACACAAACGTCAGCCACAGATGGCTAAAGGCATCCAGGCCGCGTACCGCCAGCGGATCGTTGAACGGTGCCGCCAGCGTAAGCGTCGTTTTTGCCGCCGGCGCCAGGCCCGGCTGGCGGGGCACGCCGAACTTGTCCGGGTAGTCGCTGGCGACCCAGCCGATCGGGCGCAGCGGCCAGCCATCAGGCGCGGAAAGCAAAGGGGAGCAGGGGTCGTGCATGCGTCGCTGCCTCGCGGCGGGCGGGCGTTGCCCGGCCGGCCAAAAAGGAAGAAAAGGTGAAGGCGGGCCCAGTATAAGGTACGTTGGTGGATCGTTGGTAAAAGAGAGGCATGTCGTATGGCGAGGTTTTGTGCGGACAACGGCCAGACCGGCACGGCCGCGGGCGGCAGCGCAATGCCGCGCATGATCTACCGCGAGGCGCTGGCGCGCGATGCGGCCGACCAGGCCGAAGTGTTTTATCACGCCGTTATGCAGGGTGCTGCGGGCCATTACTCGCTGACCCAGCGTCGCGCCTGGGCCGGCGTGCTGCCGCGCAAGGCCAGCGCCTGGGCGGCCCGGCATTCGCTTTACACAACGCTGGTGGCGGTGTGTGACGGGCGCTGCGTGGGCTTTGTCGAGCTGGATACGGCAAGTGCCAGAATCGAAACGCTGTACGTTTGGCCGTCCCTTGGCGGGCGCGGTATCGGCACGACGCTTTTGATCCACGCCGAGCGCCTGCTGGTCGAGCAGGGCCGCGATGTCGTTGAGATCGAAGCCAGCCTGACGCTGGTTGAGCGCCTGGAGCGCCGAGGCTGGGAAAACCTCGGCGAGCAGCGGGTTGAACGCGGCGGAGAAAAGCTCAAGCGTTACCGGTTGCGCAAGCGCCTGCGTGCCGTGGAAACCTGACCCGGCACGCGGGGCGATCAGGCCGCGTTTTGCTCCACCAGGCGCATGGATAGATCAACGGCCTTGATGTCTTTGGTCAGCGCGCCGCTGGAAATGCAGTCGATGCCGGTATCGGCAATGGCGCTGAGCGTGGCGTCGTCGACGTTGCCTGATGCTTCAAGTACGGCGCGGCCCGCGGTGCGGGCGACGGCCTCGCGCAAATCCGTCAGCGAAAAATTGTCCAGCATGATGGTATCCGCGCCGGCGGCCAGCGCCTGGTCCAGCTCGTCGAGGGTTTCTACTTCTACCTCCACGTCCAGCTCGCCTGACAGCTTGCGCGCCTGCTCCACCGCCGCCTTGATCCCGCCGCAGGCGGCAATGTGATTTTCCTTGATCAAAAACGCGTCCCACAGGCCGATGCGGTGGTTATGGCCGCCGCCGCAGGTCACCGCGTACTTCTGCGCCAGGCGCAGGTTGGGCAGCGTCTTGCGCGTATCCAGCAGGCGCACGCCGGTGCCGTCGAGCATATCAACGTAGTGCCTTGTGGCCGTGGCCGTGGCCGACAGCGTCTGCAGCACGTTGAGCGCGGCGCGCTCGCCGGTGAGCAGGCTGCGCGCCGGGCCTTCCAGAGTCAGAAAGCACTGGCCGGCAGCGAGACGATCGCCGTCGGCCGCCTGCCAGCTGAGCGATACGCGGCTGTCCAGCCGGCGGTATATTTCGTCGACCCAGGCCACGCCGCACAGCACGCAGTCTTCCCGGGTGATCACCCGGGCGCTTGCCCACTGCGATTCGGGAATCAAATCGGCGGTGATATCGCCCGGGCCGAGGTCTTCGGCCAGCAGATGAGCGGCGCTTGAGCGTATCTCTTCAGCAAGAGCGGTGTAGTAATGCATGATGGCTGGCCTTCCCAAACGGTACTAAAGCGATTGGATAAACCGCCATTATAGGCCACTGTGGCCGCAGGAAAACAAGCATGATACCCCTTCAACATCGGGCGAAAAGCCCGTGCCATCCGCCATAAGGAGGCCGTGTGAGCCAGACACATCACGCCGCGGGCCGGTGGCCGTCGGCCCGCTGGGTGGCGTCGCCCAACGCCGATGCGCGCCCTGCCGATGAAGTTTCGCTGATCGTGCTGCATGCCATCAGCCTGCCGCCGGGGAAGTTCGGCGGTGACGCCATCGAAGCGCTGTTTACCAACCGGCTGGACGCGGATGCCCACCCGTTTTTTGCGCACATTGCTGACCTGCGCGTTTCGGCACACTTTTTAATTCGTCGGGACGGCGCCTGCGTGCAGTTTGTCGAACCCGAGCGCCGGGCCTGGCACGCCGGGCGTTCCTGCTGGCGCGATCCGCAAAGCGGCACGCTGCGCCGGGCGCTCAACGACTTTGCCGTGGGTATTGAGCTGGAAGGCGACGACGACACGCCTTTTCGCCGCGCCCAGTACGCCCGGCTTGCCGAGCTGATTGGCTGGCTGCGCGTGCGCTATCGCTCGCTCAGCGCGGGGCGAATGACCGGCCATGCCCATGTAGCGCCGCTACGCAAGACCGACCCCGGCCCGGCGTTCGACTGGGCATACCTTGACCGAGCGCTGGTGAAAAACGGCCTGGCGGGTCTGTAAAACAAGTAGTTTAACTACGCATCGGTTGATTTATAACGCCGAGCGCTGTGCGCTGAAAGGGCTGACTGCCGCCGCAAAGGACGGGCAGAAACCGAAGATTTTATGGTGAGAAGAATTGGCAAAGCAGCGGCTTTACGGTATCGTTTTTCCCAGAAAATACGTTCTTTTCCTATCTTTGTGTAGATTTACTACATTTTGCCGAACGCCATCTATTGAATGTAGAATGGTTTTCCATTTTGCGCTGGCAAGGCGCGCCGGCGAACGCAGGCCTGTGGTGGCATAACGACTACCGCGGCCACCCGGGCCCCCGGTTTGCGGGGCCACCGTCATTTATCGTCATTCGGAGACCTGTATGAGTCTGGAGACACGAGAAGATCTTGACCCGGTCGAATCCACAGAGTGGCTGGAAGCTCTGGAATCGGTGCTGGATCGTGAAGGCGAGGGGCGTGCCCGCTACCTGCTGACCCGCCTGGCCGATCGCATGCGCCAGGATTCCGGCGTGGCGCCGTTTTCGGTGACAACCCCGCATCGCAACACCATTCCGCCGCATCGCGAAGCGCGCATGCCGGGCGATCTGGACATGGAGCGTCGGATTCGCTCGCTGATCCGCTGGAACATGGCGGCCATGGTCACCCGGGCCAACAACCGGAATCCGGGGATCGGCGGCCACCTGGCGAGCTTTATGTCGGCGGCCACGCTCTACGACGTGGGCTTTGGCCATTTCTTCCGCGCCCCCCACGGCGATCACCCCGGCGACCTGGTGTATATCCAGGGCCACAGCTCGCCGGGCATCTACGCGCGCTCTTTTCTGGAAGGCCGCTTGAACGAAGCGCAGATGGATCGCTTCCGCGAAGAGGTGGACGGGGACGGCCTGTCGTCCTACCCGCACCCCTGGCTGATGCCGGACTACTGGCAGCTGCCCACGGTGTCCATGGGGCTCGGTCCGATCATGTCCATCTACCAGGCGCGCTTTATCAAGTACCTGCACAATCGTGACCTGCAGGACATGAAGGATCGCCAGGTCTGGGCGTTTCTCGGCGACGGCGAGTGCGACGAGCCGGAAACTCTCGGCGCTATCCACCTTGCCAGCCGCGAGAAGCTCGACAACCTCAACTTCGTGATCAACTGCAACCTGCAGCGCCTGGACGGCCCGGTGCGCGGCAACCAGAGCATCGTCACCGAGCTTGAGGGCATGTTCCGCGGTGCCGGCTGGAACGTCATCAAAGTGATCTGGGGCCGCAAGTGGGATCACCTGTTTGAGAAAGACAAAAGCGGCATGCTGCAAAAGCTGATGGACGAAACCGTCGACGGCGAGTACCAGAACTGCAAGTCCAAGGGCGGCGCCTACACCCGCGAGCACTTTTTCGGCAAGTATCCGGAAACCGCCGAGCTTGTCGCGGACATGACCGATGAGGAAGTCGGCCAGCTCGACCGCGGCGGCCACGATCCGGTCAAGGTGTACTCGGCCTACTACGAAGCGTTCCACAACGCCAACGAGCGCCCCACGGTGATTCTTGCGCATACCGTCAAGGGCTACGGGCTGACCGCCGAAGGCGGTGAGGCCGACAACGAAGCGCACCAGATCAAGTCGATCGACGACATCGACGTCATGAAAAAGGTTCGCGACCGTTTCGAGATTCCGCTGACCGATGAGCAGCTGGAAAAGGAAATGCCGTACTACCGGCCGGACGAGGACGCGCCGGAAGTCAAGTACATGAAGCTGCAGCGCGAGCGTCTGGGCGGCCACCTGCCGACGCGTCATGCAGACTTCGAGGCCATTGACATCCCCGGCCTGGACGACAAGATCTTTGCCTCGCAGCTGGCAGGCTCCAAGGGCCGCGAGTTTTCCAGCACCATGGCGTTTGTGCGCATCCTGAACGGTTTGATCAAAAACAAGCAGTTCGGCAAGCGCGTGGTGCCCATCGTGCCCGATGAGTCGCGCACCTTCGGCATGGAAGGCATGTTCCGCCAGTTCGGCATCTACGCCGCCGAAGGCCAGAAGTACGAGCCCATGGACAAGGGCCAGCTGATGTACTATCGCGAGTCCCAGTCCGGCCAGGTGCTGCAGGAAGGCATCACCGAGGCAGGGGCCATGTCCTCGTGGATTGCCGCGGCCACGTCCTACAGCAACAACGGCCTGCCGATGCTGCCGTTTTACATCTATTATTCGATGTTCGGCTTTCAGCGCATCGGGGATCTGGCCTGGGCGGCCGGCGACATGCAGGCCCGGGGCTTTATGGTCGGCGGCACCGCCGGGCGCACCACGCTCAACGGTGAAGGCCTGCAGCACCAGGACGGCCACAGCCTGATTCAGGCATCGACCATCCCCAACTGCCGCAGCTATGATCCGACCTATGCCCACGAAGTCGCGGTCATCGTCCAAAACGGCCTCAAGCGCATGTACCAGGACAAGGAAAACGTCTTCTACTACATGACGGTGATGAACGAAAACTACGAGCACCCGGCGCTTGACGAGGTGCCCGCCGACGACATCATCAAGGGCATGTACCTGCTGGGCCATACCCAGGGCAAGAAGGGCAAGGGCCACGTTCAGCTGCTGGGTTCGGGCACCATTCTGCGCGAAGTCGAAGCGGCGGCCGAGCTGCTTGCTGAAGACTGGGGCGTGGGCAGCAACACCTGGAGCGCGACCAGCTTCAACGAGCTGCGCCGCGAGGCGCTGGAAGTCGATCGCCAGGCGTTTCTCAAGCCCGATCAGGAGCCGGCCAAGCCGCACGTTACCGCGTGTTTGGAAGGCCGTCAGGGCCCGGCGATTGCCGCTACCGACTACATGAAGCTCTACGCCGATCAGGTGCGCGCCTGGGTGCCCATGGACTATCATGTCCTCGGCACCGACGGCTACGGCCGCTCCGATTCCCGCGAGAAGCTGCGCCACTTTTTCGAAGTGGACCGCTACTTTGTCACCGTAACGGCGCTGAAAGCGCTGGCCGACCGCGGCGACATCGAGCGCAAGGTCGTGGGCGAGGCGCTGAAAAAGTACGGCATCGATGCCAGCAAGCCCAACCCGCTGACCAGCTGATCCGCTGCCCGGCGGGGCACCCCCCGCCGGCTCGACCCGATTTGGAAGGAGCGCGACCTTGAGTAGCGAAAACATCAAAGTGCCCGACATCGGCGGCGACGATGTCGAAATCATCGAGATTGCGGTGTCGGAAGGCGACGTCATCGAAGCGGAAGACGCGCTGATCACCCTGGAGTCCGACAAGGCCAGCATGGACGTACCCTCGCCGAAAGCCGGCAAGGTGCTCAAAGTGCTGGTGAAAGAGGGCGACACCGTCTCTGAAGGCGACGACATCGTCGAGCTGGAAGTTGAAGGCGGCGAAGACGCCGGCGACGACCAGGCCGAACAAGCGCCGGCGAAGAAAGAAGCGTCGGCGCAAAAAGAAGCGCCGAAGCAGGAAGACGCGCCGAAAGAAGACGCGGCACCGACGAAAAAGGCGGCCGGCGGCAAGCAAACCGTCGACGTGACAGTGCCGGACATCGGCGACAGCGCGGAAATCATCGAAATCGCCGTAAGCGTTGGCGACGAGATCGATGCCGAAGACGCGCTGATTACGCTGGAATCCGACAAGGCCTCCATGGACGTGCCCAGCCCGCATACCGGCAAGCTGGTTGAGCTTTCCGTAAAGGTGGGTGACAGCGTCTCCGAAGGCGACGTGATCGGCCAGATGGAAGTCGAAGGCGAAGGCGGCGACGCGGCCGAAGACGCTTCTCAGGACACGTCTGCCGACGACAGCGCCTCGGCGGCCAGCCAGAGCGAGCCGGAAGCGGCCGACGAAGACGAGGATGACGGCGATGACGGCGAGCCTGCGCGTCAGGAAATCCGCGTGCCGGACATCGGCGACAGCGCGGAAATCATCGAAATCGCCGTAAGCGCTGGCGATGACATCGAAGAAGAAGACGCGCTGATTACGCTGGAATCCGACAAGGCCTCCATGGACGTGCCCAGCCCCTACAAGGGCAAGCTGGTGGAAGTCTCCGTGAAGGTCGGCGACAGCGTGTCCGAAGGCGACGTGATCGGCATCGTCGAAGTCGCCGGCGCGAAGAAAAAGCCTGCGCCGAAAAAGCAGACCGAGCAGAAGCAGTCCGAGCAGAAAAGCGCGCCGGAAAAACAGGCCGCGCAGAAGCCCGCGTCCGGCGCCGACAAGCCGGCCGCCGCGCCCAGTGCTGCGCCGGCCAAAGACGGCAAGCGCGTACACGCCGGCCCCGCCGTGCGCATGCTCGCCCGGGAATTCGGCGTGGATCTGGCCCAGGTGCCGCCCACCGGCCCGAAAGACCGCGTGCTCAAGGAAGACGTGCAAGCGTTCGTCAAAAAGGCGCTGTCCGGCCAGGCGCCGGCCACCGCCGGCGAGCAGGCCCCGGCCGCCGGAGGCAGCGGCATTCCGCCGATCCCGGACCAGGACTTCAGCCAGTTCGGCGAAGTGGAAGAAAAGCCCATGGGCCGGCTGATGAAAATGGGCGCAACCAACCTGCACCGCAGCTGGGTGAACCTGCCCCACGTGACGCAGTTTGACGAGGCCGATATCACCGAGCTGGAAGCCTTCCGCAAGTCGATGAAGGCCGAGGCCGAAGCCCAGGGCGCGAAGCTCACGCCGCTGCCCTTTCTGGTCAAGGCGTGCGCCTTTGCGCTCAAGCAGTTCCCGCAGTTCAACGTCAGCCTCAAAAGCGACGGCGAAACCGTGGTGTGGAAAAAGTACGTTCATATCGGCATCGCCGTGGACACGCCGGACGGCTTGATGGTGCCGGTACTGCGCGACGCCGACCAGAAATCGCTTTTGGAAATCGCCCGGGAAATGGCTGAGCTGGGCAAAAAAGCCCAGAGCAAAAAGCTCAAGCGCGAGGACATGTCCGGCGGCTGCTTTACCATCTCAAGCTTGGGCTCGATTGGCGGTACGGCGTTTACCCCCATCGTCAACGCCCCGGAAGTCGCCATTCTCGGCGTTTCCAAAGCGCAGACCAAGCCGGTGTGGGACGGCGCCGAGTTCCAGCCGCGCCTGATGATGCCGCTGTCGCTGTCCTATGATCACCGTGCGGTCAACGGGGCGGACGCGGCGCGCTTTACGGTGTTTTTGTCCACCGTGCTGACCGACATCCGTCGCCTGCTGCTGTAAGCCATGCCGGCGACGGGGACGCAAACGGCGCCTGCGGGCGCCGTTTTTATGTGGTCATCGGCAAAGTGCTGCCCTGTCGCGGCGCTACGCCCAATGGACCGTTGTGCCATCACGGCGCCGCCGTTATTGTCGGTGTCCAGCTTTTTTACGACGACCTTTTTTGCTCATTCAAGGAACAACGACGATGCGATTGATTCTTCTAGGCGCACCCGGCGCAGGTAAAGGCACCCAGGCGCAGTTTATCTGCGAGCGCTACAACATCCCTCAGATTTCTACCGGCGATATGCTGCGTACCGCGATCAAGGAAGAAAGCGAGCTGGGGCTCAAGGTCAAAGACATCATGAACAGCGGCGGGCTGGTGTCCGACGACATCATCATTGATCTGGTCAAGGAGCGCATCAGCCAGCCGGACTGCGAAAACGGCTTTCTCTTCGACGGGTTTCCGCGGACGATTCCGCAGGCTGACGCCATGAAGGAAGCCAACGTAAAAATCGACCACGTGTTGGAAATCGCCGTGGCGGACGAGGAAATCGTCAACCGCCTGGCCGGCCGCCGGGTGCATCCGGCCTCCGGGCGCACCTATCACATCGAGCACAATCCGCCCCAGGAGCCGGGCCGTGACGATGTGACCGGCGAAACCCTGATTCAGCGCGAAGACGATCAGGAGTCGACCGTGCGTAACCGCCTGGCGGTCTATCACGACCAGACCGCGCCGCTGGTGGCGTACTACCGCCAATGGGCCAAAGAGGACCCGGAAGCCGCGCCGGAGTATCACCGCGTGGAAGGCGTTGGCAGCGTTGAGGAAATTACCCGCCAGGTGACCCGCGCACTGGACCAGCAGACGGCATAATGGCACGTTATCTGCTGGCTCTGGACGCTTCGTCAAGCGCGTGTTCGGCGGCGCTTTGGCAGCAAAGCAGCGAAGGCGAAAGCTGTCTGGCGCGCTTTGCTCTGACGCCTCGGGCGCATACCCGGCGGCTTTTACCCATGGCGGACGAAGTGCTGGCCCAGGCCGGCATTGCGCCGAACGCGCTTGACGCGGTGGCCTTCGGCCGCGGGCCCGGCTCGTTTACCGGGCTGCGCATTGCCGCCGGCACCGCCCAGGGGCTGGCGTTTGGCCTCGACTGCCCGCTGATTGGGGTGTCTACGCTGGAAGCGCTAGCCCTTCAGGCGCATCGCCGCTTTGGTGCGCAGCACATCGCCACGCTGATCGATGCGCGCATGCACGAGGTCTACGCGGGATTTTGGCGCTGCGTAGACGGCCGCGTTGAGGCCCTGAGCGAAGAAGCGGTGCTGGCCCCCGAGCGCCTGGCCCTGCCCGATGCGGCCGGCGAGCGCTTTGCCGCCGTGGGCTCTGCCATGGCGCTGGCGGATGAGTTTTCTGCTGCGTTCAATGCGCGCCTTGCGCCGCTGGATACCGCACTGGATGACGGCCCGCTGGAGCCGCGCGCCGAAGAAATGGCCTGGCTTGCCGCCCGGGATTTCGACGCCGGCCGAGGCCAGCCTGCGCACCTGGCCCAGCCGGTGTATTTGCGCAATGAGGTGGCGTGGAAAAAGTCGGCGGCGCAGCGCCTGCCATGACGGCCGCCGGACTCGCGCTTGAGCGCCGCGCCCAAGGGTTGGTGCTTGTCGGCGATGAAGCGCGCGACGGTAAGCCGCTGTATGTGGACTTCGTTGGCGGCAAGGCTGGCCATCGGCGCCGTTTCGGCGGCGGGCGCGGCCAGCTGATTGCCAAGGCCTGCGGACTGGCCAAGGGCGTGACGCCAAGCGTAGTGGACGCCACCGCAGGACTGGGCCGCGATGCTTTTGTGCTGGCAAGTCTGGGCGCGCCGGTGCTGCTGATTGAACGTGTGCCGGCGATTGTTGCGCTGCTGGCCGACGGCCTTGAGCGCGCCGCCGGCGATGCCGACACCGCCGAGATTGCCGCGCGCAT
This sequence comes from Halomonas cibimaris, assembly GCF_039537045.1. Taxonomy (GTDB): domain Bacteria; phylum Pseudomonadota; class Gammaproteobacteria; order Pseudomonadales; family Halomonadaceae; genus Vreelandella; species Vreelandella cibimaris. Next base: position 38,237 of record NZ_BAAAZT010000071.1, on the reverse strand, counting down.
GCAGCTGGCGCCGGGCGATGCCGCCGCCGAGCTGAGCGCGCTGGTGGCCGCTGCCGGCTTTGCCCCTGAAGTTGTGCACCTGGACCCGATGTTTCCCCACCGCGAGAAGTCTGCGCTGGTGAAAAAGGAGATGCGCCTTTTTCGCCGGCTGGCCGGCGACGACGCCGACGCCCCGCGGCTGCTTGAAGCCGCACTGGATGTAGCCACCCACCGGGTGGTGGTCAAGCGCCCGCGTAAGGCGCCGGCTGTCGAAGGCCCCAGGGTCGCGCATACCCTTGAGGGCAAGACCAGCCGCTATGACATCTATGTGCACCGCTCGCTGCGCCCGGGGCGCTAGCCCAATACAGCCGCTGTGGCAGAGCGGGGATTGTGGGGGGCGGTCTTGATGCATCGGGCGGCTAGCGGCGGGGCTTGGCTTTTTTGTTCGCCTTGGCCTGCTTGGGCCGCGGTTTGGGCTTGCCGCCGGATGCCTCCGAGGGCACGCGATAGTGCAGGTATACGTCCAGCACCAGCTCGGGCAGCTGGGCGGTCAGCGCTTCCAGACGCCGGGCGTCGCCGGCCAGCTCGGCGATATCCGGCTCATCGTCGAACAGGCCCGAAAGCAGCATAAACGGCAGCAGCAGGGCAGCGGCGGCTTCGTCGTCGTCGGCAAACCAGGCACTTTCATCAAGGAAGACGCCTTCCATAAAGCCCGCACACCAGTCGCCAACGGGCGTTTCTTCCGGGGGCAGCCCGTCAAGCACCAGCTCGAACGGCAGCTCGGGAAGCCTGCCCTGTTCCAGCAGCGCCATGGCGTTATCGCGCAGCGCGGCCAGCAGGCCGGTTATGTCGTCACGCTCCGTTTGGTCGGCGTAGGCTGGCTCACCTTGAAACAGCTCGGCCTGCCACTGTTCGTCGGGCACATGGCAGGGAGCCACGGCGAGCGCCACCATAAAGCCGTGGGTTGAAATCAGATCCAGCGCGTCCTCGTCTACCCGGTCGGAATCCAGAAATTCATCCAGCCGTTCAAGGGCTTCATCGTTTACTAGCGGCTCGGGGACGGCAGCGGCGTTATCGGAATCAGACATGGAAAGCCTCGTGGAATGGCGTAAAACGATCACTATCAGGCCGGCCAGTTTAGCACCAAATGCGCCGCGGCCTCTGTGCCGCCGGGTGAATGACGCGCTGGCGGAGCGAATTCGGCGGCGGGCGTTACCGCTTTCGGTGATGCAGTAACACGCGGGTTTTTTGCCCCGGCCTGCATCCGAGATTGACGCATAAGGTACTGTTATTAAAATAATAATTTTAATACCAATGTCTAAGAGGAAGGGAGCGCTACCGAGGTTTATGCTAGGGGGAAACACAACAACCAAGCATTGCCGTTAAACGCCGCCGCCGTCGTTGATGACACGGCCGCAGCCGCGGCTACGACGCCGCAGGCGAACGTTTACAAGGCAATGTGTTTTCACGGAGAGGCCACCATGAGCGAACAACCACAAGTCCATCCGGTGCGCGATGAATTCGCCGCCAACGCCTGGGCCGACAAAGCGCAGTACGAGGCCATGTATCAGCGCTCCATTGAAGACCCCCAAGCCTTTTGGGCTGAGCAGGCCGAACGCCTGGAATGGATCAAGACGCCGACCCGGATCAAAAACACGTCGTTTGACCGCGACAACGTGGATATTCGCTGGTTTGAAGACGGCGAGCTTAACGTAGCCGCCAACTGTCTGGACCGGCACCTGGCCCATCGCGGCGGCGAAACCGCCATCATCTGGGAAGGCGACGATCCGGCGGATTCGCGCCATATTACCTACGCCGAGCTTTACGAACGCACCAATCAGGTCGCCAACGCGCTCAAGGAAATGGGCGTGGGCAAGGGCGATACCGTAACGCTTTACATGCCGATGGTGCCCGAGGCCGCAATGGCGATGCTGGCCTGCGCGCGTATCGGCGCGGTGCACTCGGTTATCTTCGGCGGTTTCTCGCCGGATGCCATTGCTCAGCGGGTGGTCGGCGCGCAGTCACGCGTTATCATCACCGCTGATGAGTCCGTGCGCGGCGGCAAACACGTGCCGCTCAAGGACAACGTCGACGCCGCGCTGACCCGCGACGGCACCGACGTCTGCGAACACGTCATGGTGGTCAAGCGTACCGGCGGCGATATCGACTGGCACGATCATCGCGATACCTGGTTCCACACCATGGTCGACAAGCAGGCGCTGGAATGCCCGGCTGAGACCATGAACGCCGAAGATCCGCTGTTCATCTTGTATACCTCCGGCTCTACCGGCGCTCCCAAGGGGCTTAAGCACACTACCGGCGGCTACCTGACCTACGCGTCGATGACTCATCAGTACGTCTTCGACTATAAGCCGGGTGAGGTGTTCTGGTGCACCGCCGATGTGGGCTGGATCACCGGGCACAGCTATATCGTCTACGGGCCGTTGGCCAACGGCGGCACTACGCTGATGTTTGAGGGCGTGCCGACCTATCCGTCCCACGGGCGCATAGGCGAAATCGTCGACAAGCACCAGGTTAATATTCTCTACACGGCCCCTACCGCCATTCGTGCGCTGATGGCCCACGGCGACGAGACCATGCACTCCAGCCATCGCGACAGCCTGCGTCTTCTGGGTACGGTGGGCGAGCCGATCAACCCCGAGGCCTGGGAATGGTTCTATCGGGTGGTGGGAAAAGAGCGCTGCCCGATTGTGGATACCTGGTGGCAAACCGAAAACGGCGGGATCATGATTGCGCCGCTGCCCGGGGCCATAGATCTCAAGCCCGGTTCGGCAACCAAGCCGTTTTTCGGCGTGCGGCCTGCGGTAATGGACAGCGACGGCAACGTGCTGGAAGGCCAGGCCGAGGGCAATCTGGTGATTCTGGATTCCTGGCCGGGCCAGGCACGCTCCATCTGGGGCGACCACGAGCGCTTCGTCAACACGTATTTCTCGACCTACGACGGCGTGTATTTTACCGGCGACGGCTGCCGCCGCGACACCGACGGCGACTACTGGATTACCGGCCGGGTAGACGACGTGCTCAACGTGTCCGGCCACCGCATGGGCACCGCCGAAATCGAATCGGCGCTGGTTGCCCACGACGCCGTTGCCGAAGCCGCCGTGGTGGGCTATCCCCACGACATCAAGGGCCAGGGCATCTACATCTACGTGACCCTGACCGACGATTACGAAGCCTCCGACGAGCTCAAAAAAGAGCTGATCCAGCAGGTGCGCAAGGATATCGGTCCGATCGCCTCGCCGGATGTGATTCAGTGGGCGCCGTCGCTGCCCAAGACCCGCTCGGGCAAGATCATGCGGCGCATTCTGCGCAAGATCGCTGCCAACGAATGCGACGGCCTGGGCGATATCAGTACGCTGGCCGATCCCAGCGTTGTCGACGAGCTGATCGAGCATCGCGCCAACCGCTAAGCGGCTGCCATTTTTGCCCATCCTGACCCGTGCCGGCCTCGTGCCGGCACTGCTGCGTAAGGGCGCCTGCGACGATGCCGTCGCACCGCTAAAAAATGCGCCGGGCGGGCCTGGTATCCTTGGGCAGAATAAAGCCCTTGGGGTACCATCGGGCGAGTGCCGCGCCGTTTGCGGCGCGACACTCACCGCAGGCGCGCCGCGTTGCGACGGCAGGCACCTGGCGGCCGCTCAAGGACCCGGAGGAAACCCCATGGCTATTGCCCATAAGTTCATCGTTGCCGATGACCACCCGCTGTTTCGTGCAGCGTTGACCCAAGCGCTGCGCCAGCTAACGCCCCAGGCAGAAATCGTCGAAGCCGATACCATGGAAGCCACCACGGAGGCCGTTAATCGGCATCCGGATGCCGACCTGGTACTGCTGGATCTGCACATGCCCGGCGCCAACGGCTTTTCCGGGCTGATTCAGCTGCGCGGGCAAATGCCCGATATTCCGGTGGCCGTCATCTCCGGCAGCGATGAACCCTACGTGGTGCGCCGAGCGCTGGACTACGGCGCGTCGGGCTTTATTCCCAAGTCGTCCTCCTTGGCGCTGATTGCCGAGGCGGTAAGCGAGGTGCTTGACGGGGAGGTCTGGCTGCCCGAGGCGCTTTCCGGCGTGCTGGATGACGCCAACGAAGAAGAAGCACGCTTCGCCGAGGCCATTGCATCGCTGACGCCCCAGCAGTTTCGCGTGCTCAATATGCTCACCGAGGGCCTGTTGAACAAGCAAATTGCCTATGAGCTCAACGTGTCCGAGGCCACCATCAAGGCCCACGTCACCGCTATTTTACGCAAGCTCGGCGTGCACTCGCGCACCCAGGCGGTCATTGCCGCCCAGAAACTTGAGGTAGATCCGCCCCGGGTTGAATCTTAAGGCCCGCAGCTAGTCGTTTGGCTGTGCGCCACGGCTGGCCTGCAGCGTGCGGGTCAGCAGCGCACGCAGCGCCGCCGGGCGTACCGGCTTTTGCAGCAGATGATAGCCGGCACGGCGCACCTCATCGGCGACGCTTTCGGTGCGGTCTGCGGTGATGACAATGCTGGGCACCTCGCCGTGCTGGCGCTCGGCCAGCGCGTCCAGCGCCATCAGCCCTGTGACTTCGTTGTCCAAATGATAGTCGGCGAGTATCGCATCCGGATCGCCTTCCATATTGCGCAGAATCGATTTGGCGCCGCCGATGCTGGTGGCGGTGAATACTTCGCAGCCCCAGCCGCCGAGCATGGCGGCCATGCCTTCTAAAATCAGCGATTCGTTGTCGATGCACACAATGCGTGTGCCGGCCAGCTTGTTGCCGGCGCGGCGGCGGGGTTCGGACGTTGGGTTCTCCACCTGCCGGGCAGCCACGACCGGCACGCTGACGCTGAACACGGTGCCCGCGCCGACCCGAGAGCGCACGGTGATAGGATGATCCAGCACCCGGCTCATGCGCTCGGCGATGGACAGGCCAAGCCCCAGACCCTTCTCGCTTTCACGGTGGCGTGAGGCCTGATCCAGGCGGCGGAATTCTTGAAAGATTTCTGCCTGTTTGGCCTCGGCAATGCCCGGGCCGGTGTCCCAGACCTCAATGCGCAGCCGCTGCCCCGCGCGTCGGCAGCCCAGCAGTACGCGCCCCTCCCGGGTATAGCGCAAAGCGTTGGAAAGAAAGTTCTGCACAATGCGGCGCAGCATCTGGGCGTCGGAATCTACCCACTGGCGAGTGGAAACGACGGTCAGGTCTAATCCGCGCTCGGCGGCCATTACCTCGAACTCGGCGCGCAGCGGGCGGAAAATATCGGCCAGAGCAAAATGGCTGCGCCGAGCGGTCAGAGCGCCGGCATCGAGCTTGGAAATATCCAGCAGCGTGCCCAAAAGCTCCTCGGCGGCCTGCAGCGAGTTGTCGATATGACCGATGGTGTGCCGGTCGTTTTGCGCTTCGCTGCTCTGTGCCAGCGCCGAGGTGAACAGCCGCGCGGCGTTGAGCGGCTGGAGCAGGTCGTGGCTGGCCGCGGCGAGAAAGCGGGTCTTGGAGGCGTTGGCATCCTCGGCCAGCTGCTTGGCACGAAAAAGCTCTTGGGTGCGCTCGTCCACCCGCTCTTCCAGGGTTTCGTTGGTTTCCTGGAGGGCGAGCTCGGCCTGGCGGCGTTCGGTAATATCCTGGTAGAGCGCGAAAAAGCCAAGAATAGCGCCGCTGTCATCGAAGTGCGGCGTGTAGGTCACCAGCATGTAGTGGCGCTCGCCGCCGATGGGCATGGCCAGTTCAAAGCTGACCCGTTCGCCGGCAAGCGTTTGGCGGATCCAATCGGCGCGTTCGCGGGCTTTGTCAGCGGGCATGACATCGGCAAAGCGCCGGCCGATCACGGCGTGGCGATCCACGCCAAAGGCCTGCTCGTAGGCGCGGTTGGTAAACAGGTAGCGGCAGTCCTTGTCAAAATAGGCGATCAGCGCCGGCACGTTGTCGGTGTAGATGCGGATGTTGTTTTCCGAACGAATCAGCGCCTCTTCGGTGCGCTTTTGCCGTGTAATATCCTGGTAGGTATAGACAAAGCCGCCGCCGGGCATGGGGTTGCCCTGCACTTCCAGCACGCTGCCGTCCTGGCGGTAGCGCACGTAGCGGTGGGGCTGGCCTTCGCGAATATTGTCGAGCAAAAGCTCTACGTGCTCTTCCGGGTCGCCCGGGCCGTACTCACCGCTGTGGGCGTTATAGCGAAAGATGCGGTCGATGGGCGCGCCCACCCGGATCAGATGATCGGGAAAGTGAAACAGCTCCAGGTAGCGCCGGTTCCAGACCACCAGCCGCATGTGCTGATCGACCACGCTGATGCCCTGGCGGACGTTTTCGATGGTGGCCTGAAGCAGCGCGCGATTGAACTCAAGTACCTGGGAGGCCTCATCGACAATGGAGATCACATCGGAAATGCCGATGCCGCGGCCCTGCAGCGCCGAGTTGACCACGATACGTGCCGAAGAGGCGCCCAGCACCGATGCCAGAAAGCGCTCGGTAAACTGAATGACGTCAATGGATGCCCGGGCGTCGTCGGCAAGGTCGGTGCCGCCGCGCCGGGCGAAGTCGCCAAAGGCGCGTGCTACCTGATCGGCGCCGAGAAAGCGTTCGCACAGCGCTTTTAGGTCCCCCACCGTGGTTGCCCCCAGCCAGGGGCGATTGATCGAGGTCTGGCGGGTTTCTACGCTGTCAACAAACAGCGAGGCCTGGATGCGCTCGACGACCCGCTGAGCGCTCAGCTGGGAGATAAAGATATAGCAGAAAAGGTTGAGCCCCAGCGAGAGCATGACGCCGTGGGTAAAAGGATCGCCCAGCGGCAGGCCAAACAGCGCGGTAGGCGAGAGCCAGCCGATGCCCAGCGGCCCGGCGGTTATCCAGCCGCCGGGCAGCACGCCGGCATTCACAAGCGCAGGCCCCAGCAGGCTATAGGCCCAGACGGCAAAGCCCACGCTTAGCCCGGTGCTAACGCCCAGCCAGTTGCCGCGCTTCCAGTAAAGCCCGCCGATCAAGGCCGGGGCAAACTGGGCGACGGCGGCGAACGAGAGCATGCCAATGGAGGAAAGCGAGGTAAATTCGGCCAGCAGACGGTAGAAGCCGTAGGCCATGACCAGTACGGCCACGATGGTAAAGCGCCTGACGCGCAGCACCAGCCGGCCATAGTCGCGTGCCTGGGTATCAAACCAGCGCAGGCGAAAAAGCGCGGGAATGACGATTTCGTTGGACACCATGATCGATACCGCCACGGTGGCGACCAGCACCATGCTGGTGGAGGCGGAAAAGCCGCCGATGAAGGTAAGCAGCACCAGCCAGTCGTGGTCGGACGCCATGGACAGCGCCAGCACATAGGTGTCGGGCTGGATGTCGGTGCCGCCAAACAGCCACAGCCCGGCCCCGGCCAGCGGTAAAACAAAAAACGCGACCGCCGCCAGGTACAGCGGAAACAGCCAGCGCGCTCTGCGGGCATCGTCGGTATGGGTGTTTTCCACCACGGCCACATGAAACTGGCGCGGCAGGCAAAAAATCGCCAGCATGGCCAGCAGCGTCTGGGCCCAGAAGCCGTGGGCGAAATCCTGTTCGGCCAGCTGACGCTCAAGGCCGAGCTGGCCGTCGGCGTAGTGCACCAGCTCGCCGAGCCCGTTGAACATCCCCCAGGTGACCACCGCGCCGAGAATCACAAACGCGGCCAGCTTGACCAGTGATTCGAACGCTACGGCGTGAATCAGCCCTTCGTGGTGCTCGGTGGCATCGGTATGACGCGTGCCGAAAAGAATGGCAAACAGCGCCATCACCGCGGCAATGTAAAAAGCAGCGTCGCCAAAAAGCGGTGCACGGGTGGCGCTGGCGCTGTCGGTCAGAATGCTGAACGACGAGGCTACGGCTTTAAGCTGCAGGGCGAGGTAGGGCAGCGTGCCGATGAGCGCGACCAGGCTTGCAAACACCGCAAGCGACTGGGTCTTGCCATAGCGTGAGGCAATGAAGTCGGCAATGGAGGTGATGTTTTGGTGCTTGGCGACGCGAATCATTTTCGCCAGCACCGGCCAGAACAGCAGAAAGGTAAGCACCGGGCCGACAAAAATACTGGCAAACGACCAGCCGGAAGTAGCGGCCTGGCCTACCGCTCCGTAAAACGTCCAGGAGGTGCAATAAATCGCCAGCGCCAAGCTGTAGATCAGCGGGCGGCGCCGGCTGGCGCCGTGGGTGCGCGCCCGGCGGTCGCCGTACCAGGCAATACCGAACAGCACCGCGATGTATAAAAGCGATACCGCAATGAGTAGCCCTGCGTAAAACATCGAACGCTCCCGCCGTGGCGTACGGCGGCCGGACCGCCGGTAGGAAAACGCCCATTCTAGGTGAAATGGCCGTGTGCGTCAGGCCAGAGGCCGCTGTCAGACCTCCCGGGGCGGCCGGCAGACAGTGATGTATAGCGGGGCGTTGTCGCGCAGGGTGCGCATGGCGTCGACCACGGGCTTGCCGGTGGCGTCATCCAGCGGCACCAGCTCGCGGGAATCGCAGTTGAGCAGATAGGGCCTCGGCGTTACCACATCAGGGTAGTGGCGCTTGAAGTGGTAGATAATCAGCTCGGTTACTGAGGTCTCATCTCGCATTTCGGAGGTGAGGCTATCGCGATCGACCACGCTGAAGGCGTTGACCATGGGATAAACAAACGTCCAGGGGCGCCAAACGGCGCTGCCGCGCTCGGTGGAAATGACCACCGCACTGTCCGGCAGCTGGTCTTTTTTGTTGTCAAACCACTGGTATTCGGCGCTGACCTGGTAGCCCAGAATCCCCAGCCCGGCGCAGGCCGGTACCAGCCACTTGGGCAGTCGTTTACCGCTGAGTTGACGCAGGAAAAGGCCGATACCCGCAGCGGCAAGGCCAGAGAAAACGGCGGCGATCAAATGCCAGATCATGGACATATCCTTGTAAGAGCGCGTAGTTACGCGACAAGCGTAGTGCGGTGACCGAAAGGGTATACAAACGCAGACGCGGTGAAAACACAAAGCGCACGGAAAGAAGGCGGGCTTCCGTATGGAAGCCCGCCCGGTTAGTGCTGATCCGTATCAGTGTGGTGCCCTCATGGGTCAGTGCTGGCTCAGATGGGGTGCGTTACCGGCCCCTTTGGGGTAGCGCACGCTTTCCACCAGCAGCTGGATTTCCTTGGGCGGTGCCGCCGTAACGCTGGAAACGGCGAAGGCGACGGCGAAGTTCATGATCGCCCCCAGCGCCCCGAAGGACTGCGGGGAAATACCCATCACCCAGTTTTCCGGCGTGTTGGCCAGCATGTTGGTTTCCGGGATAAAGAACCAGCCCAGGTAGGTGAAGATATACAAAAGCGTGGTCAAAAGCCCGGTGAGCATACCGGCGACGGCGCCGCGGTTGTTGATGCGCTTGGAGAAGATGCCCATCATCAGCACCGGGAACAGCGATGCACCGGCGATACCGAAGGCCAGTGCCACGGTCTGCGCGGCAAACCCGGGCGGATTGAGCCCCAGGTAGGTGGCGAGCAAAATCGCCCCGCCCATGGAAATTCGCGCGGCGAGCATTTCGCCTTTTTCGGTGATGTTGGGGTTGATGGTGTTTTTGATCAGGTCATGGCTTACCGCCGAGGAAATGGCCAGCAGCAGGCCAGCCGCGGTGGAAAGGGCCGCGGCGACCCCGCCGGCGGCAATCAGGCCGATCACCCAGGGCGGCAGGTTGGCGATTTCCGGGTTGGCCAGTACCAGGATGTCGTTGTTGACCGAAAGCTCATTGCCTTCCCAGCCCCGCGCCTGGGCGGTATCGGCAAAGGCTTCGCTTTTGTCGTTGTACATCTGGATACGGTCGTCGCCGTTTTTATCCTCGAACTGGATCAGGCCGGTGTCTTCCCAGGAGCGAATCCAGCCGGGGCGATCTTCGTAGAGAATGGGGTTTTGTGCGGCCGTGTCGTAGTCTTCGGTCTGCTGGGCCATGTCAGGATAGACCGTGGTGACCAGGTTAAGCCGGGCCATGGAGCCAACGGCCGGCGCGGTGACGTACAAAAGCGCGATAAACACCAGCGCCCAGCCGGCTGACCAGCGCGCATCCGCCACCTTGGGCACGGTGAAAAAGCGGATGATGACGTGGGGCAGCCCGGCGGTACCTACCATCAGCGACAGCGTAAACAGCACCATGTTGAGCTTGTTGTCCACATCAGCGGTGTAGGCGTTAAAGCCAAGCGCGGTGACCACTTCGTCGAGCTTGTCGAGCAGCGGCATGCCGGATTCAGCGTGGGTGCTGAACATGCCAAACATCGGAATCGGATTGCCGGTCAGGTGCATGGCAATGAACACCGCCGGGATGGTGTAGGCGATGATCAGCACCACGTACTGGGCGACCTGGGTGTAGGTAATGCCCTTCATCCCGCCGAATACGGCGTAAAGAAAGACAATCAGCGCCGCAATCCAGATGCCGGCGGTGTTGGAGACTTCCAGAAAGCGCGAAAAGGCCACGCCTGCCCCGGTCATCTGGCCGATAACGTAGGTGGTCGAGGCGATGATCAAACAGACCACGGCGATCAGGCGCGCGGTGTCGCTGTAGAAACGGTCGCCGATAAAGGCCGGCACGGTAAACTTGCCGAACTTGCGCAGGTAGGGGGCCAGCAGCATCGCCAGCAGCACGTAGCCGCCGGTCCAGCCCATGAGATAGGTGGAGTTGGCATAGCCGCCCGCGGCCAAAAGGCCGGCCATGGAAATGAACGACGCCGCCGACATCCAGTCGGCCGCTGTGGCCATGCCGTTGGTGATGGGGTGAACGCCGCCGCCGGCAACGTAGAAATCCTTGGTGGAGCCGGCACGCGCCCAGATGGCGATACCAATGTACAGCGCAAAGGATGCGCCTACAAAGAGAATGTTGATGATGAACTGATCCATGCTGGCTTACTCCCCGAGGCTGTATTTCGCGTCAAGCCGATTCATCTTCCAGGCATAGAAGAAGGTCAGCGCAATAAACGTCAGAATGGAGCCCTGCTGGGCAAACCAGAAGCCCAGATCGGTCCCGCCGACAGGGATACCCGCTAACAGCGGGCGCAGCAGGATGGCACAGCCGTAGGACACAAAGGCCCAAACGACCAGGCAGCCTAGAATGGTACGCACGTTAGCTCGCCAATAGGCGGTAGCGTTGGTGGTGTCATCTGTCATGGCGTGGTTCTCCGCTTGTGATTGTTAGGTTGGAGCAAGCCGGCGCCGTCCGACAGCAGCGGATAGTACCGGTACGCCGTCCCAGCGCGACGTGTTTTTATAGTGGGCAAAAAACGCCGGAAAGAAATCCAGACTTTGGTCTTGACACCAAGGTATCAGCTTCCCGGCCGGGGCATGGCCCTGCCCGGGCGCGCCCGCTGAAACGGCATGTGACGATGGTATAGGTGCCGAAGGGGGGTATAGCGTCAATACTGATGCCATCTGCTTTTTTGCCGTCGAGGGCGCCATGGTCGATGCCGATCTGTCTCAGCCACCTTTTTCCCTGCTTGACGCGGCAGGGCGTGAGCATGCCCGGCGAGGAATGGAGCTTGCCTGTTTCAATCGCGGCGAGGTAATGCTGGATACCGGCCAGGCCGGCGAATACTTGTACCTGGTGCATCGCGGAGAGGTCGCCGAGGTGGACCCAACGCTGCCGGACGGCGCCGCGCGTATCGGTCTTTATACCGCCGGTGATGTGTTTGGCGCCATCAGCATGATCAACGGCCAGAGCCGCTATCGCTTCATCGCCGAGCAGGAATGCCTGTGCTATCGCATCCCTCGGGTGCTGTTTCAGCAGCTGTGCCGGGCCTGCCCGGAGTTTGACGCCTACTTTCGTCAGTCGCTGGCGCGCAAGGCTCAGCGGCTGATGGAAAAGCGTGCCCAGGGCGGGGTAACCATGGCCGGGTTCATGCTGGCAAAGGCGAGCGACTGCATGCGTACGCCCCGGCGGATACGTGCCGATAGCGATATTGCCGCTGCGGTCACACAGCTTAACCGCCACCACGCCGACAGCCTGCTGGTGGAGGGCGACAGCGGCCTGGGCATGCTGACCAAGACCGACCTGCTCAACGCCATGGTGGTGGAAGAGGCCTCACGGCAAAGCGCGGTAGGCGGGCTGGCGCGCTATTCGCTGGTCACGGTCGCGCCGGGGCAGTATCTGTTCGAGGCGCTGGTGCTGATGACGCGCCATCGGATCGACCGGGTAGTGGTGCTGGACGGACAGACGCCGGTGGGCGTGGTCGAGCTGGCCGACGTGCTGAGCTATTTTTCCAGCCGCAGCTACGTGGTGAGCCTGCAGGTAGAGCAGGCCGCCGACTTGCCGGCGCTGGCCGCCGCCAGCCGGCGCACCCCGGAGCTGGTCAGCGCGCTGATGGCGCAAGGCGTCAAGCTGCGCTTTGCCATGGAGCTGCTTGCCGCACTCAACGGCCGTATCATCCACAAGGCCTGGACCTTCTGCGTCGAAGAGGCTTACCGCAGCGCCAGCTGTTTGGTGGTGATGGGCAGCGAAGGACGCGGCGAGCAGATTCTCAAGACCGACCAGGACAACGGCCTGATTCTGGAAGACGATCTCGACTGGCCCGCTGTCGGCACCACCACAGAGCGCTTCAGCGAGGCGCTGGCCGCGCTTGGCTATCCGCCCTGCCCGGGCAACATTATGGTGTCCAACCCCGAATGGCGGGGCAGCGTCAGCCAGTGGCAGGCGCGCATTGCCCGCTGGGCCGCCGACCGCGACGGCGACAGCCTGATGAAGCTGGCGATTATGCTCGACGCTCACGCCGTGGCCGGCAATCCGGCACTGCTGGCGCGCGTGCGCGAGACGCTGTTTGAGCACTGCGCCGAAGACGAGCTGCTGCTGTCCTACTTTGCCCGGGCGGCGCTGCGCTTTTCGACGCCGCTAACCCTGTTCGGCTCGTTGAAAAAGCCCCAGCACGGCATTGATATCAAAAAAGGCGGTATTTTCCCCATTGTTCACGGCGTGCGCACCATGGCGCTGGAACGGCGCATTGCCGCCACATCGACGTTTGCCCGGCTGGACGCGCTGGTGGCGGATGGCCGGCTGAAACGCGGTTTTGCCGACGACGTGGGCGAGGCGCTGTCGCTGTTCAGCGAGCTCAGGCTCAAAGGTCAGCTGGAGGCCGATGAAGCAAGCGGGCAGCGCGATCGGGTGGTCGTCCAGGCGCTGTCGTCGCTGGAGCGCGACCTGCTGCGTGAAGCCATGCATATCGTCAAGGACCTCAAGCAGCGGCTGTCGCACCGCTATCATCTGGAGTATTCCTGAACACGGCGCTATTGGTGGGACAATGCCCGCTGTTGTTACACTAGCGGGGCTATCATGGCGGCAGCGGCGGTGTCGTTGCCGCGCTTTTCCTTTCCCATTAATCGCACAGACTTCCTATGCCGCATTCCGACCCCGTGCAACGCTACGAACCCGTCGCGCCGCCGACGCCCGATGCCCCGTCCGCCGATGACGTGGAGCGCAAACGCCAGTTCAACAAGCTGCAAAAGCGTCTGCGCCGCCAGACCGGCCATGCGATTATCGACTATCGCATGATCGAGGAGGGCGACAAGATCATGGTGTGCCTGTCCGGCGGCAAGGACAGCTACACCATGCTCGACATGCTGCGCAGCCTGCAGCGCAGCGCGCCGGTGCGCTTCTCGCTGGTGGCGGTCAACCTTGACCAGAAGCAGCCCGGCTTCCCCGAGCACGTACTGCCTGACTACCTGGACGGGCTGGGCGTGGACTATCATATTCTTGAGCGCGATACCTATTCGGTGGTCAAGGAAAAAACGCCGGAAGGCAAGACCACCTGCGCGCTGTGCTCGCGGCTGCGCCGGGGCTCGCTGTACGGCTTTGCCGAGGAAATCGGCGCCACCAAGATTGCGCTTGGCCACCACCGTGAAGATATTCTGGAGACGCTGTTTCTCAACATGTTTTTCGGCGGCAGCCTGAAAGCCATGCCGCCCAAGCTGCTTTCGGACGACGCCAAAAATATCGTCATTCGGCCGCTGGCCTACTGCAAGGAAGCCGATATCGCCGAGTATTCCCGGCAGATGGCATACCCGATTATTCCCTGCAACCTGTGCGGCTCCCAGCCCAACATGCAGCGCCAGAACGTCAAGGCGATGCTTGACGAGTGGGACAAACACTACCCCGGCCGGCTGGAAAGCATGTTCAAGGCGGTGACCAACGTAGCGCCTTCCCAGCTTGCCGACCGCAAGCTGTTTGACTTTGCGCATCTGGAAGCCGAGCAGGAAGACGCGCTCGCCGGGCGCATCCAGGCGCTCAACGTGGGATAGAGCGCATCGCTAAGCGGCGTGTCGGGGGTAGCCATTTTTCGCGGATTAAAGTCCGCTCCCACAAAACCCGCGCCCTATTGTTTGAGAGCGGCCGGGCCGAGCTAAAACGCGCCGGCTTTTCGGGTAGCGGTGTGGGAGCGCAATTTATTGCGCGAATGCGGTCGGGGCTATCTCACGAAGACGCCGCTTCCTGGGCTTCTTCCTCGGCCAGGGCAAGAAGGCGTGGCATCCCCAGAATATTGACCTCGCGGCCGGAGACGGCCACCAGCTTCTGCGTTTGAAAGCGGCTTAAAATGCGGCTAACCGTTTCCACCGCCAGCCCTAGGTAGTTGCCGATGTCCGCCCGGGACATGGACAGCCGGAAACTGTAGGGCGAGTAGCCCCGGCGGCGAAAGCGATCGGAGAGGGTGACCAGAAAGCTGGCCATGCGCTGATCGGCGGTCTTGCGTGACAGCAGGCGCATCATGCGGCGGTCATCGCGCAGCTCCTTGCTCATGCTGCGATACAGCTGCACGCGCAGCTCCGGCAGCTGTTCGGAGAGCAAATCCAGGCGGTCGAAGGGAATCTCGCAGACGGTGGTGGTTTCCAGCGCGATGGCGCTGCCCGGGTAGCGCTCTTCATCGATGCCGTCGAGCCCTACAAGTTCGCTGGGCAGGTAGAAGTTGGTGAGCTGGTCATTGCCGCCGCCTTCGATGGCAATCTGCTTGAGACTGCCCGAACGAACGGCAAAAACGCTGGTAAAGATGTCGCCCTGACGAAACAGCGGTTCGCCTTTCTTGAGCGGGGCGCGACGCCGGATAATGGCATCGAACTGATCCATATGCTCCAGCTCAAGGGCAAGCGGCAGGCATAGCGAACTCAGGCTGCAGGTCTGGCAGCGAGTTTCGTGCAGCATGGGGCGCCGACGGCTGAGTTGTTCCGGCATGGAATCCTCCGTGAAGTAGGTCACGGGGGTATTATGGGAGCAAGCGCAGGGGGGCCACAAGTCGCCGGCGGCGCTTTGCCGCTAACGATGCGCGTCGAAGGCCCGAGCCAGCCGATGAAGCACGAGCCGTCCGTTGGGCGTAGCGCTGAGTATGTTGCCCTGGCGTTCGATGAGCCCGTCGCGCTGCGCTTCGCTCAGCCGGGCAAGGGCCCCGGCAAAATAGCGCGGCGCGTCGATCGCGAAATCCCGGCCCAGGGCTGTCAGGTCCAGCCGGGCATCGCACATTAGCCGTTCAATGGCGGCGTGGTGTAGCCGGTCGTCGCGGTCCAGATGGAAACCGCTCACCGTGGCGAGCCGGCCGGTGTCAAGGGCGCTGGCGTAATCGCCGAGCCGAGCGGGGTTTTGCGCGTAGGTGTGGCCGATGCGCGACGTGGCTGATATACCAAGGCCCAGCAGATCGCAATGCCCGTGCGTGGTGTAGCCTTGCCGGTTGCGCCCCAGCGTCTGCTGTTGGGCCGCTACGGCCAGGCGGTCGTCCGGCCGGGCGAAGTGATCCATGCCGATGTGCACATAGCCTGCCTGGACAAGCCGCTCAATGGCGATCTGCAGCATGGCCAGGCGGTCTGCGGAGGAGGGCAGCGCGGCGTTATGAATGCGCGGCTGGCGCGGGCCGCGCCGGGGATGATAGGCGTAGTCCTGCAGGGAGATACGCGCCGGGTTCAGGGCGATGATCTCGGTCAGGGTCTCAGCGAAGCTGTGCCGTGTCTGGGAAGGCAGGCCATAGCTGATAGCCAGGTTCAGCGAGCGAAATCCCAGCCGATGGGCTTCTTCCATCAGGGTTTCGGTCATAACGCGCGGCTGATGGCGGCGAATGGCCTGCTGCACGTCGGGATTGAAATCCAGCACCTCAAGGCTTAGCCGATTAAACCCCAGCACTTGCAAGTGGCGCAGGGTAAAAACGTCGGCCTCTCGCGGGTCGATTTCGATGGCGTAGTCGCGTTCCGGCGACGACGACAGCCCGAAACGGGCATCAAGCCGGTCGAGCAGATCGCTCATCTGGGCAAGGGTCAGAAAGGTCGGCGTACCCCCGCCCCAGTACAGCTGTTCCACCGGGCGTGCGCTGTCCAGGTGCCGTGAGGTGAGCACCATTTCGCGGTCCAGCCGAGACAGGTAGGGCTCGGCCCGGGAGGTATCGCGGGTGATAATGCGCGGGCAGGTGCAGTAGCCGCAGCTTTGGCGGCAAAAAGGCACGTGCACATACACAGACAGCCCGCGGCCGCTGGCGTTGCTGTGCTCCAGCGCCCGGCACAGGTCGTCACCGCTGAACGTAGCGTCAAACGCCTCGGGGTTGGGATAGACGTGATAGTGCGACCCGCCGGCGGCATAATGGCGGTGTAGGGCGTCCTGGCGGGCAGCAGTCAGCGCTGCAATATCGACAGACGAAGGGGCAGCGCTGGCCATGGCAGACAACTCCGGTGGGAAAGAACGCGACGGTGATAGCGTTATCCTAGCCGTGGCCGGTGATGAAGGAGTTGAGCTATATCAATTAAGCGCCGTTCATTGCGGACATGCCGGCCATGCGATAAAGCGACCATAGCTGCCACAGGGCAAAGCCGATGATGCTAAGCGCGGCGACGGTGCGGGTGGCCGGATGGCGAATCAGCGCGCTGAGCTGGCGTGCGGCAAGGCCTGTGGCCAGCAGAGCGGGCAGGGTGCCAAGGCCGAAAGCGCCCATTAGCAGCGCCCCGCGCCCCGGTTCGGCAATCGCCAAGCTCCAGGCCAGCATGGAATACACCAGCCCGCAGGGTAGCCAGCCCCATACCGCGCCCAGAGCGAACGCCTGGGGTACTTTGACGACCGGCATCAGCCGCCGGCCGAGCGGTTCGATGTGGCGCCAGAATCGTCGGCCCACGGCCTCGACTTTCAAAAGGCCTTTCCACCAGTCGGCGATATAAAGCGCCATTAAAATCAGCATCACAGCGGCGAACGCTTGCAGTATCACGCGGGTGGCCGGGGCAAGCGAGAACACCGTGCCCAGGCTGGCGACCAGTGCACCGGCAATCATATAGCTGCAGATGCGTCCGAGGTTGTAGCTCAAAAGCAGCCCGGACAGCCTGGCCGGGTGGCGCATGCTGGGCGGAACGGCAAAGGTCAGCGCGCTCATGATGCCGCCGCACATGCCGATGCAGTGGGCACCGCCCATCAGCCCAAAAACGAAGGCCGCCAGCAGCGGCGGCAGCTCAAGTCCGGCGGGGTTCATGGTGTTTTGTCCTCTTTTGCCTGCCGGCGCCGCTCGCGTGCGGCCTCGGCGTTGTGCCGGCGGCGTTCGCGCTCGTCCGGTGTCAGGTCGTTTTCATCCTCGTCAAAGAGAATGCGATACGCCGGGCCTTCCAGGTCATCGAACTGGTTGTTCTTCACTGCCCAGAAAAACGCCCAGACGGCGATGCTCAAAAACAGCAGCGATATGGGAATCAGCAAATACAGAATTTTCATGCGGCCACCGGAGACGGAGAAGAGACAGAAGGCGCCGGGCGAGTTTGCCAGCGCGTCAGGCGCAAAGCATTGCCCACCACCACCAGCGAGCTTGCCGACATGCCGATGGCGGCAAGCCAGGGCGGCACTACGCCAACGGCGGCAAGCGGCAGTGCAGCGGCGTTGTAGCATACCGACCACACCATGTTCTGGCGCATGATACGCCGCGTGGCACGGGCTATTTCAACCGCCTCGGCAATGCGCAAAAGCCTGGGGCTTAACAGCACGGCATCGGCCCGGGTACGGGCAAGGTCGGTGGCGCCGTTCATGGCAATGGCGACGTCGGCGCCGGCAAGCACCGGCACATCGTTGATGCCGTCGCCGATCATCGCCACGCTTTCTCCCTCTGCTTGCAGCGTCTGAAGGCGCGCAAGTTTGTTTTCCGGGCTTTGGCCGGCGTGCCATGTGGCGATGCCCAGCGCCGCGGCGAGTTCGCTTACCGCCGCGGCGGTGTCGCCGGAAAGCAGCTCAACCTCAAGCCCGTGGGCTTTCAGCGCGGCCACGGTGTCGGCGGCGTCTTCCCGCACCGCGTCGTGTAGCCGAAACCAGGCCCGGGGTGCGGCGTTTTCAGTGAGCAGCAGCCACTGGCCGTCGTCGGGGGCGGCCGGGCGTGCGTGGTTGGGGCTGGCCGGGTCGTGACAGGCAAAGGCCGGCTTGCCCAGCCGCCAGCGCCGGCCGTCAATGCGACCTTCGAGCCCCTGGCTGGTGGTGCTGTGGATATCAACGGCGCTAAGCGTGGCATCGCGGAAGGGCGCAAACGCCCGGGCAATGGGATGCTCCGAGCGGGCTTCCAGCGCGGCCGCCAGCGCCCGGGCGCGCTCAGCGGTGAGGTCGTCGGTAAGCGGGCGAGTGTCTACCAGCTGCATTTCGCCCCGGGTGAGCGTGCCGGTCTTGTCGAAAATGACCCGGTGCGCGGCGGAGAGGGTTTCCAGGGCATCGGCCCGGGTGACCAGCACGCCGCGCCGGCGCAGCTGGCCATGCCCGGCGGTGAGCGCGGTGGGCGTGGCCAACGCCAGCGCGCAGGGGCAGGTGACCACCAGCACCGAGAGCATCACCCAGAGCATGCGCGACGGGTCGATAAACCACCAGACTACCGCCACAGCAGCGGCCACCATCAGCAGGCGCAGAACGAACACGTGGGCCATGCGCGCCGCCATCTGCGCAAGCCGGGGGCGGCTGGCAAAGGCGCGATCGGTCAGGTCGAGTATCCCCGCTACCCGAGCATTGGCGCCGGCCCGGGTAACGCGTATCACCAGCGGATTTTCCATGTTCTGGCTGCCGCCCACCACACGTTGCCCCACGCAGCGGGTGACCGGCAGGTATTCGCCGGTAAGCATGGATTCGTCCAGGCTTGACTCGCCCTGTTCGATCACGCCGTCAGCGGGAACATCGTGGCCGGGTTTGATCAGCACGCGGTCGCCCTCGGCAAGACGGTTGGCGGGCACAATGCGCTCGCTGTCGTCGTCTTCCAGGCGCGTGGCGGAGGTGGGCAGCACGCCGCTCAGGGCGTTACCGCTTTGGCCGTTGCGCCGCCGTGCCCGGGTCTCGATGTAGCGGCTGAAGAGCAGAAAGAAGGTAAACATCGCAACGGAGTCAAAGTATACCTCGCCGTCGCCGGTGATAACGGCCCAGGCGCTGGCAAGGTAGGCGCAGCCGATGGCAATGGACACCGGCACATCCATGCCCAGCGCGCGGGTTTTCACGTCGCGCCAGGCGTTTTGGAAAAACGGCTGGGCGGAGAACAGCACCACAGGCGTGGCCAGGGCAAAGGACAGCCAGTGGAACAGCGCGTAGAAGTCGGCCGACATGCCGTCGCGGCCGGCGAAATAGATGGGGATGGAAAACATCATCACCTGCATCATGCCCACGGCGGCGACGATCAGCCGGCGAACGGTCATGCGCTCTTCGCGCTGAAGGCGTTTTTGCGCCTGATCCGGCTCGTAGGGCTGGGCGACGTAGCCGATGGCGGCCATTTCCGCGAGCAGCCGGGAGAGCTTGATGCGCGCCGGGTCCCAGGCAATGCGCAGGCGGTGGTGGGTAAGATTGACCGCGCTTGAGGTAACGCCGGAAAGCGCGTTGAGCCGATGTTCAATCAGCCAGGCGCAGGCCGCGCAGGTAATGCCTTCCACGGCCAGGGTGGCGTGGACGCGGCCGTCGTCTTCGGCATGAACGAAACTTGCCTGCAGCTCGGGGTCGTCGAATACCGCCCAGGTATCGGCGCGGGCGGTTGTCTGCTCGTCGGGGCGCTCGGGCAGTTCGGTGCGAAAACGGTAGTAGCTTTCCAGCCCGCCTTCCACAATCGCATGGGCCACGGCCTCGCAGCCCGGGCAGCACAGCGGGTGCTTCTCGCCGTCGAGCTCGATGTGCCACGGTGCCCTGTCCGGCACCGGGCTGCCACAGTGATAGCAGTCAGCGGATGCGGCCATTAGCTCTCCGCGGGGCTTTCGGCTTTTTTCGTGCGACCGCCGGGATGCAGCCTGATGCGCTTTTCCGTGGGCAGGCGGGCTTCACCGATCAGCCGCCACTCGGGGTCGTCGGCCACAGGCTGCAGCTGCAGGTACCAGCGGTACTGCAGGTTATCCGGGCCCTGGGCGAGATAGCGGCCTTCGCGCACGTGTTCCAGCACGAAGGTTTGGTCGTGATCGCTTTCCGTTGGGAAAATAAGCTTCAGCTCAAGCTCGTCAGGCCGGCGCGCGCCTTCCAGATCGAGCACGATATCGCGGGTTAGCGGATCGATACGCAGATCGCCGGCAAGGCGCAGCTCGCGGGCACGGTTTTGCTTGGCCAGCACCATGTTGATGGCTTTACCGTGCTTGTAGTAGTCGTCTTCGATGACGCCATCGTAGTATTTGATCGAAAAGATCGCATACGTGGTGCCAAACGCCACCGACGACAGCAGGATGCTGATCAAAAACCACGGCCAGAACTGCTTGTACCAGGGCTCGTAAAGCGTTGAATGCTCGGTATCCGATGCGGGGTCGCGGGCCATCGTGACTACCTCAGGTTGCCGATGAAGCGCGTGTCGCGCTCAAGTTGAATGCTGCCGTCGCTTTCGGCTTCGAGCGTAAGGGTGATGGCATGGCTGGGTTTTTCAATCACCTCGGGGTCGGCCTTGATGGTGACCACGGCCTGGCGCGATTCGCCTGCCGGTACCGCAATGCGCTGGCGGTCGAGCGACAGTCCGGGCAGCCCGGAGACGCTCAGGCGATAGGTATGATCGATGCCGCCCAGGTTGCGTACGGTCAGGCTGTAGACGTTGCTGATCTGGCCGTCGTTTGTCATCTGATAGAGCTGGGTGCGATCACGCTCGGCGTCGAAGTCCAGCGGCGTGCGATCGCCTACCGCCCAGACAAAAGCACCGATCATCACGGCGAGGGCGATGAAATAGCCGATCAGCCTGGGCCGCAGGATGTGCGTTTTCTTGCCTTCCAGCGAGTTTTCCGTGGTGTAGCGAATCAGCCCGCGAGGGTAGCCCATTTTGTCCATGACGCTATCGCAGGCGTCAATGCAGGCGGCACAGGTAATGCATTCATATTGCAGCCCGTTGCGGATATCGATGCCTGTGGGGCACACCTGCACGCACAGATCGCAGTCAATGCAGTCGCCGTAGCCGGCTTCTTTTACCTGTTCGTGAGACAGGCTTTTCTTGCGCTTGCCGCGCGGCTCGCCTCGTGCAGCATCGTAGGACACAATCAGCGTATCGCGGTCAAACATGACGCTCTGGAAGCGGGCGTAGGGGCACATGTAGATGCACACCTGTTCACGCAGCCAGCCGGCGTTAAGGTAGGTAAATACCAGAAAAAAGCCCACCCAGAAGTACGACCAGCCGTTGGCGCTGAGCGTTGCCAGATCGGGAGCGAGCTGGCGAATGGGGGTGAAATAGCCCACAAACGTCAGCCCGGTCGCCAGCGATACCAAAAGCCAGGCGGCGTGCTTGGCAGCCTTGCGTTTGAGCTTGTCGGCATTCATCGACTGTTTGTCGAGCTTCATGCGACGATTGCGCTGCCCTTCAGTGCGATGCTCGATCCAGATGAAAAGAAACGTCCACACGCTTTGCGGGCAGGTGTAGCCGCACCAGACGCGGCCGGCGAACACGGTGATGAAAAACAATCCGAACGCGCAGATGATTAAAAGCCACGAGAGCAAAGCGAATTCCTGCGGGTAGAACGTCGCGGCGAAGATATGGAATTCGCGGTCAGGCAGATCAAACCAGACCGCCGGACGGCCGCCGATGTTGATCCACGGCAGCACAAAAAACGTAAGCATCAAAGCCCAGTTGGCGCTGCGCCTGACCTTTTGAAACAGTCCTTTGATTTCGCGCACGTAAATGTGGCGGCGTCTGGCGTACATCTCTTGGGTGGCGGGCCGTTCGGCAGGCGTGTGATGTCCTACCGGATCCGGTGTGACGTCTTGGCTAGGAATCTTGTCCATGGCGGTATCGCAGCTCAGAAAGGCAGAAAACAAGAGGGAGTAACAGCTTGCCACAGCAGGCTATCATTTACGCTAGTGTACTGGATTATGCATGGAAAAAGGGTGCGGCCCCCGGCCGCACCCTTTTTTCGCTTCCCTTGCTTGCCGGGGCAGCGGTGATCAGTCGTCGTAGCGCAGACTGTACACGTAGGCCGCCACCAGGTGCACCTTGTCCTCGCCGATGTAGGCTGCCTGAGCCGGCATGTGACCGTTACGGCCGTTACGCAGCGTCTGGCGAATGGAGTCGGCAATCGGCTGGCCGGGCTGCTGGTACAGCCAGGTATTGTCGGTCAGGTTGGGCGCACCCAGTGCGGTGTTGCCGGTGCCGTCGGGCCCGTGACAGGCTGCACAGACCGACATGAAGGTGCTTTGACCTTTTTCGGCACGGGCGCTGTCATGGTCTTCGCCGGACAGCGAAAGCACGAACTGGGTCAGATTTTCGATGTTTTCCTCACCCAGCTGCTGCCAGGACGGCATCAGGCCGTTACGTCCGTTATTGAGCGTCATGACGATGTTTTCCGGCTTGCCGCCGTACAGCCAGTCGTCGTCGGTCAGGTTGGGAAAGCCGTAGCCGCCCTTGGCGTTGGAGCCGTGGCAAACGGCACAGTTGTTGAGAAAGATGCGCTCGGCAACCTGCATGGCCTCCTGGTCTTTTGCCAGTTCCGGAATGGGCACCTGCTGATACTGCTCAAAGATCGGCGCGAAACGCTCTTCGGCCTGTGCGACTTCCTGCTCCCACTGGCTTTCCTGAGACCAGCCGAGCAGCCCGGCAAAGTTGCCAAGCCCCGGATACAGCACCAGATAGCCCAGTGAAAAGATGACGGTGCCAACGAACAGCTGAAACCACCACTTGGGCAGCGCGTTGTCGTACTCCTCGATACCGTCCGCGGCGTGGCCGGTGGTTTCCACGTTGCCATCAGCGTCGGGCGTTTTGTCGGTGCGGCGATTGGCAAACAAAAGCCAGGCGCTGAGCCCGATGGTGCCCAGCGAAATGATAATGATCCAGGCACTCCAGAAGCCGGAGAGGGAGTCACCCCATAGATAGCTCATGTATTTTTGTCTCCCTTGTCTTGGCGGGACTGTGCGGCGTCTTCTGACGCGGCAGGCTTGTCGCGGGCGGGTGGCTCGTCATCGTCGTCGGCGAAGGGCAGGTTGGCCGCTTCGTCGAAGTCCGGCTTGCGGCGTTTGGAGTAGGCCCAGCCGATAATACCTACGAAAGCAATGAGCAGGACTAGCGTGACGACGCCTTGAAAATCTCCCGAATCCATAACTTATCGAGTACCTTTCAGCACGGTGCCCAGCTGCTGGAGGTAGGCAATCAGCGCGGTGATTTCCTGGGTGCCCTCCACTTCAGCCGTGGCGTTTGCAATCTGCTCGTCAGTATACGGAACACCCAGCGTTTTCAGCGTGCGCATCTTGGCGGAGATGTCCTCGCCGTCCAGGGTGTTTTCGAAAAGCCAGGGGTAAGCCGGCATGATGGACTCCGGCACCACATCGCGCGGGTTGTACAGGTGGGCGCGGTGCCAGTCGTCGCTGTAGCGACCGCCGACGCGAGCCAGATCCGGGCCGGTTCGCTTGGAGCCCCACAGGAAGTTGTATTCGTAGACCTGCTCGCCGGCGACGCTGTAGTGGCCGTAGCGCTCGGTTTCGGCGCGGAACGGGCGAATCATCTGCGAGTGACAGCCCACACAGCCTTCACGGCGGTAGATGTCGCG
Organism: Halomonas cibimaris; assembly: GCF_039537045.1. Taxonomy (GTDB): domain Bacteria; phylum Pseudomonadota; class Gammaproteobacteria; order Pseudomonadales; family Halomonadaceae; genus Vreelandella; species Vreelandella cibimaris. The sequence goes on along the minus strand of NZ_BAAAZT010000071.1, from coordinate 14,396 downwards.
GCCTTCCAGCTCCAGCGCGGAGAGGGGCTCAAGCCCCTCGACCGGCTCGTTGACCTGCTTTTGGAAAAAAAGCGGTACCACCTCGGCCAGGCCGCCGAAACTGATCACAACCAGGATCAATACGGCAAGCAGGCCTACGTTTTTTTCAACAATCTCGTGTTTCATCGGTCTTCACTTTCCCGGTTAGGCGGCTTGCGGTGCCGGCTGCTCGCTGACAGATTCGCGGCGCTTGACCGTCATGTAGACGTTGTAGGCCATGATCAGCATGCCGGTGACCCAGAACAGGCCGCCGATAAGGCGGACGAAGTAGCCCGGTGCGCTGGCTTCAACGGCTTCGACAAAGGTGTACATCAGCGTGCCGTCAGGATTGATCGCGCGCCACATCAGGCCCTGCATGATGCCGTTGACCCACATGGAGGCGATGTACAGCACGGTGCCGATGGTGGCCAGCCAGAAGTGCACGGCGATCAGGTTGATGGAGTGCATCTCAACGCGGCCGAACAGGCGCGGAATCAGGTGATACATCGAACCGATGGTGATCATGGCCACCCAGCCAAGCGCCCCGGCGTGTACGTGCCCGATGGTCCAGTCGGTGTAGTGCGACAGCGCGTTGACCGTCTTCACTGCCATCATCGGCCCTTCGAAAGTCGACATGCCATAAAACGACAGGGCTACCACCAGAAAGCGCAGAACCGGATCGGTGCGCAGCTTATGCCAGGCTCCGGAGAGCGTCATCATGCCGTTGATCATGCCGCCCCAGGACGGTGCGAGCAGAATGATCGACAGCACCATGCCAAGCGACTGCGTCCAGTTGGGCAGTGCTGTGTAGTGCAGGTGGTGCGGGCCGGCCCACATATACACCATGATCAGCGCCCAGAAGTGGACGATGGACAGGCGATAGGAATAGACCGGGCGCTCGGCCTGCTTGGGCACGAAGTAGTACATCATGCCGAGAAAGCCGGCGGTCAAAAAGAAGCCCACGGCGTTATGCCCGTACCACCATTGCACCATGGCATCAACGGCCCCGGCGTAGATGGAGGTAGAATACATCGGCGTGACCGGCAGCGCGGCGTTGTTGACGATATGCAGCACGGCGATGGTCAGAATGAACGCGGCATAAAACCAGTTCGCCACGTAAATATGCGAGGTCGTCCGCCGCTTGATGGTCATCAAAAAGACCGCAGCGTAGGAAATCCACACCACGGCGATCAGGATGTTGATCGGCCATTCGAGCTCGGCGTACTCCTTGGTAGTGGTATAGCCCATCGGCAGAGAGACAATGGCGGCGACGATTACCGCCTGCCAGCCCCAGAACGTAAAGGCGGCGAGCTTGTCGGAGAAAAGCCGCGCCTGACAGGTACGCTGAACGACATAGTAGGACGTGCCGATAAGCGCCGAGCCGCCAAAGGCGAAGATAACGGCGTTGGTGTGCAGCGGACGCAGGCGCCCGAAGCTTGTCCAGGGCAGGCCGAGGTTGAGTTGCGGCCAGACCAGCTGGGAGGCAATGATGACGCCAAGCGTCATGCCGATAATGCCCCACACAACGGTCATGATCGCGAACTGCCGAACTACCTTGTAATTGTAGGTCGGATGTTCCAGTGCTGTGTTCATTTTATGTTCCCATCGAACGCGGTTAGGGGGTACCTCGTACAGAGTATACTTTGTACGAGTGCGGCCACCCGCTTGATGATGCAGGTCAATATTCACGGTGGATTCTAGCGCAGCCTGCGCGGAAGCTGAACCTGACGAACGTATGCAAGGACTATATTGATGAACGACGCTACGTTGCGCCGTGCACCAGCAGCGCCGGTGAAAGTCGCTGAAAATCGGCTTGCAGATGCGCTGCAGCAGTGCGGTGATACGGATTTTTTAGTGGCAAATCACGGCTTTTTGCGTGCCTGCGGCAGGCCGCGTGGCGGTCGCTTACTGTTTGCTCACGGTGCAGGGGCCGGCACCGGCTCGCCCTTTATGCGTCAGTTTGTCGCAGCGCTGGCAGAGCATGACATACAGGTGCTGACCTTTGAGTTTGCCTACATGCAGCGCATCAGCGAAACCGGCAGGCGCCGCCCGCCGCCTCCGGCAGCCACCCTGGTTGCTGCGTTTGCTCGCTGGTATGAACTTATCGTATCCCAGGTGAAAGGGCCAGTCTGGCTGGGCGGCAAGTCCATGGGCGGTCGTATAGCCAGCCTGTTAGCCGCTCAGCGTGCGGTTGACGGTCTGGTTATCGCCGGCTATCCGTTTCATCCGCCGCGTAGCCCGGAAAAACAGCGTCTGGCGCATTGGCCCAGCGTGGATTGCCCGGCGCTGATACTGCAGGGAGAACGCGACCCCTTCGGCACCTATGCAGAAGTCATGACGTATTCCCTGCCGGCCAATGTGACGCTTAAATGGCTTCGCCAGGCCGATCACGACTTCGTGCCGCGCCAGGTAACAGGGCTGAGCCAGCAGAATTTGATTGACGAAGCAGCAAGATGTGCGGCATGCTTCGTCCGCGCTGAGGGCAGAGCCCGGTAAATGACAGCACGCGCTGCGCAGTTTTTCGAACCGATCGGCCCGGCAAAATGGGACCATCGTCGAAAAACGTCAAAGCGGCCGATAAGTGTTGACACGCAGCCGATACTCTGTAGAATGCAGCGCCACGTGATCGACGGGTGGTTAGCTCAGTTGGTAGAGCACCAGCCTTACAAGCTGGGGGTCACTGGTTCGAACCCAGTACCACCCACCACTCAAACGGCAAACGTTTGAATGATACGACACGCTGCAGCGGGGCATGCCCTGCTGTATAGAAAAGAAAAACACTGCAGTGTTTGTGTGGACCGGTAGTTCAGTTGGTTAGAATGCCGGCCTGTCACGCCGGAGGTCGCGAGTTCGAGTCTCGTCCGGTCCGCCACGCAGCAGACGTTTTGCCTTTTCATTCCGTACCCGAGTGGACCGGTAGTTCAGTTGGTTAGAATGCCGGCCTGTCACGCCGGAGGTCGCGAGTTCGAGTCTCGTCCGGTCCGCCACGGTAAGGAAACATACCTGTTAAACGTGGGTGGTTAGCTCAGTTGGTAGAGCACCAGCCTTACAAGCTGGGGGTCACTGGTTCGAACCCAGTACCACCCACCACGTTCAAGTTTGAAGTTTTATCGCACGTCTTCCCGTTCGCCTGTTGTAAACAGCGAGAGAGGCAAGCGCACAGCGTATACGCTTCAAACCGCTTATTAGCGGACCGGTAGTTCAGTTGGTTAGAATGCCGGCCTGTCACGCCGGAGGTCGCGAGTTCGAGTCTCGTCCGGTCCGCCATAAGCGCTTCCCCGCAGTTTCTCAGCAATGCTTCTTCGCAAGCGTTTTTATAGATCGCGATCTGGCTGACTTCTTGCCGGCCACCATCATCTTTCGTATCGCTTTGACAGCCAGTGCCGGTGCGCCGGAAATAGGCGTTGTCGCCTGTCGCCTGTCGCCTGTCGCCTGTGCCAACCGCTGTGTTCGGCAAGCGGCCCTGCGCCGATGTTTTTTCGACCCCGGAACAATGTCCGAGGTCTTTTATCCAGCCGGCTACAGGATCGAGGCGTCTTTTATGCCTGAGCATCCAGGGCGTGCACGCCTGCCTTGGCGATTACAACGTCCTGATCGGGCTTGACGCCGGAGACGCCCACTGCGCCTACTACGTGGTCGTTTACGATAATCGGAACGCCGCCGGATAGCAGCCCCTGGAGCGGGGCGCTGACAAAGGCCGTTCGCCCTTTGTTGATCATGTCTTCAAACACCTCGGTTTCCTTGCGGCCGACGGCGGCGTTGCGCGCTTTATGCGTGGCCGTATCGGCAGTGAAAGGGGCTGCGCCGTCAAGCCGGCGAAGTGCCAGCAGATGGCCGCCGTCATCGGTAACGGCCACGGTGATGTTCCAGCCTTGCCGGTCAGCTTCCTGCTGAGCGGCGTCCAGAACACGTGTAACGTCTGCCTGGGTTAGAATGGCTTTGGTTTGCATGATGAAGTCCTTGTATGGCGGGTGTGTGTTTATGGATGCGGTGTAAAAGTACGCAGGCGAGGGCACCGCACGGGGAACTGCCGACGCAAAAGCGTGTTGGCAACATGGCAAGGCTGCACGGAATGTGCAGCCTTGCAGTCGATGATAGACCGCTTCTTATACCAAGGTGTCGTCGACCACTTCAATCCAGTGGCGCACAGGGGTGCGACCGGCACCGGCCAGGTGAGTTTGGCAGCCGATATTGGCGGTCACGACGACGTCGGGATGGCCGGCCTCCAGCGCGTCCAGCTTGTTATCGCGCAGCTGGGTGGCAAGTTCAGGCTGGGTGATGGAGTAGGTGCCGGCTGAGCCGCAGCACAGATGGCCGTTTTGCACTGGAGTAAGCGCGAATCCCAGCTTTTGTAAAACGTCTTCCACCGCGCCGCCAAGCTGCTGGGCATGCTGAAGAGTGCAAGGGCACTGAAAGGCCAGGCGCTGGTCCGAGCGAACATCCAGCTTGTCAAGCGGCGCCTTACGCAGCACTTCCACGATATCCCGGGCCATGCTGCTGATGGTTTTTGCCCGGGTAGCGTAATCCGGGTCATCCTTGAGCATTTCGCCGTATTCCTTGACGAAGGCGCCGCATCCGCTGGCAGTTTGCACAATGGCTTCTGCGCCTTGCTCCACGTAGGGCCACCAGGCATCGATATTGGCGCGCATGCGCTCCCGGGCTTGCTCCTGAGCGCTGAGGTGAAAGTCGATGGCGCCGCAGCAGCCTGCTTCTGCTACCGGCGTCACGCTAATGCCCAGCCGGTCAAGCACTCTTGCCGTGGCGGCGTTTGTGTTGGGAGAGAGACCGGGCTGCACGCAGCCTTCCAGCAGCAGTACGCGCCGCGCGTGCCGATCCTCTGCCGGCCGTGAGCCGGCGTCCACGGGTGCCGCCGGCATTTTGTTGCGCAGCTTGCCGGGGACCAGCGGTGTAAATGTCTGCCCAAGGCGCAGCAGCGCTTTGAATCGGGCCGGGTTGACCAGCATCTTGCGCAGGCCGTAATCGCTTAGGCGCTTGCTTACCGAACGCGGGGCGCGGCGTTGAACTTCGGCGCGGCCAATGTTGAGCAGCTTGCCGTACTCCACGCCGGACGGGCACGTTGTCTCGCAGTTAAGACAGGTGAGGCAGCGGTCAAGGTGCGTCTGCGCCTTTTCGGCTGCTTGCGTGTCGTCATCGGCGCTTTCCAGCAGCTCTTTCATCAGATAGATACGCCCACGGGGCCCGTCGCGTTCGTCGCCAAGCAGCAAATACGTGGGGCAGGTGGCATTGCAAAACCCGCAGTGCACGCAGGCGCGCAGCACTTCATCGGCTTGTTGAATGTGGGGTTTCTGGCGATCGGCGTCGCTAAAGTGCGTTTGCATCGCGGCACTCCGGATTAAAAGGCGGCATAAAGACGACCAGGGTTGAAAATGCCTCGAGCATCCAGCTGTTCTTTCAGCCGGCGGTGGTATTTTTCCACTACCGGATTCAAGGGAGTAAAAGGCTCCTGAGCGCCCCCTGCGGCGGCGGGCGTATAGCAGGTGGCGTGGCCGCCGGCGGCCTGGCAGGCACGTCGCAGGGTGTCGCCGTCAAGCGTTGTTTTGATGAATCGCTGACAGCCGGCCCAGTCATAGAGTATCGAGTCCTGCGTGTCGCCAAGCGTCAACGGCGGCGTGTTGGGCGGAAGCGAAAGCCGCCACAGCGCCTGGCCGGAAGAGCATTGGAAGAAAGGATGGCGCAGGTCGCGTAGCGCTTCCCAGAAGCCGGCCTCCAGCGGCTCGCCGCCAAGTTCTTGACGGGTGGCCTCCACAGAGCTGTGCCCGCCTTCCAGGCGCAGGTACAGCGCGCCGTCGTGCCAGACTGCCGCAGTAATGGGCAGCGGTCGGCGCCCCAGCTCAGCCAGGCGCGCCAGTGCTTCATCGAGCGTTAGCGCCACGCGCAGGCTTGCGCGTGCCGGAGGCTGCGGCAGCACTTTAAGCGATATATCGGCAATAACGCCAAGGGTGCCCTGGGCACCGGTCATCAGCCGCGACATGTCGTAGCCGGCGACGTTTTTCATTACCTCACCGCCAAAACGCAGCAGCTCGCCGTGCTGGGTGATGACGCGCGTGCCCAGAACAAAGTCGCGTGTGGCGCCGGCCCAGGGGCGACGCGGTCCGGACATGCCGGTCGCTACGGCGCCACCGAGCGTGCTTTGCGGGCTGAAGCGCGGCGGCTCAAAGCCGAGCATCTGGCCGCTGTCATCAAGTACGGCTTCAAGCTCATCGAGCGGTGTGCCGGCACGTGCGGTGACGATCAATTCGACCGGATCGTAGTGCACGATGCCGCGATGCTCGGCAACGTGTAGCGGTGCGGCCTCTACCGGGCGGCCGTAAAAAGCACGGGTATCGCCGCCGACGATACGCAAGGGGGCTTGCTGCTGGTAGGCCTGTTTGACCTGCTCGCACAGCTGCGAGGCGATGTCGTGGTCGGGCGGTTGAATCTGGCTTTCTGTCATTGTCGGTCCTGCAGCGGTCAGAAGCGGGGAATGTCCGGATGGGCAAGCTCGTTGTTGTGGACGTGCATGGCGCCAAACTCGGCGCACCGGGCAAGCGTGGGAATATTCTTGCCCGGATTGAGCAGTCCCTGGGGATCAAAGGCCGCCTTGACGGCGTGAAACAGCGTAATTTCATCGCCGCCGAACTGGCTGCACATCTGGTTGATCTTTTCACGCCCAACGCCGTGTTCGCCGGTAATGGAACCGCCGGCGGCCACGCAGCGCTCAAGAATCTTGCCGCCGACTTCTTCGGCCAGCGCCAGCTCGCCTTCGCGGTTGGCATCAAACAGGATCAGAGGGTGCATATTGCCGTCACCGGCATGAAACACGTTGGCGATACGCAAACCGCTTTCCCGGGAGAGCGCTGCGATGTCGTTGAGCACTGCGGGCAGCTCGCGGCGGGGGATGGTGCCGTCCATGCAGTAATAGTCCGGCGAAAGCCGGCCCACGGCGGGAAAGGCGTTTTTACGTCCGGACCAGAAAACGGCGCGTTCGGCATCGTCGCGGGCCTGGCGAATATCCGTGGCGCCGGCTTTTTCCAGCACGTTGCGTACGGTATCGCAGTCGTCATCCACGTCGGCCTGCACGCCATCCAGCTCGCACAGCAAAATCGCTTCGGCATCCAGCGGGTAGCCGGCCTGAACGAAGTCCTCGGCGGCCTGGATGGCAAGCTTGTCCATCATTTCAAGCCCGCCGGGGATGATGCCGGCGGCGATGATGTTGCCAACGGCCTGGCCGGCTTTTTCAACGTCGTCAAAGCTTGCCATCAGCACTTTAGCCACTTCCGGCTTGGGCAAGAGCTTAACGGTGATTTCGGTGATCACGCCGAGCATGCCTTCCGAGCCGTTGAGCAGTGCGAGCAGATCAAAGCCCGGCGCGTCCAGCGCCTCCGCGCCCAGCGTCATGGGTTCGCCTTCAACGGTCAGGATATCGACGCGCATGACGTTGTTGACCGTCAGGCCATACTTCAAGCAGTGCACCCCGCCGGCGTTTTCAGCGACGTTACCGCCGATGGAGCAGGCAATCTGGGAGGACGGGTCCGGGGCGTAATAAAGCCCGTACGGTGCCGCCGCCTCGGAAATGGCCAGGTTGCGCACCCCCGGCTGCAGCCGGGCCGTACGCGCGTCGGGGTCAATGCTGAGGATATGCTGAAAGCGCGACATCACCAGCAGGATACCCCGCTCAAGGGGGAGCGCGCCGCCGGAAAGCCCGGTGCCGGCACCGCGCGTGACCACCGGTACGCCAAGGGCGTGGCAGCGTTTGAGCAGGGCCTGCACCTCATCCAGCGTTGCGGGCATTGCCACCAGCATGGGGGTTACCCGATAGGCTGCCAGGCCGTCGCACTCGAACGGCCGCAGGTCTTCTTCGCGGTGCAGCAGCGTAAGCGTGGGGATGTGCTGCTGCAGATCGCCTAGCACATCGGCTTTGGCAAACGTTGCCAGCGGCCCGTCGATGGCCTCGTCGTACAGAATACTCATGGCGCCTCCTGCCAATAAGCGATGGACCTAGCCGGCCAAAACCGTGCTGAGCGGATCGGCCAGACCCAGAAGATAAAGTCCTGCCATACCCAGTATGCCGGCGGCGATAATGTAGTAAAGCGTGGGCAGCAGGGTTTTGCGGATCGTTGTGCCTTCGCGGCCTAAAAGGCCTACGGTGGCGGATGCCGCGACGACGTTGTGGATGGCAATCATGTTGCCTGCCGCCGCACCAACGGCCTGCAGCGCCACCATGAATGCGGTGGAGACACCCAGCTGGCTTGCCACGTTGAACTGGAAGTCGGAAAGCATCAGGTTGGATACGGTGTTGGAGCCGGCAATAAAGGCGCCCAGCGCACCGACGGCAGGGGCAAAGAACGGGTAAACGTCGCCTACGCTTGCTGCCACGAACTGGGCCATGGCAACCGGCATGGAAACCAGATCAGCGCCGTTGACGCCGGAGTTGATCAAAATACGCACCATGGGGATGGTAAAGATCAGCACAAAGCCGGCGCCCAGAATGGTGCGCGATGAATCGCTGAACGCAGCGGTAAGCTCTTTGAGTTTCATGCGATGCAGCAGTGCTGTGACCAGCACCACCAACAGCAGAATGCCGCCGGGCAGGTACAGCGGCTGAATGCTGCCGCCAATGCCTTCGCCGAGAATGTCACTCCAGCCCAGGGCAAACTCTGTCAGCGCGTTTTTCAGCGGCGCAATAGTGCGTGATGCGACCAGAAAAACGGCCAGCAGTACGTAGGGCACCCAGCCCATCCAGGTGGAAATCGGAGCTTTGCCGGCGATGTCGTCCATCTTGAGCTCCAGCTTGCCAATCCAGTTGTCGGGCCAGCTCTCGGATGGCGGGAAATCCCAGGTGTCCCGGGGCAGCAAAAAGCCGCGCCGCGCCGCGGGAACCACAATGGCCAGGCCAACCATGGCGCCGATCATCGAGGGGAACTCAGGCCCCAGCACTACCCCGGCAATCATGTAGGGCACCACGAAGGCTGCGCCGGCAAAAAGAGCGAAAGGCGTAATCGAAAGCCCTTCTTTCCAGGAGCGGTTGGCGCCGAAAAAGCGCACCATGATGATCACCATGATCAGCGGCATCAGGATACCGACGATGCCGTGGATGATGGCGACTTCGCTGCTGATCAGGCGAAAGTACTCCATCCAGGTGGCATCTCCGGCCTGAAGCTGCTGGGTAATGCCCTCGCGGTCCAGGCCGCCCGTCACGCCCACTACGATAGGCGTGCCCACGGCCCCGAAGGAGACCGGCGTGGACTGAATCATCATGCCGACCACAACGGCGGCAAGCGCGGGAAAGCCCAGCGCAACCAGCAGCGGTGCTGCAACGGCGGCCGGTGTACCAAAGCCGGAAGCGCCTTCGATAAAGCAGCCAAACAGCCAGGCCACGATAATGGCTTGCACGCGCCGGTCAGGGCTGATGCCTGAAAACCCTTTACGAATAGCGGTAATGCCGCCGGAATGCTTGAGCGTATTCAGCAGCAAGATGGCGCCAAAAATAATCCACAGAATGGAAATCGTCAGTATCAGCCCTTGCAGCGTTGAGGCGGCAATGCGGCTTAGCGTCATGTCCCATGCTCTAGCCACCCGATCAGAGCGGTCACCACAAATACGATGGGCATGGCGACTTTGGCCGCCAGGCGAAAACCGATCAGCAGTGTACCGGCGAGCACCAGGGGCACAAATGCAAGAAGTGCAAGCGTGGTGTCAGTCATGTCAGGAAGGTCCCGTTATATTGATTTTATTCTGCTATGGGGGCAGATGTCGGTCTTTTTTCGTATCCATGAAGGTAAGAGAAAGAGGCGAAGAGTGGCAAGCGTTTCATCGCCGGTTAGACCAAGGGATATAGCGCAAGGCCGGGAAAAGACTTGCTTGAACGGACACTTCGGGTTGATTTTAAAGAGGTTTCATTGACCGCTGAGATACCTGAAGCCGCGAGCCGTTAGACCATTGGATGCTTGGCCATGCGGCGGCAGGGGATGAATCTAGCCGGTTGGGCGGCCTGAAGGCATCGCTCAAGCGGTGGGACGATTTCGATAAAATCGGCTTGCGCTTTCTGCCGGCAGCAGCAGAGAGCGTAGACTGGCGAAAAACGATGCTGAAAGCGCTATTAATACCGAGGCCGAAGGGGCTTTTTTGATGATTATTTCTTCTTCCCATGACTACCGCACAGCGGCCAAGCGCCGTTTGCCACCCTTTCTTTTTCACTACCTTGACGGCGGCGCTTACTCGGAACATACGCTTCGGCGCAACGTGGAAGACATTGCCGATGTGGCCCTGCGCCAGAGAGTGCTCAACGATATGTCCCAGCTCAGCCTGGAGACGCCGCTCTTTGACGAGACGCTCTCAATGCCGGTTGCGCTGTCCCCGGTCGGACTGGCCGGCATGTACGCTCGGCGAGGTGAAGTGCAGGCCGCCCGCGCGGCCGCAAGGAAGGGCGTTCCTTTCACACTCTCCACCGTATCCGTTTGTCCGATTGAAGAAGTGGCCCCGGCGATTGATCGACCCATGTGGTTTCAGCTGTATGTGCTCAAGGATCGCGGCTTTATGCGTAATGCGCTTGAGCGGGCCAAAGCGGCCGGGGTGACAACGCTGGTGTTTACGGTGGATATGCCGGTACCGGGGGCCCGCTATCGCGATGCCCACTCGGGGATGAGCGGCCCGAATGCGGCGGCGCGGCGAATGCTTCAGGCCATGGCGCACCCTGGCTGGGCCTGGGACGTGGGGATTAAGGGAAAGCCGCATGATCTGGGCAACATATCGGCCTATCGCGGCCACCCGACAGGGCTTGAGGATTACATTGGCTGGCTGGGGAAAAACTTTGATCCGTCGATTTGCTGGAAAGACCTTGAGTGGATTCGCGAGTTCTGGGACGGCCCGATGGTGATCAAGGGCATTCTCGACCCTGCCGATGCCCGAGATGCCGTCGCCTTCGGCGCGGACGGCATTGTGGTTTCCAACCATGGCGGGCGCCAGCTCGACGGCACGCCTTCCACCGCGCGCGCTCTGCCGGCAATTGCCGAGGCGGTGCAGGGGGAAATTAAAGTGATTGCCGACTCCGGCGTGCGTTCAGGCCTTGACGTGGTGCGTATGCTTGCGCTCGGCGCCGACTGCGTCATGCTGGGGCGCTCTTATATCTATGCGCTTGCGTCCGGCGGTGAGGCCGGCGTATACAATCTGCTCGACCTCATCGAAAAGGAGATGCGGGTCGCCATGGTGCTGACGGGGGCAAGCTCGGTCAGCCAGATTGATACGGATCTGCTGGTCGGCGCCTCTACGCTGGGTTGATAAGCAAGGCGGCGACCGGCATATCGCCGCCGAAGACCATGGCGCTGGCAGCAGATGCCATCTTCTGGCGTGCGGCCGCTCGGCCGCGCGCTCCACGTCCTACCTGAAAGCGAGTGTGTTATGTCCCAACGTGACTATCCGCGTGACCTGATCGGCTACGGCAACAATCCGCCCCAGGCCAACTGGCCGGGCAACGCCAAGATTGCCGTGCAGTTTGTGCTCAACTACGAAGAGGGCGCGGAAAACAGCGTGCTCCACGGCGATGAAGGCTCCGAGCAGTTTCTCTCCGAAATGATCGGCGCGCCGTCGTTTCCCGATCGCCACCTGAGCATGGAGTCCATCTACGAATACGGTTCGCGCGCAGGCGTTTGGCGCATTCTCAACGAGTTCAAGAAGCGCGACCTGCCGCTGACCGTATTCGGCGTGGCCATGGCGCTGGAGCGCCACCCCGAAGTGGCCCGGGCGTTCAAGGATCTGGGCCACGAGGTGGCATGCCACGGCTATCGCTGGATTCATTACCAGCAAGTGCCGGAAAGCGTCGAGCGCGAGCACATGAAAAAAGCCATGGAAATCTTCCAGCGGCTTTACGGCGAGAAGCCCGAGGGGTGGTATACCGGCCGCGATAGCCCCAACACGCGCCGCCTTGTGCTGGATGAGGGCAGCTTTTTGTACGACAGCGACTACTACGGCGATGACCTGCCGTTCTGGACGCGCAAGGCCGACAGCCAGGGCCGGGAGCACGATCATCTGATTGTGCCCTACACGCTTGACACCAACGACATGCGCTTTGCCTCCCCCGGCGGCTTCAACACCGCAGAGCATTTCTTTACCTACCTGCGCGATGCGTTTGACGTTCTCTACGCCGAAGGCGAACACGCGCCGAAAATGCTCTCGGTGGGCATGCACTGCCGGATGCTGGGTCGCCCCGGGCGTTTCCGCGCGCTGCAGCGCTTTTTGGACTACATCGAGTCCCACGACCGGGTCTGGGTCGCACGCCGCGTGGATATCGCGCGCCACTGGGCCAGAGAGCACCCCGCTCCCGGGCGCTGATCGCCGCCACAACCGTTAATCAGGAGCCGACATGAGCCATACCTATTACGCCCCCCGCGGCGGCCATCCCCCGCAGTCACAGATGACGGCTGACCGCGCCGTCTTCAAACAAGCCTACGCGCTGATTCCCAAGGGCGTGATGCAGGACATCGTCACCAGCCACCTGCCGTTCTGGAGCGACACGCGTCTGTGGGTGTTGGCGCGCCCGCTGAGCGGCTTCGCCGAGACGTTTTCCCAGTACATCATGGAAGTTCAGCCCGGCGGCGGCAGTGACAAACCCGAGCCCGAGCCCAACGCCGAAGGGGTTTTGTTCGTGGTGGAAGGCGAAATGACGCTGACCCTGCAAGGCGAGAAGCACACCATGACGCCGGGCGGCTATGCCTTCATTCCGCCGGGGAGTGACTGGCAGCTGCGCAACGAAGCCGACGCGCCGGTACGCTTCCACTGGATTCGCAAGGCCTACGAATTCGTCGACGGTATCGACGTGCCGGAAGCGTTTGTGACCAACGAAAACGACATCCAGCCGACGGCCATGCCGGACACCGACGGCCGCTGGGCCACCACGCGCTTCGTCGACCCGACCGATATTCGTCACGACATGCACGTCACCATTGTGACGTTCCAACCGGGCGGGGTGATTCCGTTCGACGAAACCCACATCATGGAGCACGGCCTGTACGTGCTGGAAGGCAAGGCGCTTTATCATCTCAACCAGGACTGGGTGGAAGTGGAAGCCGGTGATTTCATGTGGCTGCGCGCCTTCTGCCCCCAGGCCTGCTACGCCGGCGGCTCCGGGCCGTTTCGCTACCTGCTGTACAAAGACGTCAACCGCCACCCCAAGCTCAAGATCAATGCCCTGTAAGGCGCAACGACAAGGAGAGACCATGCTGGAACTTGTTGCACAGCCGCTGACGGCCGAAGCCTTTGCGCCGTTCGGTGACGTGATCGACACCCGCACCTCGAACTCGTTTGCCATCAACGCAGGGCTGACCCAGCGCCACCACGATCTGGCGAAGGTCGAGACGCTGGGCGACAACGCCCACCCGCTGATCAGCATCTTCGTCAGCCAGCCGATCACCACGCCGCTGGAGCTTACGTTCCTCGAGCGCCACCCCCAGGGCAGCCAGGCGTTCATGCCGCTGCACGAAGAGCGCTTTATCGTGGTGGTCGCTCCGGCCGGCGAGACCGTTGATCCGGCCGAGGTGCGCGCGTTCGTCACCGACGGCCGTCAGGGCGTGAACTACCGCGCCGGCGTCTGGCACGCGATTCAATCCGTGCTGGAGCGTGAGGGCGAATTTCTGGTGGTAGACCGTGGCGGCGACGGCAACAACTGCGATGAGTATCCGTTGGATCTGCGCATTACGCACAAAGACGACGGAAAACCCCGGGAGAAACAGCCATGACGCTCACCCGCCGGCGCTTGCTGGGCGCCTCGCTTGCGCTGCCCGCCGCCTTTTTTCTGCCGTCTTCTTGGCTGCGGGCCGAAACGCCGGCAGTAACGGATCGCCATACGGCGGTGATTCATACGAAAAACGGACCGCAGCGGCTGGAAGTTGAGATCGCGGACACGCCGGCTCGACGCGAGCGGGGGCTGATGGGCCGCCGGCAGCTTGGCGAGGGGCACGGCATGCTGTTTGTGTACGGGCAAACTCAGCCGGGGAGCAGCGGCTTTTGGATGTATCGCACTTTGATTGCGCTGGATATTGCCTTTATCGACGGCGACGGGCGCATTGTCAGCCTGCAGACCATGCCGCCCTGTGCCTCGGCGAATGCGCCACAGTGTCCGGTGTATGCGCCGGGCGCGCCGTATCAGGCAGCGCTTGAGGTGAACGCCGGCTATTTTGCTCGCCACGGTATGACAATAGGCGACTGCGTTTCGGCAGCGGCGCTTTCCGGGCAGTGCCGGGCGGGATAAGCTCGGCGCTGGCCGCGCATTGCTACAGCACTTGTAACTATTTAGCTCATGCCGCCTGATCCAGCTCGTCCTCTCGCATGAAGGCAGGCACCTCACCGGCAAACAGTTGCTCCAGCGCCGTGTGCGCCGCCAGGCC
>NZ_BAAAZT010000070.1:0-49841 GCF_039537045.1 Halomonas cibimaris | reverse complement strand
GCCGCTGGGAGCCTATCTCTCTTTTGATCGCCTCTGTGATGAGGTACACCGCCTACTTGGTGGTTATGGCACTGAATACGCGATTAATTTTGAATAAGCACTTACATCGCTGGGCCCAGCGGCTGTCGTGACTGGCTTAATCACTGTGACTGACTTCGCCGTCGTGACTCCCTGTTGTGTTACACCATTGCGCTAAACCACTGTGCAGATAAGGAAATCTTATGTCCTCGCTGTATGCCCGCTTCGCCAACGCCAAGATTCGCACCCGACTGACAGTCGGCTTTGCGATACTGATCGTGCTGATGATCATTATCGCAACGGAAGGCATTTTCAAGGTCAACCAGATTGATCGAAACCTGACAACGATCAACGACGTCAACGATCTCAAGCAGTCCTATGCCGTCGACTGGCGCGGCAGCGTGCACGACCGCGCAATCGCCCTGCGCGATATCGTACTGACCGAAGACAGCAGCGACGTGCGCGCGCTCAAAAACGACATGCAGCGCCTGCGCAGCAATTACAGCGAGGCAACCGAAGGCATGCAAAAGGTGCTTTCAGAACATGCCGGCAGCCAGAAAGAGCAGACAATGCTGGAGCGCATAAGTGCCCAGCAGCAAACCGTACGCAACTTTACGCAAAAAGTGCTCAGCGCCCGCGACGCCGGCAACAGAGAAGGCGCCCGCGCCGTGCTGCTTGAACAGGCAGGGCCTGCGTATGCGCAATGGCTTGTTCGCATCAACGACTATATTGACCTGCAAGGCCGGCTGAACGACGCCACGACCACCAAAGCGCGTGAAACAGCGTCAGGGTTTCAGCTCGATATGGTGCTGCTGACCCTGTTCTCCGTCATCGTCGGGATCTTCATTGCCTGGCTGCTGTCGCGCCAGCTGCTGCGTGAACTGGGCGCTGAACCCTATGAAGTGAAAAAATTCGCCGAAGCCGTCGGCCGTGGCGACCTCACCGCGCCCAACTACTTGAAACAGGGCGACCAGCACAGCATCATGGCCGCCCAGGTAGCGATGGCTCAGCAGCTGCAGGGCATTGTCGCCGAGGTGCGCACATCGGCTGAGGCCGTAGTCGATGACAGCGAACAGATCGCTGCAGGCAACAACGACCTTTCTTCACGGACGGAACAGCAGGCCAGCGCCCTGGCGCAAACCGCATCCGCAATGGAGCAGCTCAGCAGCACCGTCAAGCAAAACGCTGACAACTCAGCGCAGGCAAGCCAGGAAGCGGCCAGCGCCTCCAGCACGGCAACACAGGGCGGCGAGGCCGTTCAGCAGGTCGTCACGACCATGAATGAGCTCAACCAAAGCTCCCAGGAAATCGCCGGTATTATTTCCACCATCGACGCCATTGCCTTCCAAACCAACATTCTGGCTCTGAACGCCTCGGTAGAAGCGGCGCGTGCCGGCGAACACGGCCGCGGCTTTGCCGTTGTCGCCTCTGAAGTACGCAAGCTTGCGCAGCGCAGCGCCGATGCCGCCCGGGACATCAACGAGCTGATCTCCAGCAACCTTGAGCGTGTCAACAACGGCAACGCGCGCGCTGAGGAAGCCGGTGAATCCACCAAGGAAATCGTGGCAGCTATTGCCCGCGTCACCGACATCATGCAGGAAATCAGCAACGCCAGCGCCGAACAAAGCGACGGCGTGCAGGAAGTCGGGCAAGCCGTCACCGAAATGGATCACGTCACCCAGCAAAACGCGGGCCTGGTGCAGGAAAGCGCCAAGTCGGCCAACAACCTGCGTCAAAACGCGCATCAGCTGATTGATTCGATGTCCAACTTCAAGCTTCCCGATACGGCCACGAGCCGCATATCGGCAGCGGGGCAAAGCAGCGCGCCGGCACCGACGCACCAAGCGCCGTCCGCGCTGCCTGAATCCCAGTGGGAAAGC
This sequence comes from Halomonas cibimaris, assembly GCF_039537045.1. Classification (GTDB taxonomy): domain Bacteria; phylum Pseudomonadota; class Gammaproteobacteria; order Pseudomonadales; family Halomonadaceae; genus Vreelandella; species Vreelandella cibimaris. The sequence goes on along the minus strand of NZ_BAAAZT010000070.1, from coordinate 47,943 downwards.
TTTTAACGCTGCCGCCTGCCTCAACGCTCCGGCCTACAGCGCCCTGCCATGCGTGCAACCGCAAGGCAGGGCATAAAGCACAGCGTGCTATTCTCCCGGCTGCCAGCCGTTGACCAGCGGGTAGCGCCGATCGCGGCCAAAACCGCGCGGGGTTACCCGCACACCCACCGGCGCCTGGCGGCGCTTGTACTCGCAGCGATCCACCAGCTTGATCACCTGATAGACATCTTCACTGGCAAAGCCGGCAGCGATAATCGCCTCGGCGCTCATATCACCTTCGATATAACGCTGCAAAACGGCGTCCAGCACGTCATAGTCGGGCAGCGAATCGCTGTCCTGCTGGTCCGGGGCCAACTCCGCCGAAGGCGCCCGCTCAATCACCCGCTCGGGGATAGCCGGCGACTGCGTATTGCGCCAGCGGGCCAGGCGATACACCCAGGTCTTGTAGACATCCTTGATGGCGTTATAGCCGCCGACCATATCGCCGTACAGCGTGGTATAGCCCACGGCCATTTCGCTTTTGTTGCCGCTGGCCAGCACCATCAGGCCCTTTTTATTGGATATCGCCATGAGCAGCACCCCGCGGCAGCGGGCCTGCAGGTTCTCCTCGGTGGTATCGCGCTCGGTGCCCTCGAACACCCCGGCAAGCGAGGTCATGAAGGATTCCACCATGGGTTCGATGGGCAAAACCTCGTAATGCACGCCCAGCATGTCGGCCTGGCGCGCGGCGTCTTCCCGGGATATATCGGCGGTGTAGTGATACGGCATCATCACCGCCTGAACGCGCTGGGGCCCCAGCGCATCCACGGCAACGGCCAGCGAAAGCGCCGAGTCGATGCCGCCGGAAAGCCCCAGTACCACTCCGTTAAAGCCGCTTTTATTGACGTAGTCTCGAAGCCCTGTCACCAGCGCGCAGTACAGGTTTTCTTCAGGCGCGACGTCGGGCTCGACTTCGCCGGGCATGACCGTCCAGCCCGTAGCGCTTTGCCGGCGTAGCGACACCGGCATCAGCCCCGGCTGCCAGTACGGCGCCAGCACGGCAAGCTCGCCTTTCGCGTCCACGCAGCAGCTGCCGCCGTCGAACACCAGCTCGTCCTGGCCGCCGATGGCGTTAACGTACACAACCGGACGCTGCGCCTGTGCCGCCCGATCTTCCAGCAGGCGCAGACGTTCAGCGGGCTTGTCCTGATGGTACGGCGAGGCGTTGAGGCTGACGATGACATCGGCACCGGCGGCGCTGAGCGCTTTTGTCGGCGCCTCATGCCACAGGTCTTCACAGATCAGCAGGCCCAGCCGGACCCCCTTGTGTTCATGGATCAGCGGCTCGCTGCCGGCGGCGAAATAGCGCTGCTCGTCGAACACCAGGCGGTTGGGCAGCACCTGCTTGGCGTACTCGGCCTCCCAGCGGCCGTTGTACAGCACGCCGGCCAGGTTATAGCGCTTGCCTTCGCGCACGCCGGGATAGCCGATGATGACCAGCACGTCCCGAGCCACTTTTTCTGCCAACAGGCCCCGAGCCTTGCGCAGGCGCGCCTCAAGCGCGGGGCGCAGCAGCAGGTCTTCCGGCGGATAGCCGGACAAAAACAGCTCGGGAAACACCACGATATCCGCACCATGTTCGATGCGCGCCTCGCGCACGGCTTCAGCGGCCCGGGCGGCGTTGCCCGGAATATCTCCCACCAGGGGGTCGAACTGCGCCATCACCAGGGTTAACTCTTGCATGGGCGTTGGTACTCTTGAAATGGATACTCTTGAAACGGGCAATCTTGAAATGGGCACTCTTGAAGATCGGAAGTCGACAAAGCCGGCACCGGCAGCGCGGGATATACCGCCGACTCAAGCGTTGACCGCTATTTTTGCGCGGCGTCTTGTGGCATTGTCCCGCAAGCACTGCCGGCTGGCAAAGGCCAGACGCGCATGACCCCGGGAGACACTAAGGATGAACCTCTTGATCATTCGGCTGATACTTTTTGGCGTCATTTTTTTCGCCGGCCTGAAGCTTTACGGCATCTACCGCGAATGGAAACTTGACCGCGAAGCCCGCCTGGAACGCGAACACCGCCACGAAGGCGGGCAAATGGTGCGCTGCCGCTGGTGCGACGTGCACGTCCCGGAAAGCGAGGCGCTGCGCGAACGCGCCGAATGGTTCTGCTGCTCGGCCCACCGCGACCGCTTTTTCGCCGAGCAGGATGAGGCTTCGCGCTAGCCTTCGGCCGGCCCGGCCCGCCGGCGTCAGCGTTGGCTTACGCTTTCTGTCCGCTTTGTCTTATACCCACACCAACGTGCGCTTCTAGCCTGACAGTCAGGCAGGGTGCCCCGCCACGGCCGGCAGCGGCACCCTTTCTGGCACAAACGGCGCTGCACCGCAGCGCACAGGGAAGGGAGAAGCGCCATGGAAACGGCCGCTCAGCGCGGGTTCACGCTCGTCGAACTACTGGTGATCATGGCCCTGATCGCCACGCTGGCAGGCGTGGGCTATCCGCAAATGCGCGGTTTTGCCGCGCGCAGCAGCCAGCAGGCCGCGGTAAGCCAGCTGCAAAGCGCGCTGGCGCTGGCGCGACATACGGCCATCACGCGTCGCGAAGCGGTGTTTCTGTGCCCCCCGGGCGGATGACCGAAACGCCTGCGATACGGACTGGAACAACGCGCTGATGGTCGTCGCCCAAAGCACCGCAGCGCCGATTGATGCCGAGCGCATTCTGCGTGTGCTGCCCGGCACTGACGCCGGCGTGACCTACAGCCGCGGCTGGCGGCGCATAAAGTTCAGCCGGCTGGGACACAGCAGCGGCTACAACGGCAAGTTTATCGTTTGCCGCGCCGGACGCCGGGCGCACAGCGGCACCCGGCTGGTGCTCAGCCAGCTGGGGCGCATTCGGATGGAAAAAATGACCTGCGCTGCAAGCCCGGCCACGGCCGGCGTTTGAGTCGGGCGCCGGCCGCCTTTTTTCAGGCCAGGCCGTCCAGATAGCGCTCGGCGTCGAGCGCTGCCATACAGCCGCTGCCCGCGGAGGTGATCGCCTGACGGTAGACGTGATCCATGACGTCGCCGGCGGCAAACACGCCGGGCACGCTGGTCGCGGTGGCGTTGCCCGAAAGGCCCGACGCCACCTCGATGTAGCCGTTGTTCATCTTCAGCTGGCCTTCGAACATGGCAGTGTTGGGGCTGTGGCCGATGGCGATAAACACCCCCGGTGCAGCAAGCTCTTGGGTACTGCCGTCTTTCGTGGAGGTCAGCCGCACCCCGGTCACGCCGGTATTGTCACCCAGCACCTCGTCCAGCGTCTGGTTCCATTCCAGTACCACCTTGCCTTCGGCGGCCTTCTCAAACAGCTTGTCCTGAAGAATTTTCTCGGCGCGCAGCGAGTCGCGACGGTGCACCAAAGTGACCTTCGAGGCGATATTGGCCAGGTACAGCGCTTCTTCCACGGCGGTATTGCCGCCGCCGACCACAACGACTTCCTGATTGCGGTAGAAAAAGCCGTCGCAGGTAGCACAGGCCGACACGCCCTGCCCCATGAACTGCTGCTCGGAGGGCAGCCCCAGATAGCGGGCGCTGGCGCCGGTGGCAATAATCAGCGCATCGCAGGTGTAAACGCCGTTGTCGCCGGTCAGGGTAAAGGGCCGCTCGCCCAGGCGAACGTCGTTGATGTGATCAAACAGCACCTCGGTATGAAAGCGTTCGGCGTGGGTTTTCATGCGCTCCATCAGCGCCGGGCCCTGCACGCCTTCAGCGTCGCCCGGCCAGTTATCCACATCAGTGGTGGTGGTAAGCTGGCCGCCGGCCTGCATGCCGGTAATCAATAGCGGCTGCAGATTGGCGCGCGCGGCATACACCGCCGCCGTATAGCCGGCCGGGCCGGAGCCGAGAATGATCAACCGTTCGTGTCGCGTTTCCATGAAACCACCTTTTCGTCAACGGGGTAACGGGGCACCCCACGTAATACGTCAAACAGCATCCTGATAAGCCGGGGCGCTGCACCAGAGCCCGTGCAGGGTGCCCCCGGCACGCCGGATACGCAAGCTCAGCGCCGGCCAAGCCTTAGCCATTGGGCGAAGATGCTTGAAACGCCCCTCGTCAGCACCCATCTACTATGGCTAGGATAAGCCATAGTAAAAAAAGCGGCTGCGAAAAAACAACGGCCGCCGTGGCGGTGCCAGCCCTTGATCCGTCACCGCCTGCGGCACACTTCGTTAACGCCTGCTACCAAGCTATCCGTGTCTAGTCAGCAGAGGAGAACGGCATGAGTCAGATACCTGATACGCGCCAGACGCTGGATGTCGGCGGTCAGACATACCATTACCACAGCCTTCCCAAGGCGGCTGAAACGCTGGGCAACATTGACCGCCTGCCCAAAACGCTCAAGATTTTGCTGGAAAACCAGCTGCGCTTCGCCGACGACGAAAGCGTCGAAGCCGACGACCTTCAAGCGCTGGTCGACTGGCAAAAACAAGGCAAGTCCAGCCGCGAGATCGGCTATCGCCCTGCCCGGGTGCTGATGCAGGACTTCACCGGCGTGCCCGGCGTGGTCGACCTGGCCTCCATGCGCAACGCCGTGCAAGCGCTCGGCGACGACCCCGCGCGCATCAACCCGCTGTCGCCGGTAGACCTGGTCATCGACCACTCGGTCATGGTCGACGAATTTGGCAACCCGCAAGCCTTTGCCAATAACGTCGAAATCGAGATGGAGCGCAACCGCGAACGCTACGAGTTTCTGCGCTGGGGCCAGCACGCCTTTGACAACTTCCGCGTGGTACCGCCGGGCACCGGCATCTGCCACCAGGTCAACCTGGAATACCTGGGCAAAACCGTCTGGAGCAAAGAAGAAGACGGCAAGACCTGGGCCTATCCGGATACCCTGGTGGGCACCGACTCCCACACCACCATGATCAACGGCCTGGGCGTACTCGGCTGGGGCGTGGGCGGTATCGAAGCCGAAGCCGCCATGCTCGGCCAGCCGGTATCGATGCTGATTCCCGAAGTCGTCGGCTTCAAGCTCACCGGCAAGCTGCGCGAAGGCATCACCGCCACCGACCTGGTGCTGACGGTCACCGAAATGCTGCGCGCCAAGGGCGTAGTGGGCAAATTCGTCGAGTTCTACGGCGACGGCCTGAAAGATCTGCCCCTGGCCGACCGCGCCACCATTGCCAACATGTCGCCGGAGTTTGGCGCCACCTGCGGCTTTTTCCCGGTGGACGAGGAAACCCTGCGCTACATGCGCCTGACCGGCCGCGAAGCAGAGCAGGTCGAGCTGATCGAAGCCTACGCCAAGGCCCAGGGCCTGTGGCGTGAACCCGGCGCCGAGCCGATCTTCAGCGACACCCTGGCGCTGGACATGGGCGACGTAGAGGCCAGCCTTGCCGGCCCCAAACGGCCCCAGGACCGGGTGGCGCTGGGCGACATGCCCGCCGCGTTCGCCAAGATCATGGAAAACGACAGCAACGGCACGCCCGCCGAAGAAAAAGGCCGGCTGTTCTCGGAAGGCGGCCAAACGGCCGTGGGCGTGGAGCGCAGCTACGAACACCCCACCAGCCAGTCCGTCAGCTACCGCGGCCAGGACTTCAAGCTCAACCCCGGTGCCGTGGTCATCGCCGCGATTACCTCGTGCACCAACACCTCCAACCCCAGCGTGATGATGGCCGCCGGCCTGCTCGCTCGCAACGCCCGCGAAAAAGGCCTGACCACCCAGCCCTGGGTCAAAACCTCGCTGGCACCGGGCTCCAAGGTGGTCACCGACTACCTGGCCGCCGCCGGGCTTAACGACGATCTCGACGCGCTGGGCTTCAACCTGGTGGGCTACGGCTGCACAACCTGTATCGGCAACTCCGGCCCGCTTCCCGACGAAATTGACAAAGCCATCAACGACGGCGATCTGACGGTGGCCTCGGTGCTTTCGGGCAACCGCAACTTTGAAGGTCGCATTCATCCGCAAATCAAGACCAACTGGCTGGCTTCACCGCCCCTGGTGGTGGCCTACGCACTGGCCGGCAACGTGCAGACCGACCTCAGCGCAGAGCCGCTGGGCAAGGACGGCGACGGCAACCCGGTCTATCTCAAGGATATCTGGCCAAGCCAGGCCGACATTGCCAAGGCCGTAGAGCAGGTCAACACCGAAATGTTCCACAAGGAATATTCCGCCGTGTTTGAAGGCGATGACACCTGGAAAGCCATCGATGTGCCCCAAAGCCAGGTCTACGAATGGCCGGATTCCACCTACATTCAGCATCCGCCCTTCTTTGAAGGCATGCAGCGCGAACCGGACGCCATCGAAGACGTGGCCAACGCCCGGGTGCTGGCCATGCTCGGCGACTCGGTCACCACCGACCACATCTCGCCGGCCGGTGCGATCAAGCCCGACAGCCCCGCCGGACGCTACCTGCAGGAAAACGGCGTCAAACCGGTGGATTTCAACTCCTACGGCTCGCGGCGCGGCAACCACGAAGTGATGATGCGCGGCACCTTCGCCAACGTGCGCATTCAAAACGAAATGCTCGACGGCGTAGTCGGCGGCGAAACCCGCCATGTGCCTTCAGGCGAGCAGATGGCGATCTACGACGCGGCGATGCAATACCAAAAAGAAGGCACGCCGCTGGTAGTGATTGCCGGCAAGGAATACGGCACCGGCTCTTCGCGTGACTGGGCCGCCAAGGGCACGCGCCTGCTGGGCGTGCGCGCCGTGCTCGCCGAGTCCTACGAGCGCATCCACCGTTCCAACCTCATCGGTATGGGCGTGGTACCGCTGCAGTTCCCCGAGGGCAAGGACCGTAAATCGCTGGGCCTGACCGGCGATGAGGAAATTTCGATCAGCGGTCTGGCCGACCTGACCCCGGGCAGCAGCGTCAAGGTCGTCATCAAAACGCCCAACGGCGACGAGCACCGGCTTGATGCCAAGTGCCGCATCGATACCGACAACGAGCTTGCCTACTACCGTCACGGCGGCATTTTGCACTACGTGCTGCGCAAGATGATCGGCGCGGCGTAAACCGCAAAGGTTCGTTCACCGCAAACCGTTCTTGCAAAACCGTTCGTTGCAAAACCGTTCTTGCAGAACAAAGCCCCCGCAGGCCATGCCTGCGGGGGCTTTTTGCTCAAACCCTGATCATCTTCGCTGCGCAGCGTTATATTGAACGGCGGCGATACTCACGGTACTCAGGCTCCCAGCAGTTGCACCGAATGGCGTCGCGCAGCCGGTTACCGTCGGTTTTCAGCGCCACGCCTTCATCCTGCGCCTGGGCGGCGACCTCAAAGGCGATCGCCATGCTGATCTCGCGGATACGCGACAGCGGCGGCAGCAGCGCGCCCTTGCCTTCCTTGACCAGCGGCGCTTCCCGCGCCAGCGCCCGGGATGCGCTCATCAGCATTTTATCTGTTACCCGGGAGGCCTTTGCGGCTACCACGCCAAGGCCGATGCCGGGAAAGATGTAAGCATTGTTGCACTGCGCAATGGGGATACTGCGACCGTTGTGAACGACCGGCGCAAAGGGGCTGCCGGTCGCTACCAGCGCAGCGCCGTCGGTCCAGCGGATGACGTCTTCGGGCACCGCTTCGGCCTGGGAGGTGGGGTTGGAAAGCGGGAAAATCACCGGGTTATCGCAGCCTTCGTGCATGGTGCGCACCACGCGCTCGGTAAAGATGCCCTTCTGCCCGCACACGCCAATCAGCACCGTCGGCTTGACCCGGGCAATCGTCTCATCCAGCTTTTGGCCGTCCCAGTCGGCCACCAGCGAGGCGTCGTGGGCCAGGCGGCGCTGAAAATCCCGGTGCCATGTTTGATCGTTGGTCATCAGCCCCTCGCGATCCACCATGAACACCCGGGCGCGGGCCTGCTCTTCGCTCAGCCCTTCGGCCTGCATCGCCACCACGGTCTGTTCAGCAATGCCGCAGCCGGCAGAGCCGCCGCCGACAAACACCACGCGCTGGTCGGCAAGGGTTTGCTTGCGTGCCCGGCAGGCGGCCATCAGCGTGCCGACCACCACTGCGGCGGTGCCCTGCACGTCGTCGTTAAAGCAGCACAGCTCGTCGCGGTAGCGCTCCAGCAGCGGCACGGCGTTGGCCTGGGCAAAGTCTTCAAACTGCAGCAGCACATTGGGCCAGCGGCGCTTGACCGCGGCAATGAACTCCGCCATGAAGGCATCGTACTCTTTTTGGGATACGCGCTTGTGGCGCCAGCCCATGTACATCGGGTCGTCGAGCAGCGCCTGATTGTTGGTGCCCACATCCAGCGTGATCGGCAGCGTATAGGCCGGGCTGATGCCGCCGCAGGCGGTATAAAGCGACAGTTTGCCGATGGGAATGCCCATACCGCCGATTCCCTGGTCGCCCAGTCCCAGAATACGCTCGCCGTCGGTGACCACAATCACCTTGACGTTATCCTTGGTTGCGCTGCGCAGGATATCGTCCATGTACTCACGATCCGGGTAGTTAATGAACAATCCCCGATGGTTACGATAGATGTTGGAAAATTCCTGGCACGCCTTGCCGACCGTAGGGGTATAGATAATCGGCAGCATTTCTTCCAGATGATCCGATACCAGGCGGAAGTACAGGGTTTCGTTGTCGTCTTGAATAGCGCGCAGATGAATATGGCGTTCAAGGTCGCTGTTGCACTGCTGGTACTGGCGATAGGCGCGCTCCAGCTGGTCCTCGATGGTTTCTTGATCCTGCGGCAACAGCCCGATGAGGTTAAACGCTACCCGTTCTTTCTGCGTAAAAGCGCTGCCCTTGTTCAACAAAGGCGTTTCCAGCAGGGCGGGACCGGCGTAGGGGATGTACAAGGGGCGTTGGCTCGTGGTCATGGCTACTCTCTACCAGGTGAATCGGCTACTCGTTGCGGCCGTGAAAACCGATTGTGGAAAACGTTTTTGAAAAAAATCCCGGCCAATGTAACACGCTGACGGCACAAAAAAACGGCATCATCCGCAGTTGGCATAGCGTATTGGCAACGCTACGACGTCTTGGCTACGGGCCGCTGTGCTGCCTCGCCGGTGAAAAAAAGCGGGCGCAGTTTAACCCCCAGCATATTGCCGGCAAAGGCCGCCACCGCCCACAGCCAGCCGTGCAGGCTGCCCGAGGCAATGCCGCTGAAATAGGCCCCGATGTTACAGCCAAAGGCCAGCCGTGCACCGTAGCCCAGCAGCAGCCCGCCGATCACCGCCGCCGCTATTGAACGCAGCGGAATACGGAAGTTCGGCGCAAAGCGCCCGGCAAGGCTCGCCGCCGCCAGCGCACCGAGCATGATACCCACGTTCATCACCGTAGTAATGTCGCCCCAGACGCTGGCATCCAGCGCAGCGGCGTTCCCCGGCGACTGCCAGTAGCCCCACTGGGTAACGTCGCCGCCCAGCAGCGAAAAGCCCTTGGCGCCCCACAGCGCAAACGCCGAGGTAATGCCCCAGGGCCGCCCGGCCAAAGCGAGGGTGGCAAAGTTCAAAAGCGCCAGCGCCACCGCGCCTGCCAGCAGCGGCCAAGGGCCGACCAGCAGCCGCTCAAAGCCGCGGCGCGCCACCAAAGGGGGGTGTTCCAGCTCGCCGTGGCGGCGCTTTTCCAGCACCACGGTCACCGCGGCAATGACGGCAAACAGCAAAAGGCTTATGGCCATGCCGCCGTAGGCGCCGCCGACGTCCACCAGCGATACCGGCGGCAGCGCCGGAAGCTCCGTCCAAAAGCGGAAGTGCGCCGTGCCGATCACCGAGCCCACAATGAAAAACACAAGCGTGATCAGCATCCGGGCATTGCCACCGCCGGCGGTAAACAGCGTGCCCGAGGCGCAGCCGCCGCCCAGCTGCATGCCCAGACCGAACAGAAAAGCGCCCACCAGCACTGAGATGCCCAGCGGGGCGACAAAGCCCTCTACCGCCACGCCGTTCAGCTGGCCCGCCCCAAGCGCGGGGAAGAACAGCACCACGGCCACGGCCAGCATCAGCATTTGCGCGCGCAGCCCGCGGCCGCGGCGCTTTATAATCAGTGCCCGCCAGGCCGAGGTAAAGCCGAAGGCGGCGTGATAGAGCACCATGCCCAACAGGCCACCCACGATCATTAAAAGGCCGGTATTGGCCGTAAACACAACGCCAATAAGCAAAGCGCCCAGCACAACAAGCGCCCCCGCCAGCATCGGCACGCGGTGGCGCGGCAGCGTCAGTGAAACAGTGGAAGAGGCGGTAGCCATCGTGATCACCCTCGATTGAAAAAGCGCCTGCCGGTGGGCAGGCGCTTTTGCGAATAGGCGGTCAGAATAGCGCCAGGTCAAGATAACGTAAAATGCTTTATCGTAGACTTTTAATTCCACAATGGAATATAGCCTATACGAAGCGCCCCAGCCCTACGGCCTTGCGGAGGTTTTCCATTGTGACCGTCGCTTCTTCCCGGGCACGTTCGGCGCCTTTTTCCAGCACGGCTTCAATATAGCCCGGGTCTTCCATCAGCGCATTATACCGCTCCCGGGGCGCGCTCAGGTGCGCGTTGAGCTGTTCAAACACCTGGTTTTTGGCCTCGCCCCAGCCAATGCCCTCGGCGTAGCATTCGCGCATGGCGCGGGTTTCTTCCGCCGAGGCAAAGGCCGAGTAGATCTGAAACAACGTGCAGCCTTCCGGATCCTTGGGCTCACCCGGCTCCAGCGAGTTGGTCTTGATCTTGCGCACCAGCTTTTGCAGCTTTTTCTCGGAGACGAACAGCGGAACGGTGTTGTTGTAGCTCTTGGACATCTTGCGCCCGTCGAGCCCGCCCAGCACCTCGACGCTTTCATCCACCACCGCCTCGGGCAGCGTGAAGTGCTGGCCCTTGTAGAGGTGGTTGAAGCGCCCGGCGATGTCCCGAGCCATCTCGATGTGCTGGATCTGGTCGCGGCCCACGGGTACGCGGTTGGCGTTGAACATTAAAATGTCCGCGGCCATCAGCACCGGGTAGCCGAAAAGCCCCATGGTCACGCCCTTGTCGGCGTCCTGGCTGCCGGCCTCTTCGTTTTCGGCCACCGCCGCCTTGTAGGCGTGGGCGCGGTTCATCAGCCCCTTGGCGCAGACGCAGGAAAGCATCCAGGTCAGCTCAGGGATCTCGCGGATGTCGGACTGGCGATAAAAGATCGCGTTGTCGGTATCCAGCCCCAGCGCCAGCCAGGTGGCGGCGATTTCCAGCCGCGACTGCTGCACGCGCTTGGGGTCCTGGCATTTGATCAGCGCGTGGTAGTCGGCCAGAAAGTAGAACGACTGCACGTCGGCGCACTGGCTGGCTTCGATGGCCGGCTTGATCGCACCGACGTAGTTGCCAAGATGGGGCGTGCCGGTGGTGGTGATGCCGGTCAGCACGCGGGTTTTGGGGGATTCGGTCATGGTTACGCACTTCTTCAGCAAGGTCAGGCGGCTATTGTCACACAGTTACGCGCATGGCTATAGCCGCCCGGCGGCTACTGCCAGGCGTCGACTGTCGGCTTGCCGCCGTCGCTCCCGTTGTGTAACGGCCCATCGAACCCACTGAATTTTGGGCAGCCATTACGACCGCTGCTGTCAAAGCGCTTAATGTAAGGGTCGGTTTCCAAGCCAACGTTTTTTCGTGCCATAAGCGACCCACAGAAGGTCATATTGGGGCTGTTTTCGATTTCCATATCCAGCTCATCACCGCTATAAAACCAACCTTTATATATTTTATCAATATCGTCAAAATAAATATCCATCTCGTCATCGGACATGATAAGCACGTTCCTAAGTCCCTGACTGGACATGGCATCAAACTCCAGCTTACCACCGGCAACAATAACGGTGTTGCTCAAATCAAGACCAATAGGATTGTTGTTCTCGCCGTCATCTTCGCCTTTTTCATCTCCTCCTTCAGCATCAAACACAACATCACCAGTAACAATGATATTTGACACCCCACCAGTGGCACTAAGATGAGCCGCCCCTTTTACCGTCAAATCTCCGTCAATAAATATCGTCGAATCTATTACCGTCAAAGAAGATTCAACAGTTACATCTTTATCAAAGTAGACAACTGAACGATAAATATATGCTTCAGCAACTACTAAATTTTTCTCACAAAACCGCTCAACATCAATAGCATAGCGAACACTGCAATTGGAATTTTTTTCAGAGTAACCGCCAAATCTACTTTTCTCTAACCTATTAAAGTAATTTTTAAAATTAAATTTAGGCACTTTTACATATTCGGTCGAAAACCCTGACTCTTCTATTTCTTCATTTTCGCGCTCTTCTTCAGAATCTTTAAACTCAACATCAAAATCATCCTCTTCGTCTTCTTCGCTTTCTTCTTCGTCTTCTTCTTCGTCCTCTTCATCATTGTCGTTGCTGCGAATTATGCCATAGAACGGTATATTTTTTTCCTCTGCTTCAACTTCAGCCTCTTCATCCGACAGTATGCCATAGTCGTTGAACTTGTCGGCAATTTCATCGGCAGATGATGTTGCAGAAGTAAAAGAGACCAAAGCGACACTTTGACTAATTACTTTTTCATTTTTTCCGCTATTGCCTACAACCGCACCAAATGCTACCCAGTGGTTACTGTTTGCTATAGCAAGAGGGAAATAAAAACATCTATCTTTATCTTCGCCTTCTTTGGCACAATCACCGTATTTTTTACCTTGCAATCTTTTATCATCGGCATCAACGTCGGCGTAGTCCAGCATTTTTACATCTTCGACAGCGCTGTCTTGAGTCAGATCAAGAATATCTAGATTATTCTTTCCTGCGCTTTCCTTGTATTCACGAACCTTCTTCACAGCTAGAGAAGCCGCCTGCTCGGCATTCATCTGCGCCTGGGCGGAGGCGCGGTAGTTGCCGGCCAGGCGCTCGTCGATTAGCGAGCTCTGCATTCCGGAAACGCCGACGATCATAGCGCCGGTTAAAAACGCCAGTACGATAACGAGGGCAGCACCTTGTTGTTTATTTCTCATGGTGCGTCACAACCTCCCCTATTGGGTTTAAATTTTCCGCTACCGTTGTAACACCTATCGTTATACATTCTTGTGCCGTCTTTATAGAAACCCTCATTATCAGGATCAGGAGATTTGCCATCGCCATCGTCGTCAAGGTACGCATTCAGCACCGGCTGGCGTTTGGCTACCCGGAATTTGATAGCCTTACCGCCTTTTTCCAGCGGCAGGGAAATCCTGACGACGTTCTGGCTAAAGTCAGGAGGATTTTCCAGCGCGCAGCTCTCGGGCGATAGTTCGGCGCTTTTCAGCGGACGCTGAAACGTAAGCAGCGGCTGGCCTTGTCTGGCGTCATCACTCAATGTGCATTCACACTGGTCGTCCTTGTCCTTATTTATCTGGCACTTCAATTTGTATTCGCCATCACCGCTGCGGATGCTTTCGCTCAGGGTGTGGGCGGCAAAAATCACCGCTTCCTGCTTACGGCTCAGCTCGTCCACCTTGTTGAAGGTTTGCAGGGTGGTGAGAAACAGCGAGCCGGCGCCCAGCACCACCAGGCTGCCGATGAGCAGCGCCACCATCAGCTCAACGAGGGTAAAACCGGCCTGGCGGGATGCGGGCATCATCAGTCTTCCTCTGGTTGCTCGGGCAGGCGCACGGTATACGTTACGGTGCCGTAGCCGTCGTCGTCTCCGGCGTTATCCAGCGTTACTGTAATCGTATAGGTGCAGCCTTCTGGCTTGATATCCATCGCTATGGCACTACGCAAAGGATTGGATGGCTTATCGCGTTGCCAGTCATTTTTCCAGTCGGGCTCTATCTCGCTGTGGAGCTCTTTGCAGTTTCCCGCCCCCTTTTCAAGCTGTTCCCACAGCCGTTCCTGAGCATCCACGGCGGCCAGCGTGGCGAGCGAGTGCTGATAGCTGCGGGTGGCGCTGTGCAGGGCGTTGAGCTGCATGGCGGCCGCGCCCATCAACCCCAGTGAGAGCACAACCAGCGCCACCAGCGCCTCAATCAGGGTAAAACCACGTTGGCGAATCATCGCGCCTCCCTGCGAACGCTGCCCGTTACGTTAACAAGGCGCTTCTCGTCATTCACGCCGCTGATATCTTCAGGCGGAGAGAACACCAGCCGGCAGCCGTCCGGGGTTATTGTCGGGCAGTCATCGATATTGGCAGTGCCCAGCGGCTCAAAAACCAGCGAAAAATTTTTGCTCGGCTTGCTCAGGTACTTCAGCTGGCCCGCACGGATAAGTTCATTACTGCCCTGCCAAGCGAGCCGATAGCACCACGAGGCGTAGCCGTAGCGCTCTTTTTCTTCATTCGTGACATCCGTGAGGCTCGTTTCGCCATCGCGGCAGCCCTCCGGGCGGCGTTCGGCCCGGTTTACCGCCGGCGGCATAAACTCGACCTCAACGTTGCGATGCAGCCGGATAGCATCGCTGCGCGCCAGCGCCAGCGCCGAAACGGCGGCGTTAGCGTCGGCATTCAGCCGCTGTCGCGCCAACAAGGTAGACCACGCCGGCGCCACCAGCGCTGCCAGAATGGCCGCTATCGCCAGGGTTACCAATAGTTCGACCAGCGTAAAGCCGCGCATCCTCCGCATTTACCAGCAGCCTTCGGGGAGTTGCGCGCCGCTGTCTTTCAGGGTAAGTGTTTCACAGCCGTCTTTGGCGCGTTTGCCGCCTTCAGCCACGATCTTGTAGGCGCCGCTGCCAAGGTCCAGGCGAAACCTAAACCCGTCGGTATACAGCTCGCTTGTGGCGTCATCCCTCTTGTCTTTGGCCGCTTCGCAGTCTTTATAGCTGTAGTTTTTGGTATAGCAGCGCTCAAGCTTTCCGGCGATCTCCAGCATAACGGCCTGGGCATCGGCGCGCTGGCTACGCTCGACGTATTGGGTATAGGCGGGGTAGGCGATGGCCGCCAGTATGCCGAGGATAACCACGACAACCAGCAGCTCAATCAGGGTGAAGCCGCGCTGGCGGCCGAACGGGCGATCCGCACGCAGCAAGAGGAAAGGGTAAGGCACGGCAAAAACTCCTTGCGGTCGGCGGTCGGCTCCTACGTTTTGAGTATGTCACAAACCGTTACGCGTTGCTTTAGCCTTGGCCATCAGCCCTTGGCAATCACGTCTTCGCGAAGCTCCCGCGGCATGGAAAACGTGATGTCTTCTTGTTGTCCGGCCAGCTCTTCGGGCAGGCTTGCACCCAGCGCGCGCAGCCGCTCGATGACGCCGCGGACCAGCACTTCCGGGGCACTGGCGCCGGCGGTCACGCCCACCTTGCCGATGCCGTCAAGCCAGCCGGCGTCAACCTGTTCGGCGTTATCAATCAGGTAGGCCGGCGCCCCCATGCGCTCGGCAAGCTCGCGCAGGCGGTTGGAGTTGGAGCTGTTGGGGCTGCCCACCACCAGCACCAGGTCACTCTCATCGGCCAGCTCGCGCACGGCATCCTGACGGTTTTGCGTGGCGTAGCAGATGTCGTTTTTGCGCGGCCCTTGAATGTCGGGAAAGCGCTCGCGCAGCGCATCAATAACCCGGGCGGTATCGTCCATGGACAGCGTGGTCTGGGTGACAAAGGCCAGCTTTTGCGGATTTTTGACCTCCAGATTTGCCACGTCGGCTTCGTCTTCCACCAGGTAGATGCGCCCGCCGTGGCTGGTGTCGTAGCGGCCCATGGTGCCTTCCACTTCGGGGTGGCCGTGGTGGCCGATCAAAATGCACTCGTGGCCGCGCTTGGCGTAGCGCAGCACTTCCATGTGGACCTTGGTGACCAGCGGGCAGGTGGCGTCGAAGACTTTCAGCCCCCGGCGCTCGGCGTCTTCCTGCACCGCGCGGGAGACCCCGTGAGCGGAAAAAATCACGATCACATCGTCAGGCACCTCGTCGAGCTCTTCGACGAACACCGCGCCGCGCTCGCGCAGGGTATCCACCACAAAGCGGTTGTGCACGACTTCGTGACGCACGTAGATGGGCGGGCCGAACACGTCCAGCGCGCGGTTGACGATGTCAATGGCACGATCCACGCCGGCGCAAAAGCCGCGCGGGTTGGCCAGCTTGATGGCTACCGGCTGCGCCTCTGCCGCGCCGGTCTGGGCAGGATGAATCTGCACGGAATCAGTTTGCATGGTCTCGCCTTGATGCCTGTGCATCGTTAATGGGTGACGGCGGGCGTTACCGTGATGACTTCCACCTCGAAGGTCAAGGTATGCCCGGCCAGCGGGTGGTTGAAGTCCACCTCAACGCGCTCGCCGTCGATCTGTTTGACCACGCCGGGCAGCTCGGTGCCTGCCTTGTCGGCAAACGACATGACCATACCGGGCTCAGGCACCTCCTCGCCGAAGTCTTCGCGCTTGAGAAACTGGATATTGTGCTCGTTGTGCTGGCCAAAGCCGTGCTCTGGCGCAATGCTAAAGCGCTCGTGGGCGCCGGGCGCAAGGCCCTTGAGCGGATGCTCAAACCCCGGCGGCAGGTTGCCATCGCCGAATTCGAAAGTGGCCGGCGCTTTGTCCTTGGTGGAATCCACCACGGTGCCGTCCTCAAGCTTCAGGGTGAAGTGCAGGGTAATTTCCATGCCTTCACCAATCACGTGATTGGCGGTTTCAGAGCGGGTGCTATCGGTCATGACTGCCTCGCATGCTTGGCGCGCCGCCGCTCGCCGACGATGGATTCCCAGATCAGGCCGAAGGCCCCAAGGGTAATGCCGATGTCGGCGACGTTGAACGCCGGGTAATACCAGCCGGCGGCGTGAAACGAAAGAAAATCCACCACGTAGCCGTACACCACGCGGTCGTAAAGGTTGCCCAGCGCCCCGCCGATAATCAGCGCCAACGCTGCGGCCAGGCGCTTTTCGTCCGCCTTCAGGCGGGTCAGCCACACGCCCAGCCCCGCGCAGGCCGCAACCGCAATGCCGGCAAACAGCCAGCGCTGCCAGCCCGGGTGGTCGGCTAAAAAGCTGAACGCCGCGCCGGTGTTGTGCAAAAGCGTGAGGTTGAAAAACGCCGTCACCTCTACCGGCTGAGCGTAGCCCAGAAAATGGCTGGCGGCGTACTTGGTCGCCAGATCCAGCCCCGCCACGGCCAGCGCCAGCCACAGCCAGCGCAGGGGGCGCTGCATCGGCTGAATGGGCGCCTGGCCGGCCCGCGGACTCTGCGTGGTCTGCGGATCAGGCATAGCGGCGCGTCTCGCCTTCGCCCTCGGGCAGGTTGGCAATGCAGCGCCCGCAGAGGTCGGCGTGTTCGGCGTGCCGGCCCACGTCCGGGCGGTGGTGCCAGCAGCGCTCGCACTTGGCGTGTTCGCTTGCGCTGACCGCGACTTTCAGCCCGTCAAGCTCGGTGGCTTCGGCGTCGCCGGCATCAATCAGCGGAGCCAGATGCACTTCGCTGGTGAGCATCACAAAGCGCAGCTCGTTGCCCAGCCGCTCAAGCGTGGCCTTGAGCGCGTCGTCTACGTACAGCGTCACCTCGGCGGCGAGGCTGCCCTTGATCACCTTGGCGTTGCGCGCGTCTTCCAGGCACTTGTTCACCGCGTTTTTGACCTCAAGCAGCTGCGCCCAGAACGCGCGGCCCATCTCGGCGTCTTCAGCAAGCGTGGAAAGGCCGGCGTAATACTCTTCCAGCAGCACGCTGTCGCCGCGCTTGCCGGGGATGTGCTCAAAGATTTCCTCGGCGGTGAACGACAGAATCGGCGCGACCCAGCGCGCAAGCGCCTCGACCACGTGGTACAGCGCGGTTTGCGCGCTGCGCCGGGCGAGCGAGTCGGTCTGGGTGGTGTACTGGCGGTCCTTGATCACGTCGAGGTAAAAGCCGCCCAGCTCGCCGGCGCAGAAGTTGTGCACCTGCTGGTAGACGTCAAGAAAGCGATATTCGTCATAGGCCGTCTCGATACGCGCCTGCAGCTGGGCGGCGCGGTCGATCACCCAGCGGTCCAGCGCCAGCATGTCGTCAAAGGCCACGGCGTCCTTCGCCGGGTCAAAGCCGGTGAGGTTGGCAAGCAGAAAGCGCGAGGTGTTGCGAATGCGGCGATAAACGTCGGCGGTGCGCTTGAGGATCTCGTCGGAGACCGCCATTTCACCGGAGTAGTCGGTAGACGCCACCCACAGGCGCAGAATATCCGCGCCCAGCTTGTCCATCACCTGCTGGGGGGCGACCACGTTGCCCGTGGACTTGGACATCTTGCGGCCCTTGGCATCCACGGTGAAGCCGTGGGTCAGAAGCTCGCGGTACGGCGGCCGGCCGTCGATGGCGCAGCCGGTGAGCAGCGACGAATGGAACCAGCCGCGGTGCTGGTCCGAGCCTTCCAGATACAGATCCGCCCGGGGGCCGGTCTCATGGCCGTGGGGGTGCGAGCCGCGCAGCACGTGGCGGTGGGTGGTGCCGGAGTCAAACCACACGTCCAGGGTATCGGTGACCTTTTCGTAATCCTCAGCTTCGGCGCCCAGAAGCTCCGCCGGCTCAAGGTTGAACCAGGCGTCGATGCCGCCCTGCTCGACCCGCCGGGCAGCTTCTTCGATCAGCCCTACGGTGCGCGGGTGCAGCTCGCCGGTCTGCCGGTGCAAAAACAGCGGCAGCGGCACGCCCCAGTTGCGCTGGCGGGAGATGCACCAGTCCGGGCGGTTGGCGATCATGGCGTGCAGCCGCGCCTGGCCCCAGCCCGGAGTGAATGCCGTGGCGTCCACGCCTTCCAGCGCCCGCTCGCGCAGGGTCTTGCCGTCCTTGCCGGCCAGATCCATGCCCACAAACCACTGGGCGGTGGCGCGGTAGATCACCGGCGTCTTGTGCCGCCAGCAGTGCATGTAGCTGTGGGTAATGGGGATGTGGGCCAGCAGCGCGCCTTCGTCGCGCAGCTTTTCCACGATGTGGGGATTGGCCTTCCAGATCATCTGGCCGCCGAAGTAGCCCAGATCATCCGCGTACACGCCGTTGCCCTGCACGGGGTTGAGCATGTCGTCAAAGCTCATGCCGTAGTCGCGGCAGGTGTTGAAGTCGTCCACCCCGTAGGACGGCGCCGAGTGGACGATGCCGGTGCTGCCCACTTCGCACTCAACGTAGTCGGCCAGATACACCGGCGACGAGCGCGCGTAGAGCGGATGACGAAAGCGGATCAGCTCCAGCGCCTTGCCCTGGGCGGTGGCGACCACGCTGCCCGCAAGGCCAAAGCGCTCCAGGCAGCTGTCTACCAGCTCCTCGGCGACCATCAAAAGGCGCTCGCCCACGTCCACCAGCGCATAGGTGAAGTCCGGATGCACGTTGAGCGCCTGGTTGGCGGGAATGGTCCAGGGCGTGGTGGTCCAGATGGCCACGGCGGCGGGCTTGGCAAGCTCGCTTAAGCCGAACGCCGCCGCCAGCTTGGCGGCGTCTTCAACGGGGAAGGCCACGTCGATGGCGTCGGATTTCTTGTCAGCGTATTCGACCTCGGCCTCGGCCAGCGCCGAGCCGCAGTCAAAGCACCAGTTGACGGGTTTTAAGCCCTTGAACACGTAGCCGGCCTCGACCATGGCGCCCAGCGCGCGGATCTCGCCGGCTTCGTTGGCGTAGTCCATGGAGCGGTAGGGGTTGTCCCAGTCGCCGACCACGCCCAGGCGGACAAACTCCGCTCGCTGGGTTTCAATCTGGGAGGCCGCATACTCGCGGCACAGCGTACGCGCGTGTGCAGGCGCGAGCTGCTTGCCGTGGGTGGTTTCCACCTTGTGCTCGATGGGCAGGCCGTGGCAGTCCCAGCCCGGCACGTAGGGCGCATCAAAACCGGCCAGGTTTTTCGACTTGACGATAATGTCTTTCAAAATCTTGTTGACGGCGTGGCCGATATGGATGCTGCCGTTGGCGTAGGGAGGGCCGTCGTGGAGCACAAACAGCGGCTTGCCCGCGCGCGCATCGCGCAGACGCTGGTAGATGCCCAGGTCCTGCCACTGCGACACGCGCCCCGGCTCGCGCTTGGGCAGCATGCCGCGCATGGGAAAATCGGTTTCAGGCAGGTTCAGCGTGTGCTTATAGTCCATAGTCCGGTCAGCCGTCGTTAGCGTCGGCGGCATTACCCGCCGAGGAAGAATCAAGGGAAAAAGGATCGGACAGCGCAGCCTGCCCCTCAAGCGGCGCCGACGCCAGCGGTAGCGCGCTGTCTGTGTTCAGAGAGGTCGCGGCCAGATAACGCCGCGCAGCGGCCTGGTCCCGGGCAATCTGGTTTTTCAGCGCCTGGAAATCGGCAAACTTGACCTCGCCGCGCAGCCGCGCACAGGGGATCACCGTCATCCGCCGGCCGTACAGATCGCCGTCAAAATCAAACAGGTGCACTTCCAGCGTGGGCCGCTTGGTGCCGCCCACCGTGGGGCGAAAGCCGACGTTGGCCACGCCTGCATAGCGCGCGCCGTCTTCGCGCTCGGCTACCACGGCAAACACCCCGCGCAGGGCCAGCGGGCGCGGCAAAAGCGGCAGGTTGGCCGTAGGCGCGCCGATGGTACGGCCCAGCTGCTGGTCGCGCACCACCCGGCCGTCCAGGCTGTAGGGGCGGCCCAGCAGCCGAGCGGCGGCGCAAAAGTTGCCGCTGGCAAGCAGCGTGCGCACCCGGGTGCTGGAGACGCGCTGGTTTTCTATCTCAAAGCTGCGGGTGTGCTCAACGCCAAAGCCGCACTCCCGGCCGACGCTTTCCAGCAGCGCAAAATCGCCCTGGCGGTCGCAGCCAAAACGAAAATCGTCACCCACCACCAGGTGCTTTACGCCAAGGCCGGCAAGCAGCACCCTATCGATAAACTCGCGCCCGGTCAGGCTGCGCAGGGCCTCGTTGAACGGCAGGCACAGCACCTGGTCCACGCCCTGGCGACGCAGCAGGCGGACTTTCTCACGCAGCCGGGTCAGGCGCGGCGGGGCCTGGTCGCCGGCGAAAAACTCCCGGGGCTGGGGCTCAAACACGACGACGGCAAGCGGCGCGCCAAGCCGTGCGGCGTGCTCGCGACACTGCTGCAAAATCGCCTGATGGCCGCGGTGCACGCCGTCAAAATTGCCGATGGTTGCCACGCAACCCCGATGGGACGCCGTTATATTGTGCAAACCTCGTAGGACGCGCATGCCACTCAAGCCTTTGATGATTTATCGCGACGTGAAACCGTCGATTATACCCCACCGCACGCTGCGTTCCAGCGTTTGGCCGGCGCTAGCCGTGCATCCGCAAATGCCGAAAACGCAGGCCCAGCAGCGTAAGCCAGGCAAAATATACCCCCATGCCAGCGGCAACCAGCAGCGCCACCCAGGCCGCCCGCCAGGTAAGCCCGGCATCAAACCAGGCCGGCACCCCGGGCACCAGCAAGCCAAGCACTGCGACCATCAGCGTACAGCCGCCCAGCAGCTGCACGGCAAAGCGCCCCCAGCCGGGCTGAAACACCAGCACACCGCAGCGGCGCAGCAAAAACGCCAGCAGGCCCGCGTTCAAAAAGGCCGACAGCGCCGTGGCCAGCGCCAGCCCGGCATGGGCCAGCGGCCAGATCAGCACAAGGTTAAACGCCATGTTGGCCACCATGGCCACAATACCTACTTTTACCGGCGTTTTGGTGTCCTGACGGGCAAAAAAGCCCGGAGCCAGCACCTTGATCAGCATGAACGCCGGCAGGCCCAGCGCATAGGCGCGCAGGCTCACCGCGGCCATGTGGATGTCCTGATCGGTCATCGCGCCGTAGTGGAAAAGCGTAATCAGCAGCGGCTCGGCCAGCACCGCCAGCGCCAGCGCCGCCGGCAGGCCCAGCAGCAGCACCATGCGCACGGCCCAGTCGAGCATCGCGGAAAAGTGCGCGGCTGACTGTTCGGCATGGCGACGAGACAGCGCCGGTAGAATCACCGTACCAATGGCAACGCCGAACACGCCCAGCGGCAGCTCCACCAGGCGATCCGAATAGTACAGCCACGACACGCTGCCGGCGGCCAAAAGCGAGGCCAGCACGGTATCCAGCAGCAGGTTGATCTGAGACACCGACACGCCGAACAGCGCCGGCGCCATCAGGCGCAGAATACGCCTGACGCCGGCATGGGCAAAGTTCGGCCAGGGCACCGGCAAAAGCCCCAGCCGCGCCAGAAACGGCACCTGAAACGCCAGCTGCGCCGCCCCGGCGATCAGCACGCCCCAGGCCAGGCTCATAGCCGGCACGTCCATCAGCGGAGTGAGCAACAGCGCCGCGCCAATCAGCGACAGGTTAAGCAGCACCGGGGTAAACGCCGGCACGGCAAAACGGCCCCATGTATTGAGCACGCTGCCGGCGAACGCTGTCAGCGAAATCAGCAGCAGGTAGGGAAACGTCAGCTGCAGCATGTCCGCCGTCAGCGCAAGCTTTTCGGGGTCGCGGCCAAAGCCCGGGGCAAAGATCCACGCCAGCCAGGGCGCGGCCAGCATGGCCAGCGCCGTCAACAGCGCCAGCACCGCGCCCAGGCTGCCGGCGGTGGCGTTTAACAGCTCACGCACCTCTTCCCGGGTGCGCCGGGCGGAATATTCCGACAGCACCGGCACAAACGCCTGGTTAAACGCCCCTTCGGCGAACAGGCGGCGCAAAAAATTGGGAATCTTGAAGGCGACGAAAAACGCATCCGCCCCGCTGCCGGCGCCCAGCAGCGCGGCGATCACTACGTCGCGCAAAAGCCCCATGACCCGCGACAGCATCGTCATGGTACTGACCACCAGCCCCGAGCCCATTAGCCCTTTGCGCGAAGGGGCGGCGTTAGCCGAGGTATCTGTGCTCATGGCATGCCTTTTGGCTTGGCGTTTTGCCGGTCGAAGGGATGGCTGTTTCAGGCACAAAAAAACCGGCCGCAGCCGGTTTTTTCGCAGGCGTCTGCCGGCTTACGCTGCCAGCGCCTTGATGCGCTTGTTCAGGCGGCTTTTCAGGCGCGCGGCCTTTTTCTTGGACAGCACGTCCTTGTCGGCAATGCGGTCGATCACCGGCTGCGCCTGCTGGAACGCCTCCATGGACTTGGCGTGATCGCCGGTTTCAACGGCCTTGAGCACACGCTTGACGTAGGTACGCACCATGCTGCGCTGGCTGGATTTCAGGGCACGACGCTGTTCGGCCTGACGGGCGCGCTTACGGGCTTGCTTGGTGTTCGCCACAGGGTATCTCCTTGGAGAATAGAGTTGCTCAAAATAGAGCTGTTAAAAAAATAAAGCTGTTAAAAAATGGAGCTGTTGAAATTAGGGCTGTTGGAAAAATAGCGCTGCCAAAGCACAGCGCTGCCGCTCACCAACAGCGTAACAGGTCGACGCTTGGCCGCCTGCTATACGGGCATGTCTGAGAGGATGGCGTAGTCTAGCACGCACTTTTCACACTGACCAGCGCCCGCCGGCGGGGCTTGTCCTGGGCTGGCGGGTCGGGTTAACCGCCGGCCTTCATCTGCGCATCCAGCGCATTGAACTGCTGGGTCAGATAAGAGCTGGTCTGGTTCATCTCGGCGATCATCCCGTCCAGCTGGCTGAACTGGGAGCGATAGCGCGAGATGGTACGGTCTACCGACTGTTCCATGCGCTCGTAGCGGTTGCCCAGCGAGTCCACCCGGCTTTCGGCGCCGCTGATAGCGCCCTGTACTGCGCCGTTGTCGCCCAGCATCTGACCTACCGAGCCGCCAAGCCGGGTGGCAAATCCTTCAGCGCCGTCGGTACCGGAGAAAAAGTCGGCCAGCGCCTGCTGGTTGTTGGCAATAACGTCGTCGAGCTTGTCGCTTTCAACCGAGAGCGTGCCGTCCTTGTCCAGCGCTATGCCGATATCGCTGAGCAAAGAGAAGTCACCGCCGGACTGCCCGGCGCCGCCGACCAGCCCTCGCAGGCGGGATTCCACCATGCGCACGGTGCTGTCGCCGTTGAGCTCGCCGGCCTGGCCGGTTTCGGCGTTGAACGAAGTCAGGCTGGCGGTGGTTTCCTTGAGGCTGTTGTAGGCCTTTACAAAACCGTTTACAGCCTCGCGCACGGCCAGAGTATCCTGCTCAATGGTTACCGTAGTTTCGCCGGTCTCTTTGAGGTTGAGCGTAACGCCCTGGATGGCATCTTCAACCTGGTTGTTGGGGCTGGTGATGCTGATGCCGTTGACATTCAGCTTGGCGTCGGTGCCGGCCTGCAGCGTGCCGCCATCCTCGACCGGGTTGCTATCGGCCGTTAGCCCGCTCAGGGTAAAGTTGGTGATGGAGGCGTCCGCGCCGGCTTCCCGCGAGCTTAGCGCCAAACGATAGCCGGTACCGTCGTTAATGACGGAAGCATCAACGCCGGCGTCTTCGTTGGCGTTGATGGCGTCGCGAATATCTTCAAGCGAGCTTCCCGCAGCGATTTTCATCGTCGTATCGTTGGCGCTCTTGCCAAAGCTCAGCGACAGCGTTTCCTCGGCGTTACCGGTCAACGGCGTCTCGACGCTATCAACGCTCTTGGAAGCCAGCGTGCCGCGCGAGGCAAGCGTCTCGACGTTGATCCGGTAGCTGCCGGGCATGGCTTCCTTGCCCGCCGCCGCGCCTGCGGAATCGCCGCTGACGCTGGCAGAGAGGCTGGAGTAAAGCTCGCTTTCTCCAAGCGTTTCGGCGGCGTCTTGCAGCTTGGAAAGCGCGCCTTCAAGCTTGCCAAAGGCCGATATTTTGGCGTCCTGGTTGGCGATTTGGCGCTCGACGGGCTTGAGTTTTTCGCGCTCTGCGTCCTTGAGCTGATCCAAAAGGCCGTTAAGGTCGAGGCCCGAGCCAATGCCTAGCGATGAAATCGTACCCATAGTTCAAGCCTTCCTTTTTGCGGCGCGGTGAAGCACCGCGCGCAACATGTTTGCTGTCTTGCGCCGCGCGCCTCTGCCCGTTATGGCCGCCCCGCTTGAATCAGCAGGATGCTTGTGCGTGTTCATTACCCAGGCTTGCGGCGCCTGATGGCTGTCTAGGGTAGTACATCGGCACGGGACTGGAAAACTTGACGCTGCCGGCCCGCTTTATTGTTTTATTTTGTAACCGCCGGAAATCCGCGCGCTTTCTTCGGCGCGGCCGTCCAGATCTACGCCATCAGCTGTGAAATAACTATACCCAAAAGGGCTAACTTCTTAAAAAATCACCGAACGGGCGCGTTCCATGCCGCTTATCGTTCGCTTTTCTAACATATCTTATTGGCTCCCCGGCTGCTAACATCAGGAACGTTTCTACACCCCTCCCGATGTCCGACCGTAAGGAAAAACGTCGTCATGTCTCAGCCGTTTTCGCTTCTGCGCCAGCCGCGTCTATCGCGCCGCTGGCTTTTTCTGTTGCTTGTGCCTTTGCTGCTCACCAGCCTGCCCGCTCAGGCCATCAGCGGCGAGCTTGACCTGACCGGCTCAGGCATCGGGCTGTTGGCCGTCGCTATCTTCGTGCTTGCCTATCTGCTGGTCATTGCCGAAGAAAAAATCCATATGCGCAAGTCAAAGCCGGTGCTGGTGGCGGCGGGCATCATCTGGGGGCTGATCGGCTGGGTCTACGTGCAAAACGGCATGTCCGCCGAGTCAGAGAGCGCCTTTCGCGAGACGCTGCTGGAATTTACCGAGCTGATGCTGTTTTTGCTGGTGGCGATGACCTACATCAACGCCATGGAAGAGCGGCGCGTTTTCGATACCCTGCGCTCGTGGATGCTGCGCAAGGGCTTTAACTATCGCTCGCTGTTCTGGCTGACCGGCGGGCTGGCCTTTGTGCTCTCGCCCATTGCCGACAACCTGACCACCGCACTGCTGATGTGCGCGGTGGTCACCAAGGTCGCGGAAAACGACAAGCGCTTTATCAACCTGGCGTGCATCAACATTGTAGTGGCCGCCAACGCCGGCGGTGCGTTCAGCCCGTTTGGCGATATCACCACGCTGATGGTGTGGCAGGCAGGGCTGGTGGAATTCCAGCAGTTTTTTATTCTGTTTGTGCCGTCGCTGGTCAACTTTTTGGTGCCGGCGATCATCATGAGCCTGTTTATCAAGCGCGAAAAGCCCGGCAGCGTCTACGAAGACGTATGGCTCAAGCGCGGGGCCCGGCGCATCGTGCTGCTGTTTTTGTTGACCATTACCACCGCGGTGCTGTGCCATACGCTGCTGCATCTGCCGCCGGTGCTGGGCATGATGACAGGCCTTGGCTATCTGCAGTTTTTCGGCTATTACCTGCGCCGCAGCCTGCCGCGCTCGCTTGAGCGCAAGCGCGAGCGCTACAGCCGCCGGGGCGACAACAAAAAACTGACCCAGCTGGGCAGCGTGGTGCCGTTTGACGTGTTCAGCCGGGTCGCCCGGGCCGAGTGGGATACGCTGCTGTTTTTCTACGGCGTGGTGATGTGCGTCGGCGGGCTTGGCTTTATGGGCTATCTGGGCCTGCTGTCAGAAACCCTCTACGGCGGCTGGAGCGCCACCTGGGCCAACATCACGCTGGGTGCGGTGTCATCGCTGGTGGATAACATTCCGGTCATGTTTGCCGTGCTGACCATGGAGCCGGATATGTCCCAGGGCCACTGGCTGCTGATCACCCTGACCGCAGGCGTCGGTGGCAGCCTGCTGTCCATCGGCTCGGCGGCGGGTGTGGCCGTTATGGGCCAGGCGCGCGGGGCCTACACTTTCATGGGCCATCTGCGCTGGATGCCGGTTATTCTGCTGGGCTACATCGCCAGTATCGCGGTGCACATGTGGCTCAACGCCGGCAGCTTTGCCGGCGCCTGAAGCGCAAAGCCGGTCAGCCGGGCAGGCTGACCGGCCCGACACGTTCCACCACCCGCTGCCAGGCGACTTCAGCGTCAATGCGCTGCAAAAACGCATCAATGGCCGGATAATCGCCCAGCGCATGCGTCAGCGCCAGGGCCTGCAGCGGGAAACTCATCTGGATATCCGCCCCGCTGGGCCAGCCCGGCGCAAACGCACCGTGGCGTGCCAGGTGCGCTTCGATCATCGCCAGGTGCTGTTTGATCTGCGGCGTCAGAAAGCGCTGATTGACGGCCTTGTCGATGCCCTTGGCCACGGGCCGCACCGGCCACGGCGACTGCTTGGGCAGCTGGCCAAAGACCAGCTGCATGACCAGCAGCGGCATCAGTGAGCCCTCCGCGTAGTGCAGCCAGTAACGATAGTTCACCCAGCCGGCGGCATCGTCCGCTTCCGGCTGGCAGCGGCCCTCGCCGTAGCGCGCCAGCAGGTACTCGATAATCGCGCCGGATTCGGCCACGGTTTGCTCGCCGTCGGTGATCACCGGCGACTTGCCCAGCGGATGCACCCGTTTGAGCGCCTCGGGCGCCAGGCCGTCGGCCGTACGCCGATATTCCACCAGCGCGTAGTCCAGCTGCAGGGTTTCCAGCAGCCACACAATGCGGTGGGAGCGGGATTTTTCCAGATGGTGCAGTTGAATCATCGTACAGCTCCGGTTGACGGCCCGGCGGAATGCCCGGCCTCAGGCGCGCGTCAGCCGCTGAATGCGCTGAAATCGTCCGCCGGGTGAAAACGTCAGGCGAAAAACGCCGTGTACACCGTCGCGGCGGACCACACGGCGCAGCGCATCGGCAGGGAACACCACTCGCCGGCCGTCCAGGCTGCGGGTGCGCACGTTGGCAAAGCCGCCGTGGTAATACCCCAAGCATTCCTCATAGGTCAGATGAACCACCACGTCAATGCTTGGCATGTCAACGGCTACCGTGCTCGGGTGTCATCTACGCTACGGGCGCTGCGGTGATATCACGCCATTCACGGCGCAGCGGCCACTGCAGCAGCCATTCGGGCAGCGCTTCCGGGGGCATGGGCCGGGCAATGCCGTATCCCTGCGCCAGCATGCAGCCAAGCGACATCAGCGCCCGGGCGTGGTCCAGCGTTTCCACGCCTTCTGCCATCATGGGGTGGCAAAAACGGTTGGCCATGTAAATAACGCTTTCTACAATCGCCATGTCGTCAGGATCAACCAGCATATCGCGCACAAAGCTTTGATCCACTTTGATCAGGTTGACCGGCAGCTTTCGCAGATGGGTCAGCGAGGAAAACCCGGTGCCGAAGTCGTCCACGGCGAAGCTCACACCCAGCGCTCGGCAGCGGGCCATGGTATCCAGCGCCGTTTGAATGTCGTGCAGGGCAGCGCTTTCCAGCACTTCCAGCTTGAGCAGCGCAGGCGATACCTGCGGATAGCGCGCCAGCAGCTCGCCAAGCCGCTCGGTAAAGCGCTGGGTGAGCAGGTGCGTGGGGCTGATGTTGACGCTGATCGCAAGCGCTTTGTTTGCCTGATGCCAGTCGGCGAGCTGGCGCAGCGCAGCGTCAAGCACCCATTCGCCAAGATCCACTTCAAGCAGGGTGCCGTCAATGATCGGTAAAAATGCCGCCGGCGACAGCAGGCCGCGGTCAGGATGCTGCCAGCGTATCAGCGCTTCCACGCCGATCACGCGGCCGCTTTGCAGATCCACCTGGGGCTGGTAGTGCAGGCGCAGCTCGTTGTTTTCCAGCGCATCAAAAAACCGCTGGCGCTGCTCGTTACGCACCTGCAGCCAACGGTCGTGCTCTGAGTCGAATATATGAAAGCTGTCCCGGCCGCGCTGCTTGGCCCGATACATGGCCTGGTTGGCGTGGCGCAGCAGCACATCGCCCTGGGCTTTGTCCGCCGGGTATCGGGTCACACCCATGCTGGCGGACAGATACAAGCGTTTCCCTTCGACCATCAGCGGCTTGCGAATAACCGCCAGCAGCCGCTGAAAAAACGCCTCGTCGGCGTTTTGGCGCACCAGCAGAACAAACTCATCGCCGCCTACGCGGGCCAGCACGTCATCATCGCACAGCAGCTGGCCGATGCGCCGGGCGAAATCGGTCAGCAGCCCATCGCCCACTCGGCGGCTGAACGTTTCGTTGACCCGGCTGAAAAAATCGATATCCAGCGTGCAAACGGCAAGCGCCTGGCCGCTGCGGTCGGCATGCTCGATGGCGTCCTGAATGAGCCGGGTAAGCAGCTTTAAGCCGGGCAGCCCGGTAAGCGCATCGTAGTCGACATCGCAGCTGGGCGGTCGCATCTGGGAAACCAGGGACAGATCAGCCAGTACGATCACGTGTCGCACCAGCGTGCCCAGGGCATTGCGCACGCCTTTCACCGACATCACGCCCGGATAGCGCTCGCCGTCGCGGCGGCGGTAGGTCACCCGGCAGCGAGACGTGCCGTACCGGCGCACCTCGTCTTCGACCAGCGCCGCCCCGTCGCCTGCGTCCCGGGAAAACAGGAGAAAGGCGTTCGGCGTTGTGGCGTAGACGTCTTCAAGCGATAGACCGGTCAGTTCGATAAACGCAGGATTGACGTGGGTAATGCGGTTATCGGCGTCGGTGATGATCAGCGCTTCGTTTGCCTGGGCGAATACGTTTGCCGTCGCCTCGTCGCTGCTGGGGGAAGTGCTTTTCGGCTTTGTGCATTCTGGCATTGACCGGCACATGCCGCAGGCTCCTTATCTCCATCCGGCCCGGTACCCATCAGCGCGGGCAGCCGGTTCCGGAACGTTGTTGTTGGCAGGGCGATATTGCTGGCCCGTCAGTATCGTACCGGCACAAACGAAGAGGCAACGGCCATATCGCGCCCGCGACGCTTGGCCGCATACAGCGCCTGGTCGGCACGGCTTACCAGCGCCCGGCGGGTTTCTCCGGGAATGTACTCGGCCACGCCGATGCTGACGGTAATGCTGTGCTGGCCCAGAGGCCGCTGGCGCACGGCATTCAGGATGCGTTCGGCAAGCCGCCAGGCGCCGCTGCGGTCCGTTGCGTGCAGCAGCACTGCAAACTCTTCGCCGCCCCAGCGGGCAAACACGTCGCTGGCGCGCAGGCAGCCCTCGATGCGTCCGGCCAGCTGCTGGAGCACCACGTCGCCCTGGGCGTGCCCGTAGATATCGTTGATCTGTTTGAAGTGATCAATATCAAACATCAGCAGGGAAAATACGCCGCGGTCCCGGGCGCTTTCCGCTACGTAACGCGCCAGCGCATCGTCAAAGGCACGGCGGTTGTACGCGCCGGTCAAGTGATCATGCATGGCCCGGGCTTTCAGCTCGCGCTCCAGGCGCTTGCGCTCGGCAATATCATGAAACACGGAGACGTAGTGGCGCACTTGGCTGGGATCGTCGGGTACTGCGGTGATCGACTGCCAGAGCGGATAGATATCGCCGTTTTTGTTGCGATTCCAGATCTCTCCCTGCCAGTGGCCGGTATCCCGCAGGCTTTGCCATAGCTGCCGGTAAAAAGCGCGGTCATGCCGGCCGGATTTGAACAGCCGCGGTGTTTTACCGATAACTTCGTGGTCACGGTAGCCGGTGATCTCGGTAAACGCGCGGTTAGCGCGGCGAATGATCATATCGGCATCGGTAATGAAAGTGGCCTGGCCGGTATCAAACGCCGCCGCCATCAGGCGCAGCTCACGCTCCTGTTCGCGGCGCAGGGTGATGTCTTCCTTTACGGTAACGAAACTTACAACCTTGCCGGCGGCGTCTTTTACCGGGGTGATGGTCTGGGCCTCCCAGTAAAGCTCGCCGCTCTTGCGCCGGTTGAGCAGCTCACCCTGCCACACGTTGCCCGCGCGCAGCGTGGCCCACAGCGTGTCGTATACGTCATTGGGCGTCTGCCCTGACTGAATCAGCGCCGGCGTTTGCCCCAGCAGCTCATCGCGGCGGTAGCCGGTGATCTGCAAAAAACGCTGATTGACAAACTCGATATAGCCGTTGGCATCGGTAATCGCTGTGGCGGCCGGGCTCTGCTCCACGGCAATATAAAGCTGGTTAAAACGCCGGCGCAGATCGGCGACGTCTTCCCCCAAGACCTGCTGCAGAGATGGTTCCGTCATCGCTGTCACTCTCCTGTTCGTCCCAAGGCCAGACTACTCCGCCGCGCGCACGACCACCAGGTTATCGCGGTGCACCAGCGAGCGCGCTTCCACGTAGCCCAAAAGCGCCTCGATCTGGTGGCTGGGCTTTCCGGCAATACGGCGCGCCTCGTCGGCGCCGTAGTTGGCCAGGCCCTTGGCTACCAGCGCGCCCTGCTCGTCTACGCAAGCTACCATATCGCCACGGCGAAAGGTGCCCTGCACCCGGCGCACGCCGACCGCCAGCAGGCTGGAGCCGCGCTCGCGCAGCACTTTCACCGCGCCGGCGTCCAAAACGAGCGTGCCGCGCACCTTGAGCTGGCCGGCCAGCCAGCGCTTGCGCGCGGCCAGCGGCGCCTGCACCGGGCGCAAAAGCGTGCCCTGCGTCTCGCCGTCCATCAGCCGGGTGAGGATATCCGGCTCGCGGCCGCTGGCAATCACCGTCACCGCGCCGGAGCGCGCAGCCAGCCTGGCCGCGCGCACCTTGGTGCTCATGCCGCCGCGCCCAAGCGCCCCGCCGTCGCCGGCCACCGCCGCCAGCCGCGGATCGTCGGCGCGGCCTTCGGCAATTAATTTGGCGCTCGGGTCGTGGCGCGGGTCGGCGTCAAACAGCCCTTCCTGATCGGTCAGCAGCAGCAGCGCGTCGGCTTCCAGCAGGTTGGCCACCAGCGCGCCCAGGGTGTCGTTGTCGCCAAAGCGGATTTCGTCGGTGACCACGGTATCGTTTTCGTTGACCACCGGCACCACGCGCATGTCCACCAGGGTGCGCAAGGCCGATAGCGCGTTCAGGTAGCGCTTGCGGTTGGAAAGATCGTCATGGGTCAGCAGAATCTGCGCGGTGAGAATCGCGTGGCGGGCAAAGTGCAGCTCGTAGCTCTGGGTCAGGCCGTTTTGCCCCACGGCGGCGGCGGCCTGCAGTTCGTGCACTTCGCTGGGGCGCGCCTGCCAGCCCAGCCGCAGCATGCCCGCCGCCACCGCGCCGGACGACACCAGCACAACCTCCACGCCGCGCCGGTGCAGCGCGGCGATCTGATCAACCCAGCGGCCGATGGCCACGTCATCCAGCCCGCGACCGTCATTGGTCAAAAGCGCGCTGCCGATCTTCACCACCACCCGGCGCCCCCGGGAGAGCGCCTCGCGCCCGGGCTGTTCATGGCTCACAGCACCCCTCCTTCGCCTGTCGCCCCGCACAAGGCGGCGCCGTCAGGGCGCGTATTCCACTTCCACGTCGTAATCGTCGTCGTCAAAGTCGTCATCATCGTCTTCGTCCCGGGGCTTGCGTTTGCGGCCCAGCCGGGCTTCGGTGCGCGCCACGGCCTCTTCTTCCATACGCCGGCGCATATCCTGCTCGCGGGCGCGGGCGGTTTCGTCTTCGTACTCCAGGCGCTGCTGCTCGTCAAGCCAGCGGTAGGCCGCCTGCACCAGCGGCCGGGTGCCGTCCTGGCTGATGGCCGAAAGGCAGAATACCGGGCCTTCCCAGCCCAGCGCCTCGACGATTTCTTTGGCGCGGGCGTCGCGCTCGTCCTCGGCCAGCAGGTCAAACTTGTTGAGCACCAGCCAGCGCGGGCGCTCGGCCAGCGCCGGGGAGAACTGCTCAAGCTCTCGGGCAATGGCCCGGGCGGATTCAACCGGGTCGGTTTCGTCAAACGGCGCGACGTCAACCACGTGCAGCAGCAGACGGGTGCGCGTGAGGTGCTTCAAAAAGCGCAGCCCCAGCCCCGCGCCTTCCGAGGCGCCTTCGATCAGCCCGGGAATGTCGGCCATCACGAAGTGCTCGTGCAGGCCAAGCTTGACCACGCCGAGGTTGGGCACAAGCGTGGTGAACGGGTAGTTGGCGACCTTGGGCTTGGCCGCCGAGACCGCGCGAATCAGCGTCGACTTGCCGGCGTTGGGCAGGCCCAGAAGCCCCACGTCGGCCATCACCTTCATTTCAAAGCGCAGGTTGCGCCGCTCGCCGTCGGTGCCGGGCGTGGTGCGCCGCGGGGCGCGATTGGTCGACGATTTGAAATGGATGTTGCCCAGCCCACGGCGGCCGCCCTGAGCCACCAGCACCACCTGGCCGGCCTCGGTGACGTCGGCAATCACCTCCAGGGTGTCTTCGTCGATCACCGTGGTGCCCACCGGCACCTTGACGTGCAGGTCATCGCCGGCGCGGCCGCTCATCTGGCGGCCCTGGCCGGGGCGGCCGTTTTCCGCCTTGTAAAAGCGCTGATATTTGAAATCGATCAGGGTATTGAGCGAGTCGTCGCCGATCAGCTGCACGCTGCCGCCGTGGCCGCCGTCGCCGCCGTCCGGCCCGCCCTTGGGCACGTATTTTTCGCGGCGAAAGCTCAAACAGCCGTTGCCGCCATTTCCCGCCTCGACAATGACCGAGGCTTCATCGAGAAACTGCATGGTTGTTGCTCCTGGCCGCTCTCGCCGCCGGTTGTCGCAAAGGATGCCTGGCCGGCATCTCTGGCATTTTGCGGCCTGCGCCTGAGTTCAACAAGGCAGACGCAGACAAAAAAGCCCCGCCGTGGCGGGGCTTTGTCTTCGCAGGCAGCGCTTTCGCTCAGGCGGAAACGACGCTGACGAACTTGCGGTTCTTCGGGCCTTTGGTCTCGAACTTGACCACGCCTTCGCCCAGGGCGAACAGGGTGTGGTCCTTGCCGATGCCAACGCCTGTGCCGGCGTGGAACTTGGTGCCGCGCTGGCGCACGATGATGTTGCCCGGCGTTACCGCCTGGCCACCAAAGAGTTTCACGCCGAGGCGTTTGGATTCACTGTCGCGACCGTTACGCGTGGAACCGGCGGCTTTCTTATGTGCCATGGATCAAATCCTCCTTTGGGGAATTGCCTTTACGCGGAAATTCCGGTGATTTTGACTTCGGTATACCACTGGCGATGGCCCTGGCGGGTCATGCTGTGCTTGCGGCGGCGGAACTTGATGATTTTGACCTTGTCACCGCGGCCGTGGTCGACCACTTCGGCGGTAACCTTGGCACCGCCGACCAGCGGCGTGCCCACTTTCACTTCGTTGCCGTCGTCTACCAGCAGCACCTGGTCAAACTCGATGGCGTCACCGGTGGGCAGCTCCAGCTTTTCCAGCTTGAGCGTCTGGCCTTCCTGAACGCGGTACTGTTTGCCACCGCTTTTGATTACTGCGTACATGTCTGTCTCCGAAACGGATTTTAATGGCGGCGTACCGCCCGGCTCATCGCGCCTGGCTCTTGTTCGATACGCGCACAATCGACCTGCGGCGAGTGGCGCCTCTTTTGGCAGCCATCTGACAGGGAGCATGACAAGCGGGCGCGCATTATAGCGAACTGGCACGGCCACCACAAACGCTTTGCCTTTTGCCTTCCGCTCTTTGGCCCCTTGCCCTTTGGCACTTGCCGCTGTGCGTCTAGCACGGGTCCATGGGCAGACACACCCGCTTGCGCGTGCCGCGCTGTGCCGCGCGCTCGGCTTCACGCGTGGCGTGGCCGGTGGCATCCACGCGGCGCAGCACCTGCCCGTTGCCCGAAACGCTGCCTTTCACCACGCGGGCATAGGCCACCTTCGGTGCGACGCGGGTCACTTCCACCTCGGCCTGCCAGGTTTCGTTTGCGCCAAGCGTTTCGCCGTGATACGGATCCTTATAGGCTTTGCCAATATCGTAAACGGCCCAGCGCTGGCCCGGCCGAACCATGCCCTGCCCCTGGTTGACGACCAGCCGGCCGGGCTCGCTTTCCACTACGCGCAGCGGATAGATGACGTTAAGGGCCTGAAACGTCAGCTCATCGCCCAGGCGGTCGTAGACCTGCTGCGCGAACCCGCCGCCGGCCGGCGCATCCACGCCCAGCGCCGCCGGTGAGGCGGTCAGCGTATGGCTCCACATCACCTGCCCGGTAGCGGGAATCACCACCCGCGCTTCCAGAGTGGCGACGCCTTCGCCCTGCCGGGAGCGCTCGCCGGTAATCGGATTGCTGATCTCTTTCATCGCCATATCGAACCCGGTCAAACGGGCCGTCAGCAGATAGTCAGCTCCCAGCTCGCGGCCGAGCATGGCTTTTTGGGCAAGCCCGGCACGCCCGGATGCCACAAAGCGCTGCTCGGCGGCGATGGCTCTGCGCATGTCCCGGTCGAGCACGTTAAAGCGCCGCGCGCTCACCAATGCACGCACCAGCGACTGGGTCAAACGGCGTGACACGTCGCCGGCGCTTTGCACCTGCCCGTTGAGCCGCAGCGACGCTGCATCCACCTCCACCGGATAAACCGCCAGCCGGCGCCGATTGGCCTGGGCGCCGCTGCCGGGCACACGGTACACCGGCAGCTGCACCTTCAGCCGCGCCCGCTGCCCGCCGCCGGCGGCCGGGGAGACGCTGACCACGCGATAGCCGCTGATCAGCCCGTCGCTTTTTACCTGTGTGGCGCTGGCGGTTTGTTGCCGGTGCGTCACGCTCGCTTCACGCCCGCTGCCATCGCGAACCGACAGCCGCTCCATGGAGCGGCGCAGCTCACGGCTTGCGTTCACCTGACCGCCGTGCACCTGGCGCACCGCTTCCCCCAGGGCGTTGAAGATGGCTTCTTCCCGGGTGGCGCCGGTGCTCTCGGCGCTCACGGTGCGCGTTTGTACGCCGGCGTGCGCCGATACGCCAAGGCCGAGCATCAGCCAGCCCAGCAGCAGCAAAACAGCGGCACGCATTACCACTCTCCGAAAGCGCCGGTAGCGCGCGAGCTTTCCGCCACGCCGCCGGCGTCTTTCCCGCCGGCGCTATCCGGCTGCTCTTGCGACGCCTTGGCAGCGCCCAGCCCTTGCGCCTTGGCTGAGGTGGCGGGCGACCAGTACTTTACATACCCCAGATAAGGATGGCCGGTAGTCGGATCCGTGGCGTTCCACTGGCCAACGGTCTGCACGCCCTGCAGGTGCGCCTGGGCTTCCGAGCGCAGCACGTTGTTGACCATGCGGCCGACGTTTGACGCGCTGAACTCACGCGCGGTGCCGTCGGCCCGCGTTTCCTGCACGCGCTCACGCAGTTTGCGCCGGGAGCTTTTCTTTTGGCCCTGCACGGTCATGGTGGCAAACTGCGCCAGCCAGCCGTCCGCCATCAGCTGCGCGCTGGAACGTGCCGCTTCAAGCTCGGCGCTGATCTCGAACTCATCCATGGCGCCGCGCACCAGGGCCGGTGCGCCGGTGCCAAAGGCCATCAGCCCGTAGCGCCCCTGAGCATCGGCAATGGGCTGCACGCCAAAGTAGCCCAGCATCGGCTCGCCGGCTTCGATCTGCGGCTTTAGGCGCTGCTGGATCTGATCTACCGGAATGGCCTGGCCGGGTGCGACGTCACCGGTGCGCAGCTGGCGACCAAACTCGCTGAAGCGGTCAGACTTCACCACGACAACCGTCACGCGGCCGTTGTTGACGGGGCCGTCTCCGCCGACTTCTTCGATCACCCCGAAGATGCCGATACCGGACAGCTCGCCCATGGCCTGCCAGGTGGTTTGCGTGACGAACTCGTCGAAAAGCAGCTGCTCACGCTCGGCTATGTTGAGCTGCGGCAGGTTGCCGGTATCGCCGCCCAGCTCCTCGATCACGCGGTTGAGCGTTTGCACCGAGGCCTCGGCCAGACGGCTCGACAGGGCCTTCCCCAGGGCTTTGAGGCTGGTGGTGTCTTCCACTTCCTGCG
Source organism: Halomonas cibimaris (assembly GCF_039537045.1). Classification (GTDB taxonomy): domain Bacteria; phylum Pseudomonadota; class Gammaproteobacteria; order Pseudomonadales; family Halomonadaceae; genus Vreelandella; species Vreelandella cibimaris. Next base: position 11,655 of record NZ_BAAAZT010000070.1, on the reverse strand, counting down.
GCAGGCCGTTTTGCATGAAGCGGTCGGCCATGGTCTTGCCCACGCGTACCGAGTCCTGGGCGACAAGCTCGCCCATTGCCTGCAAAAACGCTTCTTCGGTGGCAATCAGCCGCGCTTGGCTAAAATCAATGCTCGTCGGGTCGACGGCGATATCCTGACTGGCGACTACCAGGGTGCCGCCGGCGGGGTTATTGGGAGACTCGCCCTGCACCCAGCCCCTTTCGTTGAGAAACGCCTGGATTTTTTCGTCGCTTCTGGACACCTCGCCTACCGCCATGAACGGCGACGGCGGGGTGCTGGCCGCACGCTGCTGCGACGCGCTGGCCTGCTCGGCTACCGCTTGGTCCTGCGCCCACGCCGCCGGCAGCGCCAGCACCCAGCAGGTCAACGCGACACTTTGTATAACACGTTTCATAATCGTCCCTTTGATGCTTACCAGCTAACCGAGGCCGCCGAGCCGCGTTTGATGACCTGGGTTTCGTCTTCCCAGAATGCCAGCCCCGAGGCCAGATCCGTCAGCGACAGCTGCACGTAGTATTCCACCTGCTGATCGCCGCCGACTTGGCGGTTGCGCTGCAGAATCTTCCCGGACAGGCTCAAATCCGGCGCCTGCAGCGTGCCTTTGCGCTGCACCCCACGCTGATCAAACTCTTCCGAATCGCGCAGCGTGCGCGCCAGCATGTTCATTTCGTCCTCGGCGCCGTCAATGCCCACGGCCGTGGTGGTTACCACCCGGCCGGAGCGCAGCAGATCCACGCGGATCTTTTTGACCAGCTGGTCGGTGTCCAGGCGCTGCATGGTGTCGTTGACGATGCGGCTGACCACCATGACGTAGCGCCCGCCGTTGGGGTTATCCACCGCGCCGCTTGCCAGCATGGAGTCCACCGAGGCCGCCGCGGCACGTTCAAAGTCGCGGTAGTCAAGCGACATGCTGACGCTTCCCTGGTCGTTGTCCGTGTCGACATAGTGCGTTTGCGTGGCACAGCCGCTTAGCGCCAGCGCCAGGCCGGCCACCATTAACAGATACTTCATGACGTCACTTCCCTATTGCGATGATGCGTTTGCGCTACACGCTAAAAGGCAGCGCAGCAGCGCGGCCAGGTAACAGCCGCGGTATGGAAAAACGCTTAGCGGCTGGCCACGGCGGGCACGGCGCCCAGAGTCAGCTGCTCGCCGGGCTGCTCGCCCTGCAGGTCAATAAGCGATACCTGCGCCGGCCCCTGCTGGCTTGGGCGCTTGATGTAGACAAGCGTATACGGCCAGTCGGGCAAGGTAAGCTCGCCGAGCGGGCCGGCCTCGGTGCTCAGCGCAAGCGCACCGGAGGCCGGGCGGTCAAAACGCGTCGCCTCCCAGTGCGCCGGCGTTGCCTGCCAGCTGCGCAAATCCGCCCGCGTGGTGGTGGCTGCAAACAGCGCAGAGCCTAGCTGGCCCACGGCCCCCATCTCGTCGGCTGCGGTTTTCTGCACCAGCGCCTTGACTGCCGCCGAGGCAACCGCCCGGCCCAGCACGGCAGGAAAGCGCGACTGCATTTCGGTTTTGATCACTTTGCTCATCGGCGAGAACGCTTCCAGCGCAATCGGGCTGCCGTCGGCCTGCACCGCCAGCGTGTCGCGGTTGGCCGTGCGATTGCTGTAGCGCGGCAGGGCAATGCCGGTATAGGCGGGAACGGAGCTGTTGCCGTGGAAAAGCAGCAGCGGCACATCAAAGCGCGTCTCCTTGGCCACCGGGCCCAGGCCGTTTTCGTACAGCACCCAGACCTGCGGCGTCAGGCGTTGCCGCGACTGCCTGCCGGAGGCAAGCGCCTCGGCCAGCTCGGCATCGGCGCGCAGTGCCTTATTGCCCGGCGCCATATCGGCGACGCGCGAAAGCGACACGCTGGCCTTGTCCAGGTCGCCGCTGTCCCGGCTGGCCAGAAAGAAGAGGCCGTGAAGGTAGGTAGACGCCGGCACGATAAACTGCGAATAGACGTTCCACTGCGAGGTGCTGCCGTAGTGCTGAGCCACGCTTTGCTGCAGGGCGTCACTTTCCAGGCTGTCGCTGATGGATGCCTGCTCGGCGCTGTCACCGTCTTTCAGTGCGGCCTGCTGCGCGGCAATCTCATCGGCAAACGAGGCGACTGCCCGCCGGGTGCGGTCGTCAGCGCGATTGAACTCGATGCGGGCCAGATCACGCTGGCCTTGCTGCAAAAAAGACAGCCCCTTGTAGGTATTGACCAGCACGGTCTCGGCAAGCATCGGGGTGTAGTCACGCTCCGCGTCGTTGATCAGCACGGACATACCGCCTTCCAGCAGATTGGACGCCACCCCCGAGGTGTCATCGAGTTTCATGCCCGCCTCGGCTTCATCGTAAAGCGCAACGGCCTCGGCGTGGGCGCCCAGCATTCGCTTGGCTTCGGCCTGGTGGAGCACTTGCAGAAGGCGCTTGTCTTCTGCCTTTTTCGCGCCGCCAAATCCGGGTTTGGCCTTCATTGCCTCAGCGGCTGCCTGATAATCCCCTTGCACCCAGGAGGCGTTGAACGCCTCCATCTGGCTGCGCTGCTGGTAGGAAGAACAGCCCGCCAGCGCGGTGACGGCTGCCGCCAAAGCAACGGCCTTTATAGCTCCTTGCATCATGTTCCCTCATGTTTCCCTGGCAGGCGCTTCAACGCTCGTTTTCTGCACCCGCATCGTTACCGCCCTTCTCCAGAAGGGCACTTCAATACGCTTGTGGGCCGGCGGGACCGGCGCGCTGTCCATGCGCCGCTGCCACCCAGCCGCTGTGAGCCTACCACGCCCTTGGCACGCTGCCACGGCGCAAACGCATCGGCCGATCAAAAAAAACCTCCTCCGGAACGCGCCGGTACTGCCTTGACGCCCGGCAGGCGGCCCCATAGCATAAGCCACACATCACCCGGCGGCTTTGCCGTCTTCACCTGCCGCGATGAATACAATCCATGACCACCGACACCTCCGCCTGTACGCCTGCCAGTTCCTCCCCGCTGCACGCGGCGGTGGCCGATGACTTTGCCGCGGTCAACCGCACCATTACCCAGCAGCTAAGCTCACGGGTGCCGCTGGTCGAGGCCATCAGCGGCTACATCATTGACAGCGGCGGCAAGCGCCTGCGCCCGCTGCTGGTGCTGCTGGCCGCGCGCGCGCTGGGCTACGGCGGCGACAAGCACGTAACCCTTGCCACGCTGATCGAGTTCATGCACACCTCCACGCTTTTGCACGACGACGTGGTGGACGAGTCGCACCTGCGCCGGGGCAAGCAAACCGCCAACGACGCCTGGGGCAACGCGCCTTCGGTGCTGGTGGGGGATTTTCTCTACTCGCGCTCGTTTCAGATGATGGTCGACGTAGGCTCCATGCGCATCATGGAAATCCTCTCCGCTGCGACCTGCATCATCGCCGAAGGCGAAGTGCGCCAGCTGACCAACATCGGCAACCCGTCGATCAGCGAAGACGACTACTTCGCCACCATTCAAGGCAAGACCGCCCAGCTGTTCGAGGCGGCCACCCAAACCGGCGCCGTCATCGCCGGGGCCACCCCGGAACAGGAAGAGGCGCTTACGCGCTACGGCCGCTACCTGGGGCTGGCTTTTCAGCTGATGGATGATCTGCTCGACTATCAGGGCGACGCCGGGGCGATGGGCAAAAACGTCGGCGATGATCTGGCCGAAGGCAAGCCGACGCTGCCGCTTTTGCGTGCCATGGCCAAAGGCACGCCGGAACAGGCCAAGCTGATCCGCCAGGCCATCCGCAAGGGCGGGCTTGACCGGCTCGACGCGGTGCTTGAAATTGTCCACGCCACCGGCGCGCTGGACGATACCCGCGCCCGGGCAGAAGACATGGCCGCCAAGGCACTGGCTCAGCTGGACGTTTTGCCGGCAAGCGAATTTCGCGACACCATGGCCACGCTGGCCCGTACCGCAGTAGAGCGCACGGCATAAAGGGATCGTCGCCGCGTGACAACAAACGCTTGATAAAGCGCTGCGAGCGGCGTATAGTAGCCCACCAGTTGGCCGTAACGGCCGGCAGCATTTCGGAATATAGCTCAGCTTGGTAGAGCGCTGCCTTCGGGAGGCAGAGGTCGTAGGTTCGAATCCTGCTATTCCGACCAACATCAGAAAAAGGGCTTACGCTACGGCGTAAGCCCTTTTTTGTGGCTGCCTTTCCTGCACTGCGATGTTCCCTCGATCGCCGGCACCGATACCGCGCGTCCCGGTGCCGGTGCCAGCTCAGCGTCTAGAGCAGCTCTTTACGCAGCTGGGCCGGATCTTTGGGTGAAAGCAGGCCCGGGGCGACATCAAACACCGTGCGGGCGCCGGACTCGCCGCGTTTGGCCATGCGGTAGGCGGCACGGGCGTAGGCCACCAGCGCGCTGGCGGTGAACTCGGGGTTGCTGTCGAGCTTGAGCGAGTATTCAATCGACTGCCGGTTGCCGTCACCGGTCACGCCGCTGCGGATCACGAAGCCGCCGTGGGGCATGGCCGTATGTTCCCGGGCAAAGGTATCGTCGTCGATGAAGTGCACCACGCTGTCGTACTCGGCGAAGTAGTGCGGCATGGTGACGATGGCCTCGCGCACGGCGTCAGCGTCGGCCCCGTCTTCCAGCACCACGTAGCATTCGCGCACGTGCTTTTCCCGGGTGCTCAGCGTGGGCTGCTCGCCGCTGCGTACCCGGGCAATGGCGTCTTCAGAGGGCAGCGTGTACTGCACGCCCTTTTTCACGCCCTCAACGCTGCGCACGGCCTGGGAGTGCCCCTGGCTTAAGCCCTTGCCCCAGAACGAATAGGTCTCGCCCTCGGCCAGCACGGCTTCACCGAAGGCGCGGTTGAGCGAAAACAGGCCCGGGTCCCAGCCGATGGACATCATGGCCACGGTGCCGGCCTTTTTCGCCGGTGCGTCCAGCGCAGCGTAGTAGTCGTTGACCGTGGCGTGGGTGTCGAAGCTGTCCACGGTGGTGAAAAACTGCGCCAGATGCGGCCCCTGCTCGGGCAAATCGGTCTTGGAGCCGCCGCACAGCACCATCACGTCGACCTCATCTTTGAACGTTTCCACCTCACTCATGGCGTACACCGGCACGCTTGGGTCCAGAAGCGTGACGCTTTCCGGGTCCCGGCGGCTGAATACGCCCACCAGCTGCATGTCAGGATTTTGCCGGAGCGCAGCTTCCACGCCGCGCCCGAGATTGCCGTAGCCGGCAATGGCGACTCGAATTTGATCGGCCATGTAACACGTTGCCTTTTGTCGATGAATGAAAGGGTGAAATTAGTCTGCCACGTTGAACACGCTTTTCAGGTAGTGCACGTATTCCGGATCGTGGGTGGCGGCCTTGCCCGGCTCGTCGGTGATCTTGGCCACCGGCTGGCCGTTGCACGAGACCATCTTGATCACGATATTCATGGGTTTCACCCCGGGCAGATCACAGGTCAGGTTGGTGCCGATGCCAAAGCTGGTGCGAATGCGCCCGGCAAGCGCCTTTCTGATGCTCATGGCGGTGTCGAAGGTAAGCCCGTCGCTGAAGATCAGCGTTTTGGTTTGCGGATCAATCCCCAGCTTTTCGTAGTGGCGAATGCACTTTTCGGCAAAAACCAAAGGGTCGCCGCTGTCGTGGCGCAGCCCGTCAAACAGCTTGGCAAAGTACAAATCGAAATCACCGAGAAAGGCGTCAAGCGTCACGGTGTCAGTGAGCGCGATGCCCAGATGGCCGCGGTATTCCTGCACCCAGGCTTCCAGCGCCGCACGCTGGCTGTCTACCAGCCGGCTACCCAGCTGCTGATGCGCCATGACCCATTCATGGGCCATGGTGCCCATGGGGGCCAGGTTATAACGCCGGGCCAGATCCACGTTGCTGGTGCCCACGAACTGGCCGGGAAACTCGTCCGCCAGCACCTCGATCACGGCCTCTTGAACCGGCTGAGACAGCCGCCGGCGCGTGCCGAAGTCGGCAAGGCGCAGGTCTGCCAGCTGCGACGGGGCATAGTCGCGGCGCAGCGCGGCAAACTTGTCGCGCAGCTGGCCAACGGCCTGATCCACGGTGGCGCCGGGGTAAAGCACCCGGTTACGCACCTCGCTGATAATCGCCAGAATCACAATCTCAAACAGAATGCTGTGGGTCCAGGGGCCGTCGATGACGATGCACAGGTCGGTGCCTTCCATGTGCATGGATACGTAGTCAGGGCAGAAGCGGTAAAGCTCAAGAAAGCGAATGAAATCCGGCGACATATAGGCAAAGCCGCCCAGATAGTCAGACTCGGCCGGCGACAGCGACAGCGAGCGCAGGCTTTCCACCTGCTCGCGGATCTGGTCCAGATAAGGGCTCAGGTCTTCAGCATTACGGCAGCGAAACTCCCAGACCACGCTGGCGTTGGCGTATTTATGATGCACCCCCTGCATCATGGTGAGCTTGTACCAGTCGGTATCCAGAAGTGAGGTGATGACCTGCCCCGGCGCGCGGTAGGTAGCCGCCATACAAATAACTCCCTGAGCGTAACGATTGATCTTGCGATAACAAAGTGGGGCGGGACAGCTAGCCGGCACGATGGCGCGGCAGCGGCTCAGCGGGCGCTTTGCGGCTGTCGGCGGCCGGGGCGCATCGCTCACCGGTCAGGCGGTACCATTCGGCTTCGTCCAGATAGTGCAGACACCAGCGGGAAAGTGCAGCGGCGCCCTCTTCCGCGCTGTATCGATTGCTGCGGTAGCAGCAGGCGATATCCAGCAGATCCTGCCGGGCAGTGCGCGCCCGGGCAGAGCCGCCGTGAACGCCGGTCAGCGGGCGACGCGGGTCATACGCTGCATGGGTCAGCGCATTCAGCCAATAGCCCAGCTCATGGGCCCGTATGCCGCCGTAAACTGCCACCTGAGCGCTCTCCTTTGCCGTGTTTTTATCCTGTGTTCAAGCCAACGTCGGCCTGCGCCGCCGACTACCGCCCGCATCCTCCTAGCGTGCCCGAAACCGGCATGGCTGTCACCTTCGCCGCCAAGGATGTGGCCCGTTCACTGCAAAACGTCATACAGGGCACCGAACGCCTCGCTTGGCAGCCGCCGGCGAACCCGCTAGGGTTTCATTACACGTCGGCGGCGCACTTGCGGCATCCGGCTCATCGGCACGCAACCGCGGGGCAATCATGATTACCGTTTACCTCTCTCACGGCCTGGAAAGCGGCCCCGGCGCGCTCAAGATGCAAGCGCTCAAGGGCATCGCCGAGCAGATTGACGACATAGAAGCCGTGGTGATGGACTATCGCACCCTGCCCGACCCTCGCGAACGGCTTTTGCATTTGCGCCACACGCGCCTTGCCCGCGGCGACGACCCGGCCCGCTGCATCATGGCCGGCTCCAGCCTCGGCGGTTGGCTCAGCGCCATGCTGGGTGCCGAACATGCCGTGCTGGGCTGTTTTCTGCTGGCCCCGGCGCTGGGGCTGGTCGACTACCCGGAGACCTCGCCGCTGCTCAGCGCTCAGACGACGCACATCATTCACGGCTGGCAGGACGACGTGATCGCCCCCGGCGCGGTGATCGACTACGCCCGAGAGCAGCGCCTGTCGCTGCGCCTGGTCGACGACGACCACCGCCTGCACGCAAGCCTGGCCCTCATCGGCGATGACTTCGCACGCTTTCTGCGCCACTGCCAGACCCTTGCCAACCGCGCCTGAGCCGGCTTTGCGCTGCTTCACTTCGCCTTCTCGCTTTCTCGCCTTCACCAACATCGTCAAGGATTGCCATGCGCCGATCACGCCTTTTACCGCTCGGGCTGATGCTTACCGCCTTCGCCGCACCCAGCCCCGCCGATGACTGCCTGACCCCGGGCGACTGGTGGCAGCACGAGGCCGTCACACCGGCCTCCCGCGTCATGGCCCAGGCCGCCGCCCAGGACGTGGTATTGATCGGCGAGCACCACGACCAAATCGCCCATCACCGCTTCGAACTTGCCACCCTAGCCGGCCTTGCCGCCCACCGCGACGACATGGTGATCGGCCTGGAAATGCTGCCCCGCAGCGCCCAGCCGGTGCTTGACGCCTGGGTCGCCGGCAAACTCAGCGAAGCCGCCCTGCTACGCCAAAGCCGCTGGGACGAGGTGTGGGGCTTTGAGGCGGCCATGTACCTGCCGATTTTCCACTTCGCGCGGATGAACCGCCTTCCGCTGATAGCGCTCAACATCGCCCCTGAGCTGCGCCGCCGGCTGGCCGACGACGGCTTTGACGCCGTGCCCGCCGCCGAGCGCCACGACATTGCCCCGCCCGCCGCGCCAACGCCGGCCTACCGCCAGCGCCTGCGCCGGGTATACGACGCCCACCCGCTGGAGCAGCCGTTTGCCACATTCCTGCGCGCCCAGCTGGCCTGGGACGCCGCCATGGCCGATGCCCTGGCCCGAGCCAGCGCCGGCGGCCGCCTCGCCGTGGGGCTCATGGGCACAGGGCACATGCAGTACAACGACGGCGTGGCCCATCAGCTTGCCGAGCGCAGCGTGCAGGCACAGATGACGCTTATGCCGCTGCCGGCTGCCACCTGCCGCCCGAACACGCCGGCCCCGGCCGACGCCGTGTATCTGCTGGAGGCCGCACCCGCGCCCGACTTTATGGAGCGGCTGGGCGTCGACTGACCGTCGGCCACGCGCGACGGCGACTCCCGCTCACCAAGCGGGAGTACCCATCATCGGCCATGGCGCGGTTAGGCTCGCTTTTCCTGACGCCGCTTTTTTCGGTTCAACTGTTTCCCGTTCAACTTTTCCGATTCCGCCTTTTCCGGCAGTGTACCCGGCCTTTAACAGCTGTAATACAGCTCAAACTCGACCGGGTGCGTGGTCATGCGCAGCGCATCCACATCGCTTCTTTTCAGCGCGATGTAGGCATCGATCATCTCGTCGCTGAACACCCCGCCTTCGGTCAGGAAAGTGCGGTCTTCGTCCAGCGCGTCCAGCGCCTGCTCCAGGCTGCTCGCCACGGTAGGCACTTCCTTGCCCTCTTCCGGCGGCAGGTCGTAGAGGTTTTTGTCCATGGCATCACCCGGATGAATCTGGTGTTTGATGCCGTCGATCCCCGCCATCAGCATCGCCGCAAAGCACAGGTAGGGGTTGGCCGTGGGGTCGGGGAAGCGCAGCTCCACCCGCTTGCCCTTGGGGCTTGCGGTGTAGGGAATACGGATCGAGGCCGAGCGGTTGCGCGCGCTGTAGGCCAGCATCACCGGCGCTTCAAAGCCCGGCACCAGGCGCTTGTAGGAGTTGGTCGAGGCGTTGGTGAACGCGTTCAGCGCCCGGGCGTGCTTGATGATGCCGCCGATGTAGTACAGCGCCATTTCCGAAAGCCCGGCGTATTCGTCACCGGCAAACTGGTTCTCGCCGTCCTTCCAGAACGACTGGTGCACGTGCATGCCGGAGCCGTTGTCGCCCACCAGCGGCTTGGGCATGAAAGTCGCGGTCTTGCCGTAGGCGTGGGCCACGTTATGGATCACGTACTTCATTTCCTGCACTTCGTCGGCCTTTTTGACCAGGGTGTTGAACTTGACCCCGATCTCGTTCTGGCCGGCGGTGCCCACCTCATGGTGGTGGACTTCAACGCTCTGACCGATGGCCTCCAGGGTGTTGCACATCGCCCCGCGAATATCGTGGAAGCTGTCCACCGGCGGCACCGGAAAATAGCCGCCCTTCACTCGGGGGCGGTGGGCCAGGTTGCCGCCTTCGATGGAGTGATCGGACGACCAGGCGCCCTCTTCCGAGGTGATCTTGTACATGGAGCCCTGAATGTCGGTCTTCCAGTGCACCTCGTCGAAGATGAAAAACTCCGGCTCCGGGCCGAAAAACGCCGTATCGCCCAGGCCCGTGGACTGCAAGAACGCCTCGGCGCGCTTGGCGATCGAGCGCGGGTCGCGGTCGTAGCCCTGCATGGTCGCCGGCTCGATGATGTCGCAGCGCAGCACCAGAGTGGCATCCTCGGTGAACGGGTCGAGGTAGGCCGTGCCGTCTTCCGGGCGCAGCACCATGTCCGACTCGTTGATGCCCTTCCAACCCAGCATCGAAGAGCCGTCGAACATCTGGCCGTCTTCAAAAAAATCCTCGTCCACGTCCCGCGCCGGGATCGTGACGTGCTGCTCCTTGCCGATGGTGTCTGTAAAGCGCAGGTCGATCCATTTCACATCGTGTTCTTCGATCAGGGCGAGCGTCTTGGCTGACATGCAGGTCTCCGGGATAAGCGTCGTCGCTAAACGTGAAATAAGTGCCGGCGGGCGGCCCCGCCCGAGCAAAATCTGGCTACCGTTGTAGCATATCGCAGCCGCGCGCGTACGGCTGCGAAAACCCACGTATTGTTTCAGGTGCTTGAAAAAATTGCACGCGGGAGGGTTAACAGTGCCCGGGGGCAGCGCACCCATTTCCGCAAGAAGCCGGCTTTACCGGGCAAAGCAGGCCGGAGGCCTGCCGGATAGTGCCCTGCATAAGCTGCCTGTTCGGCAACGAACGTAGCGGACCACCCCCGCGGGTGCGGAGATCGTTTCTGAGCTGCCTGGGCGGCAGCGAGCAACGCAAATGGAGTCAGGCGTTTAGCCAGGGATTTCTGAGCTACCTGGGCGGCAGCGAGCCTGGCCCACCTGCCGGACGAGAGCGGCGGCATTTTCTGAGCTGCCTGGGCGGCAGCGAGCTGCGAGCCCCGGGGGATCGTCGTCACCTGCTCTTTCTGAGCTGCCTGGGCGGCAGCGAGCGTCATGGCACGGGCGAATGCTGCGATGTTGTTTTTCTGAGCTGCCTGGGCGGCAGCGAGCGACAGGTGGGCCTCGTCCACAATAATGATATTTTTCTGAGCTACCTGGGCGGCAGCGAGCTTTTTGGTCAGCGCCAGCCCGCAGGACGGGCATTTCTGAGCTGCCTGGGCGGCAGCGAGCTCACCGATGCCGAGACTATCGCGCAGATCGAATTTCTGAGCTGCCTGGGCGGCAGCGAGCACGCCCCGGCGTGATGATATTTTTCTTTTCGATTTCTGAGCTGCCTGGGCGGCAGCGAGCTTTTTCAGGATGCCGGCGACCATCGGCATATATTTCTGAGCTGCCTGGGCGGCAGCGAGCGGTCGCCACAAAAAGCGTAGCAGGAGCGTAACTTTCTGAGCTGCCTGGGCGGCAGCGAGCTGCCGCATGACCAGCGCGGCCTTGCCGGTGTATTTCTGAGCTGCCTGGGCGGCAGCGAGCGGCCGATACCCATCGCATCCTGCACCCACTCTTTTCTGAGCTGCCTGGGCGGCAGCGAGCTCTCCATGGCCCCGCCGAAGCGGGGCGCTGTTTTTCTGAGCTGCCTGGGCGGCAGCGAGCCTTCCGGTTCAGGAGCGCGGCCTTGAATACGTTTTCTGAGCTGCCTGGGCGGCAGCGAGCCCAGCTGCAAGTCGCTGCCGTCGTATTCCATCTTTCTGAGCTGCCTGGGCGGCAGCGAGCTAGAGCATGATAATCGTAATTGATTGATTATTAAAGAGCTAATGCGCCAAAAAGCGGCACTACCCTTTTTTGAATAGTGCCGCTAAGCTGCTGATTTTTAGTTATTCCTGTTCACGTCCGAAAAAAGGGTTAAACCACGGCACTGTCGCTTCCCTACTAGGGCCTGTTGACGTTTCACATTGGCAGCCATAAAAAGCTGCACGCCAAGGCCACTATGCTTTCGTAGTTTCGCTTGAGCTTATCGTAACGCGTCGCGATA
>NZ_BAAAZT010000069.1:0-46532 GCF_039537045.1 Halomonas cibimaris | reverse complement strand
GGTTACCGGAACGAGGCCAACTTCATCGCGATGATCTACCTGATCGGCAGCCCGGTGGGCCGCCTGCTGGATCAGGCCAAATCCACATGAAACGACGAAGAACCGGAATATCGAAACCGCCGGACGGGCGGGGGTAGCCTGTGGAGCGACTGGATCGGGGGCTGTGGCCTAATCGTCACGGCCTAGTGAAGGCGTGTTGAAGCAGGAAGGTTCTCGGGGTGACCCGGGAACCCTCGCCCAAAGCGCAGTGCGCGGCGGGCGGGAAGTGTCAGGTTGATGCCGGTGTTACCCAAAGGGCGCGTTTGCATGATGATCTCCTTTTGAAAGGCCTGAAGACGCGGACGTAACGTCGTTGCCGGCGCGTAAAGCGTATGGTAGCGAGGGGGATGACAGGCGGCAAATGACGGGGGTTGAGTCCTTGCAGCGCCGGGCGTATGCTTGCCAGCCCGTTGGCCGGCTGCCGGTCGGACAAGGGCACACTAGGGTAGCCGCAAGTGCGCTGTTGGCGGCTTTTCCGGATTCCACTTGACAGGCAAGGTGGTTCGCCATGTTGCAGGCATCATCTTTGTTGACGCGTCTTGAGTATCGCCTGGCCGATAGGCTTTTTCATACCCGCTGGCTGCTGCCGCGATCAAAGCGCACCCAGCGGCTGACGCTTAGGCTTTTCAAGCACTGCGCCGAGGCCGGGCATCCGGATGCGCTATCGGTGTACGGCCATATGCTGTTTCACCGCAGCGCCTCTCCTCAGGACAAGGCCCGCGGTGCCCGCTACGTGGTAGAAGCGGCCCACGCAGGAGACCTCAAGGCGCAGTATCAGGTCGCGCGGATCTACGAGCACGGCTGCGCGCAGTATCCGCGTCGGGACGAATATGCCGTTACCTGGTATGCCCGAGCGGCCAAGGCCGGCCACTATCTTGCCGCCGAGCGGCTGGTGCGCGCCTATCGCCAGGGAGAGCTGGGCCTTGCCGTCGACGGCGAGCAGGCAGCTTACTGGCAGCAGCTGGCCGACGACACGCTGACCGCCGGCGCATCGTAACCCGACCCGGCGGCGACCCCGCCGCGCGCTTGACCCAGTGAGAAAGCCCGTGAACGAGACGCTACCGACATTGCTGGATATCGAAGCGTCCGGCTTTGGGCGCGGCAGCTACCCCATTGAAGTGGGCATTGCCCGAGGCGACGGCAGCGGCTGTGCGCTGCTGATTCAGCCCCGGCGGGACTGGACGCACTGGGACCCCCAGGCCGAGCGGCTTCACGGCATATCGCGTGAACGCCTTGAGCGCGAAGGCCACCCCGTCATTCAAGTGGCCCGCTGGCTCAACGACGAGCTGGGCGGTTTGGAAAAGGTCTACAGCGACAGCTGGGGGTTTGACAACACCTGGCTTTCGCTGCTGTTTCACCATGCCGGCATGCTGCCGGCGTTTCGCCTGGAGACGCTGCGCCTGCTGCTCAGCGAAGAGCAGCAGGCGCTATGGTATCCGACCCGGGAGGCGCTGATGGCCCAGCACGGCATTCAGCGCCACCGCGCCGGCGACGATGCTCGCCTGCTCCAGCTTACCTATGCCCACACGCGGGCGCTTACTGCCTGGCGCTGATATGCAGCACCAGCTTGCCGGCGTTGGCATTTTGCTCCATGCAGGCGTGGGCGTCGTTGACCTCTTCTATCGGCCAGCAGCGGTCAAGCTGGATGTTGAGCCTGGCGCTTTCCAGCAAAGGCCAGACGTGGGTGTAAAGCGCCTGCATGATCTCGCCTTTGGCGGCCGGGGATTTGCCGCGTAGAGTGGAGCCGATCAAACGCTGGCGCTTCACCAGCATTCTGCCCATATCCAGCTCGGCGTGGCGCCCGCCCATCAGGCCGATCAGCACCAGCCGCCCGTCGGCGTTGAGCACGCGCTGGTTGTCGGGCAGATAGCTTGCGCCGACCGGGTCGACAATCACGTCAGCGCCGCCCCAGGCTTTTACCGCGTCCACAAAGCTGCCGTCGTGGCGGTTGAATCCCTCGTCGGCCCCGAGTGCGGCGCAGGCATCCAGCTTGGCCTGGCTGCCGGCGGTGACAAAACACGGCCGGTCAAACGCCCGGCACAGCTGAATCGCCGCGCGGCCGACGCTGCTGGCGCCGGCGTGGAGCAGCACGCGCTCGCCGGGCTGAAGGTTGCCTTCCATAAACAGATTCAGCCAGGCGGTGGCGAACACCTCGGGCAGTGCCGCGCCGTCGCGCAGCGAAAAACCGCGGGGCAGCGGTAGCACCTGCCGGGCATCCACGTTGACCTTTTCGGCGTAGCCGCCGCCGGCCAGCAGCGCACAGACCTCGTCGCCTGCGGCCAGCGAGCGGACGTTTGCGCCGACGCCGATCACCGTGCCGCTGACTTCGAGCCCGGGAATATCGCTTACCCCGGGCGGCGGCGGATAGTGGCCGGCGCGCTGCATCAGATCGGCGCGGTTGACCCCGGCGTAGGCAACGCGCAGCTGCACCTCACCGGGGCGCGGCGGATCAAGCTCGGCGGTTTCCTGCCAGCGGGCCTGCTGCCCGCTAAAATGCATGGCATACATGCAACACTCCTGATGATGGGAAAGGCTGCTAGCTTAAGCTTGGCTTGCAGCGCGTCAAGCAAGGCCTCGGGGGTGGCGGCGTCGAGCAGCATGTGCCGGGTGGCCGGATGCAAAAAGCCGTGTTCGACCGTGGCGTCGACAAAGCTCAGCAGCGGCGTGTAGAAATCCTGCACGTTGAGCACGCCCAGCGGCTTGTCGTGCAGCCCCAGATAGCCCCAGGTCCAGATTTCAAACAGCTCCTCCAGCGTGCCGATGCCGCCGGGCAGGGCCATGAAAGCGTCGGCGCGGGCGGCCATGGCGGCCTTGCGCGCGTGCATGTCGCGCACTCGAATGAGCTCGGTCAGGCCGAGATGGGCCTGTTCGCGTTCGACCAGGTGGTCAGGCATCACGCCGATGACGTCACCGCCTTCGTCCAGTGCTGCGTTGGCCAGCGCCCCCATCAGACCGATGCGTGCGCCGCCGTAAATCAGCGTATGGCCGCGCCGGGCCAGCATCCGGCCCAGCGCCGTGGCGGCCTGGCAAAAGTCGGGGTGCTCACCGCTGCGTGAGCCAAGATAAACGCAAAAACGGGCCATGAAAAAGTCCTTGTGGGTAAAGAGAAAGCAGCGCTTACGGCAGGCAGCGATCCAGCCGATAGGTATCGTCCAGCCACTGGCCGATGGCGTTGTGGCCGCCCAGGTGATGGGCGTACTGGGTGTGCAGGCAGCGCACCTGATCCCAGTTGCTGATGCCTCCCACGCCGCGCTCGGTGAGCACCTGGGTGTAGCCTCGGCGGGCGATGTCGGCTTTCTGCGCCTCGTTCATCCATGCCCAGCGCTCGGCGATATAGTCGCGATGGCTCTGGTGATAGGCGGCGAGAAAGTCGGCGTCTTCCTGTAGCCTTTGTTCCAGCTGCTTGATCACGCCGGCGGCTTCCAGGTGCGAAATTTCCACTCTCAGCCGCTCGCTGGACAGCCAGTACAGCGTGGGAAAAGGCGCGCCGGCAACGATGGGCGCCATGCGCAGGGCGAGCGGGGTATTTTCGCCGTCCACGGCGGCAACGGCCTCGATGCCGCGCGGCGCACGGCCCAGCTGACAGGTGATGATATCAAGCTCGGACGCCGACGGGGCGTGCGCGGTTCGGATCAGCATGGCGGTATCTCTAACAGGACGTAAAAACAGGGCATAAAACAGGATGTAAAAACAGAGCGTAAGGAAAATAGCGCGTAAAAAGAAAACGTAGCGCAGCCTAGGGCTCGTCCGGCACGATCTTGCTGGAGCGCCCTACTGCGCGAAAAAAGCAGCGATTGAGCTGGGCGGGGGTGGCAACATAGCCCCAGCGGCGCTCGCAGAACTCCGCGGCACGGGCGATGAGCACGTCGTAGAGCCGGTTGAACGGCGCATCATAGTCGTAAGGGTCCGCATCGGCCAGGCTAATGTGCGGGTAGTCGGCGAAGCGGGCCATGAAGTAGCCTTCCAGCTCGGCTTCCATGGCGCGGTGTTGAGCGGTATTGTCCGGATCAAGCCAAAGATTGTAGCGGATGGCCATAGGGTGGCTCCTGACGGTTCCCGACGGCGGCGGGTTGCGAAACAATGGCCGTGGCGGCGTCGCTGGGGCACCGCAAACTATCGGCTTTTATATAAACGGAGAGAGCTCATGGCGTTTGATTTTGCCACGCCGATCGAGCGGCGCCACCCCTTGGGTGGCTATTCCTCGAAAAAATGGCACCGCTACGGCGGTGAGGTGCTCCCGCTTTGGGTCGCGGATATGGATTTTCGTTCGCCGCCGGCGGTGATTGAAGCGCTGACGCGCCGCGTGGAGCACGGCGTTTTCGGCTATGCCTACGCGCCGGCCGATCTGGCCGGTGTGCTGTGCGATTGGAGCCTGGCCCACTACGGCTGGGCCATTGAGCCCGAGTGGCAGCAGTGGCTGCCCGGCGTGGTGCCGGCTCTGCATTTAGCCTGCATGGCGCTAACCGAGCCCGGTGACGGCGTGTTAACCGTCACGCCGATCTATCCGCCGTTTCTGGACGTGGCCCGCCATACCGGCCGGCTCGCCCAGCAGGCCGCCCTGGCCCCGCCGGAGGCGACCGGCGAGGGCTGGCGGCTGGATATTGCAGCGCTACAAGCCGCCATTACCCCGCAAACCCGCCTGCTGCTGTGGTGCCAGCCGCACAATCCCACCGGGCGGGTATGGCGCGATGACGAGCTGGCCGGTCTTGCCGAGCTTGTCGTGCGCCATGACCTCTACGTGGTTTCCGACGAGCTGCACTGCGATCTGCTGCTGGACGCGGGCGCGCGTCACCGGCCGCTGGCGGCGGCCTACCCTGAGCTTGCCGCGCGCACCGTGACGCTCTGGGCGCCGTCCAAGACCTTCAATTTGGCAGGGCTTTCCACCGCCTGTGCGATCATTTCCGATCCGGTGCTGCGCAAACGCTTCAGCACGGCGGCGGCGGGGCTTTTACCCGAGTGCAACGTGCTGGGGATGGAAGCGGCGAAGG
Organism: Halomonas cibimaris; assembly: GCF_039537045.1. GTDB lineage: Bacteria > Pseudomonadota > Gammaproteobacteria > Pseudomonadales > Halomonadaceae > Vreelandella > Vreelandella cibimaris. The sequence goes on along the minus strand of NZ_BAAAZT010000069.1, from coordinate 41,505 downwards.
CCGCCTACGCCGAGGGCGAGCCCTGGCGCCAGGCGCTGCTTGAGACGCTGCGCGGCCATCGTGCGCGGATTGCCGCGTACGTCGCGCGCTGGCCCGGGGTGACCATGAGCACGCCTGAAGCCACCTATCTGGCCTGGCTTGACATGCGCGATGCGGGGCTGGGGGATTCGCCCCAGCAGGCGCTGCTGGCGCGTGCCGGGGTGGCGCTGTCCGACGGCGCGGACTTTGCCAGCCCCGGCTTTGTGCGGCTGAATTTCGGGACCACGGCCGCCCAGCTTGACGCTGCCCTTGAGCGTATGGATGCGCTGCTCAAGGGCGAAGGCCAGGCGTAGGCTTATTAATAGAGCAGCGCAAAGAGCTTGCGCCGATAGGCCACGGTCAGCGGGTGTTCGGCGCCCAGGGCGTCGAACACCTGCAGCAGCGTTTTGCGCGCGGCGTCGTCGCCGTAGCCGCGATCGCTTTGCATCAGCCGCAGCAGCCCTTCCAGCCCCGCTTCGTATTGGCCGTCGGCGAGCTGGCGCAGGGCACGCTGAAAACGCGCCTCGCTGTCGTCGCGCTCGGCGAGGGCCTCGATCTCGGCGTGGGGCAGGGCGCGCTCGCTGAACTCGATGCTGGCACGCACCCCGCGCGCCGGTGCGGCGTCGCGCTCTTCCGGCGGCAGGTTGTCGAGCAGGCCCCGCGCCTCGTCGCCGCGGCCTTCGGCCGCCAGCGCTCGGGCCAGGCTCACCTGATAAGGGTAATGCTCCGGGTACTGCTCCATCTGTGCTTGATAGATTTCTCGGGCGGTTGCCGCGTCGCCGGCTTCCATGGCCGCCTCCGCCAGCTCCTCAGGGCTTGTCGGGGCGTCTTCCGGCGGCTGAAAATAGCGGCCCAGCCACTCGCGGATATCTTTTTCCGGCAGCGCGCCGGTAAAGTTGTCGACCAGCCCGCCCTGGCTGACCAGCTTGACGTCCGGCACCGAGCGCACGCCCAGCTGGCTGCCGATCTCGGCGTTGGCCTCGACGTCGAGCTTGGCCAGAATAAAGGCGCCGCGGTATTCCACCGCGAGCTTTTCCAGCACCGGCGTCAGCGTTTTGCACGGCTCGCACCAGGGGGCCCAGCAGTCCAGCAGCACCGGCACCTGCATGGAGGCTTCCAGAATCTGCTGAATGTTGCCGGCGTCGACGTCGACAATCACGTCTTCCGGGCGCACGGTGCCCGGCGCGGCGCTGCCGTTTTCTGCGGTGCCGGGCGGTGCGGCGGCAGAGGTTGCATCGCTTTGCTCAACCGGCGCGGTCAGCGCCTCGCCGGTACGCGGGTCAATAATCGACATGGCGGCTCTCTACTTAACGGACGAATCAATGAGTGAATCAATGGATAAGCTAGCTAGGATATGCAGGCGAACTTGCTCGTATTCAAGGTACGCGCCGTATCTTGGTCTGCCGCCACAGGAGCGCTCGCCCCGTGCCCGCCCCTGACACCTTTGACGCCGGCGGCGATCGCGTCGTGCCGTGCCCGCCGGCGCGGCGCCAGGAGGCCATCATGCAGCTGGCCGCCGCCGGGCATGGCGCCGGTCGCGCCGAGCTTGCCCAGGCGGTGGCTGACCACCAAAAAACGCCCGATCACGGCTGGGACGGGCTGCTGGTCGCGCTGCGCGGCCAAACCCTAAAGGCCGCGCTCTGGGTGCAGCCGCTGCCCGGCAACACCGCGCAGCTGTGGCCGCCCTGTGCGTGCGGCGCGCGCGGCGCCCTGCTGCGCGGCGCACGCCGTTGGGTCCGCCGGCGCGGCTTTGCCCTTTGCCAGGCGGTCTTGGGCCCTGACGACGCTGACGCCGCCGCCGCGCTAAAAGACGCCGGAATGATGCTGGTGGCGCCGCTGGAATACCTCACCGCGCCGGTAGCCCCGGCAGCGACGACCGTGCGCCTGGGCCCCTGGGATGCGCTTGACCGCGCCGGCCAGATCGCGGTGATTGCCGATGTGCAGAAGAACTCGCTGGACTGCGTTGCCCTTTGCGAAACGCTGGGGGCCACCGCGCTGCTGACGGGCTTTTATCAGCAGGACGATACGGCCCCGGCCCATTGGTCGGCGGTCTATCTTGACGACCGCGAACCGCCACAGCCCGTCGGCGCGCTTCTGCTGGCGCCGCGCCCGGCGGTGGACGGCATGGAGGTTTTACTGATGGGACTTGCACCCGAGGCGCGCGGCCAGGGGCTGGGCCGGGCGGTACTTGACGCAGCCTTTGCCCGCGCGCACGCCGCCGGGGCGCGTCGCCTGCTGCTTTCGGTGGATACCACCAACACCCCGGCACGCCGGCTGTACGCCCGGGCGGGCTTTGTCGGCTATGCGCAGCGCCACGTCTATGCCTGGCTCAAGCGGTCGGGCTGACGCTTGCGCATGTTAATAAACAAGCGTTTGATTTACGCTTGAGCCACTGACTCAAGCCAGCCCAGAGACCGCCATGCGCCCACTCGCTGCTTTTTTATATGCCGCTTTATGTGCCGCCCTGCTGCTTGCCGGCTGCGGTGATGCGCCGAAAGGCCCGCAAAACTCGGCCCCTCGGCGGGTAAAAACCGCGTCGGTGGCCGAGGTCGCCGCGCCGACCCTGCGCCTGACCGGAACCGTGCGGGCCCGCTACGAAACGCCCCAGGCGTTTCAGGTTGCCGGCCAGATTGCCACCCGCCGCGTGGATGCCGGCCAGCCGGTTGCCAAGGGCGAGGTGCTGATGACGCTGGACGACAGCGATCTGCGCCAGTCGCTGAACGCGGCCAAAGCCGAGCTGGCCTCAGCCAGGGCCTCGGCGGCGGTCGCGCAGTCAGACCTTGAACGCGCCCGCACGCTGTTTGCCCGCGACTACCTCAGCCGGCAGGCCTTTGATCGCGCCGAGCTGGAAGCGCAGCAGCGCAGCGACCGGCAGGCGTCTGCCCGGGCACAGGTCGAGCAGGCGAAAACCGCGCTTGCCTACGCCACCCTGCGCGCGGAAAGCGACGGCCTTTTAACCCGGGTCAGCGGTGAGCCGGGCCAGGTGGTAGGCGTCGGCCAGCCGGTGGCCCGGCTTGCCGAGGCGGGCCCTCGGGAGGTTGAAGTGGCGTTTCCCTCGAACGTGCGCCCGCCGCCCGCCGGCGAGCTGCTGCTGGGCGATGAGACGCTGGCGCTTGAGCGTCGCCAGGTGTCCGGCTCGGTTGATCCGGCCAGCCGCACCTGGCAGGCGCGCTACCGCATTGACGGCGCGCTGCCCGCGGGGGTGGGGCTGGGCGAGGTGGTGAAAACGCGTTTCGCCGCGGCGTCTGACCGGCGGGCCGCGGCGGCCCCGCTGTACCGGGTGCCGGTGGCGGCGGTGGACGCGCGCGGCGAGGGCGCGCAGGTGTGGCGCATCGTTGAGGGCCAGGCGCGCCCGCTTGCGGTCAGCGTGGCGCGGATCGAACGTGACCGGGCGCTGGTCAGCGGCGAGGCGCTTAAGGCCGGCATGGCGGTGATTGCGCTGGGCACCCACCTGCTCAACCCGGGCATGCCGGTTGAGGCGCTGGCGCCGCCGGGCGCCGAGGAGCCGGCATCGTGAGCTTTCCCAACCTCTCGGCGCTGGCGGTGCGCGAGCGCTCGGTCACGCTGTTTTTTCTGCTGGTGGCGCTGGCCTCCGGGCTCTACGCCTTTGCCTCCATGGGCCGGGCGGAAGACCCGGACTTCACCATGCGCGTGATGATGGTCTCGGCGCTGTGGCCCGGCGCCACGCCGGAAGAGGTGCAAAACCACATTGCCGACCCGCTGGAAAAGCAGATTCAGGCGGTGGACAACATCGACCGGGTGGAAACCACCGTTCGCCCCGGGCGGGCGGACATGCAGATCGAATTCGAGGAATCCACCCCCGGCGAGGCCGTGCCCGACCGCTTTTATCAGGTGCGCCGGCGCATGCAGGACGCCGCCGGCAGCCTGCCCGACGGCGTAGTGGGGCCGATCATCAACGAAGACTTCGGCGACGTGTATTTCTCGCTGGTGGCGCTGACCGCGCCCGAACTCTCCATGCGCGAGCTTTTGCGCGAGGCCGAGGGCATCCGCGACCGGCTGCAGCGCCTTGACGGCGTCAACCGCGCCGAAGTGCTGGGCGAGCGCGACGAGCGCGTGCAGATCGACTTTGACATGCCGCGCTTGCAAAGCCTGGGCATGGCCCCCGGGGACGTCTTTGATGCCATTGAAGCGCATAACAAGCTGCTGCCCGCGGGCTTTCTGGATACCGCCGGCCCGCGCGTCTATTTGCGGCTGGACAATGACGTCTCCGACCCGGAGGCACTGGCCGATGTGCCGCTGCGCATCGACGGCGAGCTGATTCGGCTGGGCGATATCGCCGAGGTGTCCCGCGGGTATGAGGACCCGCCGGCTTTTATGGTGCGCGCCTTTGAGAAAGACGCGCTGCTTTTGGGCGTGGTGATGCGCGACGGCGAAAACGGCCTGGCGCTGGGCGAGCGCCTGGACGACTTCTGGGCCGGCGAGCGCGCCCGGCTGCCGCTGGGCATCGAGCTTGACGTGATGACCAACCAGGCCGACGCCATTGCCGGGGCGGTGAACCTGTTTCAGGTGAAGTTTCTCATCGCCGTGGTGGTGGTCATGCTGGTGACCATGCTCGCCGTGGGGCTGCGCGCCGGCGTAGTGGTGGGCATCGCCATTCCGGTGACGCTGGCCATGACCTTTGTGGTGATGAAGGCCATGGGCATCAATCTCGACCGGGTGAGCCTGGGCGCGCTGATTATCGCCCTGGGGCTTTTGGTCGACGACGCCATTATCGCCATTGAAATGATGATGGTGAAAATGGAGCAGGGCTGGGACCGGGTAAGTGCGGCCGGCCACGCCTGGAAGGTCACCGCCGCGCCCATGCTGTTCGGCACCCTGGTCACCGTGGCGGGTTTTGTACCCATCGGCTTTGCCCGCTCCAACGTCGGCGAATACGCCGGCAATATCTTCTGGGTGCTGGCCATTGCGCTGCCGCTGTCGTGGGTGGTGGCGGTGGTGTTTACGCCGTATCTGGGCGTCAAGCTGATGCCGGTGCGCCACAGGCGCGCCACCAGCGAAGAAAACGTCTATCAGACGCCGCACTACCGCCGCCTGCGCCGGCTGGTCAGCCGCTGTGTGCGCTACCGCAAAACCGTGGTGGGGCTGACCGCAGCACTGTTGCTGCTGGCCGTGGCCGGCATGGCCGGGCCGGTGGAGCAGCAGTTCTTTCCCAGCTCCGACCGGCTTGAAGTGCTGGTGACCATCCACCACCCCGACGGCACCGCCATTGACGCCACCGACGCCACCGCGCGCAAGCTGGAGGCGCTGGTGGACGAGGCCGACGGCGTGGCCTCGCTTTCCGCCTACGTGGGCCGCGGTGCGCCGCGGTTTTTCATCTCCGCCGCCCCAGAGCAGCCCAACCCCGCCTTTGCCGAGCTGATCGCCGTAGCCGACGACATCGAGTCCCGTGATGCGCTGATTGAGACGCTGAATCAGCACGTGGACAGCGGCGAATTCCCCGAGGCCCGGGTGCGCGTGCAGACCCTGCTCTACGGCCCGCCGGTGGAGTGGCCGGTGAGCGTGCGGGTGCTCGGCCCGGACGCCGACACCCTGCGTGAAATAGGCCACGACGTGCGCGAGGTCTTTGCGCAAAACGCCCATGTGCGTGACCCGCATCTGGCGTGGGACGCCAAGGTGCCCCGAGTGCGCTTAGGCATGGACAGCCACCGCCTGAGCCTGTTGGGGCTGGCCCCGGACGACGTGGCCCGCCAGCTGCAGTTCCAGCTTGACGGCGTCACTATCACCCGGCTGCGCGACGGCATCCGCCTGGCGCCCGCCGTGGGCCGCGCGGCGGCAAGCGACGTGGAGAGTTTGAAAAGCCTCGATGTGCAAACCCGGGACGGCAAGCGCGTGCCGCTTGGCCAGCTGGGTGATCTGGAAGTGTCGTTCGAGCAGCCGGTCATCAAGCGCTACAACCGCGCGCCGTTTGTGGCAGTCAACGCCGAGGTGGCCGGCGCCCAGGCCAAGGACGTGAGCGCCGAGGTGTGGGAGGCGCTGGGTGCTCTGCGCGACGGCCTGCCGACGGGCTACCGCATGGACATCGGCGGCTCGGTGGAGCAGTCGGCCAAGGCCGAGGCCTCGATTGCCGCGCTGCAGCCGCTGATGGTGATTTTGATGCTGACGTTTATCATGCTGCAGATGCGTTCGTTTTCCGGCACGTTCATGGTGGTCGCCACCGCGCCGCTGGGGCTGATCGGCGCGGTGGCCGCACTGCTGCTGTTCGGCCAGCCGTTCGGCTTTGTCGCCATGCTGGGGCTTATTGGCCTTGCCGGCATTCTCATGCGCAACACCTTGATACTCACCCAGCAGGTGGCCGATAACCGCGAGCAGGGCATGGCCCTGCGCGAGGCCGTGGTCGAGGCCGGCGTACAGCGCGCCCGCCCGGTGGTGCTCACCGCGCTTGCGGCGATTTTTGCCTTTATCCCGCTGACCCTGGACAGCTTCTGGGGGCCTTTGGCCTTTGTGCTGATCGGCGGGGTGGCGGCGGGCACGCTGATTACCCTGCTGTTTGTGCCCGCGCTTTATGCGCTGTGGTTCCGCATTGCCGCGGAGCCGCAAAACGACTAGCCGGGCGGCGTCAGGCGTTTTTATCGCGCTGACGGCCGCTGCGCTTGCGTTTGACCGCCAGCGCGTAGCGGTAGGCGCGCAGCACGCTACGGGCGAAGTGCTCAACGCGATGGCCGGCGGCAAACGCGGCTGCCTGGCGGCCCATGCGCCGGCGCTTGTCGGCATCATGCAGCAGCTCGGCCACCGCGCGGCTCCAGGCGGTGACGTCCGGGGCGGTTTTATAGCCGTTGCTCCCCTGGCTGACGATATCCTCGATGCCGCTGGAGCGGATGACCACCACCGGCAGCCCGGCGGCCATGGCCTCAAGCACCACCATGCCCTGGGTTTCCGAGCGCGAGGCAAACACAAACAGCTCGGCGGCGTGGCAGTAGGCGGGGATGTCTTCCGGTGCTACGGCACCCGCCAGCGTGACGTGCTCGCCAAGCCCCAGCGCGGCGGCGCGCGCTTCGAGGCGGCGGCGGTCGTGGCCTTCACCGACCAGCAGCAGGTGGGCGCTGTGCTCGCCGCCGTCGTGTAAAAGGCGCAGGCCGTCAAGCAGAAAGTCGATGTTTTTCTCCCGGCTCAGCCGCGAAATGGACACCAGCACGCGCTTGTCGGCCAGGCCCAGGCGGTTTCGCAGTGTGCTCACCGCCTCGGCGTCGACGTGGGCAAAGCGTTCGTACTCGATGCCCGTGGGCTGGACGAAAATCGGCTTTTTCACCCCGATAATGCGCAGATATTCTTCCACCGAACTGGTGGGCACGATCACCGCGTCGCAGCCGTTGGCAAAGCGCTTGACCAAGGCATGAGAGATAAAGTTGCGAAACAGCGGCCCGGGCAGCGGGACGTAGTGGGCGTAGTGCTCAAGCCGGGTGTGGTAGGTATACATCACCGGTACGCCCAAAAGCCGGCCGAGCAGCTGGCCGGCCCGGCCGATCCAGAACGGGTGGTGCACATGGATCACGTCGGGCTTGAACGCGCGCACCCGGCGTGCCATCTGCACGCTGAACACGTTGGCCAGACGAAACTCCTGGTGCTTGCCCAGCGGCAGCAGCGAGCGCAGGCGCAGCACGTCGGCCTCGTCGTCGGCCTGGCGAGAATAGCGCGGGGCCACCACCATCACCGGATGGCCCAGCGCGGCCAGTCCGCGCTTGAGCCGCTCGATGGAAATCGGCACGCCGCCGATAAACGGCAGATAGTTGTTGGTAAACATGACCGTGCGCAGCGGCGTGCCGTCGTCGGCGTCGGGGTCGATATCAAAGTCGGGGTAGTAGTCTTGCTCGGTAAAGATCCGGTGATACAGCCAGATGGCCACGGCGATAAAGATGGCCACCAGCAGGATAAAGTTGAGATAGCCCACGTAAAACAGCGAATAGATGAAAAACCACAGGCTTTCCGCCGTGCGCCAAAACGGATGCTGGCCGATGTCCAGCGGCTTTGCTTCCAGCGTCACGCGCTCGCCGTCCACGTCCACGGCGACGAAGTGATAGCGGCTGCGGCCCTGGTTGAGCACCAGCCCGCCGGCGCCGCCGGTGACCACGTAGTCGGTGCCGGCGTGGGTCTGGCGGTCAAACAGCGCCAGTTCGCTGGAAAACACCGCGTCGACGCCGGCGTTTTCCATCAGCCGGGTAAACGCCCGGCGCGCGCCCTCGGGGAACAGGTAATCGTCGTCCAGGCGCAAAAGCCCCGAGTAGTCCACCGGGTACAGCGGATAGGCGCTGAACACAAAGTGGTTATCGGCGTGGGCGGCGGCGAGCAGCTCATCGAGCCAGCGGCGCTGCCAGCCGTAGTCGGTGGTGCCGGTGCTGTCGAGAAAGGTAAAGCGCGAATTGCCGGCGGCAAAGCTGAAGTGATAGGGGCCGAAGTGGTCGTAAAAGCGAAACCCGCCGATGCGGCTTTCTTCGCCGGGGCCAAAGGTCAGCAGATAAGGCATCTCAAGCCTTGAAAGGGTGCCGAACAGCGCGCGGTACTTGTCCTCCCCGCCGCTGGAGACGGCGTTGCCCGCCGAAACCACAAAGTCGTAGTCGCCGTCGTTGAGCAGCGGGATGATCTTGCGCTCGAAAATGCCCACGGAGTTGTTGATGTTGCCCAGCACGGCAAAGCGGTAGTGCGCCTTTTGCTCGAGCAGCGCCTCGATCTGCTTGACCTGAACGGCGTGGTTGGCGGCAAAATCCTGCTCAAAGAAATTGAGATAGACTTTGTACCCTAAAAGGGCCGCAATCAGCGTCAGGTTGAGATAGAAAATCCACGGGATAAGTCGCCGGCGTCGCACGCGCTTGGTTCTCCTCGGGCGGGGGCTTCACATGATGCCGGCGAACATAGCACGAAATACGACCGCTGCGCCTTGCCGGCCCGGGGCAGCGCGCGGCGCAACGGGAAAAATCACATGACACGATCGCTCACTATTGCGCTGGGTGCGCTGGTGGTGCTGCTGGCGCTGGCGGCGCTATGGCAGTGGCTTGCCGTGCACGACATTCTGACCGTGGCGCGGGTGCGCGACTGGGTGGCACAGGTACCTGATTGGCGGGATGCGCCCTGGGCGTTTATCGCCGTGGCCGGGGTGTATATGGCCGCACTGCTGGTGATGTTTCCGCTGAGCATTCTGGTGGCGGTAACCGGGCTGGCGTTCGGCCCGGTGTGGGGCTTTGTGTACGCCACGCTTGGCACGCTGTGCTCGTCGGTGGTGTCGTACGCGGTGGGTCGCTGGCTGGGCCGCGATGCGCTGCTTACCTACGGCGGCCGGCATTTGAACGGTTTATCGCGCTATCTGGCCGGGCGCGGCGTGCGCGCCATGGTGGTGATCAATCTGCTGCCGCTGGCGCCTTTTACCCTGACCAACATGATGGCCGGGGCCTTTCATCTGCGCTTTCGCGATTACATGGTCGGCTCGGTTCTGGGCATCGTGCCCGGGCTTGCCGGCGTCACGCTTTTGGGCAGCCAGCTCGGTGCGCTGGCCACGGCCCGCGGCCACGGTGAGGTGTTCTGGGCGCTGGGCGGGCTGGCGCTGGGCGTGGCACTGCTGTACGGGCTGCGCCGCTATTCGGCAAGGCGCAGCGCTTCACGTCGCAACAGCCGCTCGGCGCCCCGGCGCGTTGATTAGCGCCGGCTGGCCTGCAGGCAGCCGCCCACCACCAGTGCCCCGGCGATCGGCAGGCGCCAGTCCAGCACGCTCATGCCCGCCAGTACCAGAAACGCCGCCGCCAGCACCGGCACGCCGTAGGCGAGGCTGCCGATGACGCTGGCCTTGCCCAGGCGCAGCGCTTTGTCCCAGGCCACCATGGCGATGCCGAACGGCCCAAGGCCAATGGCCAGCCCCGCCAGCAGCGTGGTGTTATCGGGCAGCGCAATGTGGCCTTCGGCAAAGGGCACAAACGCCGCCGCCGTCACCACGCTTGCGATCAGCAGAATGCGCGGCATCAGCGGGGTCAGCGTGACCGGCGTGGCCTGGCAAAGCCAGGAATACAGCGCCCAGCACACCGCGGCAAGGGCGGCAAAGCCGTAGCCGATAAGCGAGCTCTCGCTGCTGCGGCCGGCTTCAGGGGCCATCAGCAGTGCTGCGCCGGCAAAGGCGATCAGCGCGCCGAGCACGCTTGCAAAACGTACCCGGCCGAAGGTGAGCCACTGGCTGAGCAGAATAAACAGCACAGGCCAGGTGTAGGTGATCAGGGCGGCGTCCGACGCCGGGGCCAGGCGCATACCCAGAAAGTAGCTGCTTACTGCGCCGGTGGTCAGCAGCGGCAATCCCATCCAGATGGCCAGGCGCCAGCGCAGGCTTAAGTGCCCGGTCGGCTGGCGGCGGCTGAGCGGCAGCGTAGCCAGGGCACCGGCCAGCAGGGTAAACGCCGCCAGCGGCAGCGGGGCAAGCCCGCGGGCCTGTTCGGACAGCAGCGGGGCGGCACTCCACAGCACAACGGCAACTAACGCAGCGGCAACGCTGAAATAACGCTGGGTCAAAAGATGAATTTGATGCATACGATAGCTCCTTGCCTTGAACAGCTTTCGTGTAGCATAGCCCGCAACGAAACATCATAAAATCGATAGTTTTTGATAGTACATATCAAGGATTGTGATGTAATAGCCGTGAAGCGCCGGCCGTTAAGCGCCTGGAAAGGCCAGCAACGCAAACGCCGGCAATGCACAAGGAGCCTTATGCGTACCCCAACGTTTGACCTTACTTTGCTGCGTACGCTGGTCGCGGTGGCCGATACCGGCAGCGTGACTGCCGCAGCCCGGCGGCTGTCTTATACCCAGTCCACGGTGAGCATGCAGCTAAAGCGCCTGGAGGCGCAGCTGGATATCGAACTCCACGAGCGCCTGGGGCGGCAGCTGAAGATTACCGCCGACGGTGAACGCCTGCTGACCCACGCCCGGCGGCTGCTGACGGTCAACGACGAGGCATGGCAGGACATGCAGGCCCGCCAGGTCAGCGGTGAGCTGCGCCTGGGCATCCCTGAAGACTATGCCCTGCTGCTACCGGCGGTGTTTAGCTACTTCCATCAGCTTTATCCCGGTGTCAAGCTGGAAGTGATCTGCGGCACCAGCGCCGATCTGGTGAGCCGGGTAAAGCGCGATGAGCTGGATTTGGCACTGGTGACCCGCCAGCGCAACTCGCCGGGCGGCGAAGTGATTCGCCGGGAGCCGCTTCTCTGGGCGGTAGGGCTGCAGCACCAGCCGCTTTTGCGCGACCCGTTGCCGCTGGCGCTGTATTCACGCGGGGCGGATGTGTTTCGCGAGGTGGCCGAGGAGGCGCTGGAATCTGCCGGGCGCCAATGGCAAGTGGCCTATACCAGCCAGTCCATGAGCGGGCTCAAGCCGCTGGTCATTGCGGGGCTGGCCGTTGTGGTGATTACCCGCAGCATGCTCACGCCGATGCTCAAGCCGCTGGATGAGTCCAGCGGGCTGCCGGCGCTGCCAAGCATTGAGCTGGCGCTGCACTGGGCGCCGCACCGGCCTTCGGAGCCGGCGCGCAAGCTCGGCGAGCTGATACGCCGCCAGCTCGCCGAGCAGCCGGCAAACGCCTGACGCAGCGCCACATCGGGTACCGGGGCGGGTAAGTCAGGTCAAGTGGTTGTCCCACTGGAGGGCAAGATCGGCAAGCGCTGCTGCACTGGGCGTGCCGGGGGTGACGCGATACAGCCCGCCGCGCCCGGAGGAGACCACAAAGCCGCCAGCGCCGTCGCAGCGCGCCCCGGCGGCGTCGGCCAGGGCGTATTCGGCCAACAGCGCGCCGCTTTGATAGTTGAGCATGATGACTTTGTGGCCGCGCGGCGCGGTCACCAGCGCCAGCGCCCGGCGGCGGCTCACAGCGACGCTTGCGGTGTACTGCTGCAGGCTGGCGGTCAGCGCCTCCCCCAGCGCAAGCTCCGAGAACGCGCCGTCCGGCCCCAGCCGGCAGAGCAGCGGGTGGGTTTCCCACTCCGGCCCTTGAAACTGGTAGCCGGCGAGCACCGTGCCGTCGGCGGCCACGTCCAGATGCCGGCAGCTCAACTGATGGTGAGACGGCCGATGGCGAGCGATCACTTCGCCGCTTTGGCGGTTGACCAGCAAAAGCGCCGGGTCCATTTCGCCCAGGTTGAGCTTGACCCGGCCGTAGTCCGGGTGGGTCTTGATGCCGCCGAGCCCCACCGCCAGCGTCTCGCCGTCGGGCAGCAGGCGGATTTCGTGGGGGCCGATGCCGTCAAGCTCGATATCGCGGACGTGGCGATAGTCGTCTTCGGCGTCGTATACCCGCACCAGCCCCATGGCGTCTTCCAGACGGTTGGCGGTGACGTAGAGATAGCGCCCGTCGGGCGCAAACACGCCGTGGCCGTAAAAGTGATGGCCGCCGTCGGCGGCGACGCGGTGGCTGACTTCGCGGCGGTCGCCGTCCACCACGTAAAAATGCTGCCCCGGCCGCCGGGCAAACACCACCGCGCGCGGGGCCGTGGGCGAGAGGCAGCCGCCGTGGCAGCGCTCGGGGATGGCCAGAGTAAAGTGCTGCTCGCCGTTCGGGGTGATGGCGGCAATGCGGTGGTTGCCGCGGGCGTCGTCCACGGCGCTGAACAGCCAGTCGGCGTGTTTTCGCCCGGGTAGTGCCCAGGCAAGGGAGGGCAGCGCCGGCAGGGCAAGCGCCCCGGCACCGGCGGCAAGCAGGCGGCGGCGGGTTCGGTTGACGGTCATCGCTCAGTCTCCGTCGCTCGAGTTGAAGCCCCGGCGCAGCCCGGTGGCGGCGGCGACGTCCCGGGCCAGCAGCCGGCGCAGCTGGCTTAGCTGCACGTAAAAGCCCTGGAAGTCGGCAAAGGCGGCTTTTTTCTCGGGCTCGGAGCCAGAACCTTCACCTTTGATGGCCGGGGCCAGGCCGTCGGGTAGCGTGTCGGCCCGCGCGGCTACCTCCTTCAGCTGCTTTTCCAGCTTGTTTGCAAGCGCTGGGTGGCCGCGGCTTTCCAGTAGCGCGGTAAGCCCCGGCATCAGGCCTTTCTGGAGGCCTTCAAGGCTTGCCCGCATCAGCGCTACGCTTTTCCCGCTGCGCCAGGCCTCGGCGCGATAGATGCTGGCCGGCTTGCCGCGTAGCCCCAGGGGGCTCGCCAAACGCTTTTCTTCCAGCAGCTCCACGCTCTGGATCGCGCTTTGCAGCAGGGTATGGGTGTAGCTGTCGGTGCCGATAAAGCGCTCGCCGAACGACTGCCAGTCGTCTTCAAGCGCCCGGGTGACGTGGACCAGGTTGGTGCTCACCGCGCTCAAAAACCCGCAGGCGTTAGGGCTTTTGAGCGCAGTGGCGTCCATGGCGTCGTCGTACAGCAGGTACTCAAGCGCCGGGAATCCCTGCAGCGCCACCCCGGCCTGCTCCACGTCCTCGAGCGTGGGCGGCGTGTCGGCGTTCAGCTGCGTTTTCACCTTGCGCCCGACGAGGTTCTTGCCGTCGGGCCAGAACTGCAGCTGCCAGCCTCGGCTCTGCTGCTCGACGGGGCCGAACTGAACGTAGCGCACCGCCTGCCAGCGCTGATAGGCGTCAAGCCAGTCGTCCTCCAGCGTAGCGCGGCCATCGGTACTGGGGGTATCGCAGTAGTCGGCGGTGCTTTGTTCGAGCGTCTCGGCGGCGCCGGCCAGGGCCGAGTACTGCTGCGCGGCCGCTCGGTGCCACTGCTCGCGCGGGGTTTCGCCGGCGCTGGCGGTATTGGCGGCCATCAGCAGCGCGAACGCTGTCAGGCCGGCGCGGTATAAAGAGCTTGGGTGAGCCATGCGGGTTCCTTGATCAAACAGGGGAGTTACAGCGATTCGAGAAAACGCAGCACGCTTTGGCGCTCGCTTTTCAGCAGCTTACGGTAGCGCTCCCTGGCCGGTTCGGCCTCGCCGCCGTGCCACAAAATGGCTTCTTCAAGGGTCTTGGCGCGACCGTCGTGCAGAAAGCGCGCCCGGGGATTCACGGTTTGCGCAAGGCCGATGCCCCAAAGCGGCGGGGTGCGCCACTCCTGCCCGGTGGCCTCGAACTCGGCGCGGTTGTCCGCAAGGCCCTCGCCCATGTCGTGAAGCAAAAGGTCGCTGTAGGGCCAGATAGTCTGGCCGGCAAGCGCCGCTCGCGAGGCGTCGTCGGCGGTTTGCTGGCGCGGAGTGTGGCAGGCTGCGCAGCCCAGCCGGTTGAACTGGCGGGCGCCCTGCGCCACCGTCGGATCGTCCATGTTCCGGCGCATGGGTACGGCCAGGCTTTCGGCGTAGAAGGTGATGAAGTCGGCGACCTTGTCGCTGACTTCGGGCTTGCCGCCGCTTTCGAACTCGTCGCAGCGCTGCGCGGCGGTGCAGTCGGTGGCCGGGGCCAGACTCGAGGTCAGCCCCATGTCGCCGGCGAAGGCGTGCATGCTCTGCTGTTCGACGCTGGGTTCGCCGGCTTTCCAGCCGAAACGGCCGACCATGGTTTCCTGCCGGCGCTCGTCCCAGACGTGGTTGATGCGCCCGGAGATGCCGTCATTGTTGGCGTCATCCGGGTCGGCGGCGGCGCGCAGGTCGTCGTCGGATATCGCCGACAAAAGCCCCAGCCCGGTCATGGGCGGGGCCAGCCGGGGCGAGGTTTTCAGATCTTCGGGCAGCGCGCCGTAGGCGGGGGCTTCGATGCGGTAGCGCGGCTCGGTCAGCGTCACCGTCTCGCCGCCTTCCAGGGTGACCTCGCGGGCTTCGTGTTCGATGACCATGTTGCCTTCGGGCTCGGCGCCGGGAATCGCGGCGGTTTGCAGCTGGCGGCCGTAGCCGGGCACCGGCACCACGCCCAGCTTTTTCAGGGTCTCGTCATCGCCCTGTTCGGCGGGCAGCGACAGGCGCAGAAACAGCGCGATGGGCGTCTCGTCGCCTGTGGGCGGGTGGCCGCGGCCGTCTTTTATATGGCAGCCCTGGCAGCTGTTGGTGTTGAACAAAGGCCCCAGCCCGTCACGGGCGGCGGTGCTTGACGGGGCGACCACCCAGGGGTTGCGAAAAAAGCTGTTGCCCACGCTGAAGTCCAGCCGTTTGGTCATGGCCAGGTTGTCCAGCGGCAGCGAATAGGCGTTGTGGTCAAACTGCTCCACCGAGCCCGCGCCGCCGGTCAGCCGGGTCTCCTGCACGGGAAAGCCGCCGGCGGTGCTGGCGCCGGCAGCGTCAGCAGCGAAAGCGGGGGCGGCAAGGGTGAGGCCGGATAGCGCAAGCCCGGCGATAAGCGTCAGAGAAGGCGATGTCATGGGCTGCCTCGTGGAAGTTGGCGGTCTTGACGGCAAAAACCGCCCTGGCGGCCGGGCCATAGGGCGGTTGTTCAACGTTCAGCCTGGGCGGCGGATGCTTAGAAGCTGTGCCCGGCGGTGTCGGGCTGCAGCGAGGTGATGCCAAGCGTGCCGGCGGCCTTTTCAAGCGAGGCGGTCTGGGCCACCAGCGCGAGAATGGCGTCGTTGATCATCGCACTGCCTTTGTCGTTGCCCGGGGCGATCATCATGTCAAAGGCCATGGGCGAGCTTTCGGCCTCGGCGGCCTGCTTGATCATGCCAAGCTTGTCCATGGTGGTTTCCAGCTGGCCGCGCAGGGTGGTGGCAAGCTCGGGGTTTTCCTGTTCCACCAGGTCGGCGATGGCCGGGCCGGAAACGACGCTGCCGTCGGTGCGCTCGTAGATGCCGGTGTAGACGTTCTGAATGCCCTGGCCGTTGAAGTAGTGCGAGTTGTGGGTGTTGTCGCTGAAGCAGTCGTGCTCGTCCTCGAAGGAGTTGGCTTCGAGCGCCACCTTCATGCGCTCGCCGGCAAGCTCGCCAAGGGACAGCGAGCCCATGCCGAAGAGGATGCGGCGCAGGCCTTCCTCGTCGCTTTCAGAGAGCAGCTCGGCGCGGTAGTTGTCGTCCTGGCTCTCGGCCCACTGCTCGGTCATCCACGCAAGGTCGTCGACCAGCAGGTCGGACACGGCGTCGAGGTACTCGCCGCGGCGGCCGCAGTGGCCGTGGGTGCAGTCGTCGCCGGCGGCGTAGTCGCTCGCCGGGCGGTCGCCGTTGCCGGCGTCAAAGCCGTTGAGATCCTGGCCCCAGAGCAGAAACTCGATGGCGTGGTAGCCGGTGGCCACGTTGGCCTCGGAGCCGCCGATCTCGTTGAGGTCGGCCAGCACCTCGGGGGTCAGCTCGCTGACGTCGATGTCGCGGCCGCCCACGGTGATGGTGTCGTTGGCGACGATGTTGGCAGTGGCGCCGTCGCTGCCCAGCTCGTGCTGGTAGTCGTCGGTCTCGACGTAGTCGATCATGCCCTCATCCAGCGGCCAGGCGTTGAGCTGGCCTTCCCAGTCGTCAACGATGGCGTTGCCGAAACGGAACACTTCGGACTGCTGATAGGGCACCCGCGCCTCGAGCCAGGCCTGCTGGGCAGCGGCCAGAGTCTCGGCGGTGGGGTTTTCCAGCAGCGCATCGATGCGCTCGTTGAGCGTTTGCGCCGCGGTCAGCGAGTCCTCGTAGGTGGCGTGGGCGATATCGGCGTAGTTCGCGATGACCGCGTCAGGCGTGGCGTCGTTGGCGGCCTGGGCGGCCAGCGGCATCAGGGCGGCAAGCGAAACAACGGCAGCGAGCGGGTGTCGGTTCATGCGACGTGTCCTCGGTATGCGAGTCGGAATGTTTGCGCACGTTACCGCATGAGGCAAATGATATTCAATATTATTCGACATGGCTAAATGACGCCGGCCGCCGGCGTTTGCTCAGCGACCGGGCAGGGGGTAAAGCGCTGCGCCGCTTAGCGGGTGCCGACAATCACGCTCGAGGCCTTGAACAGCGCGCTGGCCGGAGAGCCTTCGGCAAGGCCCAGATGCTCGACGCTTTCGCGGGTGATGATCGCCGCCAGGCGCTCGCCGCCGTCAAGGGCCAGCACCACCTCGCTGTTTACCGCGCCGGGGACCAGGCGCTCCACGGTGCCGGCCAGGCAGTTGCGCGCGGACAGGCTGGCGCCCTCGGTCTCCACCGCAATAATCACCGATGACGCCTTGATCAGCGCGAACGCCTCGCTGCCTTCGGCCAGGCCAAGGGAGGCCGCGCTCTCCTGGGTGATCACGGCGACAAGCCGCTGGCCGCCGGGCAGGGTCAGCTCGACCTCGTCGTTGACCGCGCCCTGGCGGATAGCGGAGACGGTACCGCTGAACTGGTTGCGTGCGCTGCTTTTCATGCTGAGTTTCCTTAACAGTGGCAGGTTGTCGCTGAGGCTTTCGGCCTCGCGGTTGAGTCGTTCGACGAAGTCCCGGTGCAGGGCGTCGAGGGCGTTGAAGTCTTCGATTAGCCGGCTTCCGGCGGCGGTCAGGCGGGTGGTGCCGCCGCCCCTGCCGCCGGCGCTGCGCTCAACCAGCGCCTCGCCGGCGAGGTTGTTCATCTGGTCCACGGCGTCCCAGGCGGCCTTGTAGCTCATCTTGATGGCCCGGGCGGCGGCGGAAATCGAGCCGGTCTCGGCGATGGCGGCCAGCAGACGCATGCGGCCGTGGCTGGCCAGGCGCTGCTCGCCGGCGTTGAGCCACAGCTGGCCGTCGAGGGTGAGCGGAGCAATGTGTTGGTGAGCGGAAGAATCCGCCATGGCAGCCTCCTGGCAGAGGAAAGCAAACGAAAAGAGTCACCAAGCCTATCGTCAGCGCGTATCAAAGGCGACGCTTCGGATCAGCGCGGTGACCGCCTGGCCCTCTGCCAGGCCCAGCTCGTCCCGGGACTTGCGCGTCAGCCGGGCGCGCAGGCGCTGCTCGCCAAGCGCCAGCACTACTTCGACGGCGGTGGCGTCGTCGGGGAGCGGGGTGACGGCTTGCACTCGGGCCGAGAGGCGGTTGCGATAGCTGGTGCTTGTCGGAGCGGTGAGCGCCAGCGCCACGTCCCGGGCGGGAATGCGCAGGCGCAGGCGAGAGCCCACCGGCGCGTCGTGTAGCGGCACCTGAAGGCGGCGCTCGCTGTCCACGGCAAGCTCGGTCAGGCCGTAGTCAATGTCGTGACCGACCACGCTGACGTCGAGCAGGGAGGCGGCATCGAAGCCGCCCAGCTGGCGCGTGAGGTCCACCCGCAGCAGCACGTCTTCCAGCGCGCCGCTTGCCAGTACGCCGCCGTTTTCCAGCACCACCAGGTGGTCGGCAATGGCGGTGATTTCGGCCGGGTCGTGGCTGATGTAGACGACGGGGATATTCACGTCGCGCACCAGCGTGAGGATAAAGTGCAAAAGCTCCTGCTTGCGCACGCCGTCAAGCCCCGAAAGCGGCTCGTCCATGAGCAACAGCTGCGGATCGGTCAACAGCGCCCGGCCGATAGATACCCGCTGGGCCTCGCCGCCGGAGAGCGTACCCGGCATGCGCGCGAGCAGGTGCTCGATGCCGAGAAGCCTGACGATGGCGTCAAAGCGCGGGCGAGCCTGTGCCGGCATGCCGTAGGTGAGGTTTTTGCGCACCCGGTAGTGGGGGAAGAGCCGGGGTTCCTGAAATACCACGCCGATGCGGCGCTGGCTGGGCGGGAGAAATGTTCCGCTGGGGGTGTCCGCCAGCGTTCGGGCGCCAAGCGTGACGTGGCCGGCATCGGGCCTGTCCAGCCCGGCAATCAGCCGCAGCAGGGTGGTCTTGCCGCTGCCCGAGGCGCCGAACAGGGCGCTGACGCCACGGTCGGGAAGCGCGAGGTCGGCGTCCAGGGTAAAGCGCCCCTGGCGCTTTTCAACGCTGATCTGAAGTCCGGTCGTCGTCATGGCGCCGCCTCCTGGCCGTCGCGCTCGCTCATCCGCCGGCGGGCGTTGCGCGAAAGCCACTCGGACGCCACCAGCGAGACCATGGCGATCACCACCGCAATCACGCACAGCCGCGCGGCGGCGGCTTCCTGCCCCGGCGTCTGTATCAGGCTGTACAGCGCCAGCGGCAGGGTGCGGGTTTCGCCGGGAATGTTGGAGGCAAAGGTGATGGTGGCGCCAAACTCGGATAGCGCTCGGGCAAAGGCCAGCATGGTGCCGGTCACCAGCCCGGGGATCGATAGCGGCAGAGTGACGGTGAGAAAAATCCGCCATTTGCTTGCGCCCAGGGTGTAGGCCGCGGCCTCAAGCTTGGGATCCACCGCCTCCAGGGAAAGGCGCACCGCGCGGACAAACAGCGGAAACGCCATCACGCCGCTGGCCACGGCGGCCCCCTGCCAGGTAAAGGGCAGGGATATGCCGGCGAGCTCGTGGAGCCACTGGCCGATCACGCCGCGCCGGCCCATGGAGACCAGCAGCAGGTAGCCGATCACCACCGGCGGCAGCACCAGCGGCAGGTGGACGATACCGTCCAGCAGCGCCTTGCCGCGAAACTCCCGCCGGGCCAGCAGCCAGGCCACGGCAATGCCGGGGATCAGAATCCAGCCCACCGCGCTTAGCGCGATGCGCAGGCTGAGCTGGATGGCGTCCCATTCTGCCGCTGAGAGCATGTCGTATCCTTACCGATCAAGGGCCGAGGCAAAACCGTAACCCTCGAAGATGCCGACCGCCTCGTCGCCTTCCAGCCAGGCGCGGAAGGCTGACGCCTCGTCGCTATCCTCAGCGTCAATGACGGCTGCCGGGTAGACGATGGCGTCGTGGGTAGCCAGCGGAAAAAGCCCCAGGGTGGTAACGCCGTCGCTGGCCCGGGCATCGGTCTGGTAGACCACGCCGGCGGGGGTTTCGCCGCGCTCGACCAGGGCAAGAGCGCTGCGTACATCGCTTGCCCGGGCCAGCCGCGGCGCGAGGGCATCCCACTCGCCAAGGGCTTCAAATGCCTGCCTGGCGTAGATGCCGGCGGGGACGTGGTCCGGGTCGCCCACGGCCAGCCGCTCGCCGTCATCCAGCAGGCCGGCAAGCTTGCCGCTTTCGCCGGGGGTGAAGTCGCCGCCGGCTTCGTTTGCCGGGGCGACCAGCGCCAGGCGGTTTTGCAAAAGGTCGACACGCTGCTCCACGTTGACGCCTTCGTCTTCGAGCCAGTCCATCCACTTTTGGTTGGCGGAGACGTAAACCTCGGCCGGGGAGCCGCTGGCAATTTGGCGGGCCAGGGTCGAGGAAGAGGCGTACACCGGCACGATATCCACGTCGTCGTGCTCGGCGGTGTAGGTTTCAATGGCTTCGTTCATGGCGTCGGTCATGGAGGCCGCAGCGGCGACGTGCAGGGTGCCCGCCTGGGCGGCGCCGGCCAGGCCCAGCGCCGCGAGGGCGACTGCCAGACGCAGCGGTTTGGGCAAGGAAAGAGGCGGAGAAGAAAGCGAAGTCGCGGTGCACATAAAGAGAACATACCGTTATATAGTAGAGTATATAGCGAAGCTAACACGGCGGCCGGCGAGTTGCAAGCGCAGCCGTGCCAGGCGGATAAAACGTGCATTCCTTACGACCAAGGCATAAGACGCAGGCGTGGAAGGACGATGTGTGAGCCGTTAGCGCATGCTAAACTGAATGTGCAAACCAGCAGGGCCGCCCGCGCGGCCCCTATTTTCATGTTCATGCCGGCAGGGTGCGCCATGCTGGCAATGACGGTTGCCATATCCGATGGCCGCTGCGCCCAAGCTCCACCAAGAGGGCGGCCAGGGCCCGATAGATCGGAAGCAACGAGAGGAGAGTCCGCGATGGAAATGAATCGTCGGGAATTTTTCAAGTTTTGCGGTGCGGGGATCGGGGCGTCCAGCCTTGCCGCGCTGGGCATGGCGCCGGAGCCGGCCTATGCCGAGTCGATCCGCCATTTCAAACTGGCCAACACCAAGGAAGCGCGCAATACCTGCCCTTACTGCTCTGTCGGCTGCGGCATTATTCTCTACAGCCGCGGCAGCGGCGGCAAGAACGTCAGCCAGGATATCTTCCACGTTGAAGGCGACGCCGACCATCCGGTCAACCGCGGCACGCTGTGCCCCAAGGGCGCCGGGCTTGTCGACTTCATCCAGAGCCCCAACCGCCTGCACTACCCGCAGGTGCGCGAGCCGGGCAGCAACGAGTGGAAGCGCATCAGCTGGGACGAGGCGCTGAATCGCATCGCCCGGCTGGTCAAGGACGATCGCGACGCCAACTTCGTGGAAAAAAACGACAGCGGCGACACCGTCAACCGCTGGCTTTCCACGGGCTTTCTGGCGGCTTCCGCCTCGTCCAACGAAGCCGGCTACATGACCCACAAGGTGGTGCGCTCGCTGGGGATTCTGGGGTTCGATAACCAGGCGCGCGTTTGACACGGCCCGACGGTGGCAGGTCTTGCCCCGACGTTTGGCCGTGGTGCCATGACAAACCACTGGTGCGACATCAAAAACGCCAACCTGGTGCTGGTAATGGGCGGCAACGCCGCTGAGGCCCACCCCTGCGGCTTCAAGTGGGTGACCGAGGCCAAGGCGCACAACCAGGCCAAGCTGCTGGTGGTGGATCCGCGCTTTACCCGGACCGCCTCGGTGGCGGATACCTACGCGCCGATTCGTACCGGAACGGACATCGCCTTTTTGGGCGGGCTGATCCATTACCTGATGGAACACGAGCGTATCCAGCACGAATACGTGCGTAACTACACCGATATGCCGTTTATCGTAAAGCGCGGCTTTACCTTTGAAGACGGTCTGTTCAACGACTACGACGCCGATAAGCGCACCTATCCGGACAAAAGCGCCTGGGACTACGAGCTTGACGACGCGGGCTATGCCCGGGTGGACATGTCGCTTGAGCACCCGCGCTGCGTGTATCAGCTGATGAAAAAGCACTACAGCCGCTACACCCCGGAGATGGTCAGCCGCATCTGCGGTACGCCGATCGAGCGCATGCTGGAAGTGTGGGATGAAATTGCCGGCACCTCAGTGCCCGGAAAGACCATGACCATCCTCTATGCGCTGGGCTGGACGCAGCACTCGGTAGGCTCGCAGATGATTCGCGCCGGTGCGATGCTGCAGCTGCTGCTGGGCAACATCGGCATGCCCGGAGGCGGGGTCAACGCCCTGCGCGGCCACTCCAACATTCAGGGGCTGACCGACCTGGGGCTGCTTTCCAACCTGCTGCCGGGCTACATGACCCTGCCGCGGGATGAAGAGCAGAGCTACGAGGACTACATTGCCAAGCGTGCGCCGCAGGCGTTGCGCCCCGGGCAGGTGTCCTACTGGCAGAACTACGAAAGCTTCCACGTCAGCCTGATGAAGGCCTGGTACGGCGATGCCGTGACCCAAGACAACAACTGGGGCTTTGACTGGCTGCCCAAGCTCGACGAGCCGCTTTACGACGTGCTCAAGTTCTTCGACATGATGTACGAAGGCAAGGTCAACGGCTATTTCTGCCAGGGCTTCAACCCTATCGGCTCCTTCCCCAACAAGGCCAAGATCAGCGCGGCGCTGTCGCGGCTGAACTACCTGGTGGTGATGGACCCGCTGATGACCGAAACTTCCGAGTTCTGGAAAAACGTTGACGAGTACAACGACGTTGATACCGCCAACATCCAGACCACGGTGTTTCGCCTGCCCACGACCTGCTTTGCCGAAGAAGACGGCTCGCTGGTCAACAGCGGGCGCTGGCTGCAGTGGCACTGGAAGGGCGGCGAGCCCCCGGGCGAGGCGCGGCCGGACATCACCATCATGGGCGGGATGTTCCATCGCCTGCGCGATCTGTACCAGCGTGAGGGCGGCGCCTTCCCTGACCCGATCCTGAACCTGGACTGGTCCTACAAGCGCCCCGACGAGCCGTCGCCGGATGAAGTGGCCCGGGAGTTCAACGGCTACGCCATTGAAGATGTGCGCAACGCCGACAGCGGCGAAGTTGAGGTGAGCGCCGGCAAGCAGCTGGCAGGTTTCGGCCAGCTGCGCGCCGACGGCTCTACCGCCAGCGGCTGCTGGCTGTTCTGCGGGGCTTGGACCGAGCAAGGCAACCAGATGGCGCGGCGCGATAACGCCGACCCCTACAACATGGGCCAGACGCTGGGCTGGGCCTGGTCGTGGCCGGCCAACCGCCGGATTCTCTACAACCGCGCCTCGGCCGACGTCGCCGGCAAGCCCTGGGACAGCAAGAACAAGCCGCTGGTGTGGTGGGACGGCAGCAAGTGGACGGGCACCGACGTGCCGGACTTCCCCGTGAACTCGGCGCCGGAAGAGGACGTCAGCCCGTTTATCATGAACCCTGAAGGCGTGGCGCGCTTCTTTGCCCGGGACAACATGGCCGAAGGGCCTTTCCCCGAGCACTACGAGCCGTTTGAAACGCCCATCGGGCGCAACCCGCTGAACCCGGACAGGCCGGAAGTGACCAGCAACCCCGCCGCGCGGGTGTTCCGCAACGACATGGAGCTATTCGGCAGCGCCGAGGAGTTCCCCCATGCGGCCACCACCTACCGGCTCACCGAGCACTTCCACTTCTGGACCAAGCACTGCCGGATCAATGCGATCATGCAGCCCCAGCAGTTTGTGGAAATCGGCGAGGCCATGGGCAACGAGCTCGGCATCAAGGCCGGCGACCGGGTGCGGGTATCGTCCAACCGCGGCTATATCGAGGCGGTGGCGGTGGTCACCAAGCGCATCAAGCCGCTGGAGGTCGACGGCAAAACCGTGCACCACGTGGGCATTCCGCTGCACTGGGGCTATGTGGGGCTGGCCAAGAACGGCTACGTCACCAACACCCTGACCCCCTTCGTGGGCGACGGGAACACCCAGACGCCGGAGTTCAAGTCGTTCCTGGTGAACGTGGAGAGGGTTTGATATGGCGACTCAAGACGTTATCGCGCGTTCGGCCACCACCACGCCCAGCCCCTCGGTGCGCGAGCAGCTGGACGTGGCCAAGCTCATCGATACCTCGGTGTGCATCGGCTGCAAGGCCTGCCAGGTGGCGTGCATGGAGTGGAACGAAGTGCGCGACGAGATCGGCAGCACCGTCGGGGTGTACGATAACCCCGACGACCTCACCGCCGATTCCTGGACGGTGATGCGCTTTGCCGAGCACGAAACCGAAAAGGGCGATCTGGAGTGGCTGATCCGCAAGGACGGCTGCATGCACTGCGTCGAGCCGGGCTGCCTGGAGGCCTGCCCGAGCCCCGGCGCGATCATCCAGTACGCCAACGGCATCGTGGATTTCAACCAGGACAACTGCATCGGCTGCGGCTACTGCATCACCGGCTGCCCGTTTGATGTGCCGCGCCTTTCCGAGAAGGACAACAAGGCCTACAAGTGCACCCTGTGTTCTGACCGGGTAAGCGTGGGCCTGGAGCCGGCCTGTGTGAAAACCTGCCCCACCGGCGCTATCGTCTTTGGTTCCAAAGACGACATGAAAGAGCACGCCGACGGGCGCATTGCCGATCTGCAGTCGCGCGGGTTCGACAACGCCGGCCTTTACGATCCGGCCGGCGTGGGCGGCACCCACGTCATGTATGTGCTGCACCACGCCGACAGGCCGGGCCTTTACAGCGGCTTGCCCCGGGACCCGAGCATCAGCCCGATGGTCGGCGCCTGGAAAGGGCTGACCAAGCCGCTGGCGATGCTGGCCATGGGCGCCACGGCGCTGGCCGGGTTCTTCCACTACGTGCGCGTAGGCCCCAACCGCGTCGAGGAAGATGACGTGGACGACGTGACGCCGCCGCCGGCCGGCGAGCGTGACAAACGCCACGACGCCGACCGAGGAGGGCACTGACATGAAACGGGATATCCAGCGATATACGGCCAACGAGCGCAGCAACCACTGGGCGGTCGCACTGCTGTTCGTGCTGGCGGCGCTTTCCGGGCTGGCGCTGTTTCACCCGGCGCTGTTCTGGCTTAGCCACCTGTTCGGCGGCGGCCCCTGGACGCGGATTCTCCACCCCTTTATCGGCGTGGCGATGAGCGTGCTGTTTGCGCTGATGGCCTGGCGTTTCGCCGGGCGCAACCGCATTCACAGCCGGGACCGCCAGTGGCTTTCCCGCTGGCGCGACGTGCTCGCCAAGCGCGACGACAAGCTGCCAAAAGTGGGCAAGTACAACGCCGGCCAGAAGCTTCTGTTCTGGGTGCTGGTGGGAAGCCTTGCGGTGCTGCTGCTGACCGGCATCGTGATCTGGCGCGAGTACTTCAGCGGCGCCTTTGCCGTGGGGCTGATTCGCTTTGCCAGCCTGCTTCACGCCTTTGCCGCCTTTGTGCTGGTCACGACCATTATCGTGCACATCTATGCGGCCATCTGGGTCAAGGGCTCGGTCGGCGCGATGCTGCACGGCAAGGTCAGCCAGGCCTGGGCGCGCAAGCACCACCCGCTGTGGCACGATGAAAAAATGCGCAAATAACGCGCGCTGAAACGCTACGCCCCGCCGCCGGCCACCGTGCCGGCGGCGGGGCGTAATCCGCATGCCGAACTGACAAGGAGGGCCGCTGTGTCTTCCCCCATTCTTGAGCCGGGCCAGATTGAAGCCTCGGCCACCACGCCACCTTTTGTTCAGCTGCCGCCGGACGGGCAGTTTCGCTTTCGCGCCGAACGGCTGGAAAAGCTGGCCGACGGCCACGCCATGGGCGAGTATCTGGCGCTTATGGCGCGCGTGGCCCGGGCCCAGCAGCAGGTGCTGGACGCCCCGCCCGACGTGCCGGCGCTTGCCGCCGGCGACCTGGACGCCGCGTATCACCACGACATGCCGCCGCTGGCGGTGGATACCCTGGTGCAAACCGCCGGCTGGCAAACGCTGCTGGACGCCTGGCTCGACGCCTTTGCCGCCGAGCAGCCCACACCCGCCGCTGCGGTGAGCGAGGCGCTTGCCGCGCTGCGCGACGCCGACGGTGAAACGCGCAAGGCCTGGGCGCAGGCGCTGCTGGGCGGGCGCTTTGGCGATGTGCCCGCAGCGCTGGCGCCTTTTCTCGGCGCGGCGCTGCAGCTGGCCTGGCGCTACTGGCTTGGCGAGGTCGACGCCGACAGAATTCGCGAGCGCGAAGACCAGACGCTGTGCCCCTGCTGCGGCTCGCTGCCCGTGGCCGGGGTGATTCGCCATCGCCGCCCCATCGACGGCGTGCGCTACCTGATGTGCTCGCTGTGCGCCACCGAGTGGCACTACGTGCGCCTCAAGTGCAGCCACTGCCTGAGCACCAAAGAGCTTGACTACCTGCACTTCGACGATGCCCCCTACGGCGTGAAGGCCGAGGCCTGCCCGGAGTGTCACACCTATCTCAAGCAGCTGTATCTGGAGCAGGCGCCGGAAGGCGAAGTAGTATCTGCAGACCTTGCGAGCCTGGATCTGGACCTGCGCCTGGACGAGCAGGGCTACCGGCGGCGCGCGCCCAATCTGCTGCTGATTCCCGGCGGCCAGGAAACATCATGAGTGCACCGCCCGGGCTGCGCCCGCCGGCGGTGGATCGCCTGCTGGGCGCTGACGGCACAGCCGAGCTTGAGGCACGCTTTGGCCGTCAGGCGGTGCGCGACGCGGCCCGAAGCGAGCTTGCCGCCTTGGGCGATGCTTTTCGCCGCGGCGCGCTAACGGCGGAAGCCGTGGAACTTCCCGCGCTGGTCGAGGCGCTGGCGCGCCGGCTTGAGGCCCGCCAGCGCCCCCGGGTGCAGCGCCTTTTCAACCTCAGCGGTACCGTGCTGCATACCAATCTGGGCCGCGCGCTGCTGCCTGACGCCGCCGTTGAAGCGGTGGTGCAGGCGGCGCGCTACCCGCTCAACCTGGAGTTTGACCTCGCCGACGGCCGGCGCGGCGACCGCGACAGCCTGGTCGAGCCGCTGCTGTGCGAGCTCACCGGCGCCGAAGCGGCCACCGTGGTCAACAACAACGCCGCCGCGGTGCTGCTTGCGCTCACCGCCCTGGGCGCCGGGCGCGAAGGCGTCATTTCCCGGGGCGAGCTGGTGGAAATCGGCGGCGCCTTTCGCATTCCCGATATCATGGAACAGGCCGGCGTTACCCTGCGCGAAGTGGGCACCACCAATCGCACCCACCCGCACGACTACGCCAATGCCCTGGGCGAGCAGACCGGGCTGATCGCCCGGGTGCATCCCAGCAACTACCGCATCGAAGGCTTTACCGCCAGCGTGCCCACCGAGGAGCTGGCACGGCTGGCTCGGAGCCAGGGCGTGCCGCTGGTGGAAGACCTGGGCAGCGGAAGCCTGGTGGATCTGTCGCATTACGGCCTGCCCCGAGAGCCGCTGGTACAGGACTCGCTTTCCGCCGGCGCCGACGTGGTGACCTTCAGCGGCGACAAACTGCTCGGCGGCCCCCAGGCCGGGGTGATCGTGGGCCGGCGCGAGCTGATCGAGCGCATCAAGCGCCACCCGCTCAAGCGCGCGCTGCGGGTGGACAAGCTGACCCTGGCCGCGCTGGAAGCCGTGCTCGGGCTCTACCGCGACCCTGATCGGCTGGCCGAGCGCCTGACCACGCTTGCGCTGCTGGCCCGGCCGGCGGAGGCCATCCGCGCCCAGGCCGAACGCCTGGCGCCGCGGCTGGCCGGCTGGCTGGGAGAGGGCTGGCAGGTAGACGTTACCGATGCCCAGGGCATGATCGGCAGCGGCGCCCAGCCGGTGGCGCGGCTGCCCAGCGCCGCGCTGTGCCTGACGCCGAACGGCCCCCGGCGAGACGCCGGCGGCAAGCTGGCCGCGCTTGCGGACTCGCTTCGCGGCCTGCCGATTCCGGTGGTGGGCCGCATCGAAGCCGGGGCGCTGTGGCTCGACCTGCGCCAGCTGGATGACGAAGCGGCGTTTATCGCCCAGCTGACCGCGGAGAAAGCGCCGCACCCTGCCAGAAAAGGAGCCGATAACGCATGATCGTGGCTACCGCCGGACACATTGACCACGGCAAGACGGCGCTGCTTGCCGCCCTGACCGGGGCCGGCGGCGACCACCGCCGGGAAGAGCGCGAGCGCGGCATGACCATTGATCTTGGCTACCGCTACGCGGCGCTGGACGCCGACACCACGCTTGGCTTTATCGACGTACCGGGGCATGAAAAATTTATCCACAACATGCTGGCCGGCGCCGGGGGTGTGGATATCGCGCTGCTGGTGGTCGCCGCCGACGACGGCGTGATGCCGCAGACCCGGGAACACTTGGCCATTCTCGGGCTACTGGGTATTACCCGGTTGTGGGTGGTGCTGACCAAGACCGACCGCGTTGATGCCGCCCGCAGCGAGGCCGTCGAAGCCGACGTTCGCCGGCTGCTGGCCGCCACCGGCTATTCGGACGCGCCGTGCTTTGCGCTGTCAAGCCACACCGGCGACGGCGTCGATGCGCTGCGCGAGGCGCTTTCTCGAAAGGCCCGGGAGATAGCCGCGCGCAGCGATGAGGGCGAATTCCGCCTTTCGGTGGACCGCTCTTTCAGCGTCGCCGGGGCCGGCGTAGTGGTGACCGGCACGGCGCTGGCCGGGCGCATAAGCGTCGGCGACAGCCTGTGGAGCGAAGACGAGCACGGCCGGGCGCGCAGGCTTCGGGTACGCGGCCTGCACGCCCAGAACCGCCCGGCACAAACGGCCACCTCGGGGCAGCGCGTGGCGCTCAATCTTGCCGGCGAGCGCCTGCGGCCCGAACACCTGCCCCGGGGCAGCTGGCTGGTGGGCGAGGCCCTGCGGGGGACGAGTCGGCGGCTGGATATCCAGCTGCGAGTGCTCGAAGACGCGCCCCGAGCGCTGGCCCACTGGACGCCGGTGCACGTCCACCTCGGCGCCCAGCGGCTGATGGGCCGGGTAGCGCTGCTGGCGGGCAAGACGCTGGCGCCGGGCGAGGAAGGGCCGGCCCAGCTGGTGTTGGAAGGCTATACCCATGCGGTACACGGCGACGCCGTGGTGCTGCGCGATCAGTCGGCCTGGTTTACCCTGGGCGGCGGGCGCGTGCTCGACCCCCAGGCGCCCGCCAGAAGCCGGCGCACCCCGGAGCGGCTGGCCGAGCTTGCGCTGCTGGCCGGCGGCGGGCTGGAGGCGACGCTGCTGGCCCGGCTGCAAACCGCGCGCAACGGCCTTGCCCCTGACGCGCTGGTGCGCCAGTACAACTATCCCGGGGCGTTGCGGCGTCTGCCCGCGGAGGTGCGCTCGGTGAGCACCCGGCGCGGCGAGCGCCTTTTTGCCAGGGCGCGCTGGCAGGCGCTGGGCGAGGCGCTGACGGCGGCGCTGGCAGCGTTTCACGCCCAGCAGCCCGACGAGCCGGGGCCGGATCGGGCGCGGCTGCGCCGCTTCGGCCTGGCGTATCTGGAGCCGGCGGTGTATACCGCGCTGGTGGATGAAGCGCTGGGGGCCGGCGCGATTCGCGCCTCCGGCCCCTGGCTGCACCTGCCGGAGCATCGGATACGCCTGAGCGCCGAGGAAGAAGCGCTCAAGGCGCGGCTGTGGCCGCTGCTTGAGGCAGGCGGTAACAATCCGCCCTGGGTGCGCGATCTGGCGCGTCGTGAAAACGTCGACGAGGCCCGGGTGCGCGCGCTGCTGCGCAAACTGGCGCGCATGGGGGAGCTGCATCAGGTGGTGGGGGATCTGTTTTATCCTGCCGCAGCCGTCGAAGCGCTGGCGGCCGAGGCCATGGCGCTTGCCGAAAGCGATGCGGGGCTGAGCGTCGTGGCGTTTCGCGATCGGCTGGGGCTGGGGCGCAAGCGCTGTGTGCAGCTGTTGGAATACCTTGATCGCATCGGTATAACGCGCCGATTTGGCAACCTGCGCGGCATTCGTGAGGAAAGCAGCATGGTTCAGCGCGTCAGAACGCGTTAAAATAGGCGGCGACGCGTATCGAGGAAGGCAATCGCATCCGGTGGTGCGGCCGGACTTCAAATCCGGTTGGGGGCGGCAGCCGCTCCTGGGTGGGTTCGACTCCCACTGCCTTCCGCCATTTTTCCCCTTTCTTCCGCTACGTTCCGCGTTTTTCTTTGCCTTTCTTCTTTCGCCTCCCTTCTTTTTCGCTTTTTCTGTTTGATCCTTGCGCCCGCCCGCGTGGATGGCGGCAATGCGTGCGTATTTATCCTCCGCGCCGGTAGGCCTGCACGCTGGTGTCGTCGGGGTCGAAGCCGTCGCATTCGGCTTGTTTTTCAAACGCGGCAACGGCGTGTTCTCCGGCCAGCAGGCCGGCGCGGGCGGCGGGCCAGTCGTTTGGCGTCAGGCGGATCATCCAGCCCTCGCCGTAAGGGTCCAGATGGATCAGCGCCGGGCGCTTTTCAAGCTGCGGGTTGTGTGCGCTGACAACGCCGGCCAGCGGGCTTTTGGCCGCCGCTGCGGCCTTGGCAAATTCCACTACGCCGAAGCTGCGTCCGGCCTCGATGCGCAGGCCTACCCGCTTGGGGGTAAAGGCAAAGATCGCGCCGTAAAGCGCCACGCCGTAGTCGCTCAGGCCCAGGGTGATCTGCCCGTCGGGCTCTTCGCGTAGCCACAGGCTGTGTTCCGGGGCGTACAGGCGGTCGTCGGGAAACGTCAAGCCGTCAAGTTTCACAGGGAAAGCACCTTGTCATATTCCAGAATCATCGCTGCAAGCTCGCCGCCGCTGCCGTAGCCGTCAACTTCGTCGAGCAGTGTCTCGGGCGTTGCCGGTGCCCGGCCCGGCGCGGGCGGCTTGCGGCATAGGTAAAGCCCTGCGCCGGCCTTTTTGGCCTGGCGCAGAAAATGCATCACCGGCGCGCCGTCGGGCTCGGCGTAAAGCGCCTCGGCAACGCCGGGGCGGGCAAGCTCGGCGGCTTCGCCGGTCAGATAGAGCGTCACTTCGGCGTCCAGGCAGGCCAGCAGCGTGGCAATGTGAAAGGGGGCCGCGCAGCGCGCCGGCGTGCTCGGCCCGCTGACCACCAGAATCAAAACGCGTCGGGCCGTTTCGGCCATAGCTACCTCTTTATTGGAAACGTGCTGTATTAGAAAAGCGCTGTATTAGAAACGTGCCGTATCAAAACGTGCGGGTTAACGCCGGGTAAAACGCCATTTTGAGCCACTTGTGCGGTGCCGGCAAGCGCGGCCCGGCGCTGGTATCAAGACCGATAACGTCGTATTTTGTGGCCATGTTATCAGTCGCTGTTTCTCGCTTTTTTTCTGCTGCCCGGCGCGACCGCGTGCCGGCGTGGCAGGCGTTTTTTCCGCTGGCGGCCTGCCACGCCGCGCTGCTGGTGCCGCTGTCGCTTGCGGCAATGTACGGCATGCTGCCCTGGCCTGCGCCGCTGGCCACGCCGGCCGGGCACGCCCGGGAGCTTTTGTTCGGCTTTGCCCTGGCGGTGATCGCCGGCTATCTGCTGGGCCCGCTGGCCACAAGGCGCTTGGCCGCGCTGGTGGCACTGTGGCTTATCGGCCGGCTGGACACGGCGGGCGGCGGCTGGCTGGTAGCGGCAAGCCTTGCCGATGCGCTTTTTGCCGCCGCGGTGGCGTGGTGGGTCGTGCCGCGCTTTTTCGCCGCGAAAAAGTGGCGCAATAAAGTGCTGGCACCGCTGATCGGGCTGATTTGCCTGGTGGCCGTGGCGAGTCTGGCCGCGCGCCACCAAAGCGGCTGGCCGGCGCACTCGCTGCTTGAGGCCGGCGTGCTGTGGCTTGCGCTGCTCATGGTGTTCATGGGCGGGCGGCTGATTGCCCCGGCGGTCAACGGCTACTTCAAGCGCCGGCTCAACAAAAGCGGTGCGGGGGTGCAGCCCCGGCTCGAAGCGGCGCTGATTGTGCTGCTGGGCGTATTGCCACTTACGCTGTGGCTGCCGCAGGGGCGCTATGCGGCCGCGCTGCTGGCGCTGGCGGCCGGCGTGCTGGTGGCCCGTCGCCTGTGGGGGTTTGCGCCCTGGCAGTGCCGGGCTCGGGCGGATTTGCTGGCGCTGATGGCGGGCTACGCCTGGCTGGCCATAGGGCTTGGGCTGTATGCGCTGTCGCTGACCGGGGCCATGCCGGTCAGTACGGCGCTGCACGCCGTCACTGTGGGTGCGCTGGGCACGTTGTCAAGCTCGGTGATGCTGCGCCAGGCGGTTAGCCGGGCCAAAGCCCACCCGGAAGACGAGCCGGCCTTTATGCCGCTGGCGCTGCTGTTTGCGGCCGCGGCGGCGCTGCGAGTCAGCGGCGGCCAAGCCGCGCTGTGGGGCGCGGCGCTGTGCTGGAGTGCGGCCTGGCTGATACTTGCCTGGCGGCTTTTGCGGTGGATCAATAGGCCCAGACGATCGCCATCAAAAGCCCCCAGGCCAGCACCCCGGCGGCCATGACGGTGTAGGTGGCCGATAGGGTGGTCATGTCCTGGCCCTGGCGCGAGCAAAGCGCGCCGAGCCCCTGATAGACCAGGCTGCAGGAAATGCCCAGCGCCACCAGCACGGCCAGCGCGTTGACCAGCAGGCTGGGGATGAGCAGCACCAAGGCCGACGACCACAGCGGCAGCGGTGCCAGCGCGGCCAGCAGGTAGGCGTCCTGGTAGTCGATGCGCATGTCCTCGGCGATATTGACCACCGTATGAATCAGCCAGCCCATGACGAAAAACGTCAGCATTTCGGACAAAAACAAAATGGTGGTGATAAAGCGCCATTCGCGCTCGCCAAAGCCGGCGGTGAAGGCATCGCCGTAGTGGGTGCCGGCGTAATACAAAAGCACCGGCGGGAGCAGCGACATGGGCAGCACCAGGCCAAACGCCAGCTTGGCAATGGAGGGCCGGCGGCGCTGCAGCTCTTTCCAGCCCGCCCGGCGCGTGAAGGGAAGTTTGATCACGGTAGTGGGATTCATGGCGGTGTCCTCAAGGGTGGATGGCAAACGTTGAGGGTGACAAGGGATCGCTCGTCAGACGGCGAAAAGTATCATAGTATGATGTTTTACGTTTCACCATTAGGCCGACCCCGGACGTTTGTCAAGGTACGGGGCGGCAACCGCGGACAGCGCCATGAGTGACGTTTCTCTTTCCCCGCAGGATTTTCAGCAGCTATCGGCGTTTCGCTATCAGCTGCGGTGTTTTCTGCGCCACAGCGAAGATATCTGCCGCCGCTACGGCGTGACGCCTCTGCAGTATCAGCTTTTATTGCACCTGCTGGCCGGCAAGGGCCGCCAGTGGGCCACGGTCGGTGAGCTTGCCGAGCGGCTTCAGGCCAAACACCACGGCACGGTGATGCTGGTGGACCGCTGCGAGCAGTCCGGCCTGGTCAGGCGTGCCCGCGGCCGTGAGGACCGCCGCCGCAGCGAAGTCCATCTGCTGCCCCGCGGGGCTGACCTGGCCCACGCAATCGCCGCGCAGCACCAGCCGGAGCTGCGCCGGTTCCGGGATACCTTTTGCCCCGTTGGCCCGCCCGATGACGGAGCCAAGCCAGAGCCGCTTTGACCTGTATCAGTACGCGCGCCAGCCGAGGCATGTTTCCCTGCGCGCTATCGCTCATCTTTTCTCAGGAGACACCATGAACCCCTCCCGCCACAACGACTGGAACCCGCGCAGCGACGCGGTACAGGCCGACCAGATTCAAGCCTATGACGCCATGCGCAGCCGCTGCCCGGTGGCGTTCAGCGACTATCTGCAGTGGTCGCTTCTGCGCCACGCCGATGTGATGCGCGTGCTGCAGGATCATGCGACTTTCAGCAACGCCGCCAGCCGGCACCTGTCAGTGCCCAACGCCATGGATCCGCCGGAGCACACCAAGTTTCGCCGCATCATCGAGCCCTATTTCAACAGAGAAGCCATGGACGAATTCTCGCCCCGCTGCCGAGCCATTGCCGAAGGCGTGGTCGACCGCCTGCCGCATGACGGCAAGGTCGAAGCCATGGCCGCTATGGGCCAGGATTTTGCGCTGGAAATTCAGTGCGCCTTCATGGGCTGGCCGGCAAGCCTGCATGAGCCCCTGCGCGACTGGGTCAAGCGCCAGCAGGCGGCAACGCTTGCCGGCGATCGCGAAGCGCTGGGCGAGCTGGCGCTGGAGTTTGACGGGGTGATTCGCGAGCGTTTGGACGTGCGCCGCAATATGGACACGCCGCCGGACGACGTGACCACGCGCTTGATGAACGAAACCGTCGACGGCCGCCCGCTCACCGATGAAGAGCTGGTCAGCCTGATGCGCAACTGGACGGTGGGGGAGCTGGGTACCATTTCCGCGAGCATCGGCATTTTGATGCGCTTTCTCGCCGCCAATCCGGACTGGCAGCAGCGCCTGCGCGACGAGCCGGAGATCGTCTCTGAGCTGATCGACGAAATTCTGCGCCTGGACGCGCCGCTGATGTCCAACCGGCGCATTGCCACCTGCCCGGTGGAGGTCGGCGGGCGCAAGATCGAGCAGGGCGAGCGGCTGACGATTCTGTGGGGGGCGGCCAACCGCGACCCGGACGTTTTCCCCGAGCCCGACCAGGTGCGCCTCGACCGTGACCCCAAGCGCAATTTGCTGTACGGTGCCGGCGTGCACGTTTGCCCCGGTGCACCGCTGGCGCGCATGGAGCTGGTGTATTTTCTCCGGGCGCTGATCGGTGCCACGCGGGAAATCCGCCTGGTAGACGATGATCCGGCAGTGCGCGCGCGCTATCCTGCCGGCGGCTACGACCGCGTGCCGCTTTATATTCGCCGCTGATGCGGCGATTTATCACGCCTTTTTGACCTTTATCAACGTTTTCTCAAAGGCGTATGCGTTACAATAAAGATGCATTAAAAGTGCATCTTATAAAACCGCAGGCCGGCGACCGTCGTCATCGGCCGGGCGAGCAAAGGGGGATGACTCATGGCCGAAGGACTCACCAGATCGGCGGCCCGCAATATTTTCTATGGCGGGTCGCTGTTCTTTTTTCTGCTGTTCACGGCGCTGACCGTGCACAGCCACTGGTACATGGTGAACGTTTCCACCGACAGCGCCGGGCTGACCGAATCGGTCAAGCACGGCAAAGAGGTGTGGGAAAAGAACATGTGCATCAACTGCCACAGCATCATGGGCGAAGGCGCCTACTTCGCCCCGGAGCTGTCCAACGTCTGGGAACGCTACGGCGGGCATGAAAGCGCCGAGGCCGCACGCACCGGCCTTGAAGCCTGGATTCGCGCGCAGCCGCTCAACGTGCCGGGACGCCGGCAGATGCCGGCTTACGACTTCAGCGACGAGGAAATGAGCGCGCTGATCGATTTTCTCGAATGGACCGACGGTATCGACGCCCAAGACTGGCCGCCGCATCCGGCCGGCTAACCCAAGGAGAACACCTCAATGAAATACGAAACGCAAAAGGTGGCGCTACCGTTCTTCATGGTCGCCATGGCGCTATTCGCCCTGCAGATCGTTTTCGGACTGCTGGCCGCCACGGTCTATGTCTGGCCGGACTTCATGGCAAGCTTCATGCCGTTCAACATCATGCGGGTGAGCCATACCAACCTGCTGATCGTGTGGCTTTTGATCGGCTTTATGGGCTGTACCTACTACCTGATGCCCGAAGAGGCCGAGCGTGAAATCGCCAGTCCCGGGCTTGCCTATATCCAGCTGGGCATTTTTGCCTTTGCCGGTGCCGCCGCACTGGTGGGCTATCAGTTCGGCATCCACGAAGGGCGCGAGTTCCTGGAGCAGCCGTTCTGGATCAAGGTGCTGATCACCATTTCTTTTCTGCTGTTTTTGTTCAACACCAGCGCGACGCTGGCCAAGGGCCGCAAGACCGCGATCAACATGGTGCTGATGCTGGGTCTGTGGCTGGCCGCGGTCTTCTGGCTGTTCGCCTTTTACAACCCCACCAACCTCGCCGTGGACAAGCTCTACTGGTGGTGGGTGGTGCACCTGTGGGTAGAAGGCGTGTGGGAGCTGATCATGGCCTCGCTGCTGGGCTATCTGGTGATCAAGATGACCGGCGTGGACCGCGAGGTGATCGAAAAATGGCTCTACGTCATCGTCGGTCTGGCGCTGTTCTCGGGGCTTTTGGGTACCGGCCACCACTACTACTGGATCGGCGCGCCGAGCTACTGGCAGCCCATCGGCAGCATTTTCTCCACGCTTGAGGTTGCACCGTTTTTCACCATGGTGATGTTCGCCTTTACCATGTTCTGGAAAGGCCGTCGCAACCACCCCAACAAGGCCGCCATGCTGTGGACGCTGGGCTGCCCGACGGTGGCGTTCTTCGGCGCCGGCGTGTGGGGCTTTATGCACACTCTGCACTGGGTCAACTACTACAGCCACGGCACCCAGGTGACCGCGGCTCACGGCCACCTGGCGTTCTACGGCGCCTATGTGATGATCATCCTCGGCGTGATGACCTTTGCCATGCCGTCGCTGCGTCGCAGCCAGCCGTATAACCAGGTGATGAACATGTGGGGCTTTTGGATCACAACCGGGGCTATGTGCTTTATGACCTTCACGCTGACCTTTGCCGGTGTGGTGCAGACCCACCTGCAGCGCGTGCTGGGCATGAACTATATGGAAGTGCAGGACCAGCTGGGGCTGTTCTATGCCATGCGCCTGGGTACCGGCATCGCCGTGGCCGTTGGCGCGGGACTGCTGCTCTACTCCTTTTTCGGCCCGCGGCGCGTCCAGCTGCCCGTAGGCGGCACCCAAATGACAGCCGGCACTGACAACGCCTGAGACACATCGGCCCCGCACGCGGGGCCTTTTCTATCCGTGCTTTGTTGACGCTTTACTCTGCCGAATTCTTTTTTACCGGGCCGTATTCTTTTTTTACCGGGAGTGTTTCATGGCTTTATCCACCGTGACCGCCTCTAGCGCGGCTGCCTCCGACGCGGACGCCGCCGTGCCGTACTACCAGAACGTGGGCAACGAAACCGAGATGTTCGAGCAGGCCTTTGCCCAGCGTTTGCCGCTTTTGCTCAAAGGGCCTACGGGCTGCGGCAAGACCCGCTTTATCAGCCACATGGCGGCCAAGCTTGGCAAGCCGCTGCATACGGTATCGTGTCACGACGACCTGACCGCCGCCGATTTGACCGGGCGCTATCTGCTCCAGGGCGGCGAAACCCGCTGGGTGGACGGGCCGCTGACCCGCGCGGTGCGCGAAGGCGGCATCTGCTACCTCGACGAAGTGGTCGAGGCACGCAAGGACGTGACCGTCGTGCTGCACCCGCTCACCGACGACCGCCGCGTGCTGCCGCTGGAGCGTACCGGCGAGCTGCTCGAAGCGCCGGACGACTTCATGCTGGTGGTGTCGTACAACCCCGGCTATCAACATATTCTCAAATCCCTCAAGCCCAGCACCCGCCAGCGCTTTGTCGCCATGTCGTTTGACTTTCCGCCGCCGGCGGTGGAGCGCGACATCGTCGCCCGGGAAAGCGGCCTGCCCGCTGAGCGCTGCGCGGCGCTGGTCAACCTTGCGGCAAGTTTGCGCGGCATGAAAGGCCAGGATCTGGAAGAGGGCATTTCCACCCGTCTTTTGGTCTACTGCGCCACCCTGATTCGCGCCGGCATGCCCATTGTGGACGCCGCCCGGGCAACCATCGTCGAGCCGCTGACCGACGATATTGATGTGCAAGAAGGGCTGATGGAAGCCGTGCACGCCACGTTCGGCTGACACCGTTGACGCATCGACGCATCCACGTTTTTTACGCACCTGCGGGAGGCCGCCATGCTGGATTTTCTTGAGGTTGAGGAGTTTGTCGGTCGCCACTGGCACCGCTGGGCGTCCCGGGCGGAAAGCTACCCGGACTACCCCGATGCGGCGGTGACGCTTGACGACGTGCAGGCCTTGCTTGGCGTGTTCTTCCGCGCCGCCGGCGGCGATGCCGGCGTTGAGATAGCCGCGATCAAGCGGCGCGCCTCGCGCCATCGGCTCAGCCTGCGCCAGCGGCTAGGGCTGGATGAAGAAGCCCTTGACCAGGCCCGGCGGGACGAAGAGCACCTGCTGCTGCCGCCGCGGCTGGCGCTGTTTCCCGAAGCGGCGCTGAACCGCGATCTGTACCTGTGGCTTACCGCCTATCTGGCCGAGGTGCGCCCGATCTCGCTGCCGGCAGACCCGCTGCAGGCCGACGTGTGCCGGCTGCGCGAAGCCCGGCGCAGCTGGCGGGCGGCGCTGGAGCGCTTTCCCGGTTTACAAGACCGCTATATGGCGCTGTGTGCCGCGCTTCTGGCCGTTCGCCCGGCTCGCCGGCGCCTGCCCCCGGTCGAGGCAGCGCTGGAAACCGCGCTGTGCGCCGAGCTGGGCGCGCCGGACCCGCAAAGCGGGCTGGCGCTTGCGCTGCAGCAGGCCATTCGCGACCCTCACGCCGCGCTGGATGAATTTCGCGCGCCCCAGGGGTATCGCCCGCCGCTGCCGGTGCCGCTGTGGGGCTACGGCGTCTCCATCGGCACCCGCAGCGCCGAGGAAGACGCCGTAGAGGACGACGACGGCGCCGAGCTCAAGACCCGCCATGAAGACGAGGACGATCAGGGCAAACGCCAGGCTGACCGCCGCGAGCAGGACCAGGCCGACCGCGACGATCCTTTCATGCTCAACGCTTCGGAAAAAATGCTCTCCTGGGCGGAGATGGTCAATCTCAACCGCGATGTGGACGACGAGGACGAAGACGCCCGCCAGGCCGCCGACCAGATGGAAGAAATCGTGCTCTCGCCGAACCGTAAAAAGGCGGCGTCCAAGCTCAAACTCGACCTTGACCTGGCGCCGGACGAGGCCGCCGGCGGCCGGCTGAAAGGGCGCCACGTCTATCCGGAGTGGAACCACCGCAAGCAGGCGTATCTGCCCGAGCACTGCGTGGTGCACAGCGAAGAGCAAAGCGAAGAGGGCGAAGACTGGACGCCGGACGCGCTGACCCGCCGGCGCATCCGCCGGGTGCGCCGCGAGTTCGAGGCGCTAAGGCCCAGGCGCGAGCTGCTGCGCGGCCAGCTCGACGGCAGCGATTTGGACATGGACGCGGTGATTCGCGCGCGCTGCGACTTTGCCGCCACCGGCGAGTCAAGCGATAGGCTGTACATCGACAGCCGCACCCAGGCCCGGGATCTGGCGGTGTCGATTCTGGTGGACGTCTCGCTTTCCACCGAAGCCTGGCTGGACGACCGGCGCGTGCTGGACGTGGCCAAGGAAGCGCTTTTGGTGCTGGGCCACGGCCTGGCCGGCTGCGGCGACGACTATGCCATTCACAGCTTTACCTCCCAGCGGCGCCACAAGGTTTTCGTCAATACGCTAAAAAGCTTTGACGAGCCCATGGGCGAGCGGGTCACCCGGCGCATCTCGGCGCTCAAGCCCGGCAGCTACACGCGCATGGGCCCGGCGATTCGCCATCTGACCGCCGAGCTTGCCAAGCGGCCCAATCGCCACCGGCTGCTGCTGATGCTCACCGACGGCAAGCCCAACGACAACGACTACTACGAAGGCCGCTACGGCATTGAAGATACCCGCAAGGCGGTGCTGGAAGCCCGGCGCGAAGAGGTGCGCGTGTTCGGCGTGACCATCGACCGCCAGGCCGGCCAGTACATCCCGCGCCTGTTCGGCCGCGGCGGCTATGCCATTGTTGAGCGCCCGGAGCACCTGTCGCTGGCGCTGCCGGGCATTTATCGCCAGATTATTGCCACCTGACGGCGCTGAAAGGAGAAGCTGCGATGGGAACTTCGTGGGGAGAGTCGTTTAACAAGCCGCGCCTGTATCTGGCGCTGCTTGTCTGGTTCGCCGCGGCGCTAGCGGTGATGCTGCCGCTGGTGTGGCTGATCAACAATCGCGACTGGGGTATTGCGCTGATGCTGATCATGCCCGTGGCGGTGTACGCCCTGATGCGGCTGGGCCGCCGGCTGGAGCACTGGGCTCGGCTGCCGGCGCGCTGAGCGCCAGAGCCTGCTTACGTCAGGCGGGCGTAGAGATAGCCCGCGCTAATCAGCAATAGCGTCAGTGTGATGATGCCGACAAAAGCGCCTTTCCAGGCACCGCTGGACTGGCGCAGGTTGAGATACACCATCATCACCTGCTGGGCCTTGAAGCCGGTCACCAGCACCACCAGCGCTGCCGACCACAACGGCAGCGCCTGCCAGCCGTTTTGATCCAGCCGCGCCGAGACCATAGAGACCACCGTCAGCGCCATGAGCGTGCCCCAGGTGATCAGCAGGCGGCGTTTGCCGGGCAGCGTTACCATGAGAAATCTCCTTTGAAGTGAGGCAGCCGCTCAGCGCAGCAGATACAAAAGCGGGTAGAGTAAAATCCAGATCAGATCCACCATGTGCCAGAAAGCCGCGGCGGTCTCGACGTTTTCCACGCTGGTTTTCCAGCTCACCAGCCCCAAAAGCACCAGCCCGAACAGCACATGGGCGAAGTGAAAGGCCGTCAGCCCGTAGTAAAAGCCGAAAAACGTATTGGTCTCAGGGGTGATGCCGCCGGCAAACTTGCCGGCGTATTCCAGCACCTTGATGGCGCCGAATACCACCCCGAGCCCGGCCGCGCCGGCCAGCCACTGGCGGGTGCGGCGCACGTTGCCGGCCGCCACGGCCTCTACGGCGAAGGCGACCAGCAGCCCGCTGGTCAAAAGCACCATGGTGTTGAGCCCGCCCATTAGCGGGTTCAGCTGCTGCTGGGAGGCATCGAACAGGGTGAGCTGGGCGGCGCGCTCGCTGATATAGAGCACGAAAAACGCCATGAATACCGCCAGCTCGCTTAAAATCAGCACCCACATCAAGGGGTTGCCCGGCAGCGCCGACAGCGGCCCCCAGCCCGGGTTGGGCAGGTCAGCATCCGCCGCTATCTCGGCGCGATGCGGGGTAGAGTCGCTTTCACTCATGAGTCCGCCGGCGCGGCGTCGCGGCCGCCAAAGGCCGGGCTTTTGGGGTTCGGAATCGGCCGATTGGTCATCAGCCGTGCCGCGCCCACGCCGCAGCGTCCGATCAGCCAGATAAAGCAGGCGGTAAAAAAGGCGTAGCCCATGGCCCAGGGCCCGAGCGGCGAAACGCCGACCATCCCCAGCAGCTGCCAGACAGCGGCAAAGACTGCGCCGGCGAGCACGCCCAGCCAGAAGGTGCGCAGCTGAAACTGCAGGTGGCTTTGCACCCAGGGCGCGGCCTGGCGATATTTCAGATGCGCGACCAGCGCGCCGATGGGCGCGGTAATCACCGCCATGATGCTGCCCAGCAGCAGCCAGTAAACGATAACGGCAGCGCCGCGGCCGGGGTCTTGTTTGTTCAGGGTGGGAATATCGGCGTCGCTGGGCGTTGTGCGGGACGTTTCGGGAACGGCAGGCATGGATCACCTCGCAGGTCGGCGGCCGGCAATGCCCGGCCTAAGATGTATTTTATATACTACTATATAGCAGTGTCCGTTCGGTAGCTTGGTCTGGGTCAATGTTGCGTCGTTTCTTGCGTCAAAAGCGCACGGCAAAAGGCCGGCGCATTAGCGCCGGCCTTTATTAAGCAAACATCCGCGTACACCCGCAACCGCGTTACTGCACTGTCCCTGAAACGGGCTGCATGGCCTCTGCTTGCAGCGTATGCGACGGCGCGTGCGTCTGGGCCTGGGCGAGCCCGACCAGCGTAAGGGTAGCGGCGAAAAACAGCGTGAGAAGGACAGTGCGTAGCATGATGGCTCCTGACGTCGACGTATCAAAAGACGTTGCATATTGCGGGAGTGGCTTTGCTTGTGCGGTGGGCGTTGGTGGTAAACGACTCGCCTTGAGAAAAGCCATCTAGCGTGTTTCGCGCGTGATTATACCTATAAATCTTGCAAAGACAACGCCTCGCAAAAAAGCGGCAGTAACTATTCAGGTGGCGTCGGGTGAGACTCGCCAACCCGCTGTTCCTTCAGGCATAGTACCGTCATTCGACTCCCCCACCCAGCAGGCAACATGACCATCAGA
>NZ_BAAAZT010000068.1:0-41866 GCF_039537045.1 Halomonas cibimaris | reverse complement strand
CGCGTAAACACTGCCGAATAACCCGCAGCTTGAAGCTCTCGTCATATTTCGCCATCAAAAACACCCCGAAGGTTGGATGATGTCCAACTTTCGGGGTGCAGTTCAGCAACGGCCGGTACCTTGAACTGGCGAAGATCCCAGCCCGACTGGCGACGGCGCGGCTTGCGACGGCGGCGCTTGGGTTTGCGCGCCGCGGCCTGCTGTGTGGTCTTTTCCGACTCGCTCATAGGCTTTCTATCTATCCGTTACGGTGGATGAGTGGCATCACAGGTGACGCGGTGTACCCGCCAAGGCGCGCACACCGGCGCCATAGTGTAACAGGGCTTGGCCCCAGAGGCGCAGCGTTGCTGTATGCCAGGCGCCGGTGCCTGTTAGAATGAACGCTTCCATCAGGCTATAGGTTACCCCGGAGCGCTTACATGACGCGTCGCAAAAAGACCCGCTCGCTTGCCGACAAGGTATCGATTCGTACCGGTCGACGTAAGGACTACAAACAGTGGCGCCACGCCAACCCTGACCAGACGGGGCCATCAAAGCGCTTTGCCGCCAAAAAACAAAAGCAGCGCCAGCAGCAGGCGCAAAAACGTCTGCAGCGCCAGCAAAGCGCGCCGAACATTGCCATTCACCCCTCCGATAACGGCGGGGAGAAGCACTGATGCGGCTGGTCTCGTTTAACGTCAACGGCATTCGGGCACGCCCCCATCAGCTAAAAGCACTGGTCGAGAGCCATCGGCCGGACGTCATCGGCCTGCAGGAAACCAAGGTACAAGACAGCGAGTTCCCGCGGGAAAGCGTGGAGGCGCTGGGCTATCACGTGGTGTACCACGGCCAGAAAGGCCATTACGGCGTAGCACTGATGTGCCGCCAGGCACCCGAAGCGGTGTTTTACGGCTTTCCCGACGATGAAGAAAACGCCCAGCGGCGCATGATCGGCGTGCGCCTGCGCGGCGCCGAAGGCGAGGCGGTTACGGTATGGAACGGCTACTTCCCCCAGGGAGAAAGCATCCATCACCCTACCAAGTATCCCCACAAGGCGCGGTTTTACGCCCAGCTCTTGCAGCTGCTGCACGACCGGCACTCGCCCGACGACCACGTCGCGGTGATGGGCGATTTCAACGTATCCCCCGAAGATCGTGATATCGGCATCGGCGAGGCCAACCGCAAGCGCTGGCTGCGCGAGGGCAAAACAAGCTTTCAGCCCGTGGAGCGTGAGTGGCTCGGCGGCATCAAGGCCTGGGGGCTTGCCGACAGCTATCGGATCTGCCACCCGGCGCGTGACGATCTTTTCAGCTGGTTTGACTACCGCTCCAAAGGTTTTGACCGCGACCCGCGGCGCGGGCTGCGCATCGACTATATTCTGGTCAGCTCGCCCCTTGCCCGGCGCGTCCGGGAATCGGGCATCGACTATGCGCTGCGCGGCATGGAAAAGCCCTCGGACCACGCGCCGGTATGGACCGAGTTTGATCTGTCACTGGCCTGACCCGGCTTTCAGCGCTGCCAGCCACGGCTTTGCCTGCTCGTCACCCAGGGCCACGGCGCGCTCAAAGGCCGCTCTGGCTTGGGCATCCTGCCCCCGGGCATAGGCCAGCCGGCCCAGCATGCGCCACTGCTCGGCGCTTTGGGTATGCAGCGCCAGCGCCCGCCGGGCCTTGAGCGCGTGCGACACGTCCCGGGCCTGCTGCCAGGCCGTGGCGCGCAGGCTCAGCGTCAGCGCGCTGCGCACCACCCGCCCCGCGGCAAGCCCGGCGTCCAGCAGTTCAGCCGCTCGCGCCGGCGTACCGCCGCTTATATGCAGGTCAATCAGCTGCCAGTAGTCTGCCGGGCGCTCAAGCCGGCCCAACCGCCAGGCGGTGTCCCAAAGCCCGGCGGCCACCCCCGGCCGGCCGGCGCGCTGGGCGACCCCGGCGGCCTGACGCCACGCATCGGCACTGCTGTCTGGCCCAAGCTCGGCGGTGAGTTCGTCCAGCGCCTTGTCCATGCGCCCGGCGTTGAGGTTGACGGCCAGCGCCAGCCGACGCCGGCGCTCGGTTGCCACTTCACCGGCCGCCTCCAGCGCCCTGGCGGCGTCTTCCCAGCGCTTTTCCTGGGCCAGCCAGCCGATCAGGCGCCAGCGCGCGTCGCGGCGCTCGGCGCCGGCCGGGGCGCTATCCAGCCACTCGCTCAGCCGGGCAACGGCCCGGTCGTTGTCTCCGCCGGCCCGGTAAAGTTCGGCCTGCTCGCGCAGCCAGCGCCGGCTCAGCTCGCTTTTCGGCCCCAGCGCCTGACGCGCCCGGGCAAGCTGGCCGGCGGCAGCGCCGTAACGTTTTTGCTCGGCCAAAGCGCTTGCCACCAGCTGACGATACAGCGCGCTTGCGTAGCGGTCGGCGGCGTTGCCCGAGGCAAAGCGCTCGGCCTGGCGCTTGCCGTGACGCACCGCGCGCTCCAGTTTGCCCTGCTCAAAAGACGCCTCGAGCGCTTGCAAATCACGAATCACATCGCCGGCAAGCGAGGGCGCACCCCACGCCGCGACGCTTGATAGCCCTAGCAGCGCAGCGCACAGCAGGCGGGCAAAATAACGGGGCATATAAACTACCTCAGCTGGAACCGAATACGCTGCGTGGCCCGGCGGCGCTGGCTGCCCGGCTCAAACTGCCACTGGGCAATGGCCTTGCGCGCGGCCGGCTCGAAAACTCGGCGGGGCTTGGCCTGAATCACGCGAATCGAGTCTTTCTCTACCCGGCCGTCGCGGCGAATGACAAAGCGCATCTCGACAAATCCTTCCATACCGCGGCGCTGCGCCCGGGACGGATACTGGGGGCTAACCCGGCGAGTCGGCGCGACCTGCCCTACATCCACCGGCTCGTTGGATGCCGGGCTCGGCTCGGGGCTGGGGCGTGCCTGGCGGTCGGTGGACGGCGTCGCGGCCGCCGCCTGGGCTGCCGGCGCGGGGCTCGGGCCGGGTTCGGGCTCAGGCTGCGGCTGAGGCTCGGGCTGTGGCCTGGGTTCCGGCTTGGCCTCGGTCAGCTCCGGCAGCCGGCTGTCCAGCGCTACGGTTTCGGCCGGCACGTCCGGCAGCGTAGCGTCAGGCAGTGCGATAGCACTGCTTGCCACCGGTGCCGGGGCCGGCGCGGGCGGCGGCGTTTGCGCCACCGTCTGGGGCTTTGTCTGGGCCGGCGCCGGCGGCGGAGGCGCTGCTTGGGTAATCGCCAGCGTCATCTGCTCGGGCTTTTGATGATCGGCGCTTGGCGGCATCACCAAAAGCGCCAGCAGCCAGAAAAGCGTCAGCGCAA
Source organism: Halomonas cibimaris (assembly GCF_039537045.1). Taxonomy (GTDB): domain Bacteria; phylum Pseudomonadota; class Gammaproteobacteria; order Pseudomonadales; family Halomonadaceae; genus Vreelandella; species Vreelandella cibimaris. The sequence goes on along the minus strand of NZ_BAAAZT010000068.1, from coordinate 38,597 downwards.
GCCCGCCGCCGCAAAGCCAGGAAAGGCCGTTACGCAGCATGGCCCACCTCATGAGCCGCTGCGGCTAGCGGCCACGGCCATCTTTTCGACGCCTGCCTGCTTGAGCCGATCCATGACTTCAATGAGCAGCCCGGTTTCCGCGCGGCGGTCGGCCTGAATCACCACGCTGCCGTCATCGCTGATCATTCCGGCTACCTGCTTGCCCACGCGGTGGGTATCCACGGGGCTGCCGTCAACCCACACGGCCCCTTCGGCGGTGAGCGCTACCAGCACCTGGGCGTCGGCCCGGGAGGTAGCGGCGCTGGACTCCGGCCGTTCGATGTCGACCCCGCTTTCCTTGACAAAGCTGGTGGTGACGATAAAAAAGATCAGCATGATAAACACCACGTCCAGCATCGGCGTCAGGTTGACTTCACTGCTGTCGGCGTCCGCGGCCAGCGAATGGCGTCTACGCATCGTTGTTCTCCCGTGAGCGATGTTCCAGTGCCCGGGTCAGACGGTCGTGCAATCGCTGGTCTTCCCGGCGGATGACGTGCTCAAGGCGGCTGATAAACAAAAGCCCCACCACGGCAATGGCCATGCCGGTGAGCGTGGGCAGCGTGGCCCGGGCCACGCCGTCGGCCATGGCGCGCGCCTGACCGGTATCGTTGAGCGCGAGGCTGTCAAACACGCTGATCATGCCGGTCACGGTACCCAAAAGCCCCAGCAGCGGACACAGCGCCACCAGCAGCTTGAGCCAGGGCAGCGGCTTGGCAAGCCGGGCCATCAGCGTCTGCGCGCGAACGTGGCGCAGCGTGCGTGCGCTCCAGCTGTGATGCTCCCGGCGGGCGGCCCAGCGGCGCACCAGATCCTGGCGCGCCGGCCGCCAGCTGAGCTGATAAAACCAGAAGCGCTCCACACCCAGGGTAAACACCAGCACCGCCACGCCGGCCAGTATCACCAGCACGCCGCCGCCGGCGTCCATCAGCCGGGCAACGGGCTCAAGCCACGGTTGAGGCACGCTCATGCGTCGGCTCCGTGTGTGCTGTTGCGGGGTGGTGTTCCAGATGCGTGGCCAGCGCTGCGCTGGCCTGGCCTTCTACGATCTGCGCCAGCGCCCGGCTGCGGCTGGAAAGCGCGGTCTGGGCAAACAGCAGCGGCACCGCCGTGATCAGCCCCAGCACCGTGGTCACCAGCGCCTGGCTGATGCCGCCGGCCATCAGCTGGGGATCGCCGGTGCCAAACACGGTAATCGCCTGAAACGTCACGATCATGCCGGTCACGGTACCCAAAAGCCCCAGCAGCGGCGCCACGGCTGCGAGCAGCTTGACCAGCGGCTGGCCGCGCTCAAGCCTTGGCAGCTCGGCGAGCACGGCTTCGTCCAGCCGGGCTTCCAGCGCTTCGGGGGCTTGCTGCTTGTCCAGACGCTGAAACCGCAGCAGCACCCGTCCCAGCGGATTGTTGGGCCGCAGCGTGGCAGGCGTTCGGCGCTGGCGGCGCACTCGGGCACTTACCGCCAGCAGGTAGGCATACTGCACGGCGGCCACCAGCAGGCCGACCGCCCCCAGGGCGACGACTACATAGCCGACGTAGCCGCCCTGATGAAACCGCTGCCACAGAGTCGGGCGCTGCGTCAGCGCTTCCAGCACGCTGCCGCGCGTCGGGTCCACCGCCAGGGTGCGGCGCTCGCCGCTGGCGTAGCCGGCCAGCCAGCGGCTGACCTCCCTGGGCGTGTCGGGCTCCAGCGCCGGGCTTTCATCGCCACCCCGACGCGTGAGCAGCGCGTTCGGGGTAAAGGCGGCAAAGTCCCCCACGCGCACCACGCTGCGCTCGCTGACGTTACCGCCGGCATCTGCCACGGGCAGCGTGATACGCTCGGCGCGGCCGGTCGCCCGGGTAAGCCCGGCGAGGCTGTCGACCACGTCTTCCAGATGGCGCTGTTCAAGCACTTCGGCATCGTCCAGGCGCGGCGGCAGCGGCGTATCACCCAGGGTGAGCCAGCTGTCGTCGCCCAGGGCGTTGCGCACCTCGGAGCTGTGGCGGGCAAGCGCTGACAGCAGCCCGGCAAGGCGTTCGCCCTGCTCGCTTTGACGGGTTTCCAACCGGGCTGCGCTGAACGTTTGGGCGGTTTGCCGAATCGACAGCGCAGCGGCTTTGCGGCGTGCCTGAGCATGGGCTTTACGGGCCGCCGCTAGCGCGCTTTGCCGCGCCTGCTGATCGTCGACCAGCTCCAGCAGCCGCTGGCGATCGCGCATTTCTGCGGCCTGGCGCGCCTCGCGCAGAGACGCTACATCGGGCTCTGTCTGCGCCTGGCCGGCGCCAGCCAGCAGCAGCGCACCGGCAGCGACCAGCAGGACCCTCCATCGAAATCGGCTCATGCGTCATCCCCTTGGGCATCTTTTGTATCATCGCTCGGCGGTGCGGCGACTGTGACCGACAGCGGCATGGTCAACAGCTCAGGGGCACGCTGCGCCTCGGCCACCAGCAGGCCGTGGCGCACTTCGCGCCGGCCGGCCTCGTCCAGCGGCTGCCACTGGCGGCGCTCGGCGTGCCAGACGCCACCCTTGCGGCCGTCCGGCGTCAGGTAGTACCAGCCGATGCGCCCCAGACGAAGAAAGTCCACCTCTCTGGTTTCTTCGTCGCTGAGCTGTACGCGGCCGCGCCAGCGATCCACGTCGCGCCCGTAGGCAAGCTCGGCGCGCCAGGCTTCCAGCAGCCGGCGAATACGCGCAGCGGGTGCCAGCGCTTCGTCGTTTTCCACCCGCGCCAGGCGTTCCTGCTTGAGAAACGGCATGTCGTTTTTGATAAAGCCGCTTAGCTGGCGCGCCATGTCCTGTTCGATGCGCGGCAGCGCCTTGCGGGTGTGCTCAAGGGTATCAAGCGCCCGGCCAAGCGCCTGCTGGCGCTCGGCCTCGTCTGCCAGCCGCCGCTGCTGCTTGCGGTTTTGATGGCGCAGCGCGCGGGTTTCACGTTCAAGCTTGCGAAGCTCTGCAATGGCCGTACGGGTTTTTTCACTGGCCTGATCAATCTGTGCTTGCAGCTTCGCCTGGGTATGCTGGGCATCTACCCCGTCCACCGCCGCACGAGACGCGGCCGCCTCGTCAGCGGCCCATGACGAGCCTGCAGGCAGCAGCGCGGCCAGCGCACCGGCCGCTGCCAGACAATACGCCGCTGCGCGAATGGTGTTAGTCAAGAGCATCTCCGCCACATGGGTCAGCGTGCTTATCCGCCGGCGGCTCGATCGTTGAGAATGGCCAAGGGATAAGAACGGTTTGCGTTTGTACGCACAGCCTAGCACTTCTTTATTGAATGGCAATACTTATCATTTAATTTAGCGCCGCGCGCGGCCTCTCCGGCGATTCCGGCTATAAAAAAACGCTTCCGGGCGTGCCGGAAGCGTTTGTGATGTGCCGGGCGCACCGAGCGGCGCCGGTTAAAACGCCCAGTCGTCGTCTTCGGTGGCCTCAGCGCGGCCGATCACGTAGGACGAGCCGGAACCCGAGAAAAAGTCGTGGTTTTCGTCGGCGTTGGGCGCCAATGCCGCCATGATGGTGGGGTCCACGTCGGTCACGCTTTCCGGAAACAGCGCTTCAAACCCCAGATTCATCAGCGCCTTGTTGGCGTTGTAGTGGAGGAATTTCTTGACGTCCTCGGTAAGGCCCACGCCGTCGTACAGCGACTCGGTGTATTTGATTTCGTTGTCATACAGCGCCATCAGCAGCTCATAGGCGTAGTTTTTCACCTCGGCCTGACGCTCAGGCGTGGCTTCTTCATAGGCCAGCTGAAACTTGTAGCCGATGTAGTAGCCGTGTACGGCTTCGTCGCGAATGATCAGCCGAATCAAATCCGCGGTGTTGGTCAGCTTGGCGTGGCTTGACCAGTACATGGGCAGAAAAAAGCCCGAGTAGAACAGAAACGATTCGAGAAACACGCTGGCCACCTTGCGCATCAGCGGGTCTTCCGAATAGTAGCGCTCCAGAATCAGCGTGGATTTCGCCTGCAGCGTGGGGTTTTCCTCGCTCCAGCGAAAGGCGTCGTCAACGTCGCTTGTCGCGCACAGCGTGGAGAAAATCGAGCTGTAGGAGCGCGCGTGCACCGCCTCCATGAAGGCGATGTTGGCGTAGACCGCCTCTTCGTGGGGCGTGCGCGCATCGGGCATCAGCGCAGGCGCCCCGACGCTGCTCTGGATGGTGTCCAAAAGCGTCAGCCCGGTAAACACGCGGATGGTCAGCCGCTGCTCTTCGGCGGTCAGCGTCTTCCACGACGGGATATCGTTGGACAGCGGGACTTTTTCGGGCAGCCAGAAGTTGCTGGTCAAACGGTTCCACACCTCCAGGTCCTTGTCGTCCTGAAGGCGGTTCCAGTTGATTGCATCCACTCGGGAAACCCGCGGCGCGGCGGGCGTTTGCATCGCAGTCATGTTCTTCTCCTTTACAGCGTGCAGGACACGCAGCCTTCCACTTCGGTGCCGGCAAGCGCAGCCTGGCGCAGGCGAATGTAATAAAGCGTCTTGATGCCCTTGCGCCAGGCGTAGATCTGGGTGCGGTTGATATCCCGCGTGGTCGCGGTATCGGGGAAAAACAGCGTAAGCGACAGCCCCTGATCCACGTGCTGGGTGGCCTCGGCGTAGGTGTCGATGATCTTTTCCGCGCCGATCTCGTAGGCGTCCTGAAAGTACGCCATGTTCTCATCGTTGAGATACGGCGCCGGATAGTAGGCGCGGCCGAGCTTGCCTTCCTTGCGAATTTCGATCTTGGCGGCCACCGGATGAATACTTGAGGTGGCGTGGTTGATATACGAAATGGAGCCGGTAGGCGGAATCGCCTGGAGATTACGGTTGTAAAGCCCGTGGGCCATAACGGAGGCTTTCAGCTCGCGCCAGTCGTTTTGGTTTGGCAGGTGAATGCCCGAACGCGCAAACAGATCCTTGACCTTGTCGGTGCGCGGCGCCCAGACCTGATCGGTATATTTATCGAAAAAGCGGCCGTCGGCGTAGCGCGATTCGGCAAAGCCCTTGAAGGTATCGCCGTTTTCGATGGCCAGGCGATTGGAAGCGCGCAGGGCGTGGTAGGCCACGGTATAGAAGTACAGGTTGGTGAAATCCAGCCCCTCGTCCGAGCCGTAGTGGATATGTTCCCGGGCAAGAAAACCGTGCAGGTTCATCTGCCCCAGGCCAATCGCCCGGGACCGGGCGTTGCCGTTGGCCACCGACGGCACCGACGACAGGTTGCTGATCTCGGATACAGCGGTAAGCCCGCGCACGGCGGTTTCCACGCTGGAACCGATATCCCCGCTGTCCATCACCCGGGCGATGTTGAGCGAGCCCAGATTGCAGGAAATATCCTCGCCCACCTGCGCATAGCCCAGATCTTCATCGTAGCGGCTGGGCGTATTGACCTGCAGAATCTCCGAGCACAGGTTGCTCATGTTGATGCGCCCGGTGACGGGGTTGTCGCGGTTGGCGCTGTCTTCAAACAAGACGTAGGGGTAACCGGACTCAAACTGCAGCTCGGCCAGGGTCTGAAAAAATGTCCGAGCGTTGATCTTGCTTTTGTGAATACGCTTGTCGGCGACCATCTCACGGTATTTTTCGGTCACGCTGATGTCGCCGAACGCCACGCCGTAGACCCGCTCTACGTCGTAGGGCGAGAACAGATACATATCTTCGTTGTGCTTGGCAAGCTCGAAGGTGATGTCGGGAATGGTCACGCCCAGCGACAGCGTCTTGATGCGGATTTTTTCGTCGGCGTTTTCGCGCTTGGTATCCAGAAAGTGAAGAATATCCGGATGGTGGGCGTTGAGATACACCGCCCCGGCGCCCTGGCGTGCGCCCAGCTGGTTGGCGTAGGAAAACGCGTCTTCCAAAAGCTTCATAATCGGGATAATCCCCGACGACTGGTTCTCAATGCGTTTGATCGGCGCGCCCTGCTCGCGGATGTTGCTGAGCAAAAACGCCACCCCGCCGCCGCGCTTGGACAGCTGCAGCGCGGAGTTGATCGCCCGGCCGATGGATTCCATGTTGTCTTCAATGCGCAGCAGAAAACACGACACCAGCTCGCCGCGCTGGCGCTTGCCGCAGTTGAGAAACGTCGGCGTGGCCGGCTGAAAGCGGCCGTTGATCATCTCGTCCACCAGCGCTTTTGCCAGGGCCTCGTCGCCGCGGGCCAGGGTCAGCGCGACCGTGCAGACGCGATCTTCAAAGCGTTCCAGGTAGCGCTTGCCGTCAAAGGTTTTCAGCGTATAGCTGGTGTAGTACTTGAACGCGCCGAGAAAGCTGGAAAAGCGAAACTTGTAGGCGTAGGCCTGCTCAAACAGCGCCTTGATAAAGGCCGCATCGTACTGTGCGAGCATCTCGGCTTCGTAGTAGCCCTGCTCGACGAGGTAGTCGAGCTTTTCTTCCAGCGAGTGGAAAAACACCGTGTTTTGGTTGACGTGCTGCAAAAAATATTGGCGCGCCGCTTCGCGGTCCTTGTCCAGCTGCAGGCGGCCGTCGGCGCCGTACAGGTTGAGCATGGCGTTAAGCGCGTGGTAATCCAGCGTTTTTGCGGCCTGCTGGGAAGGCGCCGGTGCTACTGATGTGGTGGCCAAAACGAGGTAACTCCCTGACGAACGTTGGCGACGTCTTGCGGCGTGCCAAACAGCTCAAAGCGATATAAAAGCGGCACGCCGCACTTTTTTGCGACGATGCGCCCGGCAATGCCGTAGGCGGCGCCGAAATTGGTATTGCCCGCCGCGATCACGCCGCGAATGAAGCGCCGGTTGTGCGCATCGTTTAAAAAATGAATCACGGGTTTGGGCACGGCCCCGGCGACGCTGCCGCCGCCGTAGCTGGGCACAACCAGAATATAGGGCGACTCGACCTTTAGCGGCGGCACATCTTTTTCAAAGGGAATGCGCTCGGCGGGCAGGTCGAGCTTTTCGATAAAGCGACGTGTATTTCCCGACTTGGTGGAAAAATACACCAGCTGCGGTGCGGTGCTCATGCCGTGGCGGCGGTGAGTTCGCGGATGCGATCCGGACGAAAGCCTGACCAGTGCGCCTCGCCGGCGATAACGACCGGCAGCTGACGATGACCCAGCTGCACCAGCTTGTCGCGGGCTTTGGGCGTTTCGTCTACATTGATAACGGTATAAGAAAGGCCCAGCTTTTCCATTTCCCGGTAGGTTGCCGTGCACTGCACGCACGACGCCGCGCTATACACCGTAATCGCCATTGTTGAGCTCCTCACTGTAAATACGTTGGATCATTAACAGGGATAAACGCGCCCGGGCGCGCAGGTGCGCCCTGCCCGACGGGCACAATATATAGTATATATCGCGCACTTCAAGGCATATTTTGCACTATATATAGTTATTTTCTGCGAAAGATATAACGGCGCAATGTCAAGCTGTCGAGGCGGCGGATTTTATGCTAGGGGCAAGCCGAAGGCGGGAAAACGGGCAGAAAACGTTGCCAAAAATCACGAACGGGCAAAGAACAATACGGGCGTACGGGCATAAAAAAACCGCCCGCTGATCCACAGCGAGCGGTCGGTCACGCTACCGTCGGGGCAGCGTCAGGTCAGCCTGTGCTTCAGGCTACGGCTGCCTGGTAGCGACGCTCGACCTCTTCCCAGTTGATGACGTTGAAAAACGCCGCGATGTAGTCCGGGCGCTTGTTCTGGTATTTGAGATAGTAAGCGTGCTCCCAGACGTCAAGCCCCAGAATCGGCGTGTTGCCGTGGGAAATCGGGCTGTCCTGGTTGAGCGTGTTTTCTACCACCAGCTTTTTCTCCGGCGTTACGCAAAGCCAGGCCCAGCCGCTGCCGAAACGGCCCAGCGCGGCTTTTTTCAGCGCATCCTGAAAGGCTTCATAGCCGCCAAGCTCGGCATCAATGGCCTTGGCCACGTCGCCGTGAGGCTGGCCGCCGCCGTTGGGCGACATCATTTGCCAGAACATGGTGTGGTTGACCACGCCGCCGCCGTTGTTGATCACGGCCTGGCGCTTTTCTTCCGGCACCCGGTCCAGGTTGGCCAGCAGCTCTTCGCCGGGCACGTCTTCAAGGCCGGTGCCTTCAAGCGCGGCGTTCAGGTTGTTGACGTAAGTCTGATGGTGACGCGAATGGTGGATTTCCATGGTGGTCGCGTCAATGTGCGGTTCCAGCGCATCGTAGGCGTAGGGTAGTTCGGGCAGTGTATGTACCATTTGTCATCCTCTCCTTGCGTTATGGTTTTACCGTTGCTCTTGTCAACGCCCTATAAGGTGCGGCCTTGATCGCAGGATTTCAACCGCCGTCGTCGGCGGACCGGTATCGCTACAGCTTGCTTTCCAGCTCAGGCAGCACATCAAAGAGATCGCCCACCAGGCCATAGTCAGCCACTTGGAAAATCGGCGCTTCCTCGTCTTTGTTAATGGCAACGATCACCCGCGAGTCTTTCATACCGGCCAGGTGCTGTATCGCGCCGGAAATGCCCACGGCGATATACAGATCCGGGGCGACGATTTTGCCCGTCTGGCCGACCTGCATATCGTTGGGCACAAAGCCTGCGTCTACCGCCGCGCGCGAGGCGCCGATGGCGGCGTCAAGCTTGTCGGCAATGCCGCCCAGCAGCCGGAAATTCTCGCCGTTGCCCATACCGCGCCCGCCGGACACGATGACGCTGGCACCGCCCAGCTCGGGCCGCTCGCTTACGGCGAGCTGTTCGTCAACAAACTGCGTGAGCGTGTTGTCCACCACGATATCCAGCGCTTCTCGCGGTGCCGCCTCCGCTGCCGGCGCCACGGCGTCAAAGGCGCTGGGGCGCACGGTTATCACCTTGAGATTCTCGCGGTTTTGCACCCGGGCCACGGCGTTGCCGGCATAGATCGGGCGCTTGAATGTATCTGCGCTTTCCACCGCGATAATATCCGACACCTGCCCTACGCCTTTAAGCGCTGCCAGGCGCGGCAGCACGTTTTTGCCGGCCGTTGAGGTGCTTGCAAGCACATGGGTATAGTCGTCGACAAGCGCTGCCAGCAGCGCGCTCAGCGGCTCGGCCAGCCGATGGGCATAAACGGCGTGATCTGCCACGCGCACCCGGCTGACGCCTTCCAGCCCGGCAGCCTGGCCGGCTGCCTCCTGCACGCCGTCCCCCGCCACCAGCACGTCCACGCGGTCATCGATGGCCCGAGCGGCCGCCACGACGTGCGCCGTTTCACCGGCCAGCCGGCCTGCGTCCAGATCGGCGAGTACCAGAATGCTCATGTAATCACCTTTGCTTCGTTTTTGAGTTTATCCACCAGCTCGTCAACCGAGGCCACCTTGACCCCGCCGCGACGCGCTTGCGGCGGCTCAACGCTTAACAGCTCAATATTGGACGCTACGCTGACGCCGAGCGCCTCGGGCGAAGTCTCTTCGAGCGGTTTTTTCTTGGCTTTCATGATCGCGGGCAGTTTGGCATAGCGCGGCTCGTTCAAGCGCAGATCGGCGCTGATCACCGCCGGCAGCGTTAACCGCAGCGTTTGCATGCCGCCGTCGATTTCCCGGGTTACCGTAACGGCTTCGCCGTCCACCTCGATGCTAGAGGCAAAAGTGCCCTGGGCGGCATCCATCATCGCTGCCAGCATCTGGCCGGTCTGGTTGTTGTCGCTGTCAATGGCCTGCTTGCCCAGCAGCACCAGGCCGGGCTGCTCCTGCTCGGCGATCTGCGCCAGCATTCGGGCGGCGTTGAGCGAGTCCACGCGCGCCTCGGTCTGCACGTGGATCGCCCGGTCAGCGCCCAGCGCCATGGCCGCGCGCAGCTGTTCCTGGGCGGCCTTGGAGCCGATGGTGACGGCCACAATTTCGCTGGCCACGCCCTGCTCTTTAAGGCGTACCGCCTCTTCCACGGCGATCTCGCAGAAAGGGTTCATCGCCATCTTGACATGGGTCAGATCCACATCCGTGGCGTCCGGTTTGACCCGGATCCTGACGTTGTGATCGACGACGCGTTTTACCGCGACGAGTACTTTCATAGATGCCTCGCTTGGCCTGAAGGGAAAGCCGACTCCCACCTCGTTATCCGCGCACATCGCGGGGCAAGCACCGCTGCCGGCACACCTGCCGGAAAAAGCACGCCGATAACCATCGAAGGAGCGTTCTTGCACGGGTATTATGCCTCTCATGTACCACAATCAGAAGCGCACACGCCGATGAAAGCGGGCGGGCCGGCCTGACGGCGCCAAGGCCCGCACGGCGTGACGACGAACACAGGAGACATCCCGGTGGAAAACGCACAACGCGAGGTAATGGAGTTTGATGTCGTGATCGTAGGCGCCGGCCCCTCCGGGCTGGCGGCTGCCTGCCGACTGATGCAGCAGGCCCGCCAGGCCGAACGGGCGCTTGACGTTTGCGTGGTGGAAAAAGGCTCGGAAGTCGGCGCGCATATTCTCTCCGGGGCGATCTTTGAAACTCGCGCACTCGACGAGCTCTTCCCTGACTGGGCCGAGCGCGGCGCACCGCTGAATACCCCCGTGCAGCGGGACGCAACGTACCTGCTGCGCAGCGCCACGAAAGCCCATCGCCTGCCCCACGCCCTGGTGCCCAAAAGCATGCACAACACCGGCGACGGCATCACCCGCTACGTTGCCAGCGCCGGTGATCTATGCCGCTGGCTGGCCGAGCAGGCCGAAGCGCTGGGGGTAGATGTCCTGCCCGGCTTTGCCGCCCAGCACTCAATTATCGAAAACGGCCGCGTGGCCGGCATCGTCACCGGTGACATGGGCATTGCCGCCGACGGCACGCCCACCGATAACTATGCGCCAGGCATGGAGCTGCGCGCCCGCTATACGCTGTTTGCCGAAGGCTCCCGCGGGCATCTGGGTCAGCAGCTGATCCGCCACTTCGCGCTGGATGCCGGGTGCGATCCCCAGCATTACGCCACCGGCCTCAAAGAGCTTTGGGAAGTGCCCGCCGAACAGCACAAGCCCGGGCTTGTGCTGCACGGTGCCGGCTGGCCGCTGAGCGGCTCAACCCACGGCGGCTGGTTTTTATACCACGCCGATCACGGCCAGGTGCTGGTGGGGCTGATTGTCGATTTGTCCTACCAGAACCCGTGGATTTCGCCGTTTGACGAGTTTCAACGCATGAAGCATCACCCGCTGCTGGCCCGTCATCTGGCCGGCGGCGAGCGCATCGCCTACGGCGCCCGGGCGCTGACCAAAGGCGGCTTTAACAGCCTGCCCAAAATGACCTTTCCCGGCGGGCTGCTGCTGGGCTGCAACGCCGGCACGCTGAACTTTGCCAAGATCAAAGGCCTGCATACGGCCATGAAATCGGGCATGATCGCCGCCGAAAGCGTCTTCGAGGCGCTGGCGGCAGGCGACGAAGGCGGCCGCGAGCTCACCGACTTTACCCGGCGCTGGCAAGCCAGCTGGGCTTATGCCGAGCTCAGCGAAAGCGCCAGCTTCGGCCCGGCGATTCACCGCTACGGCACCGTGCTTGGCGGGGCGTATAACTTTATCAATCAGCTTGTCGGCGGCCGGCTGCCCAACGTTCACGACACGGCAACCGATCCGGGCTCGCTAAAGCCTGCCGACGCCTTTAGCCCTATCGATTACCCCGCACCTGACGGCAAGCTGTCGTTTGACAAGCCATCATCGGTGTTTTTATCCAACACCCACCACGAGGAAAACCAGCCTTCACACCTCAAACTGGTGGATGCCGATCTGCCCATTCGCCATACGCTGCCCAAATACGCCGAGCCGGCCCAGCGCTACTGCCCCACCGGGGTATACGAAATCGTGGAAAACGCAAACGGCGACAAGCAGGTCCAGATCAATTTCCAGAACTGCATCCACTGCAAGACCTGCGATATCAAAGAGCCCTCGCACAACATCATCTGGACGGCCCCGGAAGGCGGCGGCGGGCCTAACTATCCTAATATGTAGGCCCGCTCCTCTATGCAGGCCCCGCCGGCGCTAGTCGCCGGTGGCAACGCCGCGCGTGGCATCGGTGATCCACTCGCTCCAGGAGCCAACGTAGAGCCGGGGCAGCGCGCGCCCGGCCACGGCGTAGGCCAGCACATGGTGGCAAGCGCTCACGCCCGAGCCGCAGTAGACGGCAATGGCCGGCGCCCGGGGCAGCTCCGCGTTGAGCACGGCCGGGGCTTTGAAACCGCCGTCAGCGGTCAGGTTATCCGTGCTCGGCCGATTGACGGCGCCGGGAATATGCCCGGCCACCGTTTCCATGGGCTCGCTTTCACCGCGAAAGCGCGGCGCGGCGCGCGCATCAACCGGCAGCACCTTGCCGCCGGCCACGGTATCGGCGTCAATCCAGGCGGCGTCGTTGAACCGCGGCCGCCAGTCGCTCGGCACCGGCGCTGCGGTCGCCGTTACCAGCGCCCCGCCGCGCTGCTGCCAGGCATCGAGCCCGCCGTCGAGCACGCGCACGTCCGGATGGCCGGCCCATATTGCCAGCATCCACCAGGCCCGCGCCGCGGCCAGCCGGCCGCTGCAATCGTCATACACCACAACCGGCACGTCGGGTTTGATACCCAGACGCTGCACCACGGCGGTAAACGCTTCGGCGTCAGGCAAGGGGTGGCGCCCGCGCGAGCCGGGCTCGGCGGCCAGCTCATCGTCCAGCGATACGTGCTGAGCGCTGGCAATATGGCCCTGGCGCCACAGGCGCCGGCCGGCCTCGGCGTCGTCAAGCCGCGCGCGACAGTCCAACACCTGCGGCGGCACAGCGCCGGCAAGTGCCGTATCCAGGGCTTCAGCGCAAATCAGCGGATGTAGCATGACAAACTCCAGTCGTCGTTATGAAAGCGGGGTCGCCGTGACTCAACGCCGTGACTCAACGGGCAGGCCGTCAGGGCGCGGCGCTGTCCAGCGATTCAATCGGGGCGCGCCGGGCCATCAGCCGCCGGCGCCCGGCACGCTGGAAGCGCACGTCAATCACCGGGTCGTCAGGGTTGCCTTCCACCGCGGCCACTTCGCCGTCGCCGAACACCGCATGACGCAGCCGCTGGCCGGGGAAGAACTCGCCGGCCGTTGAGGGCATGGCCTCTGGCGTCTGCGACGGCGCTTCCAGCGTTATATCGTCACGCGCGACAGCGGCCAGGTAGCGCCGGGCAATATCCGGGGAGTCCACCGTCAGCGGCGCGGCGGGGGGTGCATCGGCGGCAAGCCGGTCGGCAATCGCCATGGCATCTTGCCAGGCGCACTCGGCGAGAAAACGGCTGGGGCGGTGCTCGCCGCCGTCGTGTATCAGCCGCAGCTCTTCCCGGGCCCGGGTGATCCCCACATAGAACAGCCGGCGCTCTTCTTCCAGGCGCTCGTCGGTGAGCGGGTTGTCGCGGCTGTAGTGGGGAAAGTCCTCTTCGTTGATGCCGGCCACCGCCACCAGCGGCCATTCCAGGCCCTTGGCGGCATGTACCGTACTGATCAGCACGCCGCCGGCCTGGTTGTGCACCGGGCGCTGCAAAAGCTCGATAAAGGCGTCGGGGTCGGCTGCGCTCTGCGCCTGCTCGATCAGCACGTCCAGCAGGCGGACATCTTCTTCGCCCTTGTCGCGCCGGGCGGCGGCGCGCTTGAGCACTTTTTCCGCCTCCACCGCGTCCACCACGTAGCGCAGCAGCTTGGCCGGCGGCCAGGCGCCAAGCTTTGGCAGCTCGCACAGCAGCGCCCAGCGCTTTTTCAGCGTCTTGCGCTGCAGCGCCTTGAGCTCGGTGAGCTGCGGGTCGCCGCGCTCGGGCCAGCGCTGGGTGTCGGCCAGCCGGCAAGCCAGCCGCCAGAGCTTTTCCCGGGCGACGAAGGTGGTCGGCTGGGACAGCAGCAGCAGCAGCAGCGCGGGGTCGTGGAGCAGATTGGGCTGGCGGGCCAATCGAAGATAGCCGGCCAGCGCCTGCACCAGCGGCAGACGAAAGACAAAGCGATCTTCTCGCGAAAGGCGAAAGGGGAGTCCGGCTTGTAAAAGCGCCAGCTGAAACGGCACCGATAGGGCCCAACTACGCACCAATAGGCAGGCCTCAGCGAGCGGACGGCCCCGGGCCTGCCAGTCGGTCAGCGCATCCAGCAGCGCGCGGCTGCCCTGCCCTACGGCCACCCGAGTCGCCGGCGTTGCCGGGCCGGCCAGGCACAGCTGATCGGGCCGGCGGCGGTTGGCGGCAATGGCATAGTTGGCCGAAAGCGCCAGCGCGTGGCCGTGGCGAAAGGTGACCGACAGCGGATAGTCCTGCGCTTTGCCAAAGGTGGCGGTAAAGTCGGCAAGCATGGTATCGGGGCGGGCCCCGCGCCATTCGTAGATGCACTGGTTGGCATCCCCCACGGCCATGACGTCGGCCTGGTCACCGGCCAGCAGCGCCAGCAGACGCTGCTGGGCGGCGTTGATGTCCTGGTATTCATCAATGATAACGTGATCCAGAAAGCCGGCTACCCGGGCGCGCAGGGTCTCATCGGCTTCCAGCACCTTGAGCGGGCGATACAGCAGGTCGGCGTAGGTCATCACGCCGTCTTCGTGCAGCAGGCGCTCGGCCTCGTGAAAGGCGGCGGGAAAATAGTCGGTATCGACATCCAGCGCCAGGCGCGGATACAGCGCCTCGGGGGCCAGCATTTCGGCTTTGACCAGCGCGCAGTAGTGCGCCAGCGTTTCCAGCCGGTCGCTTTCCAGGGCCGCATCCCGGCGCTCGCGTTCGTGCTCCAGCACGCTCAGGCTGGCCTGGCGCAGCAGGCGCTCCAGCTGCCAGTCCGCCGACAGCAGACGGCGCGGCTGGAGCACGCCCCAGCGGCACAGGCTCTGGCTCAGCCGGTGGCCCAGCGAGTGAAAGGTGCGCACGTCGGGCAGCGCCTGCCCGGGCGGCGCCATACTGCTCAGACGGCGCTGAAAATCTTCTCGCGCCGAGCGGTTGAACATCAGCACCAGCATCCGTTTGGGCGCCACGCCCTGGGCCAGCAGGTGCAGCACCCGTGCCGCCATGGTAGTAGTTTTGCCTGCGCCGGCCACCGCCGCTACCCGCGCGTGGCCGCCGGCGTGGTGGATCACTGCCTGCTGCTGCCGGGTGAGCCTCACAGCGCCGCGTCTGCCTCGTCGTCGTCCAGGGTGCCCAGCAGGTGCCAGGCGCCGCCGCTTTCGATGCCGACCTGCGTGCCGGCCTCGGTCCGGCGCAGGCTGGCGGCGTCAACCAGCTGATAGTAAACGTTGCGATTAAGCCGGGCGGCAAGGCCAAAGCGCACCGGCACCTGCGGTGCCGCATCGCCTGCCGGGGTGGCCGTCATGGTCAGCGGGTGATCGCCGTCCAGGCGCAGCGCGTCGCCGTGATCGGTGGTCAGCCACCAGTCGCGGCCTTTTTGGCAGGCCGCGACAATCATCAGCGGGCAGTCTTCGACGTCGATGCGCACCCGCTCGGCCGGTGTCACCAGGCACACGCCTTCAGGATCGCGGCGCAGCAGGCTCGCCAGCAGCCGCACAAGGGCCGGGCGCGTAAACGGCTCGCCCTGGTGCCACCAGCTGCCGTCGGCCTTGATGGTCAACGGTATATCGCCACAAAACGGCGGCTGCCACTGATCCACCGGCGGTACTTCAACAGTGTCTTCAGCGTATTGCAGTAAACGTTCAAGGTGCATGCTGACCTCTCTGTATCGTCAACGATCGCTGCCCGGCTACCGGATGAGCCCGGCTCGGCTCAAAGCATCACGCTGCTCGGCCGAGACGTCGGGCGCGGCGGCGCGAAACAAACGATAGAAGTTGGCCGTGGTCTGCATCGCAACTTCGTCAACGCTGATGCCGCGCTCTTGGGCGATGCACTCGGCCACCTCAACCACCCAGGCCGGCTCGTTGGGCTTGCCGCGATGCGGCACCGGTGCAAGATAGGGGCTGTCGGTTTCGATCAGCAAACGGTCCAGCGGCAGCCGGCGCGCCACGTCGCGCAGGGCCGCCGCGCTGGCAAAGGTGACAATGCCGGACAGCGAAATATAAAGCCCCAGCCCCACCGCTCGGCGGGCCATGTCGATATCTTCGGTAAAGCAGTGCAGCACGCCGCCAACGCTTGGGTCCAGGTGTTTTTCCAGCAGCGCCAGGGTGTCTTCCCTGGCGTCGCGAGTATGCACGATCACCGGCAGCCCAAGCGCTCGGGCGGCAATCAGGTGGCGCTCGAAGCGGGCGTGCTGAACGTCTGGCGGTACGCTTTCACGGTAGTGGTAGTCCAGCCCGGTCTCGCCGATGGCCACCGCGCCGAAATGGGCCGCGGCGTCGATAATGGCGTTGGCATCGGGCTCTTGCGCCGGCGTATGCAGCGGGTGCAGGCCGGCCGAGATAACCACATCGTCATGCGCCCGGGACAGCGCGGCAAGCTCGGGCATGCCTTCAAGGCTGGTGGACACGGCAAGAAACTGCGTGACCTGCGCCCGGCGCGCAGCGTCAAGGGCAGCGCCAACGTCGCCGCCGTGCGTTTTGTCCGAGAGACGATCGAGATGGCAGTGGGAATCAACAAACATGGAACACATCGCCTGAGTAAACGCGCCGTGTCTTGCGCCACGGCCTGAATAAAAGTAGCAATGCCAGAGCGGGCTAGAGGGTATAGGAGGCGCTGGCACTTTCCATTTGACCGGCCAGCAGCGTTTCAATGCGATCGCGAACGTTGTAGTCCTGCTGGCTGAAATGTACGCCCACGCCGGGGGTGCGTCGCCCGGTGACGCCTTCGGGGGAAATCCACGCCACCTCGCCGTTTACGGTCAGCTCCTGGCTTTCACCGGGTAAGGTCAGCATCACAATAATCGGATCACCCAGCATGCAGCGCTCGCGGGTGGCGATAAACAGCCCGCCGCGTTCAAGAAACGGCATGTACATCGACAGCAGCGTGGGCACGTCGGGAATCGCCGTTGTCAGCAGTTTTTGCGCACTCACAGTCGCTCTCCGTGGGGAATAATGCGTGGGCGCCGGCCTGCCGGCTTTCGCACGCGTTCAAAAACGCAGCAGCGCCGACCAGCGCACCAGCCACGCCTCAAGCACCAGCTGCGGGTTGGGATTGCTTCCCACGGCCAGCAGACGCCGCTGCTCGCGGGCATAGTCAAGCAGCCGAAACCAGTCCTGCACCCGAGCGTTTTTGACGGCCTGACGGTACAAGGGAAGCTGATCGGGATTTCTCAGCCGCCGGCTGTCGCCGGACAGGCCAAAACCGATCAGATCTTCAAGCCAGGCAACACCGTACCACAGGATGTCGTCCACCGCCTGGCGGTCCAGCCGTGCCGCTTCGGAAACCGGCTCGGCCCCGCGCACCAGCTGCTCAAAGCAGTCGTGCAGCTGCTGGCGAAGGGCGCGCTGTTCCGGCGTGGCAAGCTCAAGGGCCAGCAGCGGCAAACCGCCTGCCACCTGCCACCAAAAGCACGCCTCCTCATCGCTGCCCAGCCGGCCGGCAAGCCAGGCGCGACAGTCGTCAAGCGCCACCGGCGACAGCGACCACTGCTGGCAGCGTGAACGAATGGTGGGCAGCAAACGCGACGGCACATCGGCAAGCAGGACAAACAGCGTCCGGCTGCCCGGCTCCTCCAGGCTTTTCAGCAGCGCGTTGCTGGCCGCTACGTTCATGGCCTCGGCTGGGCTGATCACGATCACGCGATAGCCGCTTTGCTGGGCTGTCTGGGCGACAAAGCGGTTGATCTCACGCACGGTGTCGATGCGAATCTGGCGCTTGCCCTCTTCCGGCGCAATACGCATAAGGTCAGGATGGTACCCCGACTGCAGCATCCGACAGGCGTGACACTCGCCGCAGGCCGTGGCGGCATGGCCGGCGCACAAAATACGCGCCGCAAGCGCCTCGGCCAGCACCTGCTTGCCCACGCCGCGGGGGCCGCTGAGCAGCAGCGCATGGGGCAGACGGCCGCTTTGCTCCAGCTGCCACAGGCGCTCCCAGAGCGGCTGATGCCAGGGCAGCGGGCGGGGCTGCTCTTGCTCTGACGCTAGCGCCATGCTGCCGTCCGCTGGTCAAGTACGGCCGCCAGCTGGCGCTGCACCGTCGCCAGAGGTTTTGCGGCGTCAATCACGGCAAAGCGCGCCGGTTCGGCGGCGGCGCGCTGCCGGTAGGCATCACGCACCGCGATAAAAAACGCGTCGCGCTCGCGCTCAAAGCGATCGCGCTCGCCGCCTCCGGCCTTTGCTCTTTGGCTGACCCGGCGCGAGGCGGCGTCAACGGGCATGTCCAGCAGCAGCGTCAAGTCCGGGGCTGTGCCCTGCTGGACAAAACGCTCGAGCACGCCTATGCGCTCGGCGTCCAGGCCGCGCCCGCCGCCCTGATAGGCATAGGTCGCGTCGGTAAAACGATCGCACACCACCCAGGCCCCGCGGGCCAGCGCCGGGCGGATCTTTTCGGCCAGATGCTGGGCTCGGGCGGCAAACATCAGCAGCAGTTCAGCGTCCGGGGCCAGCGGCTGGTCAAAACCGGGGTCCAACAGCAGCTCGCGCATGGCCTCCCCGCGCGGCGTGCCGCCCGGCTCGCGGGTGCGCACCACTTCAACGCCGCGCGCTTCAAGCCAGGCGGTGACAAACGCCATATTGGTGGATTTGCCTACGCCTTCCCCGCCTTCCAGGGTAATCAAGCGTCCACGCTGGGTCATAAAAGCCTCGCCCCGGGTATCGGATCAGTCATTGTCGCTACGAATAAAGCGGTTTACCGCATTATTGTGCTCACGCAGGCTGCGGGAAAAATAGTGTGAACCGTCGCCTTTGGCAACAAAATAAAGCGTATTGCCGTCCAGCGGGTTCACCGCAGCGTCAAGCGCGGCCTTGCCCGGCAAGGCAATGGGCGTGGGCGGCAATCCGTCGATGACGTAGGTGTTGTAAGGCGTTTTTTCCCGCAGATCGGCCCGGGTAATATTGCCGTCATAGCGCCTACCCATGCCGTAAATAACCGTGGGGTCGGTTTGCAGGCGCATGCCCCGCTTCAAGCGCCGAGAAAATACGCCGGCAATTTCGCGCCGCTCTTCGGGCACGCCGGTTTCCCGCTCGATCAGCGAGGCCATGATCAGTGCTTCATAGGGCGTATCCAGCGCCAGCTCGTCGGCTCTGGACGCCCACGCCTGATCGAGCATCTGCGCCATGCGTGCGTGCGCCTGGCGCAAAATGTCCGTATCGCTCATGCCCCGGTGGTACTGGTAGGTATCAGGAAAAAACCAGCCTTCCGGGTGCGCTTTGTCCACCTCGATCAGCTCAAGCACCTCGGCATCCGTTTTTCCGGCGGTGCGATGCTTGAGCTTTTGCGCCTCGTCAAGCCGTTCGCGCATCTGAGCGAAGGTCCAGCCCTCGGGCACGGTCAGCGAGTAAGTCACCACGTTGTTACTGCCCAAAAGCGCCATCAGTTCGCGGCTGTCCATATCCGGCATCAGCCGGTATTCGCCTACCCGCAGCGCCGGCACTTTTTGCGGGTATACCCGGGCCAGCACCTTCAGCGCCCAGGGGTCTGCGATGACGCCTTGCTGCCCAAGCTCGGCGATTACCTGATGGAAGCCGGCTCCCTCGGGGACCTGATAGAGCAGCGGCTCGTCCAGGGCCAGCGGCGCGGCCAGACGGCTTTGCCAGTAGGCGTAGCCGCCGGCCGCCGCGGCAACACCCAGCGCGACAAGCACCGCCAGCACGGTGAAAAGGCGTTTCACGTCAATTCTCCCCCGATAAGGATGGATAGCCCAAAAGCGCGTGCGCGTCGGCCTGCAGCCACGCCCCGGCAGCCTCGGCAAACCGGCGCAGCGGCTCGCCGGACGGAGTCAACAGCGACCTCACCGGCCACAGGCCCTGAACCGAGTTGCCCACAAACAGCTGCTCGACGGCGGACGACTCGATCAGGGTCTCGGCGCCAAGCAGCGCTTCCTGCACCCGGCCCTGCTCCAGCAGCGCGGCCCGCAGGGTACCGGCCACGCCGCAGGCGTCGAGCGTTGGTGTCCACCAAGCGCCGGCTTCGCGCCAGAACACGTTCATGGCGGTGGCCTCCACCACGTTGCCCCGGGTATCGGCCAGCAGCCCTTCGGCAATATCGGCGCGCTGCCACTCCCGCCTGGCCAGCACGTTTTCCAGCCGGTTCAGATGCTTGATGCCGGCGAGCGTCGGCTGGCGGGCCAGGCGTAGCGTACAGAGGCATACATCAACCCCGCTCCAGCGCTCAACGGCCGGAGCAAACGCCGTGCGCCGATGCAGCAGCCGGGGCCGGGGCGCGTCGGGCATGGCGTAGCCGCGCCCGCCGCTGCCCCGGGTGAAGATGATCTTGAGCACTTCAAGCCCGTCGGCCGGTCCGTCCAGGCAGGCGTCAAGCTCGGCGTCAGCCGGCAGCTCGATACCCAGCACTCGGCAGCCTTGGTGCAGCCGAGCGCGATGGTACGGCCACAGCACCGGTTTACCATCGCGCAGCAGTACGGTTTCAAACACGCCGTCGCCGTAGGCCAGGCCACGGTCGTCAAACGGCACCTGATCCGCTGATGCCATGATAGGCTCCGTTACGTAAGCGCCGGCTTACACTTTTTGAAACAGCAGCGAGCCGTTGGTACCGCCGAAACCAAAAGAGTTGGACAGCGCCACGTCGATGCGCATGTTCCGGGCGGTGTGGGGCACGTAGTCCAGCCGGCAGCCTTGCTGGGGGTTGTCCAGGTTGATGGTCGGCGGCGCGATCTGATCGCGGATGGAGAGCACGCTGAACACCGCCTCCACCGCACCTGCGGCACCCAGCAGATGGCCGATCATGGACTTGGTAGAGCTGACTGCCACGGCCGCCGACGCATCTCCCAGCACCTGCTCGATGGCACGGCTCTCGGCCAGGTCGCCGGCGGCCGTGGAGGTGCCGTGGGCGTTAATATAGTCCACAGCGGCCGGTGCAACCCCGGCATCCTTGATGGCGTTGCGCATGGACATCGCCGCGCCGCTGCCGTCTTCGGGCGGTGCGGTCATGTGGAAAGCGTCGTCGCTCATGCCAAAGCCGCTCATTTCGGCATAGATAGTGGCGCCGCGCGCCTTGGCATGCTCGTATTCCTCAAGCACCAGCACGCCGGCACCGTCAGACAGCACAAAGCCGTCGCGCTCGGCGTCCCAGGGGCGGCTGGCCGCTTCGGGGTCGTCGTTGCGGGTGGAAAGCGCCCGGGCCGCCGAAAAACCGCCAAGGCCCAGCGGCGTGGTGGCCATTTCTGCCCCGCCGCAGACCATGACGTCGGCATCGCCATAGGCAATGGTGCGCGCGCTGTAGCCGATGTTGTGAGTCCCGGTGGTGCAGGCGGTGGTAATGGCGATGTTGGGGCCTTTAAAGCCGTACTGGATCGCCATGTTGCCGGAAATCATATTGATGATAGAGCCGGGCACGAAAAACGGCGAAATACGCCGAGGACCGCTTCTCTGCAGCGCATTGTGGTTGTGCTCGATCATCGGCAAACCGCCGATGCCCGAGCCGATGGCGACCCCGATACGCTCGGCGTTATCGTCACGGCACTCGATCCCCGCATCGGCAACGGCCTGGGCGCCGGCGGCCATGCCGTACTGGATGAACAGGTCCATCTTGCGCGCATCCTTGGGGTTTAAGTAGGCGGAAATATCAAAGTGCTTGATCGATCCGCCAAAACGCGTGTTAAACCCCTGGGTATCGAAATGCTCGATAGGGGCGATACCGCTTTTGCCGGCTACGATGTTAGCCCATGACTGCTCTACGGTATTCCCGACCGGGGTCACCAGGCCTAGCCCGGTTACCACTACCCTTTTTCGTGCCATTCGCTTTCCTCCAGGCATCCTTGGTGACGTAACCCGCGTGGGGCACTGGCTGGCGCATACGCAGCGCAGCTATCAAGCCGGCACAGTATAACGAAATTTACGCGCCGTATTCAGCCGGCAAACAAAAAGCCGCCCATGACAGGACGGCTTTTATGTGGGCGATTGCACCGCCCCGGTTTTTTCGCTGCGACAGCCCTTACTGGTGGGCGTTTACGTAGTCGACAGCTTCTTGAACCGTGGTGATTTTTTCGGCTTCTTCATCGGGGATTTCGGTGTCGAATTCCTCTTCCAGGGCCATAACCAGCTCGACGGTATCCAGCGAGTCAGCGCCGAGGTCTTCAGTGAAGGAAGAGCTGCTCTGAATGTCTTCTTCCTTGACGTTCAGGCGCTCGGCCACAACTTTCTTTACGCGCTCTTCAATAGTACTCATTAACGTACTCCAGTCATTCTCGTCAGCCGTACCAGTGCCGGCTATTGGGAAACCGCAAGCCAAAAGCTGCGGGTAGTTTATAGACGCCCTTGCGCTGACGCAACCGCCAGTTCAAGGGTCATCAACGCATATTCATGCCGCCGTTGACGTGCAGGGTTTCGCCGGTGATGTAGCCGGCGCCGTCGCTGGTCAAAAAGCCCACGGCCGCGGCAATTTCGTCGGGTTCTCCCAGGCGCGCCAGCGGAATCTGCGCCAGCAGCGCCTCTTTTTGCGCTTCAGGCAGCGACTCGGTCATGTCGGTGGCAACAAACCCCGGTGCCACGGCGTTGACCGTAATAGCACGCGACGCCACTTCCCGGGCCAGCGCGCGACTGAAGCCTTCCATGCCGGCCTTGGCCGCCGCGTAGTTGCTCTGGCCGAGATTACCCATGGTGGCAACCACCGAGCTGATCGAGACGATGCGACCGAACCGCGCCTTGGTCATGCCCCGCAGGCAGGCCTTGCTGACCCGATAGACCGACTTGAGGTTGGTGTCCATCACCTCGTCCCACTGGTCTTCTTTCATGCGCATCAGCAAATTATCACGGGTAATGCCGGCGTTGTTGATCAGAATAGTGGGCGCGCCGAAGCGCTCGCCGATAGCTTTAAGCACGCTATCAATGCTTGCCTGGTCGGTAACGTTGAGGCACATGCCGGCCCCTTCAATGCCCTGCTCGACAAAAGCGGCATCAATTTTTTCAGCACCGGCTTCGCTGGTGGCCGTCCCCACGACAATGCGTCCCTGGCGGGCCAGCTCATACGCCACGGCACGACCAATCCCCCGGGAGGCACCGGTCACCAACGCCACGCGGCGCGGCTGTGTTGTCTCTTCCTGTGTCATTGCAGTATGCCTTACTCAAGAATCAGAAGATGAGCTCAAAAATCAGAGGATGATCAGCCTTCGCCGGCAACGCCGGCGCGGGCCAGCTCCAGCGCAGCGTCGAGGCTGTCCGGGTCGTTAACCGCCAGGCTCTTGCTGCCGCGCACGATACGCTTGTTCAAACCGGTCAGCACCTTGCCCGGCCCGCATTCGACAAAAACACCGGCGCCTTTCTCCTGCATGGCCAGCACGCAGTCGCTCCAGCGTACCGGCTGATACAGCTGCTCGATCAGGCGGGTGCGCAGTGTGCCCGTATCGGCATGGGCCTGAGCGTCGACGTTTTGAACCACCGTATAGCGGGGCGCACGCAGCGTCATGTCGGCCATGGCCTCTTCCAGGCGCTCGGCCGCCGGACGCATCAGCTCGCAGTGCGACGGCACCGATACCGGCAGCGCCATGGCACGCTTGGCGCCGGCTTTCTGACAGGCGGCAATAGCGCGTTCCACCGCCGCCTTGCTACCGGCAATCACCACCTGCCCGGGGGCATTGTAGTTGACCGCGGCAACCACCTCACCCTGCGCGGCGTCGGCGCAAGCCTGCTCGACGGCTGCGTTATCCAGGCCGAGAATCGCCGCCATCGCGCCCTGCCCTTCAGGCACCGCCTTTTGCATGGCCTCGCCGCGCAGCCGCACCAGCCGAACCCCCTCGGCATAGCTCATCACGCCGGCGCACACCATGGCGCTGTATTCGCCCAGGCTATGCCCGGCCATGACGCCGGGCCGCGGGCCTTCCAGCTCCTGCCACACGCGCCAGATCGCCACGCTTGAGGCCAGCAGTGCCGGCTGCGTGCACGCCGTGGCGTTCAGCGACGCCTCCGGCCCTTCCTGAACGACCTTCCAGAGGTCATAGCCCAGCGCGTCAGACGCTTCTTCAAACGTGGTGCCTACCACGCTGTAGCGTTCCGCCAGCTCTCGCAGCATTCCCGGCTGCTGAGAGCCTTGCCCGGGAAACATGAGGGCAAGGGGTTGAGACATGTCGTTCACCTTTGGTTTTGTTGGCTGTTCTTGGCATCCGTGCGTTGGCACGTGCCCGTTTGGCGTACCTGCAAACCGGCTACGGCATCGCTTGCCAGCGCTGGGCAAGGCGCCCTGGAAGGTCGTGCTCGACCTCCTGCATGGCGCGTCGAATCGCGTAGTAAAAGCCTTCCGCGTGGGCCCCGCCGTGGCTTTTGACCACGATGCGCGAAAGCCCCAGCAGGCTTGCGCCGTTGTAGCGCACCGGGTCGAGCTCTTGCTTTAGCCGCCTGAGCACCGGACGCGCCAGAAGGCTCGCCAGCCGGCCGCTGAGGCGGGACTCAAACGCGTTTTGGACACGCTCAACCAGCATTCCGGCAAGCCCTTCGCTGGATTTGAGCACGGCATTGCCGACAAAACCGTCGCATACCATGACGTCCAAAGCGCCGCTGTAAAGATCACCGCCTTCGGCATACCCGCGGTAGTCAAACACGCCGGCGGCGCCGTGGCCGCGCAGCACGGCGTCGGCCTGGCGCACGCGGCTGCTGCCTTTGGTCGCCTCGGCCCCGACGTTGAGCAGCGCTACCCGCGGCATGCGCACACCGTCGACGCTTTGCGCCATGGCCGCGCCCAGCACGGCAAAATCCACCAGGCGCTGCGCCGGTGAATCGACGTTGGCGCCCAGGTCAAGCAGGTAGCACTGCCGCTGCCGGCGAGCCGGAATCGCTGTGCTGATGGCCGGACGCTTGATGCCCGGCAGCATGCCCAGAGCACGCCGGGAAAATGCCACCATGGCCGCGGTGTTGCCAGCGCTGACGGCAGCGTCCAGCCGGCGCCGGCTGTCGCCAAGCGCCTCAAGCATGCAGGCCATGCTGGTCGTGCGGCCGTGGCGCAGCGCCCAGGCCGCCGTGGCCTCTGCCGGCACGCCGTCTGCGGCATCACAGGGGATCAAACGCGACGTTGCCGCAGCCAAGGGCTGCGGCAAGCGCGAAAGTTCGGCAAGCACGTGCCGGCGCGGGCCATAAAGCTCAAGCACCAGCTCAGGGTACTCCTGCGCTGCGCGGGCGGCTCCGTGAATAATGGCGCGGGAGCCGTGATCGCCTCCCATGACATCAACGGCTATACGCACGCGTTACCGAGCTGCTTGGCCGCACCAGACATTGGCTGTTTAAACCTCAACAACCTTGCGGCCGCGGTAGTAGCCGTCGGGCGCTACGTGATGGCGCAGATGCGTGGTGCCGGTTTCCTTGTCCTGAGACAGCGTCGGCGCGCTCAGCGAGTCGTGGCTACGACGCATACCGCGAGCGGAGCGAGTTTTACGGTTCTTTTGAACTGCCATGGGAATTCTCCAAGCTATATAGAAAGGGAGTTACTGCTTGCCTTTCAGGGTGCGCAGCACCGCAAAAGGGTTGTCGTCAGGCGCTGACGCCTCTTCTGTCGCATCGTCTGCCTTGCTGACCAGCTGCTGCGCCGGCACAAGGCAGTCGGCTTCATCGTGGTAGACCACCTGAGGCAGGCTGAGAATCAGCTCATCCTCAACCAGCGCCAGCAGATCCAGCTGTTCGTTTTCCACCAGCACCGGCTCGTGGCTGGCCGGCAGCTCGCCGGCAAGCGACTCGTCAGCCACCATGCCCAGCAAAAACTCGCTTTCCACCGCGCGTTCAATCGGTGCATGACAGCGCCGGCAGGCAAGCGCCAGGTCAGCCTTCAGCCAGCCCTGTATCTGGCGGCGGCCCTGCAGGTCAATACCGAAGTCAAGCACCACGCGGCAGTCTCCTGCCTGGGGGCCGGCTTCTTCGGCAAGGCGAGAAAGGCCGCCGAGCGGCACAAGGCCTTCGAGTCGTTCGCGGCGGGCGGCAAGCTTGTAGGGCTCAACGCGGCCGGGGAGTTGTGAGGTCGACATAGGCGCGCAATGATAGGCACTCCCCCCGTCGGTGTCAAAGCCTGAAAGGCAATCTCACAGCGGCCCGGCGCGCTTAACGCTCTGCGGTGAAATGCAGCGGCGACGGCGAGACGGAAAGGCCCAGCGCCTGCGCTGCCGTCCGGGCAAAACGCCGCGTTAGCCGGTCCAGCGGCCCCAGCGCCGGCGTATAGTCCTGCCGCCGCATGCCGCCGGTATACTCGCGCGCCACGTCCTCGATACTGGCCAGGCGATCGACCAGCCCCAGCTCGATGGCCTGCTCGCCGCTCCATACCAGCCCTGAGAACAGCCGCGGATCGTCCGCCAAACGCGCGCCGCGCCCGGCCTTGACGTCGGCCACGAACTGCTGATGGGTGGTGTCCAGCACCGTCTGCCAGAACGCTTGCGTGTCTTCGTTCAAGGGCTGAAAAGGATCGAGAAACGCCTTGTTCTCCCCGGCGGTCATCACCCGGCGCTCAATCCCCAGCTTATTGATGGCCTGCTGCGCGCCAAAGCTTGAGTAGATCACGCCGATAGAGCCCACCAGACTCGCCGGGGACGCCACCACCTCATCCGCCGCAGCGGCGATATAGTAGGCACCGCTGGCACCGATATCCTCGATCACGGCAATGATCGGTTTGTCCCCCGCCTGGCGCAGGCGCATGACTTCGGCGTATATCCGCTGCGACTGTACCGGGCTGCCTCCCGGGCTATTGATATGCAGCACGACCGCCTTGGCGCTCTGCGCCTGCCAAGCGCGATTGAGCCCGCGAATCAGCCGCTCGGCGTTGGCCGGCGCGTCGCTGGCAATGGGGCCCTCTACCGCCACCACGCCCAGGTGCGGCTGCGCACTCACCGCCGACGCCGGCTGGCCACCA
The DNA here is from genome assembly GCF_039537045.1 of Halomonas cibimaris. Classification (GTDB taxonomy): domain Bacteria; phylum Pseudomonadota; class Gammaproteobacteria; order Pseudomonadales; family Halomonadaceae; genus Vreelandella; species Vreelandella cibimaris. The sequence goes on along the minus strand of NZ_BAAAZT010000068.1, from coordinate 11,871 downwards.
AACAGGCTATAAGCGCTGAGCAGCACCGACATCAGCAGCAGCGTTGCCAGTAGCAGGCGAAAAAATATTTTCCAGCGTCGGCTGCGACGCTGCTCGATCAGCACCCCGCCGATCCAGCGGTCCATCATGGCCATCTGCTGCAGGCGCTGGCGCTCGCGCAGGGTATCGGTATCGTCCTCGGGATAGCCCGCGCCGCCGGGCGGCTCGGCGGAGGCCGCGTCGCTGTCGGTCCAGGGATCTCGCCGGGCGGTACGGCCGCCCTGTTCGCCGCCGCTGCCGGTTGGCTCGTCGCTCATACTGCCTCCTTACTGTATTCGGAATTTACCGCAGCGCGGCGGGCGCCGCCTTCACGGCCGTGGCCTCCAGCCAGTCAAACAGTTCGTCAACGTTCTGGGCAATGTGCAAAGGCTCACAGGCGGCTAGCCGATCGGTATTGTGGACCCCGTAGCCGACGCCTACGCTCGCCATTCCCAGCGCGCGCGCCATGGCCAGGTCATATTCGCTGTCGCCGATCATGACGGCACGGCTGACCGGCACTGCAAGCTCGTCAAGCAGCTCGGCCAGCATCAGCGGGTCCGGCTTGGAGCGGGTTTCATCGGCGGTGCGGCTGGCATGAAACCAGCCGGCGCTGCCGGTATCGGCAAAAACCCGCTCCAGACCGCGCCGGGTCTTGCCCGTCGCTACCGCCAATCTCGGTGAGTGCTGGTGGCGCAGGCGCAAAAGCCGCGCCTCGACGCCGTCAAAAAAGGCCATGGGCGTGCTGTCGGCATGGACGAAATAGTGCGCGTAGCGCTCGCGCAGCCGGGCCGACTGCGCGGGCAAAATGCCCGGGCACAGCCGCGCTACCGCCTCGGGCAGCCCAAGCCCGATAATATTTTCCACGGCGTCAGGCGAAAGCTCGCCCCACTCGGCGTCGCGCGCGGCGGCCTGCATGCTGGAAACAATACGCGGCACCGAGTCCATCAGGGTGCCGTCCCAGTCAAAGATCATCAGTTCAAACGTCATGGCGTGGTCTATCCGCGAAGAGAGTTCAGCACCTGCTCCAGCACATCGGGCAGCGGTGCTTTGACCGTGATCATGCGCCCGCTGCCGGGCTCGGGAAAGCTCAGCGAGCGCGCATGCAAACACAGTCGGCCAACCTTCAGCCGCTGCGTCAGCGCGCCGCTTTCCCGGCTGGCATACTTGTCATCCCCCAGCAGCGGGTGTCCGGCATGGGCGGCATGCACGCGAATCTGGTGGGTGCGCCCGGTGATCGGCTCCGCCTCGATCAGCGTGGCACGCCGGAACGTCTCCGCTACGGCAAAGCCGGTGCGAGCAAATTTGCCGTCCACGGCGACCCGTACGCGGCGCTCGCCGTTGCCGGCGTCAAAACGATCCAGCCGCGCGCTGACAAAGGCCTTGCGCGCCGGCCAGCGTCCGTACACCAGCGCCAGATAGCGTTTTTCCATGGCGTGCTGCTTCAGCGCCTCATTAAGCGAAAGCAGCGCCTCGCGAGACTTGGCCAGCAGCAAACAGCCCGAAGTATCGCGATCGAGCCGGTGCACCAGCTCGATAAAATCAAGGTCGTCACGCACCTGGCGCAGCGCCTCGATCAGGCCGATCTTGACCCCGCTGCCGCCGTGCACGGCAAGCCCTGACGGCTTGTTCAGCACCAGCCAGTCGTCGCTTTCGCGCAGTACGCTGCCCAACAGCACGTCGCGCAGGTTATCGCTGACCTCTCTGACGGCTTCTCTGGGCGCCAGCCGCAGCGGCGGCACCCGCACGGTGTCGCCGGCCTGCACGCGATAGCCGGCCTTGATGCGCTTTTTGTTCACGCGCACCTCGCCTTTGCGCACGATGCGGTAGATCAGCGCCCGGGGGGCGCCTTTCAGCCGGGTCATCAGGAAGTTATCAATGCGCTGCCCCGCCTGCTCCGGGGCGATTTCAACCCACTGCACGTCGCGCCCTTCGGCCATGGCGGTGTCCTCCTGTCGCCGGGAAAAGCGCCATTCTAGCGCACCCGTGCGGACAATGCGCCCACTGCTGCCTGGCAATTGACGGCGGTGAAATTGCTGGCCGTTGGCTTTACTGTTATATTCCGATGCGCTCGCCCTCCAAGCGCTTTCGCGCTTCTGTGTGCCGCACCGCTGCGCACGAGTGACCAGTGCCATAGCGTCCAACACGTGCCATCACAGAACGCCCGCACTCCGGTGGGCGCTTGCCCGGGCTCGGCGCCTGCCCGACCGACACGCAGGCCAGAGCAAGGTAAATGCCATGACACGCAACACGGTTGACGCCGGCTGTGCCGGCGCCGGCTTAGAGTAACGCTACGGATACGCGCCAGGCAGGCCGTTGCCACTGGCGTTGCCGGCCGTTGAGGCCGGCGCAGTCACCGTACAAAGCAGCAGTACAAGGCAGCAACAACACAAGACATACGCTACGCCCGCCGCGGCTACGCTTTCACGTCACAAGGCGTGCCCGGCGGCGGGCGAAACAAGTTCAACGTTGTGCCGGTGGCCGGCGTTGGTAAATCGGGGAATGACAGGTGTTGGCGGCGCCCGCAGAGCCGGATGGCCTTGACAGCCACCGAAACACGTTCTGCCGCCGCCGCGCTCCCGGCGACGCTTCTTTTCGGCCTGCACCTTCAGGCCGGGGCGGCCTTGGGCCGCAAGAAAGACGCCGGGCCAGGCACGCATCCTGCGATTTATCAATGCCGTCTTGGACAAAGCACCGGCACGCAACGCTATGCGAGACAACATGAAACGGATGCTCATCAATGCGACCCAGCCCGAAGAGCTGCGCGTCGCCCTTGTCGATGGTCAGCGCCTTTTCGATCTGGACATTGAATCCGGCGCGCGCGAACAAAAGAAAGCCAACATCTATCGCGGCAAGATTACCCGCGTAGAGCCCTCGCTGGAAGCCGCTTTTGTCGACTTCGGCGCTGAACGCCACGGATTTTTGCCGCTAAAGGAAATTGCCCGGGAATATTTCGTCAAGGACGTAAACGGCCGGCCCAGCATCAAAGAAGTCATCAAGGAAGGCCAGGAAGTCACCGTTCAGGTGGACAAGGAAGAACGCGGCAACAAGGGGGCAGCACTCACCACCTTTATCAGCCTGGCCGGCCGTTTTCTGGTGCTCATGCCCAACAACCCGCGTGCCGGCGGCATTTCCCGGCGCATTGAAGGCGAAGAGCGCAGCCAGCTGAAAAGCGCCATGGGCCAGCTGACGATGCCGGAAAAAATGGGCCTGATCGTGCGTACCGCCGGCATCGGCCGCACGCCCGAAGAGCTGCAGTGGGATCTGGACTATCTGGTACAGGTGTGGGAGTCGATCACCGACGAAGCCGGCAAGCACCCAACGCCTTTTTTGATTTATCGCGAATCCAACGTGATTATTCGCGCCATGCGCGACTACCTGCGCCAGGACATCGGCGAGGTGCTGATCGACAGCCCCGAGATCCACGCCGAAGCGTTGAGCTTTATTCGCCAGGTCATGCCGTCGTATCAGCAAAAGATCAAGCTGTACGCCGACGAAGTGCCGCTGTTTTCGCGCTTTCAGATCGAATCCCAGATCGAAACCGCCTACCAGCGTGAAGTCAAGCTGCCTTCAGGCGGCTCGATTGTCATCGACCACACCGAAGCGCTGGTGTCCATCGACATCAACTCCGCCCGCGCCACCCGCGGCAGCGACATCGAAGAGACCGCCCTGCAGACCAACAGCGAAGCCGCCGACGAGATCGCCCGCCAGCTGCGCCTGCGCGATATCGGCGGTCTGGTGGTCATCGATTTTATCGACATGGGTCCTGCGCGCAATCAGCGCGAAGTGGAAAACCGCACCCGCGACGCGCTCAAGATCGATCGCGCCCGGGTGCAGATCGGGCGCATTTCGCGCTTTGGCCTGATGGAGATGTCGCGCCAGCGTCTGCGCCCGTCGCTGGGCGAAACCAGCGGCGTGGTCTGCCCGCGCTGTAACGGCCAGGGCACGATTCGCGACGTGCGCTCCATGTCGCTATCCATCATGCGCCTGATCGAAGAAGAGGCGATGAAAGAGCGCAGCGCTCAAATCCGCGCCATTCTGCCGGTGCCGGTTGCCACCTACCTGCTCAACGAAAAACGCAGCGTGCTGGCCGACATCGAAAGCCGTCAGGACGTGCGGGTGGTACTGCTCCCCAGCCCCGACATGGACACGCCGCATTACGACGTCCAGCGCTTGCGCGACGACCACCTGGAAGGCGACGACCTGACGTCAGCCTCAAGCTTTGAACTGCCCGTAACAAGCGATGTCGGCAAGGAGCCCGAGCCCAACGTTACCCCCCCGGCCCAGCGCGACGTGGCGGCGGTCAAAAGCGTCACCCACAACGCCCCGGCGCCCGCTTCTCTGCAGAACAGTGCGCAAGGCGCTCACGGCAAGGCGGGTGATGAAGGCGCCGACGCGGCCAACGGCGTGGTCAGCCGCTTTATTCGCGGCTTTGCCAAGTTTCTGGGCGCGGAAGAAACCGAACAAGCCCCCAGCGCGCCTGTGCAGCAGCCCACGCCTCAAACAGCGGAAAAGCGTCAGTCGCGCCCCGCTTCGGCCCGGCGCAAACCGACAGGCGAACGCCGCCGCCCATCCGGCGAGCGCAAGCCCCGCCAAAATGGCAGCGCCCAGCAGGATAGCGGCGCCGACACCCAAAAGGCTCCAGCGAAAAAAGCCGCACCGGCAGCTGAAAGCTCGTCAAAAGACGCCAAGCGCAGCGCACCTGATCAGGCCCCCGGCGCGTCCAAACCGCACAGCGAGCCAAGCGATGGCAAGAACAACAGCGCCGAGCCGCAGTCCGGCAGCGCGGATCGCCAGCGTACCGGACCTAGCCGCCGTCGCAGCCGTCGCACCCATCCCCAGCATGAAAATACCGCAGAGCAAAACGCACCAGCGAAGCCCTCAGCCAACAAACCGGCCGGCAAACGCGCTGATCAGGAACAGCCGGCCGCCGAGCCTCAAAAGCCGCAAGACGCAGAACAAACCGGCAAACCCGACGACTGCATGGACGTTGCCATAGACAGCACGCCCAAGCGCACGCGCAACAACCCGCGCAAGCGCAGCCGTCAACAGGCGCTTAACCCCAAGGCAGAAGCCGAACAGCTAAAGCTCCAGGCCGAGGCCAAGCAGGCTGAAAACGACCCGGCCAGGGCCGACACGACCCCGGCAGAAAAGCCCGCAGCGCCCGAGACGGAAAAAGCGGCCGACAAGCCACAGCCGTCAAAGCAGGACACCTCGGCAGACAGTGCCGCAGCGCCCAAGCACGCCGAGCCCTCGGAAAAAGCCCAGGTGCCGAAAAAGCCCCAGGCTTCACCAGAAGCCGCCAAAGCGGAAAAGCCGCTGGAGCCCGAAGAACCGGCAGCCGAGGCACCAAAGGCAAAACCGCAGGCGTCAAAGCCGCCAGCCCAGCCTGAGCACGAGCCGGCTGCGTCGACCCGCTCTGATGAATCGAAGGCAGAAGAGGCTTCCGACAAAGCCGACACGCCGCCAGCAGAGCAGCCGGCGGCAAAACACAAGAAAGGGTCAAACAAGGACGACGCGAACGCACGCGAGCAGCAGCCGGCTCCCAAGGCATCAGAAAAAGAAGCCCAAACGCCGGAAAAAGCGCCGACAACACAGGCCAAACCGGCCGCGGCGGACGATTCGGCGGCACCTGCTTCTCAACCGCCAGTGCCGCCCAAGTCGCGCCGCCGGCGCGCGCATAACGACCCGCGCGAACAGCGCCGTCGCCAACAGCAGGAGAAAAGCGCCGAGCAGGAAAAAAGCGCTGACTCGTAAAAAAGCGCAGAAGTAGCAACGTGCGCCCATGAAAAAGCCCGGTATGATACATACCGGGCTTTTTTTCGGACTGCTGTTTCTAGCGATCATGAAAATCCGACAAGCCTAGCGCCGCTCTTGGCAGGCAGCGCTAAGCGCTTTTGCGGCGATCCACTATTTCACTACGCGTAGCGAGGGGCGCTTCTTGGCGCTCTCCTTGTGCTTATCATCAGGCGCTGGCTTGCCGTCTTTATCTTGCCCGTCCGGGCGCGAGCCACTTTCATCGGTATCCGAGACGGCGGATAGCGCAGGCTTTGCCTCGCTATCGTCTTTCTCCCGCGCTTCTTCTCCCGGCTCATCGGCCAGCGCCTCGTCCAGCGCTGCCAGATCCGGCTCATGACCGAACACCATGCCGGCTGCGTTTTCCCGCGCGTAAACAGCAAGCAGCGCCTCCATGGGAATCATGATCTGCATTGGCTGGCCGGAAAAGCGCGCGCTAAAACCGATAGCCTGGTTTTCCATGAAAAAATCACGCACGGCCGAAGGCGCGGCGTTAAGAACAATTTGACCGTTCTGCACAAACTGTTCAGGCACCTCAACGCCGGGCTGCGTGGCGTCCACCACCAGGTAGGGCGTAAGCTCGTTGTCCAGAATCCACTCATACAAGGCTCTGGCAAGATAGGGGCGGCTGGAACGCGTCATTATCGCTCTCCTTTCACGGCATTATCGGGCCCCGGCACATGTGCGGCCGAGAAGGCGTTTGCTGCTGGCACCGTTTAGCCACGCATCTCTTTTTCACGCTCGTTAAGCGATGCCTTGAACGCATCACGCTCAAACACCCGCGACATGTACTCCATCAGCGGCTGTACCTGCTTTTCCGGCAGTTCAATATCCAGCTCAGGCAGGCGCCATAGAATCGGAGCCAGGCAGCAATCCACCAGCGTGAACTCTTCACTCATGAAAAACGGCATGTCTTCAAAAATCGGCGATATACCGACAAGGCTTTCGCGCAGCTCCTTGCGCGCCTTTTCCGCCTCTTTTTTACCGCCGGTGCGGATGCGATCCACCATGGGGCACCATTCCCGCTCGATGCGGTGCATCCAAAGGCGGCTTTGCGCGCGCGCTACCGGATATACCGGCAGCAGCGGCGGATGCGGAAAACGCTCATCCAAATACTCCATCATCACCTTGGATTCATAAAGCACCAGATCACGATCGAGTAGCGTCGGCACGCTATTGTAGGGGTTGAGCTCGGCAAGCTCTTCTGGGCCCTGCTCACCGCTTACGTTGACGATATCGACCGCAACGCCCTTTTCAGCCAGCACAATACGTACTCGGTGACTGAAATGATCATCGGTTCCGGAATAAAAAATCATTGACGACCGTTTGGCCACAACACCCATGTAGCAATCCTCGCTTCAAATCAGTGGGCCATGTTACCACGCCGCAGCGTCTCTAGGGGAAACGCTCGGCAACCTGTATACGCAAAGGGCGCACGACTGTCGTCGTGCGCCCTTTTTTACAGGCCTCTAGCACGTGCTAGTGGATATCTCGCCAGTACTCCCGCTTGAGGAAGTAGCAGATAATGCCCAGTACGAAAATAAACAGCAAGACCTTGGGCGCCAGCGCCTGAGCCTTGAGCTTGGACGGCTCACCGACGTAGGCCAAGAAGTTGGTCAGATCGTAGACCGCATCCTTGAACTCGTCAGGCTCCATCTCGCCTGGCTGGGTTACCCTGAGCACGTCGCAGGACTGATATTTTCCGGTGAGCGGATCAGGCGACTGCCCTTCCACGGGTTCGTCCGTGGCCGCGCAGATTTTCTCCTGCACGCCCTGCAAAGGCTCCAGCACGTTGGGCATGGCGACCAGGTCAAATACGGCATTGTTAACCCCGGTCGACTGCTCCTTGTCCTGATAAAAGCTCAGCAGGTAAGAGTAGATCCAGTCGGTACCCCGCAGCCGCGCCTCCAGCGTCAGATCAGGCGGTGCGGCCCCGAACCAGTCTTCTGCATCATCGGCCTGCATGGCAATGTGCATCTGGTCGTTGTAGGCCAGCTCCGGCGAGAAAATCAGGTTATTTTCCATCAGATCCTGAGGAATGCCCAGATCAGTCGCCGCCCGAGAAAAACGCTGATGCTCAAGAGAGTGACAGCCCATGCAATAGTTGACATAAAGCTTCATGCCGTTTTGCAGCGATGCCTTGTCCTGCAAATCGGGGTCCATCGAGTACGGCAGGCTGCCCCCACCGGCGGCCATTGCCGTTACCGGCAGCAGCGCGAAGAGCAGTGCAAACAGTTGCTTTTTCATTAGCCAGTCACCCTTTCCGGAACGGGTTTAGTCTTCTCCAGCCGAGTATAAAACGGCATCAACAGGAAGAAGGCAAAGTAGATGACGGTACATACTTGAGCGAGAATCGTCCGCCCTTCGCTTACCGGCAGCACGCCAAGAACGCCAAGAATAATAAAGCTAATGGCAAACAGCGCCAGCATTATCTTGGAGAACCAACCCTTGTAGCGGATAGAGCGTACCGGGCTACGATCCAACCACGGCAACACAAACAGTACCGCAATGGCACCGCCCATGAAGATTACGCCCAGAAACTTCGCGTCCAGCCCGAATATCGAGAAGGTAATCGCGCGCAAAATGGCGTAAAACGGCGTGAAGTACCAGACCGGGGCAATATGATCCGGCGTTTTCAGCGGGTTGGCCGGCTCAAAGTTGGGCTTTTCGATGAAATAGCCGCCGCCTTCGGGGAAGTAAAAGATCACCACGCAGAAGACAAACAGGAACACCGCAACGCCTACCAGATCCTTCACCGTGTAATACGGATGGAACGGAATACCGTCCAGCGGGATGCCGGTTTCGTCTTTCTTCTTTTTGATATCGACGCCGTCCGGGTTGTTCGAGCCCACTTCGTGTAGCGCGATGATGTGCAGCACCACCAGCGCCAAAATCACGATGGGCAACGCCACCACGTGCAAGGCAAAGAAGCGGTTGAGCGTAATGCCGGAGATCAAAAAGTCGCCGCGCACCCACTGCGCCAGATCAGGCCCGATAGCGGGAATCGCCGAGAACAGCGAGATGATAACCTGCGCGCCCCAATAGGACATCTGGCCCCAGGGCAGCAGATAGCCCATGAAGGCTTCCGCCATGAGCGCCAGATAGATGGTCATGCCGAAAATCCATACCAGCTCGCGCGGGGCCTTGTAAGAGCCGTAAAGCAGACCGCGGAACATATGCAGATACACCACCACGAAAAACGCCGAGGCGCCGGTGGTATGCATATAGCGGATGAGCCAGCCCCACTCCACATCGCGCATGATGTATTCAACAGAGGCAAAGGCACCCTCCGCTGTGGGGTTATAGCTCATGGTCAGCCAGACACCGGTCAGAATCTGGTTGACCAGCACCAAAAGCGCCAGCGAGCCGAAGAAATACCAGAAGTTGAAGTTCTTCGGCGCATAGTATTTGGACAGATGTTCTTGCCACATCTGCGTGGCAGGAAAGCGGTCATCAACCCAGCGCATGATGCCGCGTTCCGCCTTGGCCTTGTGTGGATTACCCATCAGGCAGTCTCCTTGTCCTCGCCGACCACGATGATCTCGTCGCTATCAAAGCGATACGGCGGCACTACCAAGTTGGTCGGCGCGGGCACGTTGGTAAACACGCGGCCGGCCAGATCGAAGCGGGAACCGTGACACGGGCAGAAAAAACCGCCCGGCCAGTTGGTTGTACCCACACCCTCAGCGTCAGGCTCCGGCTTGAACAGCGGAGAGCACCCCAGATGGGTGCAAATGCCGACAAGCACGCCAATTTCCGGCTTGATCGAGCGCATATAGCCTTCAATATAGGCCGGCTGCTGCGGCACGCTTGAGTCTGGATCGGCCAGGCGATCAACCTCCAGCGCCTCGGTGCGCTCGATCATTTCCGGCGTACGGTTGACAATCCAGACCGGCTTGCCTCGCCATTCCACCGTCATACGCTGGCCCGGCTCAAGCTTGGATATATCTGCTTGCACCGGGGCACCAGCGGCCCTTGCCTTGGCGCTAGGCTGCCAAGAAGCCACAAAGGGGACCGCAACCCCGACAGCACCCACCGCTCCGACTACGGAGGTGGCACCGACGAGGAAACGGCGCCGGCCTTTGTTTACGCCGTTATCTGCCATTCCAGGTTTCTCCCTTTTTTGCTAACCCGTACACCGCAAACGCGTATGACGGCGACGAATATAGATTATGCCTATAGTAAAAAAACGCGGCGCTTTGCACAACAACAGCGATCGTCAATAAGCGTCATGATTTGCTATCAACTGTCTGATATTGCAGCAAAAAAAACGCCCAGGCCAAGGACCCGGGCGTTTTGCCGCATGCGTTTGCCTTAACGCTTGGAGAACTGCGGGCTGCGGCGTGCCTTGCGCAGGCCGACTTTTTTACGCTCGACGGCGCGGGCATCGCGCGTAACGTAGCCGGCTTCACGCAGCGCCGGGCGCAAATCTTCGTTGTAGTCCATCAGCGCACGGGTAATGCCGTGGCGGATAGCGCCGGCCTGGGCTGAGCCACCGCCGCCTTCAACGGTGACGTAGACGTCAAACTGATCCAGCGTTTCGGTCAGCTCCAGCGGCTGGCGCACGACCATCTGGCCGGTAACGCGGCCGAAATACTGGTCGAGCTCACGCTGGTTGACGGTAATCTTGCCGGAACCTGGCTTGAGAAAAACGCGGGCGGTGGATGTCTTGCGGCGCCCGGTACCGTAATACTGCTGTGTCATGGTGAAAACCCCTTAGATGTTCAGTTCAAGCGGCTGCTGAGCAGCGTGCGGATGCTCGGTACCGGCGTACACCTTGAGCTTGGCATACATGGCGCGGCCCAGCGGGCCTTTCGGCAGCATGCCCTTGACGGCAAACTCAATCACACGCTCCGGCGCGTGGTTGATCATCTTGTCAAACGACATGGAACGCAGCCCGCCCGGGTATCCGGTGTGGCGGTAGTAGGTCTTGTCGGTTGCCTTGTTGCCGGTTACCCGCACTTTTTCAGCGTTGACGACCACGATATAGTCGCCGGTATCAACGTGGGGGGTAAACTCAGGCTTGTGCTTGCCGCGCAGACGGCGAGCAATTTCGGTTGCCAGGCGACCGAGCGTTTTGTCAGTCGCGTCGACAACGTACCAGTCACGCTGGACGGACTGCGGCTTGGCACTGAACGTCTTCATGGATGAAATCACCAGGTAAAAATGTGTTGGGTGCCTATATGCGCCGCAAGGGCGCGCACCATCCCTATTTTTTTTGGTTGCCGCCGACATCATGCGAGCGACAACATTAAGCGAGGCGCGATTCTACCCCACAACGGCGAAAAAGTTAAACACATTCCCCGACTTTTCCGCCGCCGCAAAAGCATGCGTCGCTCAAGGGCGATGAGGCAGCGCAAGATAGTCACGAGACTGCATTTCTTCAAGCCTTGAGCGGGTACGGCGAAACTCGAAATCCAGCCGCCCGCCGGTATAAAGCGACGCCAAAGGCGTCTCTGCCGACATCAACACATTGACGCCGCGATCATAAAACTCATCGACCAGGTTGATAAAACGCCGAACACGAGCGCCGTCGAGCGCCCCCATTTGCGGCACGTTAGCAAGCAGTACGGTATGAAAGCGTCGCGCCAGCTCAATATAGTCGTTCTGACTGCGCGGGCCGTCGCACAGCTGGTGAAACTCAAACCATGCCGTCTCACCGCTCAGGCGCCGAGCGAGAATCGTGCGGCCGTTGACGTCCAGCGCCACAGCGCACGCCTCTTCGCCATCGGCCAGCGCCTGAAAACGCTGCATAAGAGCCTGATCGGCCGCTTTGCCAAGCGGCGTGTAAAAGACCTCGGCCCGCGACAGCGTACGCAGCCGATAGTCAACGTTGCTATCCACCCGCAGGACCTCGCAGTGCTGCTTAAGCAGCGCAATGGCCGGCAAAAAGCGTGCCCGCTGCAGCCCGTTGTAGTAAAGCTCATCCGGCGGGGAGTTAGACGTTGCCACCAGCTGTAGTGGTCAAGTGTTTTTGGCCACTGAGTTTTGAGCATTCCAGTAGTTCTTTTCTGCCACATTCGGCGGCAGCCCACCGTTATGCTTGTGCGGCCTGAGGCT
>NZ_BAAAZT010000067.1:0-41600 GCF_039537045.1 Halomonas cibimaris | reverse complement strand
CGACGAAAGCACCAGTACCGGGCTTGGCAGTGCCACTGTCGGCAGCAGCAAGCCCGGATGGCAATGCATGAACGATCACGGCTGTAGTTACGACTGTAGTACTAGGCCCGGCGCCAAGCAGACTGTATGCCATTACCGGGTGCTGTGCTAGCCGCGCAGCGCCCTCTTTTGTGTACGGCGGTGTACGTAGCGGTGTACGGCTCTGCGCGCATGTACGCACAGCTTTGTACATGGCCTGCGTGCTGTATGACCGGCTATGCCCGGGAAGAGACGAGATTGCCCTGCCGCTCGTTCAGCCGTTCGGCGATACGCAGCACCTCTTCTGCCGGAATCTGGCGGATGAGCTCGCCTGATTCGCGATCGATCACGCGGGTGACAACGCGCTCGTCGCTCAGGTCGAACTCCAGGCCGTGCTGGCGCATAACGCTGTTGATGCGCTGCACGGGGTCGACCAGATCGGCGCTGCTGAGCGGCTGAGGTGCGGGGGGATGCGGGTGTGCGAAAGGTGCGCTATCCGCCGGTGGCAGCGCGCTCAATGCGCCTTTCAGGCGCTGTCGCGGGGCGGTGTCGTGAAGCGTTGGCGGTGAAGGCGTGCTTGACGCATCAATCCAGGGAGAATGCATGAGTCCTTCCTCTTGGCAGTGGCGCTGCAACGCTGCGTGTGTGGCCGTTTGATCGTCGCCGCGCCGTTTTTTCCTGTCTGGCAACCTGTAGCGTATCGGCAATGCCGCTAAAAAGCTTTAGTATAAAACGTTTTGTTTGACAAGATCGGGCGGTTTGCTTTAAGGCGCGCACAGGAGCAGGGCAATAATGGACGTGCAGAACACAGAGTACGAAACGGTAGGCGTGGCGAGAGAAATTGCACAGCTGCTTGAGGCGCTTATTGAAAGCGGCGGCACATCGCTGTGCCTTGCTGACGCCACCGCCGGGCCTGAGCCGATTGTGCTGCGAGAGCAGCATCCCGGGGAGGTGCTGGTCATGGACCTGTCGTCGGTTGAGCACTGGCTGCCCCGGCTGCAGGCAGGAGAGGCGTTTTACCTGCGTGGCCAGGTCCGGGGGCAGGTGGTACGCACGCCGCGGCTGGTACTAACCGAGGTCCGGTACGTGGGCGGGCGCTATCTATGCTGCAGCGACTATCCCACATCGCTTGGCGTGCTGCAGCGCCGTGAAGCGTTTCGCGCCGAGCTGCGCATGGGCATGAAAGTGACCGTGACGCTTCAGGGCGTCAATCACGCCGCCGTACAGGGCGATCTGCGCGATCTGTCCCAGAGCGGCTGCCAGCTGGAGCTGCCGCTAACGGCGAGCGGCATTCTTGCCGAGGCCCAGGACAGCCCGCTTGAGCTGACAATGACATTTCCGGACGGCACGCGTTTCGCCATTCATGGCGAAGTGCGACACCAGAAAACCGATCCCGATCAGCAGCTGCTGCGCGTCGGGCTGTGTTTTACGCAGTGCAGCGCCGAGCAAGAGCGCCAGATATGGTATTTCGTGTGTGAAATCGAGCGGGAATCCGCTCGCTATAGCAAGGAGGGCCAGGACGAGCGTCAGCCGTCGCCGCTGTTTGAAGCGCAAAAGCGCTCGGCGGAGGCGCATATCGGGCGGCGGCAGTTTGTCCACTATGCCACGCCCGTTGCCCGACGCCTGGCCAAGGTGGCCGCGTTTCTGGACGCGCAGATGCTGCTGCTGCAAAGCGGCAGCAACGTGGATTCCCGCCAGCTTTCCTACTACGCCGATCGCTTGCTGCGCCTTCACGAAGAAGACCGCGAGGCGCTGCTGTTCGCCACGCGCTGCATGACCCGTGAACCGCTGCTGGTGCGCCACAGCCTGGCGGTGGCGGTGCAGCTGTTGGATCTGGTCGGGGGCAGCATGCCGCCCGAGGTGCGCAAGGCCGTTGCGGCAAGCGCCATGGTGCACGATCTGGGCAAGGCGCTGGTGCCGCAGGTGCTGTTCCAGGCGGACCGCTTTGACGACTCGCACCGCCGCGCCTTGCAAGAGCACGTGCCGCTGATTATAGAGCGGCTGCGCGGCTGCCAGTGGCTTTCGGCAAGCGTCGCCCGGGCGATGATCGGCGGTATCAACGAGCGCATGGACGGCAGCGGCTATCCTGAAGGCGTGACCGGTGAGCAGCTCGGTGAGCTTGCGCGTGCCGCCGCCGTGGTGGATGTGGTCGAAGCCATGCGCCGTGATCGTGCTGATCGCCCGGCGCGTACCGTCCAGCAGGTCTATCGCCACCTGCTGCGCCAGCCGGCCCAGTTTGATCCGCGCTGGATCAAGCGTTACGTCGCCCACTTCAAGGTTCTGCCGGTGGGCTCGCTGGTGCGTTTTTCCAGCGAGCAGCTGGCCTGGGTGCTGCGCGTTGACGACCAGGGCAACCCGCTGGAAGTGCAGATAACTTCACACCCTGAGCCGCCCACAGCCAAAAATCTGCAAGAGCAGGTGCGCCAAAATCTGACAGAGCGGCTGGGCAAGCCGGTAAGCGAGGTGGCGGTATCAACCTGAAGGGCGAAAAGCGGCCAGGCGACTAAAGTCACGGCGCCGGCCGCCGATATTTTTTTTGCCGGCACGGCAATCTGCCGGCATCCGTATCGCCGCTGCACGCACGGGTGGCGAGTTGAACACAGAAGAGGCTACGTTTATGACTTATTCTCGCGGAGCGGCCGCCTACGGTAAGGGAGCCGATGCCTATGCGCGGGTCGGCGTGGAAAGCGGTGTGATGTCGGCAAGCCCGCACCAGCTGATTGTCATGCTGTTTGACGGTGCCCGCGCCTCGATTCGTGCGGCGCGTATTCACATGCAGTCGGGTAACGTTGTGGAAAAGGGCAAGTCCATTTCCAAGGCGCTGGACATCGTCAATAACGGGTTGATGGCAGCACTCGATCAAGAAAAGGGCGGTGAAATTGCCGAGCGGCTGGGAACGCTCTATGACTACATCGCCCGGCTGCTGCTGCAGGCCAACTTGCGCAATGACCAGGAAAGCCTGGACAGCGCGGAAAGCTTGCTGGATGAAATTGCGTCTGCGTGGCGTGACATCGGCCAGTCGCAGAGTGCATGAGGTTTCCATGAGCGCGCCGACTCATCCCCCGCGTGCCACCGCCCAGCAGGCGCTGCTGGACGCTTATGCAGCGCTTCTGGAAAGCGCCGCGCACATGCACGAGCTGGCCAGCGTCGGGCACTGGGCTGAACTGATCGATCAGCGCACCCATTACCTGATGCTTGTGGACAAGCTGCGTGATCTGGAAGCTACCGTGGCGCTGGACCCAAAGCACCAGGAGCGCAAGGCCGAGCTGCTGGAGCGTATACTGGACTACGACGCGCACACGCGCCGCCAGCTGGTCGCAAGGCGCGATGAACTTGGCCGCTTGATTGCCGTGTCGCAAAAAGAGCGGCGTCTGCATCGCGCGTACGGCCCGCAGCAGGGCAAAACCGATGCGTTTTACACACATCGTGAAGAAGACGACGCACCGAGGCCTCGGTGAGCACCATCACGCCGCTGATCGACACCCTCTTGCACCAGGTGCTGGGCAAAGGAGGCACGCCGGGACCCAAGGAGCTCAACCCGCCTGTACGGCCGGTTGATGCGGGGGAAGGGCCCGGCGCGCTGCGCAGCGACTCGCGCCTGGACGCCCGTGCCGATCCGCGCATCGGTAACGCCGGGCGGCTGCCGGCAGCGCCGGGTAGCGAGCGTGGCGCCGCACTTCCGTCGGGTACGCCCGGTTCCACGCAAACGCACTTCAGCCCCGCGGCGCGCAGCCTTGCCGATGTATTGATGCGCTTTCCCGCGCCGCCTTCTGCGCTGCGCCCCCAGGCGCCGCTTATGTCAGAAACCGAGGCTGCCTCCCCCCAGGTGCTGGCCCAGCGCCTGGAGGCCAGCGTGCGCGATAGCGGACTGTTTTACGAAGCCCATGTCAAACGCTGGTTTCAAGGTGATATGTCGCGCCAGCAGCTGCTGCGCGAGCCGCAGATGCAGCTCGGCGTGCGCGCGTTACCGGAGGCCACCGGCAGCCGGGCGCTGGCCGGCGCGGGTGCTGCCGTGATGCGTAATCCTGTGGCAGCCCAGCCGCCGCTGCTGTCGCTGCCGACCCCGGTGCCTTTTGCGCTGCCGGCCCAGGCCTCGACTACCCCCCAGGGCACGACCGGCAGCGCCGGTTTCATCACGCCGGGAAGTGTGCTGCTGCCAAGCTCGGCAACGGCCCATCAGGTTGCGGGTGCTGCGGCCGGGGCAGAAGGCGCTGACGTAGAAATAAACAGCACGCGCGATACGCAGGCCGCTGCGCATAGATCCCGAGATGTGGTACACGAAAGCCTTCAAGGGCTGGTGCGTCAGCAGTTGGAAATGCTGGTTACGCCGACCATTCGCTGGGAAGGTGACGTATGGGCCGGCATTTTCATGGCGCTGGCGATCACCGTGCCCGAGCGTCAGGCAAAGCAGGAAGAGCAAGGTGAAGAAGACAGCGGGGGCGGGGCTTCGTCACAGGAAAACTGGCAGACCGACCTTCGCCTGGAAGTGCCTGATCTGGGCGCGTTTGACGTGTCTTTGCGGCTGTATCGGCAAACGCTGAACGTGGATTTATCCACCGCTAGCCGGCATGTGCATGAGCGGCTGGAGCAGGGGCTGGGGCAGCTGGAAGCGCGGCTGTCTGCGCTGGCGCTGAAGCAGGTTAACGTGCAGGCGCGCTATTTGAGCGAGGATAGCGATGAGTGAAGAGCAGCGCCGCCGAGCCGTTGCGTTAGCGTATCAGGGCCAGGACAACGCGCCGCGCGTGGTGGCCAAGGGCTATGGCGAGCTTGCCGAGCGCATTATGTCTGAAGCCCAGCGTCAGGGCATTTATGTCCACGATGCCCCGGAGATCGTTGCCCTGTTGATGCAGCTCAATATCGACGAGGAGATACCCGCTAGCCTGTATCAGGTGATCGCAGAGCTTTTGGTCTGGGTTTTTGAGCTTTCCGGGGAGGATATTACGCCGTTACGTTGACACTCGGCGCCTCATACTTGCATTGTAGGCACTGTTTAAAAATGTAATGTGCAAAAAAGCGCAAAAAAACAACGCCAATATTTGCGCTAAACCGAAAGCGATGCCATGAGTCAAACGAGCTTTATTGATGAAATACAGGAAATGAACCTGGCCTATTTGCTGCTGGCACAGCGGCTGCTGGGAGAGGATCGTGAAGCCGGCATGTTCCGCTTGAAGGTAGACGCAGAGACGGCCGACCTGCTGCTTTCCCTCAACGCGCGCCAGCTCACGCAGCTGTCGCGCAGCAACCAGCTGCTGTGTCATTTTGCCAGCATTAGCGCCCAGCGCCTGCAACAGGTAACCCAGGATCCGCGCGATCAGGGATTATCCGGGCTGCATGCGGCGCTGCTGCTCGCCGATACCCCGTTTGAACGCCCGGATGAAAGGGCGCGTCGGTGAGCCAGAAAAGCCTGATGGATGAAATGCACCAGGTACAGCTGGCGATTGAGCTTATCGAGCTGGGCGCGCGGCTTCAGGTGCTTGAAACCGAAACCGAACTTAGCCGCACCCGACTGATCCGGCTGTACAAGGAAGTCCGCGGCACTTCGCCGCCCAAGGGGATGCTGCCTTTTTCCGCCGACTGGTTTATTACCTGGCTGCCCAATATCCACTCGTCGCTTTTTTATACGATGTATGTAAGCTTTATGGAGCAGACGTGCTGCGAGCGAATTGAAGCCTTTGTCAAAGCATATCGGCTCTACGACGAGCAAATGCAGCTGGAAAATGCCGAGCCGGTGCTGGGGCTCACCCGAGCATGGACGCTGGTGCGCTTTTTTGAAAGCGATATCCTGCAGCTGTCGACCTGCACACGCTGCGCCGGGCGCTTTGTCAGCCATGCGCATACCCCCACCCAAGACTACGTGTGCGGCATCTGCCAGCCGCCGTCTCGGGCCGGCAAGACGCGCAGGACCAAGGCAGAAAAAAACGCCGCCCGCCAGGATCAATCACTCAACAACGGTGCGGTACGGCCGACGCGATAAGATAGCCCGGCCCCACGCATAGCGCCGGCCGATGTGCGTCGCAGCGCCCGTTTACGATAAAGGCCAAAGGACTCCGCCCGTGATTCTGTTGCTAGGTTATTTCGTGGTAATGCTGTCGGTGTTTGGTGGCTATGTGCTTGCCGGCGGCAGCCTGGGGCCTATCTACCAGCCTCTGGAGCTTTTGATCATCGGCGGGGCCGGCGTAGGGGCTTTCATTGCGTCCAACAACGGCAAGGCCATCAAGGCCACGCTCAAGATTTTCCCCAAGCTGCGTCGCACCAAAAAGTACAACCGGGCCTTGTACATGGAGCTGATGGCGCTGCAGTTCAAACTGCTGTCGAAAATTCGCCGAGAAGGTATGCTGGGCATCGAGCGGGATATCGACAATCCCGAAGAAAGTGCGCTGTTCCAGGAGCACCCGGCGCTTTTGGCCGACTCGCACATTCTGAATTTTTTAACGGACTACCTGCGCCTGATGGTCAGCGGCGGCATGGAGCCCATGGAAATCGACGAGCTGATGCTCCACGAAATCGAAGGCTTCGAGCAGGAGGCGCACATTCCGATCGATGCCATTCACAAGGTGGGCGATGCCATGCCGGCGTTTGGCATCGTGGCGGCGGTGATGGGGGTGGTCAAGGCCTTGACCTATGCCGATGCCAGCGCCTCGCAAATGGGAGAAATGATTGCCCATGCCCTGGTGGGCACCTTTTTGGGTATTTTATTGGGCTACGGCTTTATCATGCCGGCCGCCAGCCACTTGGATCGTCAGGCCAAGGAAGCGGAAAAAATGCTGCAGTGCATCCGCGTGACGCTGCTGGCCAGCCTGCACGGCTACGCCCCGCAGATCGCCATTGAGTTCGGGCGTAAAGCGCTGCACATTGCAGAGCGGCCGACGTTTTCTGAGCTGGAAGACTATGTGCGCGAAGCCAAGAAAGCAGGCGGTGCATGAGCCAAGGGGAACAGCGGCGCCCGATTGTCATCCGGCGCAAGAAGGTGGTGCAGGGCCACCACGGCGGCGCCTGGAAGATCGCGCTGGCAGATTTCATGACCGCGCTGATGGCCTTGTTTCTGGTGATGTGGATACTGAGCACGGCAAGCAAAGAGCAGCGCCAGGGGGTTGCCGAATATTTCAGCACGCCGCTGGTTACCGCGATTACCGGTGGGGAGGGGTCGGGAAGCACCAGCCCGATTCCCGGCGGTGGGCCGGATCCCACCTACAGCGAAGGCGAGCGCGCGCGCATTGACAGCCTGCAGCGTTCGCGCCCAAGCGTTGAGGAAAGGCGTTTTTTTCGCAACGTGCAAGAGCGTATCGAGCGGGCAATCGCCGAGGACGAAGAGCTGCGTCAGATGCGCGACCAGATGCACTTTGATCTGACCCGTGAAGGCTTGCGTATTCAGCTTTTTGATACCGAGCAGCGGCCCATGTTCAAACTCGGCAGCGATCAGGTCGAGCCGTATATGCGCAATCTGCTGCGTACGATCGCGCCGCTGCTCAACGAGCTGCCCAATGATTTAAGCATCAGCGGCCATACTGACAGCGTCGCCTACGCCGGTAACTTCCGAGGCTACAGCAACTGGGAGCTGTCCAGCGAACGCGCCAACGCCTCACGGCGCGAACTGATTGCCGGCGGGCTGGACCCGGCTCAGCTGTTGCGCGTATCCGGCTTTGCCGATCGGGTCGTTTTACCGGATACCCAGCCCGATGATCCGGCCAATCGCCGGATCGAGCTTTTGGTCTTGCTGCCGGAGATTGCCCGGGCGATTCGTCGGCCGAACGTCATGACCGAGATGCCCTCACCGCTGCCGGGCAAAAAAACCGTAGCGCCAGCGGTAGAAAGCGAAACAGGTGTAGAGATCAACGTCCCGGCGGGCGTGATAGACGCCGTAGCAAAATAGACGCCGCAGCAAAGTAAGGCGGGTGCAGCGCACTTCAAGGTATACAACGACGAGCTGGCAAGGTGGGACGGCATGGATATAACCGATTTTTTCGATACGTTTTTTGAAGAGGCCGAAGAGCTGCTCGCCGACATGGAGCAGCACCTTTTGGCCCTGGATGTGGATAATCCGGACGGTGAGCAGCTCAACGCCATTTTTCGTGCCGCCCACTCGATCAAGGGCGGCGCGGGCACTTTTGGTTTTAGCGTGCTGCAAAAAACCACGCATATCTTCGAAAACCTGCTTGATCACGCGCGCCAAGGTGAGCTTGCGCTGCGTACCGACCTCGTTGATACGTTTTTAGAGGCCAAAGACATCATGCACGACCAGCTAAATGCCTATCGCAACGAGGAAGAGCCCGATCGCGAAACCTTTGAGCGCATCTGCCAGGCCTTGCAGCAAATTGCCCTGGAAGAAATGGGCAAAGAGCTTGAGGCCGCCGGCGCGCCCGCAGCGGCTGCGCCATCCGAGCCCGCGCCAGAGACGGCACCTGAAAAAGATACCGCTAACGCCTCGCCCGCCGACGACGAGAGCGAAGCCACGCTTAGCGTTGTGCTGCTGGGCGTAGACGAGAAAAATCGCGCGCTGCTGGTCGAAGAGCTAGCACAGCTGGGAACGGTGCTTGAACAGGCAGGCGATGATGCTCGCTACGAGGTGACGATCAGCACAACGACTGCGGCCGACGATATCGAAGCGGTCATGTGCTTTATCGTTGAGCCCGAACAGGTAGACATCACGCCCGCGGCGAGCTCTGCCTCAGCAGAGCAGGCGCTGCGCGTGCTGCTGCTGGGCGTTGACGAAAAAGACCGTGCGCTGCTGGTCGAAGAGCTGAATCAGTTGGGCACAATCGTGGAGCAGTCCGGAGACGAGGCGCGCTACGAGATCATTCTCCGCGGTTCGACCAGCGCAGACGATATCGAAGCGGTCATGTGCTTTATTGTTGAGCCGGGCCAAATCGATATAGCGCCCGCAGCGGACGATGAGCCGGAAAAAACCGCTGAGCCGGCCGTCGCCGCAGCGCCTGCCGCCCCGCAGGCGCCCGAGCAGCAGGCGGATACCCCGGCACAGCCGGAAAGCGCCGCGGCAGATACGCCCAAGGCGCCGCCGAAGCCCAAACCCAAACCCAAGCCCAAGTCCAAGCCGAAAAAGAAAAAGGCCGGCGCCGAGTCGTCCTCTATCCGCGTATCGGTGGACAAGGTCGACCAGATTATTAACCTGGTCGGCGAGCTGATTATCACCCAGTCGATGCTGGATCAGACGGTCAGCGATCTGGATGCTCAGGCCAACGATAACGGTGCACTGCAAAACGGCATGAACCTTTTGCAGCGCAATGCCCGCGATCTGCAGGAAGCGGTCATGTCGATCCGCATGATTCCCATGGAATTTGTCTTCAGCCGCTTTCCCCGAGTGGTGCGCGATACCGCCGGTAAGCTGGAAAAAGACATCGAACTGGTGACCGAAGGCAAGTCCACCGAGCTTGATAAAAGCCTGGTAGAGCGTATCACCGACCCGCTTACCCACCTGGTGCGCAACAGCCTCGATCACGGCATCGAAATGCCCGACGAACGCGAAGCGGCCGGCAAGCCGCGTACCGGCAGGCTAACGCTGGCGGCGCGGCATCAAGGGGGCAATATCCTGATTGAGGTCAAGGATGACGGTGCCGGCATGGATCGCGAGCGGCTGTTGGCCAAGGCCCGGGAAAACGGCCTCAACGTGTCCGATACCATGTCCGATGAAGACGTCTGGCAGCTGATCTTCGCCCCGGGTTTTTCCACGGCCAGCGAAGTGACCGACGTTTCCGGCCGCGGCGTGGGCATGGACGTGGTCAAGCGTAATATCCAGGGCATGGGCGGCCGTGTGGAAATTCAGTCGAAAAAGGGCGAAGGTACCAACACGCGTATCGTGCTGCCGCTGACCCTGGCGATTCTCGACGGCATGTCGATCAAGGTGGGCAGCGAAACGTTTATTCTCTCGCTTTCCGCCGTGCTGGAATCGCTGCAGCCGGCCCGGGAGGATATGTACGCCATGGCCGGCGACGACGTCGTGCTCAAGGTCCGCGACGAGTACCTGCCGGTGATCGCCATTCACGAAGTGCTTGACGTCAAGGATGCCATTACCGATCCGACCAAGAGCATTGCGGTGATCGTTCAGGGGGAAGGGCGGCGCTATGCCATGCTGGTCGACGAGCTGGTTGGCCAGCAGCAGGTGGTGGTCAAAAACCTGGAAGACAACTATCGCAAGGTTCAGGGCGTGTCCGCCGCGACGATTCTGGGTGACGGCAGCGTTGCCCTGATTCTTGACATTACCGGCCTGCATCGCCTGAGCCGCAAGCAGAAAGAAGCCGGCCGACATACCGGCGATTCCCCCACGGTCCTGTCCAAAAAGGAGGCTGAGCCGTCATGAGCCAAGCCAACAACGATGCGGTGCTCGCCGCTGCCGAAGCGGAAAACCGCGAGTTTCTGGTGTTTTCTTTGGGCGATGAAGAATATGCCATTGATATTCTCAAGGTGCAGGAAATTCGCGGCTATGAAAACGTCACCCGGATTGCCAACGCCCCGGACTTTATCAAGGGCGTGACCAACCTGCGCGGGGTCATCGTGCCCATTGTCGATCTGCGCATCAAATTCCGTCTGGAAAACGTCGAGTATGGCGGCCAGACCGTGGTGATCGTGGTCAACGTGGCCGATCGTATTGTCGGCATCGTGGTTGACAGCGTGTCTGATGTGATGACGCTGACCCCGGAGCAGATCAAGCCGGCGCCGGAATTCGGCGTGACGCTGTCCTCGGATTTCCTCAACGGCCTTGGCAGCCTTGACGATCGCATGCTGGTACTGGTGGATATCGACAAGCTGCTCACCAGCGAGGAAATGGCCCTGGTCGACAGCACCCAGGAATCGTAGCGTTGCCGATTCGGCACGCAAGCGCCGAAAAACAGGCGCCTGTCAGGCTAAAGGAGTCGTTTTGAGTGAATTTGCTGCCGGCACGGATACCGGTGTTAAGCGCAGCGGCGACTACGCCGCGCGCGATCTTATTCTCACCGATGCCGACTTTCGCTGCATTTGCGAGCTGATCTATCAGCGTGCCGGCATTGTGCTGGCAGAACACAAGCGCGAAATGGTCTACAGCCGTTTGGCCAAACGGCTGCGCCACCACGGCTTGACGCGTTTTAGCGACTATCTGGCGCGGCTCAAGCAGCAGCCGGAGGCGCGCGAGTGGCAGGCTTTTACCAACGCGCTGACCACAAACCTGACGGCCTTTTTTCGCGAGGCGCACCATTTTCCGCTGCTGGCCGAGCACGTACGCCAGGTGCGCGGGCCGGTCAAGATATGGTGCGCTGCCGCCTCCACCGGCGAGGAGCCTTATTCGCTGGCCATGACGCTGCAGGAAACCCTGGGCGCACAGGCCAGCCAGTCCCGCATTGTGGCCACCGACATCGATACCGATGCGCTCAAGCGAGCCCAGGCGGGGGTGTATCCGCTGGAGCAGGTGCGCAAGCTTGACCAGGCGCGCATGAAGCGCTTTTTCCAGCGCGGCACGGGGCGCCATGCCGGTTTTGCCCGGGTGCGCTCGGAGCTTTGCGCGATGGTGGAGTTCATGCCGTTGAATTTGCTGGCGCCGCGCTGGCCGCTGGACGGGCCTTTCGATGCCATTTTCTGTCGCAATATCATGATTTATTTCGACAAACAGACCCAGGCGGATATTCTTCGGCGCTTTGCGCCGCTGCTCAAGCCGGACGGGCTATTGTTTGCCGGCCATTCCGAAAACTTTTCCTACATCAGCCCCGAGTTCAAGCTGCGCGGGCAAACCGTTTATACCCTGGCAAAGTAGCATGAGATCGCCAGCAGGACGCGCTGGTGCGTCCGTCGTCCAGGTCACAGGAGGCGTGCCTTGAGCACAAAGAAAATAAAAGTCATCTGCGTTGACGACTCGGCGTTGATTCGGGATCTGCTCACCGAAATTATCAATGCCCAGCCGGACATGGAGGTGGTTGCCGTGGCGCCGCACCCGCTGGTGGCGCGCGATTTGATCAAGCAGCACAATCCCGACGTCATCACGCTGGACGTGGAAATGCCGCGCATGGACGGGTTGGATTTTCTCGAACGACTGATGCGCCTGCGGCCCATGCCGGTACTGATGGTGTCGTCGTTGACCCAGTCCGGCTCGGAAATCACCCTGAAAGCGCTGGAGCTTGGCGCGCTGGATTTCGTCGCCAAGCCCGGCCTGGGGATTCGCAGCGGCATGATGGAATATGCCGCCGAGATCGCCGAGAAGCTGCGCGCCGCGGCGCGCTCGCGGCCGCGCCAGGCACGCCACAAAAACACGCCGCCGAGAAAAGAGCTGAGTGCGCCGATGGTATCCAGCGAAAAACTGATCATCATCGGTGCTTCCACCGGCGGCACCGAAGCCATTCGGGCGGTGCTTGAACCCTTGCCGGCCAACGCGCCGGCAATTTTGATCACCCAGCACATGCCCGGCGGGTTTACCCGCTCGTTTGCCGAACGGCTCAACCGCCTGTGCCGGGTTACCGTCAAGGAGGCCACGGACGGCGAGCGGGTGCTGCCGGGTCATGCCTATATTGCCCCCGGTGATCAGCACCTGAAACTGGCGCGCAGCGGGGCGAACTATGTTGCCCGGCTTGATAGCGGCCCGCCGGTCAATCGGCATCGTCCATCGGTGGATGTGCTGTTTCGCTCGGCCGCCCAGCAGGCGGGAAAAAATGCGATCGGCGTGATTCTCACCGGCATGGGCAAAGACGGGGCTCAGGGACTGTTGGAAATGCGCCAGGCCGGTGCAGCGACGCTTGCGCAAAACGAAGCCTCCTGCGTGGTCTTTGGCATGCCGCGCGAAGCGATGGCCGCCGGCGCGGCCCAGGAGGTGCTGGCACTCGATGACATTCCCGGGCGCATGCTGTCGCTGGTCGCGGCCTCCGGCCATGCGCAGCGCGTCTAATCTGCCGCCAAGGAGAGCCTCATGGGTACGCTGCTACGCCGATTCCGTATTAGCCAAGTCATTAACGGGGTGATGCTGTGCTCCCTTGCGCTTGTGCTGCTTACAGCGGCTCTTGGCTGGATGGCAAGCCAGTCGGCCAACGATAGCCTGCTGGCGCTGAAAAGCTTTAACGCCGAACACGTAGAAGTTGTAAACCGCACAGGTGAGCAGATCGCCCGGGCCCGCGAGGTGCTGGCAAGCGGTGCCCCCTCGAACGCCGAGAGGGACGGGGCGCTGCGCCGGCTCGACGATGCCTCGCAGCAGCTTGCGGCGATCACCGGCGGCCGCGGAGCCAAAGTGGTGAGCGACTACCGGCAAAGGCGCGCCGACTTTGCCGTGGCAGGCATTGCCGTGCTTGCGCTGTCTTCGCTGCTGACGCTGCTTTTGTACCTGGGCATTCGCAAGGTGCTGGTTGTTCCCCTGCGCGAAGCCGTTGCCCGGCTGGAAGCCATCGCCCGGGCGGATCTGAGCGAAGACATCAAAGTGGACAGCCGCAACGAAATCGGCCAGCTCTTTGCTACCATGCGCCAGATGCAGACAAGTCTGGTCGGCATCGTGGGCAACGTTCGCGAGGGCAGCGGCAACATTCACGCCCGCTCCCAGGACATTGCCGGGGGCAACGCCGATCTGTCCTCGCGTACCGAAGAGCAGGCGGCCTCGCTGCAGCAGACCGCCTCAAGCATGGAAGAGCTGACGGCGACGGTGCGCCAGAACGCAGAAAACGCGCGCCAAGCCAACGGTTTGGCCCAGGAAGCGGCGCAAACCGCTGAACGCGGCGGTGCGGTGGTCGACGAAGTGGTCAAGACCATGCACGGCATCTCCCAAAGTTCTCGGCAGGTGGCCGATATTACCGGGCTGATCGACTCCATTGCCTTTCAAACCAACATTCTTGCGCTTAACGCCTCGGTCGAGGCCGCCCGTGCCGGCGAGCAAGGGCGCGGCTTTGCCGTCGTTGCCGCGGAAGTGCGCAACCTGGCAAGCCGCAGCGCCGATGCCGCAAGCGAAATCAAGACCTTGATTGACGCCTCGGTGACCCAGATAAATGAAGGGTCGACGCAGGTCGAACAGGCCGGCTCGACCATGGCCGATACGCTCACCTCGGTGCGCCGGGTAACCGACATCATGGATGAAATCTCCGCCGCCTCCCAGGAGCAAAGCGACGGTATCGAGCAGGTAAGCCAGGCCGTGGGGCAGATGGATCAGGTGACCCAGCAAAACGCCACGCTCGTCCAGCAGGCCTCCACCGCCGCCGAGGCGCTCAAGGAACAGGCCGGCCAGCTGCAAGACACCGTTGCGGTGTTTCGCCTGGCCGGCCAACAGGCGGGCTCGTCGCCGGGCGTGCGTTCGCCGGCGCTGCCGGCTGCGGCGAGCAGTGCCGTTCGGCCCACCTACGCGGGCGCATCGCGTAGCACACCGGCGCCGGCCAAGGATGAGCTGGACGACTGGGAAGAGTTTTAAAGAATTTTTGGGAAGAGTTTTAAAGAATTTTCATCCCTTTTTTTATGACAGGCAGCCGGCCCTGCCGGCAGCGCTGCACGCCATGAATACCAACTGTACGCAAGAGGAAACGCAATGGCCGACAAGAACATGAGTTTTCTGGTGATCGACGATTTTCCCACCATGCGCCGCATCGTGCGCAGCCTGCTCAAAGAGCTTGGCTTTACCAACGTGGAAGAAGCAGAAGACGGCCAGGATGCGCTGAACAAACTGCGGGCGGGCAATTTCGAGTTTGTCGTATCCGACTGGAACATGCCCAACCTGGACGGGCTGGAAATGCTCAAGGAAATTCGCCAGGACGATGCGCTTAAAGACTTGCCGGTGCTGATGGTAACGGCCGAGGCCAAAAAGGAAAACATTATCGCCGCCGCCCAGGCCGGAGCCAACGGCTACGTGGTCAAACCCTTTACCGCCGCCACGCTGGAAGAAAAGCTCAACAAGATTTTCGACAAGATGGGTAAATAAGCGGTGACACAGTGCGGGAAAGCAGGGAGACATGACCATGAGCCAGCATAAGCCGAGCGGTTTTGCCAAGCCGTCTGAAGAGGCCCCCGAAGAACTGATTCAGCGTATTGGCAAGCTGACGCGTATGCTCCACGAGAACATGCGCGAACTGGGCCTGGACAAAGAGGTGGAAAAGGCCGCCGAGGCCATTCCCGACGCTCGCGATCGCCTTCATTACGTAGCGGCGATGACCGAACAGGCCGCCGAGCGCTCGCTGAACGCCATCGATCGCGCCCAGCCTGTGCAAGACCGGCTCAGTGAAGCTGCCCAAAAGCTGGATGCCCGCTGGGATGCGTGGTTTCAGGCCCCGCAGGAGCTGGGCGATGCCAAGGCGCTGGTCAAAGACACCCGGGCGTACCTCGGTGAGGTGCCGGATATGACCGCCGCCACCCATAAAGAGCTGCTGGAAATCATGATGGCCCAGGACTTTCAGGACCTGACAGGCCAGGTGATCAAAAAGATGATGGACGTGATCCGCGCGATCGAACAGCAGCTCGTCCAGGTGCTCATCGACAGCATGCCCGAAGCCCAGGCACGGAAAACCCTGCAGCGCAAGGCCGAGGATCAGTGGAAAAGCGACAGTGCACGACGCGACGACGAGCTTTTGAACGGCCCGCAAGTCAAGGATGATGTGCCCGACGTCGTATCCGACCAGGATCAGGTCGACGACCTGCTCGACAATCTGGGATTTTAACCCTGCCGGGCGCGGGGCGTTTTACACCAGCAGGCAGCCATGGCAGATAGCGACAGCGACGAGGAAAAAACCGAAGAGGCCACGCCCCGACGAGAAGAAAAGGCGCGCGAAGAAGGTCAGGTACCCCGCTCCCGGGAGCTGACCACGTTTTTGATGCTGCTCGGCGGCGTTATCGGCCTTGCCGGCATGGGGCCTGCGCTCTACGACCAGCTGGGCGCGATCATGGAGCAGGCGTTTGTGTTTGACCGCCGCCAGGCGCTGGAAACCACCCCCATGCTGGTGGTCGCGCTGAATGCCGGCAAGCAGATGCTGTTTTCCATGCTGCCGCTGTTTTTGCTGCTGACCGTCATCGCACTGGTGGCACCGGCGCTTTTGGGCGGCTGGCTGATATCGGCCAAGTCCATGCAGCCGAAAATCTCCAAGCTCAACCCGCTTTCGGGGATCAAGCGCATGTTTGCCCTGCAGGCGCTGATCGAGCTGGCCAAGGCGCTGGCCAAGTCGGTATTGGTGGGCAGCGTAGTGGCGGCGTTTTTGTACTTCAATATCGGCAAGTTTCTTTCCTTGATGGACCTGCCGGTGCGCCAGGGCCTGGCCACCGCGCTCATGATGGCCGCTCAGGCGGCGGGGCTGATGGTGCTGTCGCTGATCGTGGTGATTCTTATCGACGTGCCGTTCCAGCTCTACAGCCACGCCAAAAAGCTGCGTATGAGCAAAGACGAGGTCAAGCGCGAGCACAAGGAATCCGAAGGCGACCCCCAGGTCAAGGGCCGCATTCGCCAGCAGCAGCAGGCCATGGCCCGCGGACGCATGATGAGTCAGGTGCCCGAGGCCGATGTGGTCATCACCAACCCGACCCACTACGCCGTCGCGCTGAAATACCAGGAAGGGCAGATGGGCGCTCCCCGGCTGGTGGCCAAAGGCGCCGATGCCGTGGCCGCCAAGATACGCGAGGTGGGTGAAGACGCCCGTATTCCCCGCCTGGAGGCCGCACCGCTGGCCCGGGCGCTGTACCATCACGTGGATCTGGACGCGGAAATTCCTGCCCAGCTGTACACCGCCGTGGCCGAAGTCATGGCCTGGGCGTATCGCCTGAAGCACGCGTCAGACCAAGGAGGCGAGGTGCCCCCGACCCCGAGCAATCTTCCGGTACCCCCGGAAATGGACAGCCGCCAGGCCGGCGGTGAGGCAGCCTCATGAAAAGCATGACCCAGCTGTTTAACCAGCGTGGCTGGATGGGCGATGTGCGCATGAAGCTGCTCGCCGGGCCGCTTTTGATCCTGATGATTCTGGGCATGATGATTCTGCCCCTGCCGCCTTTCATCCTGGATCTGCTGTTTACCTTCAATATCGCGCTGGCGGTTCTGGTTCTGCTGGTCAGCATGTTTGCGGAAAAGCCGCTGGATTTTGCCGCCTTTCCCGCCGTTTTGCTGTTTACCACGCTGTTGCGGCTGTCGCTTAACGTCGCCTCTACCCGCGTGGTGCTGATGAAAGGCCATGAGGGGGGCGATGCGGCGGGGAAGGTCATCGAAGCCTTCGGTACGTTTCTGGTCGGCGGCAACTTTGCCGTGGGCCTGGTGGTGTTTTTGATTCTGGTGGTGATCAACTTCATGGTCATTACCAAAGGTGCGGGACGTATTGCCGAAGTCGGCGCGCGCTTTATGCTCGACGCCATGCCCGGCAAGCAGATGGCCATCGACGCCGACTTGAACGCCGGGCTGATCGGCGAAGAAGATGCCAAAAAGCGCCGTGAAGAAGTCGCTCAGGAAGCCGACTTCTACGGCTCCATGGACGGCGCCAGCAAGTTCGTCCGCGGCGACGCCATGGCCGGGCTGGTGATCATGGTGGTCAACGTCATCGGCGGGCTTTTGATCGGCATGCTCCAGCACGGCATGAGCTTTGCCGATGCCGGCCAGACCTATACCCTGCTGACCATCGGCGACGGCCTGGTCGCGCAGATTCCGGCGTTGGTGATCTCTACCGCCGCCGGCGTTACGGTTTCTCGGGTCAACACCGATCAGGACGTCGGCCAGCAGATGATGAGCCAGCTGTTCGTCAACCCGCAGGTGATGATTCTGGCCGCCGTTGTCATGGGCCTGCTGGGCGTGATTCCCGGCATGCCCAACCTGGTGTTTATCATCTTCACCCTGCTGCTGGCGGGGCTGGCGTGGTTTTTGATCCGCCGCCGGGACCAGCAGCTGGTCGAACAGGACATGGCAGCCGAGCCGCCGCCGGCGGCGCAGGAAGCCCCGGAAGCCAGCTGGGATGACGTGCAGCTGGTAGACACCCTGGGGCTTGAAGTGGGCCACCGGCTGATTCCGCTGGTGGACGCTCGCCAGCAGGGCGAGCTTTTGGGGCGTATTAAAAGCGTGCGCAAGAAGTTCGCCCAGGACGTTGGGTTTTTGCCGCCGGTGGTCCACATCCGCGATAATCTGGAGCTTGACCCCAACGCCTATGTGCTAACGCTCAAGGGGGCGGAAATCGGCCGCGCCGAGGCCCAGCCGGGCAAATGGCTGGCGATTGATCCGGGCCAGGTGTCCGGCGAGCTGCAGGGCACGGCCACCCAGGACCCGGCGTTCGGCCTGCCGGCGGTATGGATTGACAGCGGCCAGCGCGAACACGCCCAGGTATACGGCTATACCGTGGTGGACGCCAGCACCGTGATTGCCACTCACCTCAACCACCTGCTGCATCGCCATTCGCCGGAAATGCTCGGCCGTCAGGAAGTGCAAAAGCTGCTCGACAAGCTTGGCGAAGAGCAAAAGGCGCTGGTCGAGGAAGTCGTGCCCAAGGCCATTTCGCTCACCGTGCTGCAGCGCATCTTGCAAAACCTGCTGGATGAAGACGTCTCCATCCGCGATATGCGCACCGTGCTGGATACCCTGGCCGAATACGCGCCCCAGCAGCAGGACGTCGGCGAGCTGACCTCGCTTGTGCGCGTGGCGCTGGGCCGGGCGATTACCCAGCAGTGGTTTGCCGGCCAGGAGACGCTCAACGTCATGGGGCTGGACGGCCAGCTGGAGCAGATCCTGCTGCAGGCCATGAGCGGCAACGGCGCCATGGAGCCGGGGCTTGCGGATACCCTGATGAATCAGGCCGAGCAGGCCCTGGGCCGCCACGAAAACGCCGGCGAGCCGCCGGTGCTGGTCGTGCAGCACTCGCTGCGCGCGGTGCTTGCGCGCTTCTTGCGCCGCCGGCTGCGCCAGCTGGTGGTGATGTCCCAGGCGGAAATTCCTGATGACCGCACCCTGCGCGTGGTTACTATAGTGGGCGGGCAGTAGCCGCGGCGGTCGTGCGTATACTGCAACACGTTACCCAGGCAAAGGATGAAACATGAGCGTAAAACGTTTCGTGGGTGCCACAAGCCGCGAGGTCATGCGCCAGGTGCGCGCGGCGCTCGGTGACGATGCGCTGATCGTTGCCAACCGCCGCACCGAGGGCGGTGTGGAAATTCTTGCCATGGCCGACTCGGCGGTGGCCGGCGCGGCACCCGACACGGACACCGCGCCGGCCGCGTCTGAACCGCCCGGCGCTGACTACGCCCGGCTGCACCGCGAGGCTCGGCAGGCCTTGCCCGCAGAGCACAGCGCAGACGCGCCGGGTGCCACGGCCGATGCGATGACTACGATGAGCGCGCGGCTGCTTCAGGAAATGCAGGAGATGCGCACGCTGCTGGCCGGCAGCACGGCCGCCACGGCCTCGCCGGCGGCGCCGAGCTGGCCGGCGCGCCTGCAGCGGCTGCTCAGCGATATCGGCATCAGCGACGAGATGGCCGCCGAGCTTTTGGCCGCACTGCCGCCGGAAACGGCCGCCGAGCCCGACGACAGCGATGCGCCCCTGGCCTGGCTGCGTGAGCAGCTCACGGCGCGGCTGGCCGTGCTGGAAGAAGAGCAGGCTTTTTTTGATCGCCCCGGTATCGTGGCGCTGGTGGGCCCCACCGGGGTGGGCAAGACCACCACCACCGCCAAGCTCGCCGCCCGCTTTGTCATGCGCCACGGCACCGAGCCGGTGGCGCTGGTGACCACCGACAGCTTTCGTATCGGCGCCCACGAGCAGCTGCGCATCTATGCCGGCCTGCTGGATATTCCCATGCACGCGCTGGACGCCGAGCAGTCCATCGATGAGCTGCTTGTGCAGCTGGAAGGCAAGCGCTGGGTCATCATCGACACCGTGGGCATGAGCCAGCGCGACCAGCGCGTGATCGAGCAGATTGCCCAGCTGCAGGGCGGTCACGCAGACGTGCGCATGGCGCTGCTGCTCAACGCCGCCAGCCAGCCTGAAACTCTGGAAGAGGTGGTGTTGCGCTATCGCCAGGCCGCCCGTGCGGCCGGCGCAGCGCTGGACGACTGCGTTATTACCAAACAAGACGAGGCCGGCCGGCTGGGGCCGGTGCTGGATATTACCATGCGCCACGGCCTGCGCGTGCTGTTTGGCTCCCACGGCCAGCGCGTGCCGGAAGACATGGCGCCGGCCAATGCTTCGGCGCTGATATCCCAGGCGCTGGAGAGCGCCGCTGCCCACGGCGCTGACGGCGACAAGGCGCCGCCTGCGCCGCTGCGCCTGCCCCGCTGGTCGCGGGACGTGCTGGGCCAGGGCCGGCGGCTGGCCTCGGTGCTCACGCGGCTGCGTGCCCGGGTGGGCGGTTTTGACGCCCTGGAACAGTGCTGGGATTTGGCGGCGCTGCCGCGCGCGGTGCAGAGCACGCGGCTCGATCGGCTGCTGGCGCACTATCCGCCCGCCGACACGGTGCTGGGCATGCGCTGGTCGCCGCGGCGCAACGAGCGCGGCTGCGACTGGGCGCTGCCGGATATGGGGCTTGACCCCGACGGCGCGGCGCTGGCGCTGCCCTGGCTGCAAAATCGCCGGCCTGCCGGCTGGCAGGCGCGGCTCGCCGAGCTGACCGAGCAGGCAGGCGTTGCGGTGCACCTGCTGCCCGCATTGCCTGACGGGGCCACGCGAGACTGGCTGGAAGACGCCCGCCTGACCTGGGTCAGCCAGGTGAGCGGGGCTCAGCGAGTCTACGACGGCGGGCAACGTTTGACGCTGCGCCAGCTGTTTGCCGACAGCACGCCGACCCATCAGGTCGACGTGCGCTTTCGCGCGCGCCCCATGCAGCTGAAAAACGTCTACGCCGAAGTTACCGACGACAGGGGCACAGCGATGCTCGGGTGGTACGGAGAAGTGTGCGATCCGGAAAGCGCAAAAATCGTGGTGCGTCGCTACTGGCTGACGCCGCGCCGGCTGGGGTCCGAGGCGCTTTCGCTTTTGCTGACCCAGCTGCAGGGGGAAGGGGTTGGGCCGCTGACCCGGCGCGCCTTTCGCCAGCTCAAAGACGACGACGGCGGCGAGGTCACGACCGAGGTGCGCCTGCTCATGGCCAGCGGCGCGGCGGCGGCGGCCCACCATCTGGACGCAGCCGACGACGACGAAGCCGCGGCGCTGCGCCACGACCTGCTGGCGCTTTCGGGGGCTCGCCCGCGCCGGCGCGATACGGCTCTGCTTGATGCCCTGCTTCATGCGCTCATGGCCCGGGATGCCATTCGCCAGCTAAGCAGCGTCAGCCGGGAGGGCGTGGCGTGAGCGCTTCCCCCCGTGATCAGGCCGCCGGGCTGCGCCAATGGGCCAGCCTGCAGCGCCGTCATCAGGCCGACGACAGCGCTCAGGAAGCGCCGCTACCGGCGACCCCGGCCGCGCCGGCCGCCGAAGCGCCGGTGGTTAACGCCCGGCCTGCGCGCCGGCGCACCGTATTGATGGTTGTGGGGCTTCCCGGGCGCGGGCCGCGCTACGTCGAGCGCGTCAAGGCGCGGCTAGGCCAGTGGGCCGCGCTGGGGCGGCGCTGGGCAGGCGCCCCGGACGACTGGGACGTGCGCCTGGTAATGCCCGATGACCCGGCGCTACCCCGCCTGACGCGAGAGCATGCGCGCTGGGCCCTGTGGGTCGAGAGCAACGCGGATGCCTTCACCGACACCTATCGCACCTTGCGCCAGCTGGCCCAAAACGGCGGCCCCCGGCGCCTGCTGGCACTGCACGAGCCGCACTTGCCACGCGCCGGTTTGCTGGATAACTTGCACGATGCAGCGCGTTGCTATGTCGGCGTGAAGCTGCTGATTTTGGCTCAATAAGCGCAAAAAGGCGTTATTTTGTCGCCAGCGCCGCCGGAAAGAAGCCGTCAGGAGAGCGCAATGCAAAGAAGACAAGGCACGGCCATGCTGGTCGCGCTGTTTGTGTTAAGCGTTGGGCTGCCGGCGGCGGCTATAGCCGCTACCGGCAGCTGGGTGGCGGCAGTGCCGGCGACGACGGTGGCCATGAGCGACCGCTCGACGGCCACCCGCCGCGTTGCGCCGCCGGCTGCGGCCCACGCGGACGGCCGCGCCATTGAACGCGTGCAGTGGCGCTTTGCCACGCCGCCCGGTAAAAGCGTTGATGCCTGGCTGTGCCATCCCCGGGGCTGCGTAGCGCTTGCAGGCCGGCGCGGGGCCACCCGGGCGTTTGCCGGCTACCGCGCCGGGGCACCGCTATATTTCCGCTTTCGTTTGCCGCCCGGACAGCCGCCGTTTCAAATCGAGGGCATGCAGCTAATCGTCAGCTTCCGCTGACCCGGCGCGGCAGTAACATGCCGGGATAACGATGACCAGGGGCCGTGAGACGAGACGATGTATACAGCACAAGGCAGATACCAACAGCAGGACCAGCTGGGCGCGTACATGCCGCTGGTCAGGCGCCAGGCGCTCAGCCTTCAGGTCAGGCTGCCGGCCAGCATCGAGCTTGACGATTTGATCCAGGCCGGTACGGTCGGCCTGCTGGAAGCGCTGAGCCGCTTTGATGCCAGCCAGGGTGCCAGCTTCGCCACCTTTGCCAGCCAGCGCATCCGCGGGGCGATGATGGATGAGCTGCGCACCCGGGACTGGCTGCCGCGCAGCGTGCGCCGGGCGTCGCGCTCGGTAGATGAAGCCGTGCGCCGGCTGGAGCAGCGGCTGGGGCGCGCACCCGAGGAAACCGAGATCGCCGGCGAACTCGACATGGCGCTGGCCGACTATCAAAAGCTGCTTCACGACACCAACAACGGCTATCTGCTGCCCTACGAAGAGGTGGTGGCTGACAGCGGCGAGCCCGCCGCCAGCGCGGATGCCGGCCTGCCGTTCAACGCCTTGCTGGACCGGCAGCAGCGTGCCCGGCTCACCGCCGCCATCGACGCACTGCCCGAGCGCGAAAAACTGCTGATGGCGCTTTACTATCAAGAAGAGCTCAACCTCAAGGAGGTGGGGGCGGTGCTCGGCGTTACCGAGTCTCGGGTCTCTCAGCTCCACAGCCAGGCGGTCAGCCGGCTGCGGGCCAAGCTGCACGAATCGGCCCGATCCACAGATATTTAATCCGGCAAGGAGCCGTCGATGAACCCGTCAACGCTGATCGGCATGTTTGCCAGCATCGTACTGCTGGTGAGCGTTTTGTTTTTTACCGCAGAATCCCCCGGGAGCTTTGTCAACCTGCCGGGGCTTGCCATTGTCGTGACCGGCACCCTGGCGGCCACCTTCATCAGCTACCCGCTGCGTGAGGTGGTGCGCGTGGTGCGCCTGGTGGGCGTGGTGTTCCGGCGGGAAAACACCTATGTGCGCGACGACATCAAAGAACTGGTGGACATGTCGCGGCTGTGGTTCAAGGGGGATGTGCGCGCGGTGGAAGAGCAGCTGCAGTATACCCGCAACCCCTTTCTGCGCTCGGGCATTCAGCTGGTGATTGCCAATACCAAGGAAGACGAGATTTTCGACATGCTGCGTTGGCGCATTGCCCGGCTGAAAGCCCGGGAGCACGCCGAGGCGCAGATTTTTCGCACCATGGCCACCTATGCCCCGGCGTTTGGCATGATCGGCACGCTGGTGGGGCTGGTGAACATGCTGGAGGTGATGGACGCCGGGGACCTGGACGTTATCGGCCCGCGTATGGCGGTGGCACTGCTGACCACCTTCTACGGCATTTTGCTGGCCAACCTGATTTTCAAGCCCATTGCCGTCAAGCTTGAGCGGCGCACCGAAGAGCGCTTGATCACCATGAACATGGTGCTGGAGGGCATTTCGCTGATCACCAAGCGCCGCCTGCCGTCGTTTATCGAAGAAACGCTGAACTCCTTTGTGGCCAACTATCACGACGAAATTCGCGATCCCGGAGTGAAAGCACGGAAAAAGGAATAGCGCCATGCTCGACCGGGATACGCGCCGCACGCTTGAGCCGCCGCCCACGGACAGCGGCGACGATGAAAGCTGGCTGACCAGCTATCTGGATGTGCTGACGCTGCTGGTTACGCTGTTTGTGCTGCTGCTGGCGCTGGCGCCGCCCGGCGGCGAGAACAGCCAGCGCCGCGAGCAGGCATCTGCCGGCGTACCGGCGTTTTCGCTGACGGCGCTGGCCACCGGCATCAAGCCCCGACACAGCGGCCTTGAGCCGGCGTTTTCCGGGCTGAGCATCCCCGGCGTTGACGTAAGCCAGGGCCAGGCAAGCGTGACGCTGCGCATCGACGACAGCCTGCTGTTTGCCAGCGGCCGGGCGCGGCTGACCGATCAGGGGCGTGGCGTGGTGGCAAGCCTGGTGGATGTGCTGGCCAGCTTTGACGGCCAGATATCCATTGAAGGTCACACCGATAACGTGCCCATTGCCACGTCGCGCTATCCCTCCAACTGGGAGCTTTCCGCTGCCCGGGCCATTGCGGTGCTGCGCTATCTGCAGGGCCAGGGGCTTGACGCTGAGCACATGCGCGCGGTGGGCTACGCCGCGACCCGGCCGCTGGAAAGCAACGCCACGCCGAAGGGGCGGGCGGCCAACCGCCGCGTAGAGCTGGTGCTGCGCCGGGTCTCAGACGCCGGACGCGCGACGGCAGCGCGCTAGCGCCTGGTTCATGGCGGCGCCGGCGCCGTCGAGCTGGAAAATCATGTACCAGGGCGCCTTTCCCTTTTGCTCAAAGCCTAAAAATAGCTGCTCGCCTTCGCGCATTTCGTCAAACAGCTCACCGGGGTGATGCAGATAGAAGTGCGCGTAGAAACCGTCGTTTTCCGGCTGGGTAAAAAACTCGGCAACCGGGGTGTGCAGGGTTTTATCGTCTACTCGCACCCGCGCCGGCACAAGTGCGGCGGTCTGCTTTTCTCCTTTGAGCGCTACCCGCATCTCCAGCCAGGGCATATCGCAGACGCCGGCTGTGGCGTTCACGCTCAAACTGGCGTCGCTGTAGCTGGCGGTTTCCACGGCGCGAAAGTGCCGCTCCTGAGTATCCGTCGTCTCGCGGGAAAGCGTGGCCGTCTGCCAGTCGCCGTGGGTAGCCACATCGCTTACGTCGAACGCCGCTGCTTGGGCATTGCCGCCAGTGAGCATGCCGGCAATCAGCGCGGCGAAAATCATCATCCGCTTTGTGCGTAGGGCGTACTGCCGGTGCTGTGTCATCGAAGTGTCTGCCTGTGATGGTGGAAACGAAACCTGGGTGCCGGCGGCCAGCTGCCCAAGCCTATAGCGAGGCGTGTCGGAGTAACAGCCAGGCGATTGTTTTGCCGCGTAAAATTGCCTTGATAACTATATGTAGTAACATTTCTGCAATTTTTTGCTCTATATTGATGAAGCTGCGCTTCTGTACTTCCGCACGCCACTACGTATAATGCCGCCGTTTAGTCGTCTTTTTATTCCCCCGAGGGGAAGGAGTTTTGCGTCATGAGTACTGCTGCCAAGGCCGTTAAGTCGTCCAACGATGTGCCGCTGCAGGCCCCCTCGCGGGAAATCTGGGATGCCAAATATCGCCTCAAGGACCGCCACGGCGAGCCGGTGGACGGCGACGTTAACGCCACCTTTGAGCGGGTGGCCCGGGCGCTGGCCGAGGTGGAAGGTGACAAGGCCAAGCAGTGGCTGCCCAAGTTTCGCTGGGCGCTGGAAAACGGTGCGGTGCCCGCCGGGCGGATTTTATCCAATGCCGGCGCAGAAGCCTACAAGCCTGCGGTAAGCCTGATCAACTGCACCGTGTCGCGCACCATCCGCGACTCCATGCGCGATATCCTCGATTCCGTGGTGGACGCGGGCATGACGCTGAAATCCGGCGCCGGCATCGGCTACGACTTCTCTACCCTGCGCCACAAGGGGGCCTTTGTGTTCGGCGCCGGTGCCGGTACCAACGGCCCGCTGGCGTTCATGGATATCTACGACAAGATGTGCTTCACCGTGGCCTCCGCCGGCGGCCGGCGCGGCGCGCAGATGGGCACCTTCGATGTGGGCCATCCGGACGTGCGCGAGTTCATCCAGGCCAAGCGCGAAGCCGGCCGGCTGCGCCAGTTCAACCTCTCGCTTTTGATTACCGATGAGTTCATGGAAGCGGTCAAGCAAAAGGCCGACTGGCCGCTGGCGTTCCCGCTGCACCCGGGTGAGAAAGACGACGTCAGTGAAGATGAGATCATTTACCGTGACTGGCCGGTGATCGAAGACGGCTACACCGTGGATAGTGAGGGCCGCGTGGCCTGCCGCATCGTCGAGGTGATCAAGGCCCGGGAGCTGTGGGACACCATCATGGCCTCCACCTACGACTACGCCGAGCCGGGCTTTATCCTCATCGACCAGGTCAACCGCCTGAACAACAACTGGTTCTGCGAAGATATCCGCGCGACCAATCCGTGCGTTACGGCGGATACGCGGCTGCATACTCAGTTTGGGCAAGTGCCCATTGGCGAGCTGTATCAGCGTGGGGCCGAGCTGCAGGTCAGCGTAGATCGCAGGGCGCTGGAAAACGGCAGCGAAGGCGTGGAGACACGCCCCGCCGTATCGGCTTTTATGACGGCACAACAAGCCGATGTATATCGAGTGACGACTCGTGAAGGCTATGAAATTAAAGCCACGGCTTGGCACGACTTTTATACCCAGCGGGGCAAGATTCCGCTGAAGGACGTCAAGGTCGGCGATCAAATCTGGGTGCAGTCAGGCAAGGGCCAGTTTGGCCCCGAGGGCAACGAGAAGCTGGGCACTTTGCTGGGGCTGATTGCTGGCGACGGCCACTTCACCAACCGCGGCAATGGCAAGGAAGCCGTATGCGTCAACTTTTGGGGCG
Organism: Halomonas cibimaris; assembly: GCF_039537045.1. Taxonomy (GTDB): domain Bacteria; phylum Pseudomonadota; class Gammaproteobacteria; order Pseudomonadales; family Halomonadaceae; genus Vreelandella; species Vreelandella cibimaris. The sequence goes on along the minus strand of NZ_BAAAZT010000067.1, from coordinate 14,927 downwards.
AAGACCGGCCGCTGGCTGACGTCACGGCGGAATACATTAATGAACTGATCGCCCACTCCGCCCAAAACGGCCGGCAATATCAGGTAGCACCGGTTGCCGTTGCCGAGCGTCAGCACCTGTTTATCCGCTCGGTGATTCTGGCGCGGCTGCTGGAGCACTACGGTTTTACCAGGAGCACCAAGCTCAAGGTGCCGGAAGTGGTTTGGCGGGGCAGCGAAGCGTGCGTTAAAGGATACCTGCGCGGGCTATTTCAGGCCGACGGCACGGTACAGCGCGATGACAAGAACGCCTACTGCACCATTCGTCTGGCCTCCGGTGAGCCCCAGCTGCTTAAAGAGGTACAGATGCTGCTGAGCAACTTCGGTATCTTCTGCCGGATTCTCAAGCGGCGTAACGCCGGCCAGCGGATGCTCCCGGACGGACGCGGCGGTCAGCGTGAATACCAGTGCAAGGCCGACTACGAGCTGCTGATTGGCTCAAGCTCCCGTGATCGCTTTATGCAGGAAATCGGCTTTCTGACCGAGAGTAAAAACGGCAAGTACCAAGAGTGGCAAAGCATGCGCTCAAGCGCTGTCGACACGTCTTATGCGGCAAGCATTGATTCGATTGAATATATCGGTAAAGAAGCGGTCTTTGATACGACCCAAAATGATAAAAACAACCTTATATTCAATGGGTTGGTGACAGGTAATTGCGGTGAACAGCCATTACCGCCAGAAGGCGCATGCCTGCTGGGTTCGGTGAATCTGACGCGCTTTGTGATTGATCCGTTCAGCGACAAGCCGCGCTTTGACTGGAAGCGCTACCGCGAGGTGGTAGCGATCTTTACCCGCATGCTGGATAACGTGGTGGAAATCGCCGGGCTGCCGCTGCCCGAGCAGCAGCGCGAGATCGAAGCCAAGCGCCGCCACGGCATGGGCTTTCTGGGGCTGGGCTCCACCATGACCATGCTCAAGATTCCCTACGGCTCGAAGGAGTCGCTTAAGTTCACCGAAGAGGTGAGCCGGCATCTGGCCATCGAGGGCTGGAAACAGGCGCTTGCGCTTGCAAAAGAAAAGGGCATGGCGCCGGTGCTGGAAGAAGAGCACACGCTGACCCCGCGGATGCTGCGCCAGCGCCCTCAGCTTGCCAAAGACGGCTACGAAGTGGGCGACAAGGTGCCCGGGCGCATTCTGCACGCCCGCTACAGCGCCTATATGGAAAAGATCGCCGAGCGCGACCCTGAGCTGGTGACAGCGCTTGCCGAGCACGGCGCGCGCTTTACCCACCACAGCTCGATTGCACCGACGGGAACGATCTCGCTGTCCATGGGCAACAATGCCTCCAACGGTATTGAGCCGTCGTTCTCGCATCGCTACTACCGCAACGTCATCCAGACCGGCAAGAAAACCAAAGAGCAGGTCGAGGTGGTGTCGTTCGAGCTTGCGGCATACCGCCACTTTATCGCCGCCGACGCCGTGGAAAGTGATCTGCCGGGCTATTTCATCACCGCCGACAGCGTCACTCCCGAGCAGCACGTAGCGGTACAGGCCGCCGCCCAGCAGTGGATCGACTCGGCGATTTCCAAGACGGTGAACGTACCCACGGAGTTCCCCTTCGAGCAGTTTGAAGACCTGTACCTGCAGGCCTACGAAAGCCGGCTGAAGGGCTGCACGACGTTTCGCTTCAACCCCGAGGCGTTTCAGGGCGTGCTGGTGCGCGAGGATGATCTCAAGAGCACCACCTACGAATTCGAGCTGGAAAACGGCGAAACCGTCGAGCTTAACGGCAATGACACGGTGATTTACGATGGCGAGGAACATAACGCCGCCAACCTGTTTGATGCGTTGAAAGAAGGCACGTACGGCAAGTGGTAAGCGCCTCGCGCCCGGGGCCGCCCGGGCGTTATTCCGTGTCCGTCCTTTAGACCTTCTGTTAAGTGGAGACCATCATGGCCGTTGAAATTACCTCAAAAATCGTAGGCTACCGCATCAAGCAGGATGAACCCGCCGCCGCCGAGCCTGAACGCGAAGCGACCCTGCCGGAGGAAAACCCGCTGACCCTGCGCATTGCCTCGCGCCCCGAAGGGACGCTGGAAGCGGTGTCGGAGAAGATCTCCTACGTCGGCGCCGAAGGGCGCAAAAAAGTCTACCTGCTGGTGTCGTTCATGCCGGTGGAAGGCGTGGTCGGCGGTAAGCGCGTGGTCATTGAGCGCCCGGTGGAATTTTTCTTTCCTTCCGGGCAGCTTTCCAGCGAACACCAGTGGATCACCGCCACCATGCGCAGCCTGTCGCTGGCCGCCCGGGGTGGCTATGTGACCCAGGCGGTGGCGGATCTGCGCAAGGTCGCCTGGGACAAGGGGCTGGTGCGCTGCGGCTGGAACCGCTACGGCAAGCCGGTGTTTCACGACTCGGAAGTCTCGGCCATTGCCTGGTCGATCCAGCAAATCCTGTATCGCCGGGGCTTTCTCGACCAGGACGGCAATCAGGTGCCGGTGGAAGCGCTGGTCGAGCGCTACGCTCAGCGCATGGCGCACGGCCCCGCCTTTCAGCCCGAGGAAGAAGACGCCAGCGCGCCCGAAACCGGCACGGTTGAGCCGATTGGCGGCGATGCTGCGGCGCCGGCGGCCGGCCCGGCGGTGGTCGGCCACTGCCCGGAATGTCGCGGTGAGCTGATCATGATGGACGGCTGCCCGACCTGCTATGCCGGCTGCGGCTGGTCCAAGTGTGGCTGATGAGGTTGCCACCCGTGTGATCAAAGCGTGGGGGGTGGCGAGTATGGTCATGGCGGCGCTGCCGCTGCGCGCCGATACCCTGTGGCTGAAAAACGGTGACCGTGTCACCGGAGAAGTGGTGGAAAAAACCGCATCGCACGTGCGTATCAAGACCGACTACGCCGGTGAAATCGCAGTCGCTGCGGGCCGCGTCGAACGCGTGGCGCTGGAGGCGCCGCCCGAGCCCGAGCCCGAGCCCAAGCCGGCGCCTGCCCGCGCTGCAACGTCGTCGATTGATCGTCCGTTCACGGCTACCGGCGGTATTGATGTGGCCTTTGAATATGAGCACAGTGCCGCCGACACTCAAGAGCTTGAGCTGGATGTGCGCCAGCGTATCGAAGCCGGCCGGTGGCGCCATACCTGGCGCGCCGGCTATCACCGTGAATACCGCGACGGCAAGCGGCGCAAGAACGACTGGCGTCTGTCCTACGCTCCGGAACGGTTTTTTACCTCGCAGCGTTTCTGGCAGGGGCGGGTGAGCACCTACCGCGACTGGAACGAGGCCCTTGAGCGGCGCTTCTCGCTTGGCCTGGGGCCGGGCTATCAGCTGTGGGACAACGAGCGCGGCGCGTTTTCGCTCTCGGCCCTTTTAACCCGCAACCGCTATGAATATGCCCGCCGGCACAATGAGACGTTCCACTCCGGGGTGTTGCAGTGGCAGTTCAACCGCTATCTGTGGAATCAGCTTTTTGAGGTGTACGCCAACGGCCGCGCGGGTCAGGCGTTGTCCAGCAGCACCAGCTTTTTGCTGGCGAGTAAAACCGGCCTGCGCTATCCGCTGACCGACTGGGCCTCGCTGCAGCTGTCGGTAGAAACCGACTGGGTGAAAAACAGCGTGGAAGACCTCAACGATACTACCTACAACCTGGGGCTGGGGCTGAACTGGTAGCGCAATGAGCCGTCCGGATCAATGAGCGGGCGCTGGCTGAGTGCGCGATGGCGTGCCGCCAGGCCGTCAAACAGGGTGTGGCGCAGCCAGCGATGGCCGGCATCGGCCTGGTGGCGCTCGTGCCATACCAGCCAGTAGGCAAAGGAAGGCACCGCAAGGGGCAGCCTTCGCACGGCCAGCGGCCAGTGGTCGGCCACGCTTGCCGCCAGGCATCCCGGCACGCACAGCAAAAGATCGCTGCCCACGGTGGTGGAAAACGCCGCCAGAAAGTGTGGCTGACGCAGGCTGACCCGGCGTTTTTGGCCTTGCCGCGCCAGCGCTAAATCGACCGCCCCGCGGTCATCCCCACCCATGCTGATCAGCTGATGGTCGGCGCGCAAAAACGCCTCCAGCGTCAGCTCCTGCCGGCTGTCCTGAGCCAGCGGATGATCCCGGCGCATCACACAGACAAACGCATCGCGGCCCACCTCCCGGCCGTGGACGCTGGCCGGCACCCGTTCGCCGGGTACGCACAGGGCAAGCTCCGGGCCGCTTTCGGCGAGCTGCTGCTCGATGTCTTCGCTGCCGTTTTGTATTTCCAGACGCAGGTGCGGCGCCTGGCGTTTCAGCCGCTGCCACTGGGGGGAAAGAAAGGCGTGCATGCCGTAGTCGGTCGTGGCGATGTGGAAACGCCGGGTAGTGCTTGCCGGATCAAACGCCGGCGGTGCCAGCAAAGCGCCGAGTTCCTCCAGCAGCCTGGCCAGCGGCGGCCCCAGGGCCTGAGCTCTGGCAGTGGGGCGCAGGCCGCGGTGCGTGCGTACAAAAAGCGGGTCGTCGAAGGCCTGACGCAGCCGTGACAGCGTGCGCGATACCGCCGGCTGGCTAAGGTTCAGCCGCTGGGCCGCGCGGGTGACGCTGCGCGAATCGAGCAGGGCGTGCAGCGTCACCAGCGCGTTCAGGTCATGGCGGGCCAGCTCCGAGAGTTGCATGGCAAACCTCCCTTGGGGTCATGGAAAACAGCTTCAAGGCGTATGATATCAGCATTATGCATAATGCTTTTAAGCATCTTGCATTGGCGTGATACGGGACGAAAGGCATACAGTGTGAGCATTCGCGCCGCCTCTCGGCGGCGCTTGGCCACATAACTCGACAGGAGCTCGCTATGCAAAGCCGCTACTACACCATTCACGAGCATCCCCAGGGCCTGCCGTCCAAAGACCTGTTTGCGCTGGAAACCCGCGAGCTTGCCCCGCTTGAAGACGGCGAAATTCGCGTGCGCAACGCCTGGCTGTCGGTGGACCCCTACATGCGCGGCCGCATGGACGGCGTGACCACCTACATCGAGCCGTTCACCCTGGGCGAGCCGCTGGAAGGCGCCGCCGTGGGCGAGGTGATTGAATCCCGCGATGGGCGCTTCAAGCAGGGCGACAAGGTGCGCCACATGGCCGGCTGGCGCGATGTGGCCCAGCTGCCGGCGGATCAGGCCGAGCCGCTGCCCGAGTTTGATGTGCCCGAGCAGGCCTATCTGGGCGTGCTGGGCATGCCCGGCACCACCGCCTGGGTGGGGCTTAACGTGATCGCCAACATGCAAAAGGGCGACAACGTGCTGGTGAGCGCGGCCGGCGGCGCGGTGGGCTCGCTGGCCGTACAGCTGGCCAAGGCCAACGGCGGCACCGTGGTGGGCATTGCCGGCGATCCCAAAAAGCTTGAGTGGCTTGAGTCTCAGGGCGTGACGGCGGTGAGCTACCGGGGTAAAAGTGCCGCCGAGCTGAGTGCGGCGCTAAAAGACGCCTGCCCTGAAGGCTTTGACGTCTACTATGAAAACGTCGGCGGCGACTGCTTGGAAGCCGCGCTCAACAACCTGCGCGTGGGGGCTCGCATCGCCGTGTGCGGCATGATCGCCCGCTACAACGACGACGCGCCCGCCGCCGGGCCCGGCAACCTGGCGATGATCCTGATCCGCCGGGCGCGGATGCAGGGCTTTATCGTCTTCGACCACTGGGAACACCACACCGACTTTATCAACGAGTTCGGCCCCCGAGTGGCCAGCGGCGAGATCGACTATCAGGAAACCGTCCACGAAGGGCTTGAAAGCCTGCCTGACGCCTTTCTCGGCCTGTTTTCCGGCAGCAATCAGGGCAAAATGCTGGTCAAGCTGTAACGTCTCTTTTCCCTTGCTCATTGTGTATAAGGATGCTCCATGGCACACGAAACGCTACTTCAACCGGTTAACCTTGGCAGCTTGACGCTGCCCAACCGTATCCTCATGGCGCCGCTGACCCGGGCGCGCACGCCGGATAGCGTCCCCGGCGCGCTGCAGCAGACCTACTACGGCCAGCGCGCCGGCGCGGGGCTCATTATCAGCGAGGCCACCAATATTTCCCCCACCGCGCGGGGCTATGTGTATACCCCGGGCATCTGGACCGACGAGCAGGAAGCCGGCTGGAAAGGCGTTGTGGATGCGGTGCACGCCAAGGGCGGACGCATGGCGCTGCAGCTGTGGCACGTAGGGCGCGTTTCCCACGAGATGGTGCAGCCCGACGGCCAGCCGCCGGTCGCGCCCAGCGCGCTGAAAGGGGAAGGTGCCCAGTGCTTTGTGGAGTTTGACGACGGCAGCGCCGGGCGCCATCCCACCAGCACGCCTCGGGCCCTTGAAACGGAAGAAATCGCCGAGGTCGTGGACGACTACCGTCAAGCGGCGGTGCGTGCCAAGCGCGCCGGCTTTGACATGATTGAGGTGCACGCCGCCAACGCCTATCTGCTCAACCAGTTTCTCGCCACCGGCAGCAACCAGCGCACCGACCGCTACGGCGGCTCGCTTGAAAACCGCGCGCGTTTTCCGCTGGAAGTCGTGGACGCGGTGATGGAGGTATTCGGCGCTGACCGCGTGGGCGTGCGCCTGTCGCCGTTTATCGAAATCTTCGGCCTGACCGACGACGAGCCCGAGGCCATGGCGTTTTATCTCGCCGGCCAGCTGAGCGAGCGCGGCATTGCCTATCTGCACATCAACGAGCCCAACTGGGCGGGTGGCGACATTACCCTGACCGACGATTTCCGTCGCGGCCTGCGCGAGCGCTTCACCGGCAGCCTGATCTTCTGCGGCTTTTACGATGCCGAGCGCTCTGAGCGCATTATCGACGCGGGCATCGCTGATGCGGTGGCCATTGGCCGGTCGTACATCGCCAACCCCGACCTGGTCGAGCGCTTCCGTCAGGGGGCCGCGCTCAACGAGCCCGATCCCGACACCTTTTACGGCGGCAGCGCCGAAGGCTACACCGACTATCCTTTCATGACCGACCTTTCATGACCGACTAGCGGCCCTTGACCACTGGCCTTATCGGCCAGTGGTTTCGAGCTGGCGCCCGCTATGCCGGCGCCTTTGGCAATAGCGCCCTGCGGGGCGCTATTTTTTTGCCGTCGATTTTTTCGCCCGCTCAAGCATCGGCGCGAGAAAGCGCCCGGTGTGGGAGGCTTCGACGGTGGCAACGTGCTCGGGCGTGCCTTCGGCGATGATGTGCCCGCCGCCGGAGCCGCCTTCGGGGCCCAGATCGACCAGCCAGTCGGCGGTCTTGATCACGTCCAGGTTGTGCTCGATCACCAGCACCGTGTTGCCGTGGTCGCGCAGGCGGTGGAGCACCACCAAAAGCTGGCGGATATCCTCGAAGTGCAGCCCGGTGGTGGGCTCGTCGAGGATGTACAGAGTCTGGCCGGTGTCGCGCTTGGCCAGTTCCCGGGCGAGCTTGACCCGCTGGGCCTCGCCGCCGGACAGCGTGGTCGCGCTTTGCCCCAGCTTGATGTAGGACAGCCCCACGTCCAGAAGCGTCTGCAGCCGCCGGGCGATGGCCGGCACCGGGCTGAAAAACGCCAGCGCCTCCTCCACGGTCATCTGCAGCACTTCGTCGATGGTCTTGCCCTTGTAGTGGATGTCCAGGGTTTCGCGGTTGTAGCGCTTGCCCTTGCACACGTCGCAGGGCACGTAGATGTCGGGCAGAAAGTGCATTTCCACCTTGATCATGCCCTCGCCCTGGCAGGCCTCGCAGCGCCCGCCCTTGACGTTGAACGAGAAGCGCCCGGGCTTGTAGCCGCGCGAGCGCGCTTCCTGTGTGCCGGCAAACAGCTCGCGGATGGGGGTGAAAATGCCGGTGTAGGTGGCCGGGTTGGAGCGCGGCGTGCGCCCGATGGGGCTCTGGTCGATGTCGATGACCTTGTCCAGCTGATCGAGTCCGTCGAGTGACTTGTACGGCGCCGGCGTCAGCGTGGTGGCGCGGTTTAAATCCCGGGCGGCGATGGGCATCAGCGTGCCGTTGATCAGCGTCGACTTGCCCGAGCCCGACACGCCGGTCACACAGACAAAACAGCCCAGCGGAAGCGTCAGCGTCACGTTTTGCAGGTTGTTGCCGGTAGCACCCTCAAGCACCAGCTGCTTTTCCGGATTGCCGGGAATGCGGTGGGGCGGCACGGCAATTTCGCGCTCGCCGCGCAGGTACTCGCCGGTGAGCGAGCCCTGGGTGTGCATGACCTCTTCCGGCGTGCCCTGGGCGACGATCTCACCGCCGTGAACGCCGGCGCCGGGGCCGATATCCAGCACGTGGTCGGCTTGGCGAATGGCGTCTTCGTCGTGCTCCACCACGATCACGGTGTTGCCCAGGTCCCGCAGCCGCTCAAGAGTCTTGAGCAGGCGGTCGTTGTCGCGCTGGTGCAGCCCGATGGAGGGCTCGTCGAGGATATACATCACCCCCACAAGCCCCGCGCCGATCTGGCTGGCCAGCCGGATGCGCTGGGCCTCGCCGCCGGAGAGCGTGTCGGCGCTGCGCTCAAGGTTTAAGTAGTCGAGCCCCACGTTGACCAGAAACTCCAGCCTAGAGTGAATCTCGGTGACGATCTTGGCGGCAATCTCGCCGCGCCGGCCGGAGAGTTCAAGGGTCGAGAAGTATGCCTGGGACTGGCCGATGGGCATGCGCACCACGTCGGCAATGGTGTAGTCGTCGACGAAGACGTGGCGCGCTTCCCGGCGCAGCCGGGTGCCGTGGCAGCGGGTGCAGGCGCTTGAGGTGACGTAGCGCGAAAGCTCCTCGCGCAGCATGGTGGATTCGGTTTCGTGAAAGCGACGCTTGAGGTTGGGCAATACGCCTTCAAACGGATGCTCCCGGGTCACTTTGCGCCCGCGGTCGTTGGCGTAGGCAAAGGGCACCGGCTCGCGCCCGGTGCCGTTGAGCACGATGTTGCGGTGCCTGTCGCTCAGTTCCTGCCAGGGCGTTTCCAGGGCAAAGCCGTAGTGGTCGGCAAGGGATTTCAGCTGGGTAAAATAGTAGACGTTGCGCCGGTCCCAGCCCTTGATCACACCCTCAGCCAGCGACAGCTCCGGGTGGCTGATCAGTTTGGCAGGGTCGAAGTACTGCTGCACCCCGAGCCCGTCGCAGCCGCTGCAGGCGCCGGCGGGGTTGTTGAACGAAAACATCCGCGGCTCAAGCTCGGCCAGCGAGTAGCCGCACTCGGGGCAGGCAAAACGCGAGGAAAACGCCAGGTCTTCGGCGTCGCCGTCCATGTAATGGATCATCGCCGTGCCGTCGGCCAGGGTCAGCGCGGTCTCGAACGATTCCGCCAGCCGCTGGGCGATATCGTCGCGCACCTTGAAGCGGTCGACCACCACGCTGATGTCGTGCTTTTTGCGCTTGTCCAGCGGGGCGATGTCGTCAAGCTCCAGCACCTGGCCGTCGATGAGTACCCGCACAAAGCCTTGGGCGCGCAGCTCGGCCAAAAGCTGCAGGTGCTCGCCCTTGCGGCCCTTGATCACCGGAGCCAGCAGCATCAGCTTGGTGCCGGTTTCCAGGTTCATCACCTGGTCGACCATCTGGGAGACGGTCTGGGCCTCGAGGTCGGCACCGTGCTCGGGGCAGCGCGGCGTGCCGGCGCGGGCGAACAGCAGGCGCAGGTAGTCGTAGATCTCGGTAATGGTGCCCACGGTTGAGCGTGGGTTGTGCGAGGTGGATTTCTGCTCGATGGAAATCGCCGGCGAGAGCCCTTCGATATGGTCGATATCGGGCTTTTCCATCATCGACAGAAACTGGCGCGCGTAGGTGGAAAGCGACTCCACGTAGCGCCGCTGGCCCTCGGCGTAGAGGGTGTCAAAGGCCAGCGACGACTTGCCCGAGCCGGAAAGCCCGGTGACCACGATGAGCTTGTCCCGGGGCAGGGTCACGTCGATTTCCTTGAGGTTATGGGTGCGGGCGCCCCTGACCTGAATGCTTTCCATTACGACCTCATTACGCGCGGCAAAGGCGCCAGTATACGGTTTGCCGCGGCGTCTGGGCAAAGCGCGCAGCGATGTGGCGCCGCCGGCGTTTTCACTGGCCGTCAAGCGCGCTAGAATAAAACGCCTCCCCGCTCTTTTCAGCGCTGCCCGGGCGTGTGCCTCAGGCGCGTTTTCCTAACGTTGAGACTCTATGGCCAAGGTTTCTGCACTGCTGCTGCCTGCTGAGCGCCGCGCTATCAGCGGCCTTGCCGGGCTTTATGCCTCGCGTATGCTGGGGCTTTTCATGGTGCTGCCGGTGCTGGCGCTGTATGCCGACGAGCTGGCCGGTGCTACACCGCTTTTGGTGGGCGTGGCGCTGGGCGTCTACGGGCTGACCCAGGCCTGCCTGCAGATTCCCTTCGGGCTTTTATCCGATCGTTTCGGGCGCAAGCGTATAATCGCTGCGGGGCTTGTGCTGTTTGCGCTGGGTAGCATGGTGGCGGCGCTGGCCGACTCCATCACCGGCATTATTGCCGGGCGCGCGCTGCAGGGCAGCGGCGCGGTGGCAGCGGCGATCATGGCGCTTCTGGCCGATCAGACCCGCGAGCAGGTACGCACCGCCGCGATGGCCACCATCGGGCTGTCCATCGGCGTGGCCTTTGCCGTGGCCATGGCGCTGGGGCCCTGGCTTGCCGCCGTGACCGGGCTTGCCGGCGTGTTCTGGTTTACCACGGCGATGACCGCGGTGGGGCTGGCGGTGCTTTGGCGCTGGGTGCCGGCCGCGCCGCGCCGGGTCAAGCACAGGGACGTGGGGATGGACCGCGGCCAGCTGGGCCGCGTGCTGACCCGGCCCGATCTGTGGCGCATTGATCTGTCGATTTTCGCTTTGCACCTGACGCTGATGGCGAGCTTTGTGGCGGTGCCGCTGCGGCTGGTGGAGGCGGGTATCGACAAATCGTGGCACGGCCTTGCCTACCTTTTGATTATGGGCGGGGCCTTTGTGCTGATGATTCCGCTGGTGATCGTGGCGGAAAAAAAGCAGCTGACAAAGCCGGTTTGCCTGCTGGCCATTGCCACGGTTGCGCTGAGCCTGGCCGGGTTGGGCCTGCCGCTGTCTCACGGCGCGGGGCTTTTTGTGCTGCTGCTTGCGTTTTTCACCGGCTTCAATTTGCTTGAGGCGACGCTGCCGTCCATGCTCAGCAAGCTCGCACCGGCCGGCGCCAAGGGTACGGCCATGGGTGTGTATTCCACCAGCCAGTTTCTGGGCGCGTTTCTGGGCGGAACCCTGGGCGGCTGGCTGTCCAGTGCCTTTGGGCTCAACGCCGTATTTTTAGGCTGCGCGGCGCTGGCGCTGGCCTGGTGGGGTATCATGTGGTCACTGCCCAAGCCCCCGCCGCTGGCAAGCGAGGTGGTGGCACTGGACGGCGCCTCGGCCGCTACCCAAAAGGCGCTGCTGGAGCGCCTGGCCCGGGTTGCCGGCGTGGAAGACGTTATGCTTGTGCCCGAAGAGCAGGTGGCCTACCTCAAGGTGAACCGCCAAACGCTCGACCAGGCGGCGCTTTCCCGGCTGCTGCCGGCGGCGGCTACGCATTCCCCTGATGCCGGCGATGCCGGCTGACACCTTTACGGACGCATCAAGGAGTATTTGATGGCTCGCGGTATCAATAAAGTCATTCTTATCGGCAATCTCGGCCAGGATCCCGAGGTGCGTTTTGCGCCTTCGGGCACGGCGGTGGCCAATCTCAACGTGGCGACCACGGATACGTGGATGGACCGTGCCAGCGGCCAGCGCCAGGAGCGTACCGAGTGGCATCGTATTGTGCTGTTCAATAAAACGGCGGAAATTGCCCAGCAGTACCTGCGCAAGGGCTCCAAGGTCTACATTGAAGGGCGGCTGCAAACCCGCAAGTGGCAGGATCAAAATGGCCAGGACCGCTACTCCACCGAGGTAGTGTGTAACGACATGCAGATGCTGGACTCCCGCGGCGGCGGTGGCGGCGGCGACTACCAGGGCGGCTATGCGCAGCAGGGCGGCTATCCGGGCGGCCAGCCGTCCCAGCAGCCTCGCCAGCAGCCGGCGCAGCAGCCGCAGGGCTATCCCGGCCAGCCGTCTCAGCAGCCTGCCCCTCAGCAGCCGCCACAGCAGGGCCAGCCCGGGCAGCAGGGCGGCGGCAGCTACGGCGCACCCAGCCCGGATAGCTTCGACGATTTCGACGACGAAATTCCGTTCTAGATCATGGCAACTGTAATTTGTAACGATTAAAAATTAAGGTGATCCATAAAGCCCCGCGAAGCGGGGTTTTTTTATTTTCGGGTGAAAAACGTAGAGAAAAGGTTCGCCATCACAAATGTAGTGGCATAGTGAATTTGGCCAGCTGGTTTTGACAGTCTGCCCAAGGCCCCTACGCTGCACAGCGATGTAGCGGCCGGAAAACCCGGCCACTACAGAGTACAAAACCGGAATTTTAACAATGATTTAAGGGCTTGTAACATACATACATGTTCGTATGTATGCAAGCAGAAGGCGCTGGCAGGAGGAACCCAAGAGATTTCATGAAAACCCTGGCCACTACTTTTCGGAACCATACACCTGGCGGCCACAAGCAAGCGTCCGAGCGCAAAAAAGCCCCGTTTTGACGGGGCTTTTGCGTATAAAAACAACTGGCGAGGCGCTTTCAATACAGGTGCACGGCTTTGAAGCGGGCAAGCGTCGCGTCGTTGGCGCCGGTCAGGGTCAGCGTTTTGCCGCTGATGTCCCAGCCGCTGGCCTGGTTGAGCGCATCGAGAAACGCGCGCTCCACTCCCTGGCTATCCGGGCAGGCCATCATGGTGGTGGCCAGCTGGGCAAAGCGGAGCTGGCGTTTCTCGCTTAGGCTGTAGTTACCCATCAGCTGGTTGCAGCCGGTGGCACCGGCGACGCGCTGCCCTTCGCTGTGCAGGACAAAATGCGCTTCGCGCTGGTTATCCTGGGCGGTGACCGGCGGGCCGTTTTCCAGCGCGGCCAGTTTCCAGTAGGTGTCGGTCAGTGCTACGTCCGGCGTTTTATCGGCGGCCGGCTGCTCGCCGGTGTGGCTGCTTGCGCAGCCGGTCAGAGCAAGGGCCAGCCCCAAAAGCATGGAGCCGCCTGCGGTTTTTATCGTGCGCTGCATGTTGTTTCTCGCATTCGTCAGGGTAAGTCGATGTGCCGTAGCAGTGGCACGCGCAATCAGCGTGCCGGGCTTATAGCGTGCCAAGCTGATAGCGTGTCAGGTTTATGTGAATGCAGCAAAAGCGGCCGGCGCTTTGCCCGCTTTTGGATTAAAACGCCGGCAGGGCCGGGTGCTGCGCGGCGTCTGCGGCGGCGTCGTTATCCCGAGGCAGGGTGAAGCGCGCCACGATCTGGTTGAGGCGGTCGGCCTCGCTTTGCAGCTGCTGGGCCGCTGTGCTTGCCTGCTGCACCATGGTGGCGTTTTGCTGGGTCGTCTGCTCCATGTCGCTGATCGCTGTGTTGATCTCCTGGATGCCGCTGCGCTGCTCTCGGGTGGCGACGTCGATTTCTTCCATTAGCGCGGTGACGCGCCTGACCGAGGCAATGATATCGTTCATGGTATCGCCGGCCAAATCGGCCTGCTCGGCGCCGGCTTCTACCTGCTGGGCGGTGGTGTCGATCAGCTTGTGGATATCGGTAGCGGCGCTGGCGCTGCGGGTGGCGAGCTGGCGCACTTCACTGGCGACGACGGCAAAGCCGCGGCCGTGCTCGCCGGCGCGGGCGGCTTCTACCGAGGCGTTGAGCGCAAGAATGTTGGTTTGAAACGCGATGGAGTCGATCAGCGTGATGATGTCGGTAATCTGGCGTGAGCTTTGGCGAATTTCTTGCATACGCTCGACTACGCTTTGCACCACGTGACTGCCGTTTTCTGCCTTGTCGGCGGTTTCCTCCGCTACGCGATTGGCCTGAGAGGCATTGTCGCTGCTGCGCTCCATGGTTGAGGTCATTTCTTCAATGCTGGAGGCCGTCTGGGTCAGCGAGGCCGATTGACGCTCGGTGCGGGCGGACAGGTCCTGGTTGCCTTGGGCAATATGGCTGGCGCTGTCATAGACCTCGCTGCTGCTGTCGCGCACGGTGGTGACGGTATTGAGCAGCGCCTGCTGCATGTGGTCGAGCGCGGCGTACAGCTGGCCGATCTCATTGCTGCCGCGACTTTCCAGGCGGTGGGAAAGATCGCCCTCAGCCATGATGTCGAACTGCTGAATCAAGCGTTTGATAGGACGAATCAGGTTCGCACCGACCCCCCAATAGATCAGCGCGGTCACTGCCAGTGCGAAGACGAACACCGCAATAATGATCGCGGTGGCAAAGTCGACCACGGTATCAAAGCGCTCCAGGCGCGCGCCGCCCTGCTCTTCTACGGTACGAAAAAAGCGCGCGGCATCCTGATAAAAGGCGTCGTAGGCGCGCCGGGAGCCCTCGCGGCCGCTGCGATACGCCGCCAGCTCGCCCTGTGCCAAAGCGTTTAGCTGCGGCTGCAGGTGGGCATCCCGCAGGCGCACGAAACTGTCTTTAAGCGCTGTAATCAGCGCTGAGTGCTGCTCGGCGGCCGGCAGGTCAACAAATTCGGTAAAGAGGGCGCTGGCCTGATCCAGCGTTTCATCAAGCTCGGCGACTTGCTGGCGCCTGGCGGCTGCGCCGGGGCTGTTCTGTTCAACGCGATCGACGTAAAGATCGGCAAGATCCAGACGAATGTTTTGCAGTGCGGAATTGAGGCGATTGAGCGCTGACTGCTGGCTAACGTTGACCTGGGTCAGCTGCCGGATGCTTTGGCGGCTGTGGTCGACGGCGTAGAGGCCGGCACCGCTTAGCACCAGCATCATTGCCAGAAACGTCAGCAGGACCAGCGTCCAGCTCATGCGCATGGTGAGATTGTCCCAGAGTTTCATTCGCTTTGTTCTCCGATAGCAGGACAGATAAACAAGGTGAAGCAAGCAATAATGGGCTCTTCGTCGTTGGGTGTGGAATTCGCCCCCTGAGCTGGGCCAGGATATGACCTCCACATGGACAGGAGGTATGGCATGGACGGCACCCAGATTCTGACCCT
>NZ_BAAAZT010000066.1:0-33212 GCF_039537045.1 Halomonas cibimaris | reverse complement strand
GCCTGCCGCCAGCGTTCAATCTGAGCCATGATCAAACTCTTCAGTTTAAAATCATATAGTGCATAAGCTGCACCAAACTTGGCTCAAGGTTTCAAACGTCTCAAATAAAACCCGAAGGTTTTGACGAGACACTTGTCTTGATAATAGGTGATTTGTCACCCACTCAGGCAAGCGCCCACATGAATTACCTGATCAACTTGTTAAAGAGCATCTCGCAAGGCCGTTATGTTAGCCTGCAAAGCGGCGATGACTTGCCGTCTCTGCTGCGAGGAAGGCGTATTCTACACGCCTTGAAGTGGTTGTCAACTGCGATGTCATAAACCGCGTAACCTGTTGACACCCAAGGCCTTTTTTGGGCCTTTCACCGCGGGCAACGCTTGGCGTCGTCTGCAGCGGATGCGTACTCTACGGGCTGAGGCAGCGTTTGGCAAGGGATGGCGGGAAATAAATTATTGGCGCCGCCTTTCGACGCCAAAAAGCATATCGGAACCGGCGCTGCTAACGAGTAAACTGGACGCACCGCTTACCCATAACTGCCTGCCAGCCTTGCCAAGGCTGCCATTTGCCTGCCTCAGGGAGCCCATTTGATGAACCCACACCTGCTTTCCGTCGACTCGCTGGACCGTGATCACGTTGACCACTTGCTGCATGTGGCCGGCCGCATGGAGCCCATTGCCAGCCGCCGCCAGGTAACCCGAGTGCTGGAAGGCGCGGTGCTGGGTAACCTGTTTTTCGAAGCCAGCACCCGCACTCGGGTGAGCTTTAACGCTGCGTTTTGCCGCCTGGGCGGCAGCGTATGCGATACCACCGGCTTTACCTTTTCATCCATGGCCAAGGGTGAATCGCTGTACGACACCAGCCGCGTCATGAGCGGCTACTGCGACGCCATCGTCATGCGCCACCCCGAGCAAGGCTCGGTGGCCGAGTTTGCCAGCGCCACCAACGTGCCGGTCATCAACGGCGGCGACGGCCCGGGCGAACACCCCAGTCAGGCACTGCTGGACCTTTACACCATCGATAAAGAGTTCGCCCAGCGGGGCAAAACGCTTGCCGGCGCGCATATTCTATTAACGGGGGATTTGCTTCACGGGCGCACGGTGCACTCGCTGATCAAGCTTTTATCGCTGTACCCGCCCATGCGCATCACCCTGGTGTCGCCGCCGGGGCTGGATATGCCCTCGGCACTGGTGGAGCTGGTGGCTTCCCGCGGCCACCGTATCGAGCTGCGCGACAGCCTGGCCTGCGACTTCAGCGACCTGGACGTGGTCTACACCACGCGCATTCAGAAAGAGCGTTTTACCAGTGAAATGAGCGAATCCTTTGCCGGCGTTTCTCACGAATTCGTGGTTAACAAACGCTTTATGGACGCGCGCTGCACGCCGGATACCATCGTCATGCACCCGCTGCCTCGGGACAGCCGCCCCGGCGTCAACGATCTAGATGTGGACTTGAACGGCGATCCCAGGCTGGCCATTTTTCGCCAGACCGACAACGGCATTCCGATGCGCATGGCGATATTTGCCACGCTGCTGCAGGTAGAAGAGTTGATTGAAAAGGACCTGCGCCCGGTGCGCTGGTTTGTCCCCAAGCGGCTGGGCACGCTAGACGAGTGAATAGCCTTGAGGCGGGGTTACGTACCGCCTCGCTGTGGCCGGGTTGAGTCGCCGGCGCGGCCGCCGGGCAAGCCTTCCCGGTGGGCAAACCAGCCTTCCAAAATCAGCACCGCGGCAATGCCGTCAACGCTCTCGGCACGGTAGTTGCCCCTGTGGCCGGCTTCACGGGCAATCTGCTTGGCCTCCCGGGTAGAGCCGCGCTCGTCGACCATGTGGCAGGGCTTGCCGTAGCGCCCGTGCAGTCGATTGCCGAATTTGCGCGCCCGCAGGCTCATTTCGGACTCGCTGCCGTCCATGTGCAGCGGCAACCCCACCACCAGCACGTCCGGCTGCCATTCCTCCAAAAGCCGGGTTACAACATTCCAGTCGGGAATGCCGTCCCGGGCGGTGAGCGGCTCAAGCTCCCGGGCGCTGTGCAGCATTTCATTGCCCACCGCCACGCCAATGCGCCGGGCACCAAAGTCAAATGCCAGCACCAGCCGCTGCCCTTCTGCGGCCATCAGGCGTGCCCGGCGTCAGGCGTCATCAGGTTTAAATCCACGCCGAGAATACCCGCCGCGGTGCTGAGGCGCTCGGCCGGCGGCGTTTCGAACAGCACGTGTGACGCTCCTTCAACGATCAGCCAGGCGTTTTCCTTGATCTCATCTTCCAGCTGGCCCACATCCCAGCCGGAGCAGCCCAAACAGACGACGAAGCGTTCGGGCCCTTCATTGTTGGCCAGCGCCTGTAGCATATCCATCGACGTGGTCAGTGCAATTTCGTCGGTTACCTGCACGCTGGAATCCCAGTCGCTGCTTTGGCCACGGTGCAGAATAAAGCCGCGATCCTTGTGCATGGGGCCGCCATAATACACCGGCGCATTGCGGTGCAGGCTTTGGCTGCCGCCAAGCTCCAGCTGCTCGAACAGCGCATCAAGGGTGATTTCCAGCGGCTGGTTGACAATCACTCCCATGCTGCCGTTGTCGTCGTGGTCACAAAGATAGATCAGGCTCCCGGCAAAGTGGGTCTCGTCCATGTGCGGCATGGCCAGCAGGAAATGATTTTTCAGATTTTGCGTTAAGCGTTGCATGCGCCTCCTAGCGCCGCCGGCGATTCGCCGGCGGCTGAATTATCAATGACCATGTAATGATGGGGCACGCCGTTAGCGTGGCGCACTCAGGCGACGCGCGACCGCGTCGAGCAGCTGGTCGGCGATACGCGTGCCGCGCTGGTCGTCAATCTCACGCACGCAGGTGGGGCTGGTGACGTTGATTTCGGTAATCGAATCACCGATAACGTCGAGCCCGACAAACAGCAGCCCAAGCGCGTCAAGCGTTGGCCGCACCTGCTCGACCAGCCATTGCTGGCGTTCGGTGAGCTCACGGCTTTCTCCGCGCCCGCCGGCCGCCAGGTTGCCGCGCGTTTCCCCGGCCAGCGGCACCCGGGCCAAACCGTAAGGCACCGGCTCGCCGTCGATGAGCAAGATGCGGGTGTCACCTTCCTTGATGGCCGGCAGGTAGCGCTGCACCATGACCTGGCGCGTACCGCCCAGCGTCAGCTGCTCAATCACCGCGCCGAGATTGCGCCCGTCCGGGCCGATGTGAAAAATACCGCTGCCGCCCATGCCGTCAAGCGGCTTGAAGATCACATCGCCATGCTCGGCGTGAAACGCGCGCAGCACGTTGTCCCGGGCGGACACCAGCGTGGGTGCGCAGCACTGGGGAAACTGCTGGGCAAAAAGCTTTTCGTTGCAGGTCAAAAGCGCCCGGGTCGGATTGACGACCAGCACGCCTTCGCGCTCGGCAAACCCCAGCAGATGCACCGCATGGGTAAAATCGGCGTCAACAGGCGGGTCTTTGCGCATGAGGATGACGTCGAGCTCGGAAAGCGGCCGGGAGTCGGCTTCGCCCAGGTCATACCAGTGATCGGGGTCGCGGTGTACCGTCAGCGGGCGCATGCGGGCGTAGGCCTGGCCGGCGTTGAGAAACAGGTCTTCCTGTTCCATGTAGTGCAGCGTATAGCCCCGATCCTGGGCGGCCCACAGCATGGCCATGGTGGTATCTTTTGTATAGGCAATATCGGCGATGGGATCCATCACCACGCCCAGATGCAGATTTGACTGGCTCATCGCAACAACCATTCGAAATAGAGCGCACCGGGCCGGCGCGCCCGTGGGTATATGACAGCCCTGCAGTATGCCTGACGCCGCGCGCGGCACCAAGCAGAGGGCATCAGTCCAGCGCGCCGGGCACCAGGCGCACGGCATGGGGCTCAAGGGTGATCAGCTGGCGCTTGTACAGCCGGCCGGTGGCCTGCTTGTAGGCGCTTTTGCTCACCCCCAGCCGCGCTTTGATGTCCGCCGCGGCGCTTTTATCGCCCAGCGGCAGGTAGCCGCCGCTTTCGCGCAGGGCCTTGAGAACCTTCTCGCCCACCACGTCAAGGCGTGCGCTGCCCGGCGGCAGCAGGGAGATATCCAGCCGGCCGTCGTCCCGGCGCTGCTTGACGAACCCGCCAAGCGTCTGCCCGCGGCGCAGGGGCTGGCTGATGTCGTCGGCGTAAATCAGTCCCCAGTAGCGGTGGTTGACCACGACCTTCATGCCCAGGTCGGTACGCTCGGCGACAACCAGCGTGACCGCCTCGCCGCTTTCCAGCGCCCAGGCGTCGTCGCTCAAAAAACGCTCCAGGCGCATGGACGCCACCGGCCGCCCCCGGTCGTCTTCGTAAAGCATGACCAGCACGCGCTTGCCCGGGTCCGGGCGGAACAGCTGCTCGCTAAACGGCAGCAGCACGTCCTTGGGCTGCCCCCAGCGCAGAAATGCGCCGGTATCGTTTACCGTTACCACCGGCAGGTAGGCCACCTCACCCATGCGGGCGACGGTATCTGTCGCGCTATAAGAGGGGCCGGAAGTCTCGTTGGGCATAGCAAAAACGTCCTTCTCAAAGATCGCCGAAGCGGTACTGCAAAAGCGTAAGCGCAGCCACGGGCGCGGTTTCGGTACGCAGGATACGCGGGCCCAGGGTCAGCGGGGTAAACGCCGCGGCCTCGGCGGCCGCCACGTCGTCTGGGGCCAGGCCGCCTTCCGGGCCGATCAGCAGCGCCGCCGCGGCGGGCGCGTCCGCCGCGTCCAGCCCGCTGTGGGTGGCCGGATGCAGCATCAGCCGCAGCGGCTCGTCGCGCGCGTTAAGCCATGCCTCAAGGGTTTGCGGCGGATGCACCGGCGGCAGCGTCGCCCGCCCGCACTGCTCGCAGGCGCTGGCGGCCACGGCTTGCCAGTGGGCGAGCTTTTTGGCTTCGCGCTCGCCTTTCAAGCGCACATCGCCGCGGCGGGTATACAGCGGGGTGATCGCCGCCACGCCCAGCTCCACGGCTTTCTGGATGGCGTAGTCCATGCGCTCTCCCTTGGAGATCGCCTGGCCCAGATGCACCGCCAGCGGCGACTCCCCCGCCCCGGGCCATACGGCCTCCACGACCACCGTGGCCTGCTTGCGCGTCACGTCTGCCAGGCGCACGCCGGCCTCGCGGCCGTTGCCGTCGAACACCACCAGCGGCGCACCCGGGCCCAGGCGCAGCACCCGCGTTAGATGGCGCGCCGGGCCGTCAGGCAGCGTAACGTTACCGCCCGGTTCAAACGTTGCCGGCACGTAAAGGCGCGGCATCTTGCCGTGGGCGGCGTACCAGTCGGCGGCCTGCACGGCTTACTCGGCGCTTTGCGCCTGGGCTTCGCGCTGTTTGCGCTGGGCGTACATGGCGTCAAAATTGACCGGCGCCAGCATCAGCGGCGGGAAGCCGCCGCGGTTGACCAGGCTGTCCACGCACTCGCGGGCGTAGGGGAACAGCAGGTTGGGGCAGAACGCGCCCAGGGTCTGGTCCAGCTGCTCGCCTTCAATGCCGCCAATGCGGAACAAACCGGCCTGCTCGACTTCCACCAGAAACGAGGTGGTACCGCTTTCGCTGTCGTTGACCTGAGCGGTGACCTTGACGGTGACTTCGTACTGGTCATCGTCGGTTTGCTTGCTGGAGGTGTTCAGGTCCAGATTGACCTTGGGCTTGAACGGCTGTTTGAACACCTCGGGCGAGTTGGGCGCTTCAAACGAAATATCCTTGACGTAAATACGCTGCAGCGAAAACGTAAGCTTGGGCTTGCTGTCGTCCGCCGCGCCGGCCTGCTGGGGGGTGGTGTCTTCCGCCATGTGAAACTCCTGAAAGGGTCGATCTACGAAGCTCGTGCCGGCCACGCCGGCGCCGATGCGCTTATTTTTTGACTACCGGCAAGCCGTCGGCCTGCCACTGGGCCATGCCGCCGCTCAGCTTCAGCGCGCGCTCAAAGCCGGCCTTGGCCAGCTTGGCCTGAGCCACGCCCGAGCTCTGGCCGTGCTTGCAGACGACAATGACCGGCTTGCTCTTGGCCTTGTCCAGCTCATTTATGCGCTCATCCAGCTTGCTCTGGGGAATATGCCGGGCACCGGCGATATGGCCGGCGCGAAACTCTTTGTCTTCGCGGATATCCAGCACCACGGCGTCTTCGCGGTTGATCAGCTGCGTGGCCTCGCCCGGCGTCACCCCGTTGCTTGCCGCGCGACGGGCTTCATACGCCAGCCAGGCGAGCAGTACGGCAAAAAAGCCCCCCACCAGCAGCAGATGGTTTTGGGCAAACTCCAGCAACCGTTCGATTATCTCGGGCATCGCGCGCTCAATCTCTTGTTCAATAGTGGGTCAACAATACACGGCAATACGACAGCCGGCAGCGCGGGCTGTCGTCAAGCGCCCCAGTATACACGCCCCGAACGGCTGCGAGCAGGCCCCGCCATGACGACAGCCGCCCGCCTGCGTTATAGTGCGAACGACTGGCATTCGCCCCGACGCTGCGCCACACCGGCGCCTGGCCCAATGACGAGAGGTTTTCATGGACACTCCCCGCACGCCGCGCCCGGTGGCGCTGATCATCCTCGACGGCTACGGCCATAACCCGGACAGCCGCCACAACGCCATTGCCGGGGCGCATACCCCCAACATGGATCGGCTATGGGCCGATCGTCCCCGGGCCTTCGTCCATACCGACGGCCACCACGTCGGGCTGCCCGACGGCCAGATGGGCAACTCCGAGGTCGGCCACATGAACCTGGGCGCCGGGCGCATCGTGTTTCAGGATTTTACCCGGATCACCCAGGCCGTGGAAAACGGCGATCTTGACCTCAACGCCGCGCTGACCACCCCCATCGACGACGCCGTGGAGCACGGCCGAGCCGTTCATCTTATGGGCCTTTTGTCCCCCGGCGGCGTGCACAGCCACGAAGACCACATCATTGCGCTTGCCGAGCTTGCCGCCCGCCGCGGGGCCCGGCGCATCTACATGCACGCCTTCCTCGACGGCCGCGACGTGGCCCCCCAGAGTGCCATGGCCTCGCTTGAGCGCACCAACGCCCGGCTCGCCGAACTGGTCGGCCCGGACAACGGCTTTATCGCCTCGGTCATCGGGCGCTTCTACGCGCTGGACCGCGACAACCGTTGGGAGCGCGTGGCCCAGGCCTATGAGCTTTTGACCGAAGGCCGCGCCGACTTTACCGCCGTCAGCGCCGAAACCGCCCTGCGCGACGCCTATGCCCGGGGAGAAACCGACGAGTTCGTCTCCGCTACCAGCGTACGCATTGCCGGGGAGCCGCTAGTGATCGAAGACGGCGACGCGGCAATCTTTGCCAACTTCCGCGCCGACCGCGCCCGGGAGCTGGCGCGGGCCTTTGCCGAACCCGACTTTGACGGCTTTGCGCGCACCTCGCGCCCGGTGCTCGCCGGCGAAGGCCTGGTAATGATGACCGAGTACGCCGACGACATCCCCGCCCCGATCGCCTTTCCCCCGGATCACCTGTCCGACACCCTGGGTGAGGTCGTCTCCCGGCGCGGGCTCAAGCAGCTGCGCATCGCCGAGACGGAAAAATACCCCCACGTAACGTTTTTCTTCTCCGGCGGCCGCGAAGAAGCCTTCGACGGCGAAACGCGCATTTTGCAGCCCTCGCCCCAGGACGTGCGCACCTACGACGAAAAGCCGGAAATGAGCGCCTTTGCCGTCACCGACAGCCTGATTGGCGCCATCGACGACGACGCCTTTGACCTGATCATCTGCAACTACGCCAACGGCGACATGGTCGGCCACACCGGCGACTATCACGCAGCGGTCAAGGCCATTGAAACCGTCGATCAGTGCGTGGGCCGCGTGGTCGAGGCCATTGAGCGCGCCGGCGGCGCCTGCCTGATCACCGCCGACCACGGCAACGCCGAGCAGATGGTGCACCCGGTCACCGGCGCGCCCCAGACCGCCCACACCACCTTCCCGGTGCCGCTGGTCTACGTCGGCACGCGCCAGGGCGAGCTCGAAGACGGGCGGCTGTGCGATCTGGCGCCTACGCTTTTGACCCTGATGGATCAGAAAATTCCCGCCGCGATGACCGGCAAGCCACTGATTCGGCTGCGCTGAATTGCGCCGCAGGCCAAGGCTGCGACGCTGGGCCGGCGGCGCGCTGGCGTTGCTGGCCTGTATGCCCCCGGCGGTGCAGGGCCAGGCGCAGGCGCGCCCCGACGCCACCGCCGCCCGGGAAAAGCTCGACGCCCTGGGCGAAGAAATCCGAACAGCGTCACAGCGTCTTGAAGCCACCGCCAAGGCGCGCAGCGACGCCCAGAACGCGCTGCGCGAGGTAGAAGAGGCGCTGGCCGAGCTTCACGCCCGGCTGGATGAAGTGCAGGCCAAGCGCCGCCGGCTCGGCAAAGAAAGCCGGGCGCTGAAAAAGCGCCGATCTCGTCTGGAAGCGACCCGCCAAGCGCAGATGGAAGCGCTGGGCGAGCAGCTGGCCGCGCTGTACCGGCTGGGCGATGCCCCGCAGCTGAAGCTGCTGCTCAACCAGGGCGACCCGGCCAAGATTGACCGCATGCAGGCCTACCTCAACCGCCTGAGCCGGGCGAGAAAAAAACGCCTCGCCGACATCGCCCGGCTGGACAAAGCGCTTGCCGACAACGCCGCCGAGCTGGCCGAGCGCCGAAAGCGCCTGGAGGCGGCCAACGCCGAGCTGAAAGAAAAAAGCGCGACCCTTGCCCAGCGCACCGCCCAACGCCGCACGCTGCTGGCCGACATCGGCGAGCGCGAAGAAAGCCAAAGCCACCACCTGGCCCGGCTCAAGGGCGATCGCGAAGCCGCCGAGGCGCGCCTGCGCCAGATCCGCGAGCAGATGGCCCGGCTATCAAGCCCCGCCCCCAGCACGCAGATGGCCCAAACCCGGGGCGATCTGCCCTGGCCTACGGCAGGCCAACTCAGCGCCGGCTTTGAAAGCCGCCAGGGCGTGCACCGCAACGGCATTGTCATCAAGGCCGGCGCCGGCACCCCGGTCAAGGCCGTGCACGCCGGGCGCGTGGCATTTGCCGGCTGGCTGCGCGGCTTTGGCAACCTGTTGATCGTTGACCACGGCGACCACCTGATGACGCTTTACGCTCACCTGCAGCGCTTCGAGCGCTCGCCCGGCACGCGAGTGGCCGAAGGCGACGTTATCGGACGCGTGGGCAATACCGGCGGCCAGCCCCGAGCGGCGCTGTATTTTGAAGTGCGCCGCGGCGGCGAACCCATCGACCCCGGGCGTTGGCTTGCACGCCGCTGAAAGGATAAGCTGGCGCCACTGACGCTTTTTTCGGCGGCCCCTGCCGCCCACGCCTCGCGGAGCCCCCATGCCATTTGCCACCCCTTTATTGCCCGCCGTCCGGTACCCGCTGGCCGTCATGCTACTGGCCATGTGGGCCCTGCCGGGCACGGCCGCCGCGGCGCCGGACACCGATGACGCGGAAAACGCCCTGCCGCTGGAAGATATCCAGACCTTTGCCGAGGTGTTTGAGCACATCAAGCGCGCCTACGTCGAAGACATCAACGACCGCACCCTGATGCGCAATGCCATGCGCGGCATGCTCAACGAGCTGGACCCGCATTCAAGCTATCTCGACGAAGAGCAGTACGACAGCCTGCGCGAAAGCACCGAAGGGGCGTTTGGCGGCATCGGCATCGAAGTCGGCATGAAAGACGACCGGATCACGGTGGTAACGCCTATCGACGATACGCCGGCTTCCCGGGCAGGGCTTGCCTCGCGCGATGTCATCGTGCGTATCGACGGCACCTCCACCGAGGGCCTGTCCCTGCACGAAGCGGTCAACCTGATGCGCGGCGAGCCGGGCAGCGAGCTGGATATCACCGTGCTGCGCCAGGGCGAAGACAGCCCGCGCACGTTGACCCTGACCCGCGAAAACATCCAGACGGAAAGCGTCAAACACGACATGCTGGCGCCGGGCTACGGCTACCTGCGCATCAGCCAGTTCCAGACGCGCACCGCCGAGCAGGCCCTCGCCGCCCTCACCGACATGCAGGCACAAAGCGACGGCGGCGCGCTCAACGGCCTGGTGCTGGACCTGCGCAATAACCCCGGCGGGGTGCTCCAGGCCGCGGTGGATATCGCCGATCTGTTCCTTGACAGCGGGCGCGTGGTCTACACCGAAGGCCGTCTGGCCAACAGCCAGATGTCGTTTTCCGCTACGCCCGCTACCCCCGCCGGCGACGTAGCACTGGTGGTGCTGGTCAACGGCGGCAGCGCCTCGGCGGCGGAAATCGTCGCCGGCGCGCTGCAGGACCAGGGCCGCGGCGTCATCATGGGTACGGAAAGCTTTGGCAAGGGTTCGGTACAGCAGGTCATGCCGCTGGGCGAACGCGAAGCCCTCAAGCTCACCACTGCGCTGTACTACACCCCGGACGGCCGCTCGATTCAGGCCCAGGGCATCGAACCTGACATCAAGGTCGTGCGCGGGCGGCTGGAAGTCGCCGACAGCCGCTTTGAACTGCGCGAATCCGACCTTGAAGGCCACCTGAACGCCACGGGCAAAAGCGCAGCCCGCGACGCGTCAAGCGCTGCACGCCTGCGCGACGACTACCAGCTGAGCGAGGCGCTCAACCTGCTCAAGGCGCTCAACGTGGTGGACCGCCGCCGGCGCTAGCGGCAGCTTTCGGGCAGGCGGCCGCGCTCCCCGGTCGCCTGGCGCATCATCGCGCGCTTGAGCGGTACCAGCCGGTCAAGCCCGTTCATGCCCATATTGCGCGCCAGCAGCACGCCGGGGTGCTCTACGCCAAACAGCGTCTTGAAGCCTTTCATCAGCGCCAGTACGGCGGCGTTGTCTCCCCGGCGGCGGCGCTCGAAACGCTTGAGCCGGCGCGCATCGCCCCAGGGCGCGCCGCGCTGAAAGGCCGCGATGACTTCTTCGGCCAGCACGGCGGCGTCCATCAGCCCCAGGTTGACGCCCTGCCCCGCCAGCGGGTGAATGCTGTGCGCCGCGTCGCCCACCAGCGCAAAGTGCGGCGCCGTATAGCGCCGGGCATGGCGCTGCACCAGCGGAAACGCATACGCCCTGTCGCATACCTCCACCGCTCCCAGGCGGTGTTCAAGGGCACGGCCCAGCGCCTCGCCCAGCGCTTCGGGCGTCATCGCCTTAAGCGCCTCGGCGCGCTCGGGCGCCACCGACCAGACAACCGAGCAGTAGCGCTCGTCGCCGGCCACCGTCAGCGGCAAAAACGCCAGCGGCTGGCCGGCAACGAACGCCTGGCGCGCCGTCGCCCCGTGAGGGCGCTCGCAGCGTACCGTGGTCACCACGGCGTGCTGGTGCATGTCGTCTTCGGCTACGTCGATTTCCGCCATATCGCGCAGCACCGAGCGCGCGCCGTCGGCGGCAACCACCAGCGGCGCGCCCAGCGTGGTGCCGTCTTCCAGCTTCAGCCAGCGCCCGGTGGCGGTGGTCTGCAGTGCGGTAACCCGCTGGCCGAAAAACGTCGTCACCCCGGGATGGTCCAGCACCCGGGCATTCAGCGCCGCGGTGGTCAGGCTGTTTTCCACGATGTAGCCCAGCGCGGCCACCCCGGCCTCATCGGCGCTGAAGGCGATATCCCCGCTGCCTTCGGTGTCCCACACGCGCATGTAGCGATACGCCGTCACGCGCTTTTCCGCCATCAGCGGCCAGGCGCCCAGATGCTTTAGCAGGCGCACGGAAACCGGCGACAGCGCGCTGACCCGGGGCGCCGGCGCCTCGCCGAGCGTATCCAGCGCAAGCGGCCGGGGCTGCGCCTCGACCAGCCCAACCTGCATGCCGGCATCCGCCAGCAGCGCACAAAGCGCCGTGCCTACCATGCCGTTGCCCACAATCAGGGCATCGAACGTCGTCGCCGGCGTTTTTGCCGCCTTGGCTGTCTTGGTCATCGTGCTCCCCTTGCCTTGTCAACAAAACGCCCGCGGCCGGGCGCGGGTGAACGTCAGCGCTCCAGCCCCATGGCCCGCCGGGCCACATCGCGGCGCAGCGGCCCGGCCAGATTAAGGCCCGCCAGGCCCGCCGCACGCAGCGACGGCAGCAGCGGCAGCCGCGCGCCGAACAGGCGGATCAGCCCGTCGCTGAAGCGCACCACGTCGCGCCGGTCCCGGGCGCGCTTGCGGTCAAAAGCGCTCAGCGCGGCCATATCACCGGCTGCACCGCCCGCCGCCAGATGCTCGGCCAGCGTGTCCACCAGATCCACCACCCCGCGCAGCGCCAGGTTAAACCCCTGCCCGGCCACCGGGTGCAGCGCGTGGGCGGCGTTGCCCAGCACCGCAAGCCCCGGGCGCACGGTCTCTTCCGCGGTCACCAGCGATAGCGGATAGGCGTAGCGCTTGCCCACCCGAGTAAAGCGCCCGGCGCGATCGCCGAACGCGCGCTGCAGCGCGGCGAGAAAGTCGCCGTCGGACAGTGCCATGCGCGCCTTTTCTTCGCCGGCCGGGTGCGTCCACACCAGCTCCATGGCGTTGCCCGACAGCGGCAGCAGCGCAATTGGGCCGTCAGCGGTAAAGCGCTCGTAGGCCACACCGCCGTGGGGCTCGCTGACCGCCACGTTGGCAATCAGTGCGGTCTGCGCGTAGTCCGCCGCACGGCTGGCAATGCCCAGCTGCTCTTTTAGCCCGGAGCGGCCGCCGTCGGCCAGGACCGTCAGTCCGGCGGTGAGCGTACTGCCGTCCGAAAGCGCCAGCCGATGCCCCGCCTCGGTCGGGGCAATGTGCGCCACCTTGGCCGGGCAGTGCCAGTCGAGCGCCAGTTCGGCGAGTCGGGCGTGCAGCACCCGGCCCATCCAGGCGTTGGCAATCACATGGCCCAGGGCGTCAACGTGGAGATCATCGGCATCCAGCCGCGTCACGCCCAGCCGGCCGCGCTCGCTGATGTGGATGCGGCGGATCGGCGCGGCCTCTCGGCGCATGGCCTGCCACACCCCCAGCCGGTGAAAGCGCTCCGCCGAGCCGGCGGCAATGGCGCTGGCCCGGGCATCGAAACTGGGCTGCCATTGGTCCGGCTGCGCGGCGGCCGGCAGCGGCGCGGCCTCGATAATCGCCACTTTCAGCCCGTGGCGTTCGATCAAAGGGGCCAGCGCACAGCCCAAACTGGCCCCCACCAGACCGCCGCCGACAATGACGACGTCGTGCGTAAGGGGTTGCGCGGGTGTCTGCATGGCTGCCTCCTGAACGGCGTTTTCTACACGGCTGATGAGTATTGTCCGCGAATCGGCACCGCGGGAACAGGCCGGCCATTCATAACGTACATTACGTAAAGAAAAACCGGCCGTGACATGGCGGCTCACTTTTTGGCCATCAGCGCCTCGATGTCTGCTACCTGCTTGGGCACATCGGCGGTAAGCACCTCGTGCCCCTCGGCGGTGACGGCCACATCGTCTTCGATGCGGATGCCCATGCCGCGATAGGCCTCGGGGATATCGTCGTCTGCGGGAATATACAGCCCGGGCTCTATTGTCAGCACCATGCCTTCTTCCAGCGGGCGCGGCGTGCCGTCGGGCCGGCGATATTCGCCTACGTCGTGCACGTCCAGACCCAGCCAGTGCGAGGTGGAATGCAGATAGAAACGCCGATAGCTGTGATCCGCGATGCGTTCGTCAACGTCGCCGGACAAAAGCCCCAGCGCAATCAGCCCGGCCGTCAAATCGCGGACCACGCCTTGATGGATATCAATGAGCGTAGCACCGGGGCGAATCGCCGCCACGGCGTTTTCCTGGGCGGTGAGCACAACCTCGTAAACCTCGCGCTGGGCGGCGCTGAAGGTGCCGTTCACCGGAAAAGTGCGGGTGATATCGCCGGCGTAGAGGGCAAACTCGGCACCGGCGTCGATCAGCACCAGGTCGCCGTCATTGAGCGGCGCGGTGTTTTCCACATAGTGCAGCACGCAGGCGTTGACGCCGCCGCCGACAATGCTGCCGTAGGCCGGGCCGCTGCCGCCCTGCCAGACAAATTCGTGCTCCAGCTCGGCCTGCAGCTGGTATTCAAAAAGCCCCGGGCGGCTGGCGCGCATGGCCCGGCAGTGGGCCCGGGCCGATATCTCGGCGGCGTGGCGCATCAGCGCCATTTCATCCGCCGTCTTGAGCTGGCGCATGGCATGAATCAGCGGAGTGACGTTGTGAAAGCCGCTGACCGGTGGCGCCCCTCGACGGCCGGCGGTCGAGTCGGCGTAGGCCTGCTCGGCCAGCGCCAGGGCGCCGTCGTCGTCAAAGGGCACAAACAGCTGCTCGCGCCCGGCGAGCAGCCGGTGCAGGCGCTCGTCGCGCTCGGCATTTTCCACCGCCTCGTCCACGCCATGTTCGGCCACCATGCCATCCGCCCCCAAGCGCCGCCCCGTCCAGGCTTCAAGCGTCGGGTCGCGATCCTGGCAGAATACCACCGTCTCGCCGGCGTCGCGGCCGGGCAGCAGTACCAGCAGCGCATCGGGCTCAACGATGCCGGTGAGGTAGTAGAAATCGCTGTTCTGGCGAAAGGCGAACTCGCTGTCCTTGGAGCGGGTGACCAGGCCGGCGCCGGGCAGCACCACGGCGGCCGTGGCTGGCAGCCGGGCGATGAGCGCGGCACGGCGCGCGGCGTAGGCATCGGGGGTAATCGCCGCCGGGCGCGGCATGGACTCGGGTAGCATGAAGGCTCCTGGTTGGTGAGGGGGAAAAGGTCCGATTGGTGAGGGGGAAAAGATCCGAGCGAAAAGCGCTAGTGCAGCGTCGCGTCGCTTTGCTCCACCTGGGGCTGGCCGGGATGCTGCTCGGTGTAGAGCATCATGGCGGCCATCCGCGCGTGCTCGGTGAGCGCGAAAAGGTCGTTTTCGTTTTCCGGGCTGTCGTCGAGGTCGGTTTCGATACGGGCCAGCACCGGCAGATCGTCCAGCGCTTCGCGCAGGGCAGCCGACCACTGCCGGCGCAGGGCGTCGTCCACGGTATCATCGAGCACCTCGACAAAGCCCAGCGCCCACTCCTGCAGCCCCTGGGCCTGCTCGGCCAGGGAAAACAGCTCGTCGGGCAGCAGCGGCGCGTAGTTCATTTCGCCGGCGCCCAGGGCTTCAAGGGTTTGCCGGCGCCAGCCCAGCAGGCGCTCGGCGCTCGGCGCATCCTTGGGCTGCTCGATCCCCAGGCTTGAACACACTTCGTCCAGCCAGGCCTCGGCGCTGACGTCCTTGAGTGCCAGCAGCGCACACAGCCGGCCGTCGAGAAACGCCGGCGACTGCATGCTGCCGTGAAGCAGAAAGGTATCGGCGATATCGGAAAATTCCTGGCGTTCATCAATCAGGGACATAAAAAGGCCATCCGTTACGGCACAGTGAATAAGACAGGGTACGGCAAGCGAGCGGACAGCGCCGCGCGTTGACCCCGGCGCGCAGGCTCTCTTATAGTTGAAGCGCTTTTATCGCCCGGGCCGGTACCGCGCCGCCACGGGCCTCGCCTCGCTTTACTTGCCCATGCGGGCATGTTAACGCATAGATTCCTCGATGGCCTGCGCTGGAGCAACGGATGAGTGACGCCAAGCGTCCAACCACAGAAATCACCCTGCTGGGGCGGTATTACACCATTGCCTGCGATGCGGGGACAGAAGACAAGCTGGAGCGCGCCGCACGCTACCTGGACCGCGCCATGCACGGCATTCAGTCGCAGAGCACCGCGTTGAGCAACGACCGGGTCACGGTGATGGCCGCGCTCAATATCACCCATGAGCTGCTGGAAGCGCTTGACGAAAAGCGCGACCGCGACGCCGAGCTTGCCCGCCTGGACGAGCGCCTGGACGAGGCGCTGAAAAAACGCCAGGAATAAGGCGCCGCCCGGACTTTGGCCCGGGCCCGGCGCTCTGGTAAGATGAAGGCGTTCTCTGGGGTGTGCGCCAGTCGTTATCGTCCCTCGAGCCTATGCGTAATACCCAGGGAGGCCAAAAGCTAGTCGAGCCTGTGCGCATGTCCGTGCGACGGAAAGCCTGACGGCTTGGCTGCGGCCACCCACCTGAACCACAAGGTTCAGGGCCACAACGACAGCGGCATCCTGGAGAACCCTTGCCTACCGCTTTTCCCATATTCCAGCTTCAGGGCCTGCAGCGTGCCCCTGCCTGACGCAGCATCCGCCTCGCCGTTACGGGCCAAGAACGCCCTGCGCCGCGAGCTCAGGCGCCGCCGCCGCGTGCTCACGCCGCGCCAGCAGCGCACCGCCGCCGCCGGCCTGTGCCAGCGATTGAAAACCTTGCCGGAACTGCGGCGCGCACGCCGTATCAGCCTGTATCTGCCCGTGAGCGGCGAGATTGATCCGCTCCCCCTGCTGCCCTGGCTTTACCGCCGCGGCGTGAACGTTTACCTGCCCGTACTGCGCCCTTTTTCCGCCAACTCACTGTGGTTTGTGGCGTATCGCCCGGGCACGCCCATGATCAAAAACCGCTTCGGCATCCGCGAGCCCGCCCCGCGCTTTAGCGCCCGCCGCGCCAATCGCCTGCCCGCCTGGGCGCTGGATACCCTGATCGTGCCGCTGGTGGGCTTTGATGCGCACGCCAACCGCATGGGCATGGGCGGCGGCTTTTACGATCGCACCCTGGCTTTTATGCGCCACCCGGGGCCAAAGCCTACGCTGATCGGCGCAGCCCACGCCTGCCAGCAGGTTGACCGTCTGCCCGTAGAGCCCTGGGATATTGCGCTGACCGCCATCGTCACCGACACCGCCGTGGTGCGCCCGCCCCGGCGCTGAAGCAGACAAAAGAAAAAAGACAAAAGAAAAAAGACAAAAGAAAAAAGACAAAAGAAAAACGGGCTGTGCCGCCATGGCACAGCCCGCGTATTGATCATCAGCCCCCCGGCGGCGACGCTCAGCCGCCTGCCAGCGCCTGCGCATAGCCTGTGGCAAGAACGCCCAGGGCAAATACCACCGTCAGTGCCATGATCATGTCCGGCTTTTTACGACGCATACCGCTTCTCCGAAGTAACAAATCCGGGCCCGGGGCGGTGCGCGCGTCCGTTCATTTTGCCGGAACCAAGCCTAAACCCCGTGCCCCTGGAAAACATAGCGCGTCAGGTGAGCAAAACGCCGCTTCAGCGTTTTGGATGACGCGTCTCATTATTGGCCCGGTGACTATAAGCCGCCGGGCTTTACGCTGACAATGAAAAAAGCCGCCGTTTATCCGCGCACTTCCGGCAACGGCGGCGCTTTTCAGGCCATGAACAACCGGTAGGCCGGGTTGTCGCTTTCCCGCCAGTAGCGATAGCCGATCGCGTCCAGGTGCTCTTCGACATGCTCGCTGTCGCCGTTGGGTACCTGCATGCCCACCAGCACTCGGCCGTAGGCCGCGCCGTGGTTGCGATAGTGAAACAGCGAAATGTTCCAGTCATGGGGCAGCTGGGTGAGAAAGTGCATCAGCGCCCCGGGACGCTCGGGAAACTCGAAGCGATACAGCGCCTCGGCCACGTTGGCGCTCGGCCGGCCGCCGCTCAGGTGGCGGATATGCACCTTGGCCAGCTCGTTGTCGGTCAGATCTTCCACCTGATAGCCGGCTTCCTTGAGCTTTTCGATCACCGCCTGGCGATCATCGCCGCCGGGCTTGACCTGCACGCCGACGAAAATATGCGCATCGCTGTCGTCGGCGTAGCGGTAGCTGAACTCGGTGACCATACGCTTGCCCAGGGTGCGACAGAATTTTTTGAAACTGCCGGGCTTTTCGGCAATGGTCACCGCAAGAATCGCCTCGCGCTGCTCGCCAAGCGAGGTGCGCTCAGCGATATGCTGGAGGCGGTCAAAGTTGGTATTGGCACCGGAGTTGATACACAGCAGCGTCTCGCCCTTGGCCCCGGTTCGCTGAACGTATTTTTTCAGCCCGGCAAGGGAGAGCGCGCCGGAGGTTTCCGACACGGCACGGGTATCCTCGAAGATGTCCTTGACCGCGGCGCACATTTCATCGGCGGTGACGGTGATCACATCATCGACCAGATGCTGCATCAGGGTAAACGGCACCTCGCCGATCTGTGCTACGGCCACGCCTTCGGCAAACACGCCGACCTGATCCAGCGTCACCCGCTCGCCGGCATCCAGCGCGGCCTTGAGGCTGGCGCTGTCTTCAGACTCCACGCCGATCACGTTGATGTCCGGGCGCAGATACTTCACGTAGGCCGCCACGCCGGCGATCAGCCCGCCGCCGCCCACGGGCACAAAAATGGCGTCCAGCGCCCCGCTGTGCTGGCGCAGTATTTCCACCGCCACGGTGCCCTGTCCGGCAATCACGTCGATGTCATCAAACGGCGGAATATAGGTATAGCCGTGCTCTTCTACCAGCGCCTGGGCGTGGGCGGCGGCCTCGCTGAAGGCGTCGCCCTTGAGCACGACCTTGGCCCCCCGGGCGCGCACCGCCGCGACCTTGATGTCCGGGGTAATGCGCGGCATCACAATGGTCGCCTTCACTCCCATCTGCGTTGCCGCCATGGCCAGCCCCTGGGCGTGGTTGCCGGCCGAGGCGGCGATCACGCCCCTGGCCTTTTGTGCCTGTTCCAGCTGGGCCATTTTGTTGTAGGCGCCGCGAATCTTGAAAGAATGCACCGGCTGTAAATCTTCACGCTTGATTAAAATCGTGTTGTTAAAGCGGCGTGAAAGAAACGGGGCGGGGGAAATCGGCGTCTCGCAGGCCGCCTCGTACACACGGGCCTGGAGAATTTTCTTCACGGTAGCTTCAAGCATTCGAATATCTCACGGGAAAGGGCCGCACGCCGGCGATGGAAAAGGGCCGCTCAAGTTTTATACACAAACCGGACAGCCCGCTATTGTTAGCAGATTGCCCCGGGGCGCGTCCACAGCTCCGGCGTGTCGGCAGCGCGGCGGCATGGCGCTATACTGTGCGCCGCACGCCCCATGATGACCCCTCAACCCGGAGCTTGACATGACCCAGGACGCACTCAAGGCCGCCGTGGCCGACGCCGCCGTTCAGGAAATTTCCCCCTGGCTGGATAAAAACACCGTGCTCGGCATCGGCACTGGCTCCACCGCCAACCTATTCATCGACCGGCTTTCGCCGCTGCGCGATCGCTTCCGGGGCGCGGTGGCAAGCTCGGACGCCAGCGCCGAGCGGCTAAAGGCCCTCGGCATTGAAGTGCTGACGCTCAACAGCGCCGGCATTTTGCCCTTCTACGTTGACGGCGCCGACGAAGTGAACGCTGCGCTGCAGATGATCAAAGGCGGCGGCGCCGCCCTCACCCGGGAAAAAATCGTCGCTGCCTGCGCCGAGCGCTTTATCTGCATCGCCGACGGCTCCAAGCAGGTCAAAAGGCTCGGGCAGTTCCCGCTGCCGGTGGAGGTGATTCCCATGGCGCGCTCCCATGTCGGCCGGGAACTGGTCAAGCTGGGCGCTGAGCCGGTCTACCGCCAGGGCGTGATCACCGACAACGGCAACCAGATCATCGACTGCTACGACTTCACAATCGACGACCCGATCGAGATGGAAGCCCGGCTCAACGCCATTGCCGGCGTGGTCACCAACGGGCTCTTTGCCGCCCGCGGCGCCGACGTGCTGCTGCTGGGTAAAGAAGACGGCGTAGCGCGCACCACACGGCGCTAGGCAAAACGATCGTCCGGCGCAACAAGCCGGCCCAGCCCGGCAAGCGTGCGCTCCAGCGCCCCGCGCTGCTCGGCCACCACGGCTCGGCCGGCCCGGCCGCGCTTGCGAGCCCGGGCCGGATCGTCAAACGCGCCGATCAGCGCCTGGGCCAGCGCCCTGGCATCCGCCACCGGCTCAAGGGCACCGGCGGCTTTCAGCGGCTCGGCCACGTCCTCGAAGTTTTCCAGCGAAGGCCCGGTGAGCACCGGCCGCCCCAGGCTTGCCGGCTCCACCACGTTCTGCCCGCCCAGCGGCACCAAACTGCCGCCGACAAAGGCCACGTCGCCGGCGGCGTAGAGCGCGCCGAGCTCGCCCAGGGTATCGCCCAGATACACCGCCGTCTCTTGCGTTACCCGCTCATCCCGGCTGCGCCGGGCCAGCGCAAAGCCGGCGGCGCGGCATTCGTCGGCCACGGCGTCAAAGCGCTGCGGATGGCGCGGTACCAGTACCAACAGCGCTTCGGGATAGCGCTTGCGCAGCGCGGCGTGGGCATCAAGCAGTGCGGCTTCTTCGCCGTCTCGGGTGGAGCCGGCCACCCATACCGGGCGCTTGCCAACGGCGGCGCGCAAGCGCTCACCCACCGCCTGCGCTGCGGCATCCGGAAACACCTCGAACTTGAGCGAACCGACAACGTCGGTGCGTTCGGCCGCCATGCCGAGTTTGGCAAAGCGCTCGGCGTCGGCGGCAGACTTGGCTGCCAGCCAGCTGACATGGGCCAGTGCCTGGCGCATCAGCGGGCGAACACGCCGGTAGCGGGCAAAGGCCCGGGGCGAGAGCCGGCCGTTGACCACCGCCACCGGCACGCCGGCGCGGCGGCAGGCGTTTAGCAGGTTGGGCCACAGCTCGGTTTCGAACATTACCGCCAGCGCCGGGCGCACCCGGGCGACAAAGCGCCGCGCGCTGCCCGGCCAGTCCAGCGGCACAAAGCGGTGCGCCAGCCGCGCCGCGGCCGACGCATCCAGCCGGCCGGCGAGCGCTGACACCTGCTCGGCGCCGGTGGCGGTCATGGTGGTCACCAGCAGCCGGTGGCCGGCATAGCGCGCCAGCAGCGCCTCGATCAGCGGGCGGGCGGCGCGCACCTCGCCCACGGAGGCGCAGTGCAGCCACAGCGTGGGAAGGCCCTGAGCGTCCGACAGGTTCAGCCCCAGACCCAGCCGCTGGCGACGCGGATAAGCGGGCAGCTGCTCACGCCGCACACGCTGGATAATCAGCGGCGCCAGCGCGTACAGCGCGGCCGAGTAGACAAGGCGGGGAGAAATGCAGCGCGGCCGGCGTGCCATCTAGCGCCCGCGGTCGAGAATGGTATTGATCATCGCCGAGGTGGAAACGCCGTCTTCAAAGCCCAGCACTTTCACCTCGCCGCCGTGGGCGCGTACGGCCTCACCGCCGGCGATGTCTTCCGGACGGTAGTCGCCGCCCTTGACCAGCACGTCAGGCAGCACCGCTTCGATCAGCGATTGCGGGGTGTCCTCGCCAAACGGCACCACCCAGTCCACCGCGCCCAGCCCGGCCAGCACCTGCATGCGCCGCTGGAGCGGGTTGATCGGGCGGCCGTCGCCTTTCAGCCGGGCAATGGAGGCGTCGTCGTTGACCGCCACCACCAGCCGCTCGCCGAGCCTGCGCGCCTGTTCCAGATAGGCCACGTGGCCGGCGTGGAGAATATCAAAGCAGCCGTTGGTCATCACCACGCGCTCGCCCCGGGCCTGAGCGGCGCGCACGGCGTTGACCAGCGGCGTCTGCTCCACCACGCCGAATTCGCCCAGGG
This sequence comes from Halomonas cibimaris, assembly GCF_039537045.1. GTDB lineage: Bacteria > Pseudomonadota > Gammaproteobacteria > Pseudomonadales > Halomonadaceae > Vreelandella > Vreelandella cibimaris. The sequence continues at coordinate 11,900 of NZ_BAAAZT010000066.1, read as the reverse complement.
CGTCGCCGTGCAGCGCGGTATACAGCTCGCCAAGCGACAGCGTCGCGGTGCCGGGCTTGGCCACCACCAGCCCGGCGGCCAGGTTGGCCAGCGTTATCGCCTCGGCAAAGCCGTGCCCGGCGGCCAGCGCCAGCCCCATCATGGCGATGACGGTATCGCCGGCGCCGGTCACGTCGAATACCTCTCGCGCCCGGGTGGGCAGGTGCAGCGGCGGCTCGCCTTCGCGGATCAGCGTCATGCCTTTTTCGCTGCGGGTAATCAGCAGCGCTTCCAGCTCCAGCTCAGCGCGCAGGGCTTCGCCCCGCGCGGCCAGCTCGGCGTCGCTGTCGCAGCGGCCGACAATGGCTTCAAATTCGCCCAGGTTGGGGGTGATCAGGCTGGCGCCGCGGTACTTGCGGAAATCGGTGCCCTTGGGGTCGACCAGCACGCGTTTGCCCGCCCGGCGGGCGGTCGCAATCAACGCCTCGACGCGGTTGAGCGTGCCCTTGCCGTAGTCGGAGAGAATCAGCACGTCGTGCTCGGCCAGCGCGGCGTCGACGTGGGCCGCAAGCTCCGCGGTGTCGACATTATCCAGGCGCTGCTCAAAGTCCAGGCGCAAAAGCTGCTGGTTGCGGCTCATCACTCTAAGCTTGGTCATCGTCGGCACATCGGCGCTGTGCTGAAAGCGGGCGCTCACATCAACCGCTGCCAGCAGCCCGGCCAGCAGCCCGGCGTTGTCGTCGTCGCCCACCACGCCGGCCAGCGCCGCCTTTGCCCCCAGCGCGGCAATATTGAGCGCGACGTTGGCCGCGCCACCCGGGCGGTCGTCGGCGTCTTCCACCCGTACCACCGGCACCGGCGCCTCGGGGGAAATCCGCGAGGTGGCGCCGTGCCAGTAGCGGTCGAGCATCACGTCGCCGGCCACCAGCACGCGGGCGTGTTCCAGCGCGGAAAGATCAATGTTCATGGCGCGCTCCTTGGTGGGCGGTGGCGTCCAGCAAGGCATCCAGCTGGGCAATGACTTCGTCGGTCTCGATCAGGGTCATGGCCTCGGCGTGGCGCACGCGCTGGCCCCAGGGCACGTCCTTGACGGACTTGTTCAGGTAGGCGCGCACCGCACGGGGATAGGCGTTGACGACAAATTCGCGCCACAGGTAGGGTGCTGCGCGATCCGGATTGGTCGTCGCGTAGAGCCCCAATGTGGGCGTGCTCAGGGCGTTGGCCATGTGCACCGGCCCGGTGTCCGGGGCGATGGCCACGCGCGCCTTGTCGATCAGCGCCAGCAGGCCCTTGAGCGAGGTCGCCCCTACGGCGTTGACGACGCTGCCCGGCTGGCACAGCGCGGCGATCTGCCCGGCGGTTTCCTGCTCCAGAGGGGTTGCCCCGCCGGTGAGCACGCTTTTCAGGCCGTGCTGCACCCAGGCATGCTCGATCACGCTGGCATACCCGGCGACCGACCAGTTGCGAAAGTTGCGCAGCCGCGCGTTGCTGCAGGCATTGATGACCAGATACGGCGCCTCGCCGCTGAGCAGGCGGGCCTCGTCATAGGCCTGGGCCGGCACCGGCAGGTGCCACTCGGGCCGGTCGTCTTCCACCCCCAGCGCCCGGGCAAAGTCCATGAACGAATCCAGCACGTGAGCGTTGGGGTGGGGGGCCAGCCGGTGGCCGGTAAACCAGTGCTGAAAGTCCTTGGCCCGAGCCTTGTCATAGCCCAGCCGGGCATCGGCCTTGAGCCCCAGCGACAGCACGCTGGCGCGCAGGGCCTGCTGCATGTGCAGCAGCACGTCAAAGCGGGTATCGGCCAGGCTGCGCCACAGTTCGCGCATGCCGGCAAGGCCGCTGGCCTTGTCGTAGACCACGAACTCGACGCCGGAAAGCCCCGCCAGTAAGCTATGCTCGCCCTTGCCGATGATCCAGGTAATGCGCGCCTCGGGGAAACGGCGCTGCAGCGCGCGGATCGTCGGCACAAGGTTGCAGGCGTCGCCCAGCGCGGAAAGGCGCAGCACGGCAATATGGCGGGGATTGGCAGGCAGAGGGGACTTCATGCGCTTAGCGGCACTCCGGCAGAAAAAGAGTCTGATACTACACGATGCCGACATTCTATGTGAGGCGCAGGGATTGCGCCAAAAATCGCGCGCCGATCGCCCCGCGCCGTTCACGCCGGACGACTTCTCGCCGGAGGTCTGGCGCCGGCGCGGGTGCGTCACCGGCGAGGCCCCGGGGCGCGGCAGCAGCCTGTTCATTCGTCCGGTGGCGGACGCCGCCGAGCAGTGGGTGCTGCGCCCCTACCGGCGCGGCGGGATGGCCGCCCGGGTGAGCGAGGCCCGCTACCTGTGGACCGGTGCCGAACGCACCCGCGCCTTTCGCGAAATGCGCCTGACCGCCCGGCTGTACACCCAGGGCCTGCCGGTGCCCCGCCCGGTGGCCGCCTGCGTCACCCGCCACGGGCTGGCCTACGAGGCCGCGCTGATCACCCGGCGCCTGCCCGGCGCCACCGCGCTTGCCTCGCTGCTGGATACATCGGCCATCGCCCCCGAGCGGCTGGCGCGCGTGCTGACCCGCGTCGGCGCAATGATCCGCCGCTTTCACAATGCCGGGCTCGATCACGTGGACCTCAACGCCCGCAACATCCTCGTCGACGCCGACGACACCCCCTGGCTGATCGATCTTGATCGCTGCCGGCTGCGCGCGCCGGGTAAATGGCGCCAGGGCAACCTTTCGCGGCTGGAGCGCTCGCTGGGCAAATTTGCCGCGCCCGACGCCGCGACCCGCGCCATTCAGCATATCAACGCAGGCTATGAGGGCTGACGGTCCTGCATGGTTGTCACATACGGCATCACCGTTTTGGCCATGAACCGGGCCCACTTGCGCCGTATTTTGCGCCGCCCCAGCCAGGGAATGTATTCCGCCAGCGGAATCGCCTCCGAGGCGCCCAGCCCGTCAATGAGCATAACCGTGGTGGCGTCTTCTTGCTCGATGACCAGCAGGTTGCTCATCACCAGGTCGCAGGGGACGACGTTATAGGCCAGCAGGTAGGCCTTGAGTGCTTCAAGCCCGTCCCGGAAACGCGCAATCTGGCCCGGCGTCAGCGGCTGGGCGGCGTATTTCCTGACGTCAGGGGGCAGCGCGCCTCGCTCATCGAGCACCAGCTGCTGCTCGATGCCGATCATGCCGGCTTTCTCCACCGCGCCGAAGAACTCGGGGATCAGCGTGAACGGCACGCCCCGGCGTTTCAGCCGGCGAAAGTAGCGCCGTTCGCGGCGGGTCTGCTTGGCCTTCTCGCGCCGACTGAGCTTGATACAGCGCGCCGGGTCGTCCGGATGCTGATAGCAGATGCGCTCGTCGCCTCGGCCAACGATTTTCCACCGGCTCAGGTCTGGCATGGGTGCGCCTGCTTTTGCCGGTATACGTCCAGAATGCACCGGTAGTTTTCTGCCATAACGGCGTCGATATCCAGCGACAGCGCCAGCGCTCGGCAGCGCTGCCCAAGTCCGGGCGCGTGCCGGCGGGCCGCCCAGTACGTCATCGCGTCCGCCAGCGCCCGGGCGTCGTCGGCGCGTTCGAGCACCGTGGCCACCTCGGGGGTTACCACTTCCTGGGCGCCGCAGTGGCGGGTGGTAATCACCGGGGTACCGCAGGCCAGCGCCTCCAGCACGGTAAAACCGAACGGCTCGTAGCGGGCCGGCAGCAAATAGCAGTCGGCCAGCGCAAAATAGCGCTCGGGGGCGGACTGCTCACCGAGAAAGCGGCAGCGCTCGGCCACGCCCAGCTGCCGCGCGAGCGCCTCGTATTCGGCCTGGCGGGAGTCCCGACCGACAATCAGCAGCGTGGCATCACTCTCCAGCAAGGCGAACGCCTTGAGCGCGGCGGCAAGCCCCTTGCGCTCGTAGCCGGTGCCGAGAAACAGAAACGTCGGCGCTTTTGCCGACTCGAGCCCCAGCTCACGGGCCAGCTCATGAGGTTCATCGCCCAGGCGCGCGGGGTCGAAGCGGCGGGTATCGACGAAGTTGTGGATAACCGAGCGCCGCTCGGCCGGCACGCCGTAGGCCTCGGCGATTTCGCGGTCGCTCTGCCGGGAGTTGGAAACCACGTGGTAGTACGCGCCCGGCGCCATGGCTTTGGCCTCGATGCGCGCGGCGATCCTGTCCTTGCGCCGCTGCTGACTCTGCGGCTTTGCGGCCAGATGATGATGCACGGTGCCCCCGCCGATGCGCAGCAGGTCATGGGTCCAGGTCTTGCCCAGCCCGTACACCAGATCATAGTCCGCCGCGCGGATGTGGCGCTCGACGGCCCGGGCAAAGCGCCACATGCGCTGGGCTTTGCCAACGCTTAAAGGACGCAGGCGGACAAAGCGGATGGCCGGGTGCGACGGCGCTACATGGGAGCGGCAGATAATCGTCACGTCCTCGCTGCGCTCGGCCAGATAGCGCGACAGCGCGTTGAGAAAGCGCTCGGTACCGCCCGAGGCGGCGTGGCGCATATGAACAAGGGCGATTTTCATCGCTCGGCCCTCCCGCCCGACGCCGCCGGGGTAACCGGCCGGCAGCGGCAATAGCTTTGCAACGTCCCCCACCAGATCACCAGCCAGAACGCGTACACCATTACACCGCTGTTATGGTTAAAACCGGCCTGAGTCAGGCTGAAATCCACATGGGCCACGCACAGCAGGGCCCCGGCCGTGGCGAGCGCACGCACGGTCAGATCAGGATCACGCAGATAGCCGGCAAACAGGCGCAAGGGCAGCAGCAACAGCACCAGCAGCGCAGCCAGCCCCAGCACCCCCTGCTTGGCCAGGGTATCCAGGAACTGGTTGTGGGCGTGGTCAAACTGCTGCGTGCCGGGGTGTACGACGCCTGTGTCCGCCAAACGCTTCATGCCGGCCTGATAGCCCGCCTCGCCCCAGCCCGTCAGCGGCTTTTCCAGCGCCAGATGCGCCGCGCCCTGCCACATTTCAAAGCGCCAGCCAACCGAGGTCGTCACCCGCTCACCGCTGACGTACAGCGAAATGTCGCTTACCGCCTCGGCGATACGCTGCTTGACGCCGGTTTGCGGCAGGCTATAGGCCGCCGCCGCGGCCGCCACGATAACGACCAGCGCCAGCGCCAGCGCTTTGACCGACGCCCGGCGGCCATAGGCCCGGTACAGCACCCAGAAGACCAGCGGCAGGCCAACCCAGCCCCCGCGGCTGCCAGAAAGAAGCGAAGCCAGAATACCGCCCGCCGCTCCCAACCCCAGAAGAGCCAGCCAGGCCCAGCGGTGCGAACGCTGCCACGCCCAACCCAGCCCCGCCAAGCAAAAAATACCGAGCAGCAGGCTGAGATTGCCAAACTGAATCGGATGCAAATAGCCGTTTACCCGGACCGCTCCCTGATCGAGCTGCCACAGCGCAAGCCCGGCCGCGCCCACGGCACCGGCCACCAGCCCTGTCCAGACGGCGGCCAGCCGGGGCGGATAGGCCATTACCCACAGCAGTACCGGCACGGCCAGCCAAAAGCGCAGCGGCCGGTCCACGCTGCTTAAGCTCTGGTCGTGCCACAGCGCCCCGGCCATCACCACGGCGGTATAAGTGCAAAGCGCCAGCATCAGCCAGCGGTCATCGCGCTGCAGCCGCAGGCCCGGGCGCCACACGGCCAGAGTACAGCTGGCCAGCAGCAGCACGGCCGGGCCCAGCGAATAGCCCGAAGGCAGCACCAGCGTAAGCGCGGCGAAAAGAAAAACGGCGGCGCCGGTCAGCCAGCATCGCGACGTATCGGCGATAGAGGCTGAGAGCGGTAAAGCAGCATGGGGCATGGGCGTGAAGTATCCAGAGCGCGGTTAGAGATTGCGGACGCGGCGTTTCATGTATTTCCAGAATACGCCGTTGGCGTTGGCCACGGCGATCACCAGCCCGCGCCAGCCGTCGAGAAAGCCCCGCTGCAGCAGGTAGGTGCGCCAAAAGGCAAAAAACGCTTTCAGCACGATCACCACCACCGGGTAAACCCGCAGCCTGTCCGAGCGTGCACGAATGCCGGAATAGCGGTTGATCTTGTCCAGAAACTGGCCAAGTTCGGTGACGGCCAGATGCGTCAGACAGCCTTCCAGACGCACCGCCCGGGTGGCGGAAGATACCGCCACCGACTCATGCACCATGGCCTCGTTAAAGCTGTGCCGGCAGCGGTTGAACACCCGCACCAGCCAATCGTTGCCCCAGCCGGCATGGCGCACAGGCCGGCCCAGCAGCCAGTTTTCCCGCCGCACCTCTACCACCTGGTGCACCTCGGCTTCGGGCAGCCAGCCGGCCAGCGCATCAAGCAGCGAAGCCGTCGGGGCCTCGTCGGCGTCCAGCGAGAACACCCAGTCGTTGCGCGCAAGCAAGACCGCTCGGCGCTTGGTAGGCCCAAAGCCTAGAAATTCGCCCTGGTAGAGTGAAACGTTGGCATAGCGCCGAGCGATCTCAAGGGTGTCGTCGGTGGAGCCGTTATCGTAAACCACCACTTCACCGACGGCGTCAAGCGCGTCCAGCGTGCGCGCAAGCGTCGCTGCTGCGTTACGCGTAATGATCACAGCGCTGAGCTTGGCCAGCATGGCAAACATCCTGTCGAAATAGGAAGCGAATGCTACTATAGCCGCTTTCGATCCCAAAATGTTTCAGCGAGGCGGCCTTGCACATCATTCACGCCAACCTGGCTCGCGGTTTTCGCGGCGGCGAGCGGCAAACCGTACTGTTAATTCAGGCGCTTGCCGGCCGCGCCGACGTGGCACGCCAAACGCTGGTATGCCGGCCGGATTCCCCGCTGCGCGCATCACTTGCCCGGACCCCCGGCGTGCGCTTTGTCAGCGCTCGCCATCAGCTGGCCGGCCACCGCCGGGCCGGGCGCGCTACCGTGGTGCACGCCCATGAGGCCAAGGCCGTGCACTGGGCCTGGCTGCATCGCCGACTGTGTCGCACGCCCTACCTGATCACGCGGCGGGTAGATACGCCGGTCAAGCCCAAGCGCAGCAATCGCATATTCTATCGCGAGGCCTACCGCTGCGTGGCGCTTTCCGGCGCGATTGCCGCCGAGGTACGGCCGCTTACCCCGCACCCGGTCGAGCAGATCCCCAGCGCGTTTACCCCGCTGGCGCCGGATCTCGACGTCACCCGCTCCTTTCGCGCGCGCTACCCTGAATGCTTGCTGATCGGCCACGCCGGCGCGCTGGTGGATCGCCACAAGGGCCAGCGCGTACTGCTCGACGCCGCCCGCCGGCTACAGCACACCCACCCTGATATGCTGTTCGTTTTTTTCGGCCGTGGAGAAGACGAAGCCGCGCTAAAAGCAGAAAGTACCGGGCTGGATAACATCGTCTGGGCCGGATTCAGACCCAACGTCGGCGACTACCTGGCAGCGCTGGACGTGTTTGCCTTTCCTTCGCGCAATGAAGGGCTGGGCTCGGTACTGCTGGACGCCATGCACGCCGGCGTTCCCGTGGTGGCAAGCGAGGTCGGCGGCATACCGGATATCGTCCGCGACGGCGAAACCGGGCTGCTGTTTCCCCCCGGCGACGGCGAAACTCTGGCCGGCCAGCTGACCCGGCTGCGCGCCCCGGCGCTGCGCCAAAGGCTGGCGCAAAACGCCGGCGCGCAGCTGATCCGCTATTCTCCCGAAGCCATGGCCGATGCCTATCTGGCTCTCTATCGCCCCCTGGCGCCATCCCCTGCTGCATAACCGGTGTTCCCATGTTGAGCGGAAAACACGCCTACCAGGCGCACAAGCTGACGTTTTATACCGCCGGTCTGCTGGGAGCTGTGCCCCCGCGGGGCCTGTTCCGGCGGCGTCGCCGAGCCTTGCTCGCCGCCTTTGACGCCCTGCCCGCCGCCGAGCAGGAGGCCATCATGGCGCGGGTGGCCTATTACAACCGGCTGGATGCCTCGACGCCGCTGGGCGAAGGCGCAACCTGCAACCGTACCTTCGCTCTCCGCGCGCAAAAATCCACCTATCACCTGGATTTTTACCGCATCGCCAAATACTTCTCGCCCAAGGCCGCCTACCACTACCGCTTTGGCGACAAGACCTGCGTGCCCGAGGTGCCCACCTTCGTCAAAAGCCGGCCTATTCATGGCAATAACGCCAACTCGGTGCTGCTCAAGCTCGACAGCGTGCGCCACTTTTATACCGTGAAGGACACGCAGAGCTACGCCGATAAAAAAGACGCGCTGGTATGGCGAGGTGCTGCGCACCAGCCCCACCGCAGGCGCTTTCTTGAACAGTGCTACGGCGCGCCGCGCTGCGACATCGGCGCCACCGACAGCAAATCAGAAACGGCCCCTTACCAACGGCCATTCATGCCCATCGAACAGCAGCTGGAGCACAAGTTCATCTTCAGCATCGAGGGCAACGACGTTGCCACCAACCTCAAGTGGATCATGGCATCGAACTCGCTGTGTTTCATGAAACGACCGATTTTTGAAACCTGGTTCATGGAAGGCGCGCTAGTGCCGGGCTATCACTACGTTGAAGTCAAAGACGACTTCTCTGACTTAGAAGCGCAAATTGACTACTACCTGACCCATCCCGAAAAGGCCCGGGCCATTATTCGCAACGCCAACCGCTATATTGCCGAGTTCTTCCGGCCCCGGCACGAACGGCTGATCGCGCTTAAGGTTTTTGAGCGTTATCTCCGGCGCACTGAGCAAGCCATATAGTTTTTCAAAAACTTTTTATATTTGAAATCATCAACGTAGCGTCGCAGCTTGCGTAAAGCTCTTAGCCACTTATTTTTTTGCCCAACCGCCTCACCTTTCTTCCTTTCATACTGAATGCTTGTATCAAAATCAGCATTATGCGTTATTGCCTTGTCAATTAATCCGACCGGCGCAACACCGTGCTTCCAAACCATGCCGATATAATGATCTATTGGCATGTAGATAACTTTAAGCGCAGCCAGAAATTTGACGGCCCCTACCGGAGAAAGATAATAACCAACGGTTCCCGATCGGTTCTTCTTGTTAAGCATAAAGTTATCATCCAGCTTATGACCATCGCTTCTTTTTTCCAACTTTACATAGTCAAACGCTGAGTCCTTTATCTTTTTTATTTTTATGAAAAAGTCGGGACGCAACTCACAGTCATCTTCAAGTACAACAATCGGTTTACCGCTTTCGGCACACTTTAGCCATGCACCGACGTGAGAGGAGAAACAGCCTTTCTCACCTGGCATTAAAGCGTATGAGCGATATCGCCTTGACTTTTTTTCATCATAGAGCGCTTCGAACCATTCGGGAATAGAGCTGGCTTCATAGGCATCCAAAAACTGCCATTCGTACGGACATCCTTCCAAGAGGGAAGAAATATTCGCTCTTCTATCAACGTCTGACACTCTTGAAATAACAACTACCTTCATTAGACATCTAATCCTTACAAATAAATTTTGCATTCCAGTTATTTTGCATTTCATGTATCATAGTATCATGGCTTTCACATTACGAGATTACCAAAGGTGGGTTTACCAAATAGCGCGTAAAGCATTGCCCCATGCGGGCGGTGATAAAAGCGCGCATCGCAACGCGGTGCCGAGGTTGAAGGTTCCATCACCGTCTAGTGAAGGCGTGTTGAAGCAGGAAGGTTCTCGGGGTGACCCAGGAACCCTCGCCCAAAGCGCGGTGCGCGGCGGGCGGGGAGTATCAGGAAGCCAACGTGGCCGGCACCTTGACGCTGTGCCAGGCTATGGCCGCCGCCGGAGTGTACCGGCTGGTATTCAGCTCCTCGGCCACGGTGTACGGCGACGGCCATCCGATGCCCATCCACGAGGGGCTGCCCACCGGCCAGCCTACCAACCCGTACGGTACTTCCAAGCTGATGTTGACATCCTCCCCGCCCTTCGCGCTTCCGCGTCTCAGGAAGGGGATTCCCTTTCGGGTGGCAACCGGTCGCCCAGTTGACTGGTTCCTGCTGCTGGCGGTTTTGCTGCCCCGCTCACTTCACAGGCGCTACGGGCGTCGTCCCGCCCTGATCAGGTCTTACTGGTTCGGGGCCCGAGAAGGTCGAGGCCCCGGTGAAGCACGTTTATCGCCCCTACGACATCCGCGTTTTCAGCGAAGCCACAGTGTGTGCACAGGAAGGCGGCCTGCGTCTTGCGGTTGTCCGCCGACTTGTATAAACAAGCTGGGCAGGTCTGGCTCGTGTAGTGAGGCGCTACTGCTACGAACAGGCCGCCAGTCCATGACATCTTGTACTCTAGCTGGCGTCTAATTTCGTACCAGCCTTGGTCGAGAATCGACCGATTTAGGCCAGCTTTCTGCCGAACGTTACGCCCCGGCTGGGCAACCGTTCCCCGCGCAGACTTGGACATGTTGGCGACTCGAAGGTCTTCAACGGCAACCATGGCGTGGTTATTGCTGATCGTCGTTGTAGCCTTGTGCTGGTAGTCGCGACGCACGTCGGCGATACGCTGGTGGATACGCGAAACCTTCCGTCGCTGCTTCTTCCAGTTGGCGGAGCCGCGCTTCTTGTTCTTCAGCTTACGCTGTGCCGTGGCCAGCCGCCCCTGCATGGCGGCGAAGCTACGTACCCCAGCGAATGCGGTGCCGTCACTCAGCGTCATGTTCTTGGCGATGCCCATGTCGATACCTACGGCACCTTGATCGGGCGCTCGGGTTGGTTCGACTTCGACTGAGCACATGACAGCTACGTGCCAGTTGCCACACGCATCGAGCGAGACGGTCGCATTACGCGGCTCGCCCTCGATGACGCGTGATTGACGCATCTTTAGCCATCCCAGCTTATTCGGCAGCTTGATTCGGCGGTGATCGAGGGCACAGTACTTCGGGAAATTGACGAAGCGCATGGTTGAGTGGTGCGCGATCCGCTTGGCCCGGAAGACCGGGAAGCCACGCTTCCCCGAGCACCAGTCCTTGACGGCCTTATCCCTAAGGTCTCGCTGACGCTGTTGGAGATTGTCCGTGTAGGCTTCTTTCAGGAACGCGAGCCCTTCCTGCCTCTTCCACTGAGTGACCAGCTTGTTCAGGCCTGCTGAGCTGGGGAAGTGCTTGGCCAGCTCGATACGCTCGCGCGGCGCGAGGTCGTTGAGCTGCTTGTACAATGCCTTTCTGTCACCGTCGGCACCCAGCTGCCGCTGGGCGATGTCGAGCATGAGTTCGAGGGACTTGTTATAGACCACCCGACCGCAGCCAGCCATCCGATAAAGCAAAGTCTCGGCTTCTGGCGTTGGATTCAGCTTGAATCGGTAGGCTTTCAAGACCTTCATGATTGAACTCAGCGTGTGGTATCTTATGCGCCACTATAATGGGCGAATTAAGCAAAGGTCAACATTCAGTATGTATAAGATCAACAAAGCAAGGCACAGCGCCTATCTGCTCCACGTCCACATCGTCTTCGTGACGAAGTACCGTCGGAAGGTTCTCGGCGATCTTCACCATGCAGCCTTCCGGAAGATTGCCGGCGAAGTTTGCGCTGACTTCGAGGCCGAGCTTCGGGAATGCAATGGTGAAAGTGACCACGTACATCTGCTGGTCGAGTACAGCCCCAAGGTGCAGCTCACGAAACTGGTTAACTCCTTGAAGGCAGTAACGTCCCGCCGGATGCGGGCGGAGTTCAACGATTTACGGGGTGCCTACGACAAGCCAGTACTCTGGAGCCGGTCGTACTTCGTCGGATCGTGCGGGGGAGCGCCGCTCGAACTCGTGACCCAGTACATCCAAAATCAGCGGGGCTGACGCCCCGCGCCGCATTCACCCCACACCTTGATCGGTGTGGGCACCCTGCGGTTTAAGGGTGGGCGCGCACGAAAGCGGACGCATCGGCGAAGACCCGCACGGCAAGCCCAACAATCTAGTGCCGTTGTAACTATTTAGCTCATGCCGCCTGATCCAGCTCGTCCTCTCGCATGAAGGCAGGCACCTCACCGGCAAACAGTTGCTCCAGCGCCGTGTGCGCCGCCAGGCC
>NZ_BAAAZT010000065.1:0-29819 GCF_039537045.1 Halomonas cibimaris | reverse complement strand
GCGAGAGGTCCTCTTGAATCAAGTTCTGGCTGGAACATCCTGATTCTACAAGAGAAACCCCTCGCCATCTTTATTTTCAAGCCAGCCTCATGAATAAGCCGGGCTGAAGTCTCTTCAAAAGTTTTTCCGAATCCATAACGTCATGCGGCTAAAGTTAGCCACCCTATGCGCCAAAGCCGATAGGCAGCCAGGCTGGTAGTCCGTTGCGCAGACGCTAGCGTCGGCTGCTTTTGTAGAATTGGTGGTGCTTATCCAGAAACACCACGTAGAAGATGTTGCCCTGCAAGAAGCCGGCGGCTCGTGGCTTCTGCCCGCCGATGTTGCGTATCACGCCCCAGTTTTTCTGACCTTGAAGGTGGCGGGGGCAGGCAAAGTCGGTGTTGGCCGACTCGGGGAAGCGGCCGTAAAGCGTGAGCGTCGTGTCCTGGCGGGCCTCTGGCACCGTCTGCTGGCTGATATGGGCCATTTTTTGCAGCAGGCCGGCAAGCTGGCCGGGGTTGTCTTCTGCCCAGTTCGACAGCGACTGCCCGGTATCGTCAGCATCATGGAAATGTTTGAAACTGAACAGAACGCAGGGCTTTTCGGTAGCTCTGGGCTCGCGGGTTTCCGTGGCCCGTTTGCCGCCCGCCATCGCTTTGCGTTTCTTCGCGGCCATGGCTACATCATCTCTTCGATATTTTCAACGCGCTCGAAAAGCGATACGGCGCCAAAGGCACCAGCGAGATAGTCCCGACCATAGTGGGCCTTGAGCTGCCGGGCGCGTTCCTTGAATTCCACCAGAGAGTAGAGCTCGCTGCTGCCTCGGGAGTCCTTATCGACGAACCAGATCTGATCGCGACGAAAGTCCTCGGTAGCCATCAGGCTGGTGTCGTGCGCTGCGGCGATGATTTGGCTGCCTGACGCATTTTTCTGATGATAGATGCGAAACAAGAAACGGGTGAGAAGCGTATGAAACTTGGCTTCCAGTTCATCGATCACCAGAATGCGCTTGTTTTTTATCGAGTCGTAAATGGGGCCCAGCAAATGAATCAGCTTTTTGGTGCCTTCCGACTCGAACGACAGCGGAAACTCCATGCGGGTCGTTTCTTCCCCGGCGACAACGCGCTTGGTGACCTTGAGGCTTTGTGATTTCTGCTTTTTGGACAGGCGGTTCAACGACGACAGAAGGTTCTGTAGCTCTACCTGGTCGTCGGGTACATCCAACCCTACTTCGGGCATTTCGACTTCCACAACGTTGAGGTCGGCGATCTGAAAATAGTCGAGAATCTCCAGCAGCCAGGCCTTGAACTCGGCGTCTTTCTTCATTAGCTCAATGGTGAAGCCCATGTAGCCCTGTTCCTGGGTGCCGCTGATGACGGCGAGGCGGTTCACCCAGCGCACCAGGTGTTGCGAATGCTTGCCGTCGTGGCTGGCCAGCAACGCGACAAAGGGAACGCTGTCTCGCGTTTGCTGGACCCTGCCTTCCTTGACAAACGGCGCCGCCTCGGCAAAGCCCTGCTTATTGTACTCAACCTCTTGGCCTTCGCGGTTGAAGAGCATGGTTTCCCGGGCGCTGGGGGTATAAAACAGCCATTCGCCCACGACGCGGCCGGCCTGTATTTCCAGGCCATAGCGGTAGCGGATGCCGGCTTCGTAGAAAACCACTTCCATGACGGAGGGCTGTTGCGCGCTTTCCCGGGCCAGTAAAAACGGAAGAACGTGACCGGTAGGGGTGTCGTGCTCCTCGAGTGCCGCCTGACTATGCAGGACAATACGCCGAAACAGGGACAGCGCGCGGATGAAATTGGACTTGCCGCTGGCATTGGCACCAAAGATCAGCGCGCTTTTCAGCAGCCGGGTGTGATCGTTTCCCGGTGCCGGGAAAGCGTTCAGCGGATTGATGTCGTCCTTGCCACGGCTCACGGCTTCCATGCGCAGGGCTTGCCCTTCCTGAAACGACAGGACGTTTTCCACCGAGAAACTGACCAGCATAGCGGTATACCTTTAAAGTCGGGCCAAAGCCGGCAAGTAGCGCGCCATGTTTGCGCTTGTCCCACACCGGCAGCGGATCGACGGCGATCTTACACCAGTTTTTTGTTATGACACAGCGTTTTTCGCCATTAAGGCGGGTGTGGCCGCGGATGATACGTCTAACGCCGATGGTGCCGCCGGGAGGCGACCAGAAAATGCCAAAGGCAGGTGGAAAGCAGTACCGCCATCAGCAGGATGAACGCTTCCTGCCCGGGAAAGGCGGCGTATAGCGGGCGAAAGATGACCATGCCGCTGGCCCAGGCGTTCAGCGTGGCGCCCAGCGCCGGGATAACGTCGGGCGTGGCGGCGGGCCAGGTCAGCCAGCCTCGATGCCAGTTGGCCTGCTGCAAGGCAATTACACCGGCACAAGCAAACACGCCCAGTAGCGGCTGCCAGTAGCTTTGCCCGTGGCGCGAGAGGACGAAATTGAGCGAGACCAGCAGGCGCTCCCAGAAACGCTTGTGACGGCCGTCGCGGCGGGCCGCTTCGCTTAGCTCCCGGCGGTAGGCTTCCATCTCGTGGGCGAAATAGGCGTTGGCCTCTATGCGGTTGCCCACCGCCTCGAATGAGTGTTTGATGATGCGAAACGTTTCCCGATCGGTGCTCTTGCGCGCGTGCGGACTGAAGGTCGCATCGAGAAAGTTGGGCGGCTCGCGGCGGTTGGTGCTGCGCAGGTCGAGGGGAAGGTGAAACGTCGCGCTGCGAAAATTGGTAAAGCTGTAGAAGCTGACATAGCGCAGCGTGATACGCCCACCGCTCTTGTCCGCGGCGCCAAAGCGGCAATCTTCAAAGCCGGCGAAATCACGAAAAATCGACTTGCGAACCAAAAAGCTCTCAAAGGTAGACTGGTAGAAATCCGCCAGGCCTTCGAAGTTGACATTTTTGGCGCTGAAGCGGCCAACCGGGCAGTGGATCAGCGCGAACTTGTCCAGAAACACGGTGCTGTTGAACGAGATATCGGTAATGGGGCCGGTGTTGGCGAGTGTAAAGCGGCCGCCGAGCTCGCAGTGCTCGAGCGCTATTCGATCGATCTGCGTTTTTTCGGCCAGGGTATTGGCAAAAACGGGGATGTCGGTCGCCATGTTCTGCAGGCAAAGGCACCCACGAATCACGCCGTCGCGAAAGAAGGCCAGGGCGCTGTCAATCGGCGACTGCCCCAGTTCGTTGCCTTGAATGGCTATCCCTTGCTCAAACCGACAGCGATCAAACAGCACGTGATCCTGCCCCGGGCCGCTGCCGTCTTCTACTCGCCAGGGCAGGTCAAACGTGCAGTCTTCAAAGCGGCTATGGGTGCTATATCCCAGCGATAGCGGCTCGCAGGTAAAATGGCAATCAATAAAGTACAGCGCAGGGAACAGTCTCAGCAGCGCCGCATAATCATACCCAAGGCGTTCGTCGCAGGCTGGGAAGTGGATAGCGCGAACAATCAGCGGGGTTTGCCGGCGGGCGAAGTCGAGATCCAGCTCGAACAGGCTGATCGATGGGGCGACGGCTTCGTCTTCCGGCGCGTCCAGTGACATCAGCCTATCGTCCGAGGCCTCGTCGCGCTGGCGGGCGTGGTAAAGCCCGGCGTCGATAAAGGCCTCGGCGTCGGCCAAACTCACGCCGCTCGCCTGCCGCGTAAGCTGCTTGGCGAGATGGCGAGACAGTGCGGTGTAGAAGGTTTCCTGGCCTGCTACATCGCACAGCCAGTCGTCCACGCCTTGCGGCTTGGGTGCTGAGAGAACGGTATCCATGAATCAATGCAACCCGGGAGAGAAGGCCCGCTGCGGCCGCTACTTCTTCAGCAGTGAACGCACGGCCATCGCCAGTCGCAGGACGCGCGACGGGGTGTGGCTGACGGCGAAATAGGGGGTTTGTACGGCGCCGAACGCGCGGAAAAAGCGCTCGATCGGCTCGATCATGGAGCCTTCAAAGTCGAAAACCTCTACAGCTTCTGGCTGCCGGCAGAGGGCTTCCCACAGCACCAAGCTAGTCGCGCCGCTGCTGCGCAGCTCCGGGTCGCCGCCGCCCATCAGGTAATAGGCGGTGTTGACGCTGCGGACAATATAGGCGCCGGCATGCAGCCTGCCTTGAGCATCTTCGGCGACCAGGCAGTCGCGGGCATCGCGCGCCGCGGCGGCGGCGTCGAGCCTCTTAACAAAATCGCGGCTGTAAGGGGCAGAGCGGTTCTGCCGGACAAACGTCATCTCATTGAGGGCCAGAAGTTCGTCCAGCGTGCCTTCCCGCACGGTAACGTCGAGCTTGTTTGTAGCTTTACGTATTTCGCGTCGGATATTCTCTTGCAGCCCCTTCCATAGCTGCTCTTCTTCCTGCATGGGCAGGCGGTAGGTATAGCGCGTTGTTTGCTCGAAGCCGCGCCAGTAAAAGGGCAGCCAGTTCTGGCAGCCGCAGTGCCAGTTCTGCGCGTAGTGGTGGTAGCGCGGCAGCTGGTCGGCCAGCGCTCCCAGCACATCTTTTTCGTATGCCAGCCGCTTGGGGTAAGACTTTTGACTCGGGCGCACCCAAGGACCCAGCGTTTGCGTGAGCGGCGGCTGAGTCAGTAGGGTCAGCCTTCCCTTTTGCCGTGTCACGTAGGGCAATGCTCCGATGACCTGCTCGCCCTTGGTTGCCAGCACCACATCCCAGCTATCACCGGCTACCGCATCCAGCCACCAGGCCTGGGAGAACAGGGGGATGGTGGGTTCGGTTTGGCACAGGGCGCGATAGATATCCTTCAAACGAAAAGTTCCTTCTTGAACGGGTATTGTTCTGCCAGGCTTGCCAGTGCTTCACGCTCTTGCCGCGGCAAATTGTGCGGGTCGTCATGGTGAAAAGCGGGTAGTTCCCCGCCTTCCCGAGGAGCAACGTTGCACCATGCACCGAGGCGGTGTATTAGTTTGTCATCAAAGTCCTGATAGTGGACCCTTTGTACGTTTTCCTCGGGGAAGGACATCAAATCCTTGTCTATCTGCTCTTCCAGGTAATAAGCCTGGGCGGCACACATGGCGCCTTCAGGCAGGGCCAGCAGGTCATCCACATTCGGTGGCATGATGCTCCACCACTGGCCTGCCCGAGTTCCGGTTTTTTGCCGGGCCTTGCGTATGGAGCGAATGACGAACCTGGGATCGCGGCGGACAAAAATTATCTTGGCATCGGGGAAGGCCTGGTGAATCAGCCGCAGCCGCTGGCCGGCGTTCAGGTTCTTGAAGAGTAACGGGCGCTGTAGGCAGGCAGAAGCACCCAACACTTCCCGGCGAATCTCGGCCACCATCTTGGGCGTCACCTCATGGTGGTCGATAAAGTGGCGGTCTTTCGGCAGCCACCGATACCAGAACTGCCCGCATTCGCTGGGGGCATGGCCGCCAAAATTGCTCGTGTTGCCGTGCTCGGCCTTGAAGTTATCGTGAGGGGCATCGCCGTATTTTCTCCGGCTCAGCCATAAACCAAAACGCAGGTTGCGATGCCACGCACAGGCCGTGTTGTCGATATAGGCAAACTGATAGGCATTGGTTAATGCCTGGTAGAGAATGGTAGAGCCGGTTCGAGGCGCACCGATGATGAAGACAGGCGGATGCTCTGTCTTTTTATCGGAATGAAAAAAATGGTTTTCCCAAATTCTGATAGCGGGAGAGAGAAATCTTAAGAGGAGAGCTAAGATTTTTCTCCGTATTTTTGATAGAAAGGTTATTATCCTCATTCCTTACCCCTTGTAGTCATCAAGCTTTTTGACGACCTTGGCAGGAACTCCCGCTAACAGTTGGTTGCTGTCCGGAAAGGATTTGGTTACGACTGATCCCGCCGCAACAATCGTATGCTCACCTATTTTCACTTCCGGCAATATCACTGCGTTTGCCCCCAGCCAACAATTATCACCAATAATGACTGGGCCACCTTCAATATAATGATGATAGTTATTAGGGTTGTGGTTCATCGATATAATCGAAACTCTTGGGCCAATCCATACGTTTTTTCCAAAATTTATGCCGTTTCTTCCATCAATATGACAACCCATGCTTAGTCCAGGACATCTCGTCCCTCTTTCAATTTTTTCAGGGCTTATAACCTTAGAAGTCCAATGCACAGGCCAGCCAGCAAGATGGTTTATACGCAGCATCTTCTGAATACAAAAATGCTTTAAGAGAAGTATCGCTTTGAAGCTTGGATTACCAAACCCATCCCCTCCCAAAAAAGACAATATTTTTCTCAACATACTTTACCTTTAATTACCAAAAAAGCTTATGTCAAGCTTAATGGATACTATGGAGCGTATAAGACACCGCTTAATGAATTAACTTTTATCTTTATTTTCAGGGTGATTCAAAAAGTCGTGAGCATTAAGTCCCACAATAGAAACACCCTTCTCGATTAGACTCTTATGCTCTTTTTCGTCGTGACGGCCATACAATGCTAGCGGGTGTTGGTTTTGTTTTTTTAGCTTGATACAAGAGTATGCTTTTCTGGCGAATGGTATCTTGGATGCTTTCTTTTTTATATGAGCAATAGGACTTTTGGATGCGTTACCCAAATTTTCAATTTTATCTGTTGCTTGCTCATTGTAAGATTTTTTTATATATCCTATGCACCATGCCTTATGTTTTCTTAACGCCAAGGGCACATCCTGCCAAAAATCGACGAACTCCTTGTCCCAGAGCGGCATCCACCAGTCGTAGCCAAAAAACTCATAAACTCTTACCGAATTACAAATAAACTTTGCCTGACGTTCCTGCCACTCCCACTTTTCATAGGCATCCGCGTATTGCCATGCCGTTTTTATTTCTGTTGCTTCGGCTTTTTCCTTGATTCTTGTTTTCCAGCTGCTTACTTGGGTCGTGAAGAGGTCAGCAGGCGCTAAGTTGTAATGCCCTTGAAAAAGAGCGTGGCAGACATCGTCAAGGTCCAGCGCCTCGCCGGTAAAGGCGGCATCGGGAATGTGGCTTCCTGCGACAAAGCCACCATGCCCGGGTACGAAAACGGCGTCGCTATCGATCACGCTTTTTTCTTTCATGATCTTGACCGCCAGCCAGTCCTGAACCACAGCCACACTGGTCCACCCCGACCCCCATTTCTGGTACTGCCAGCGCGCTTCGCTTTCCCAGGCTTGGCGCCACAGTTCGTTGCTGTATTCCACGAAATGCCAGCGCAGGCCCAGAGCGTCCGCTACCCGTTTGCTGTATCGGGACTCCTTGTTGCCGGGGACGCCGTAGGTAAAGGTAAGAATATTTTCATAGCCCAGACGTTTGAGTAGCGATACGATAAGGCGCGAGTCGTATCCGCCGCTGAGCGGTACGACAATTTGACGACCGTCGGCATGGTCAATCAAACGCTGAATGCTGGCTACTGCGATACGGTCCAGCTGGTCTTCGAGCAAGGCCTTGTCATAATCCTGCGGTTCGGTATGCAAGAAACGATAGTAGCGCTGTGTCTCGACGGTGGGCGCATTTGAATGTTCCGTGATCATCAAACATTCGCCGGCCTGGAGCTGTTTGACGTTGGGAAAGAGCGTGTCTGGGCCCGTGACGTAGCCTGTCAGTTGGAATTCTTCTCGAGCCAGGTCGTCCATTACTTCATCGCCGACTTGCTGGCGAACCCATTCGGCCTCGTCGGAGAGGAAAACTGTAGCGTCACGCTGCCCATAAAATAGCGGTATCGAGCGGATGTGATCGACGGCAGCGAACAACTTCCCGGGCTGCTGCTGCACAACGGCGTAAAAACCGTTGAGTTCTGTCAGCGCCTGGCTAAATGCATTCAGCGTGAGTGCCTGTTGAAGGGTGTCGACATCCTGCCAGATGCGGCCGCATTGCGCGTAGTATTGCTCCGGTGAGGTAGTTGCATGCTGCCAGCGCGGAGAACCAAAGTGTGTCTTTATCTGTGCCATCAAAATGCCTTACGAAATAGACGCCAATAATGAATAGCCATCAAGCCGGCTGTCGCCATCGCCAGCAGCCACCATATAACGCTGAATGTCGGCCAATGAGTGCCTAGCCATAAAGGCGCCACTGAAGCCAGGGATACGAAGAAGGTGCTGGCAGCAGGCCGTAGCATCATGCCTTTTGTATTACCCGTGATACGGGTGATCCAGGCGAGAAAGCCCACCCAGCAGAGGGCACTGGCGCCGGAAAACAGCATGACGGCGACTATCAGGTTTTCCTGCCAGGCGCCCAGCGTGATGGCAACCACCCGCGCCAGCAGTAAAATGACCTGAAACAATAACCCTTGCGCCTGTTTTTCCATTACGGAAAACAGGGTGCTCAGCGGCGAGGTAATAAAGACCATATAGAGCCAAGGGGCCATCCAGCGTGCAAAGTCGCCCGCACTGCGCCATTGCTCACCGAACACCAGGGCAAACAGGTCGGGGCCTATCACGATCAGCACGAGTGCCGGGGGCATGGCGATCTGTGCCAGTTTCTCGTGTACGTTGCTGACGAGCGGCCCCAAGCGCCCTTCGCGGTAGGCCTCGGCGGCACTGGAAAAAAACACGTTGCCCACGGCCTGCCCCACAATCGACATCGGCAGGGTCAGTACGCGATGAGCTAGCGCATAAAGGCCGGCGGCACCGGCACTGAACAGTGAGGCGAAAAGTAACGGCGGCAGCTGCTGGCCGGCACTATTGAAGAAGCCCCCCCAGGTCGAGAAAAGCGGAAAATCCCGGTAGCGCTTAGCCGAGTGCCACACATCCCGCCAGCGCCAGCGGCGCAGCTCGGGGCGCTGCAGCGCGGCGCGCGCCAGGGTGATGCTGCCAACGCCCTGGCCCGTTGCCTGACCGCCAAGCAGCGATATGCTACCGGCCTCGGCGCCGAGCAGCTGGATGGCAAGCGTGCCCAGCGTTTGCCGTAAGCGCGTCTTGGCGATAAGCGGGAACTGTTTGGTGCGTATCGCCCAGTAGTTAAAGACCTTGTAGCACCCCTGCAGCAACACCCCGAGCGGCAGCAGCCACAGCAAACCTGCCAGCTGCGGCACGCCGAGTACAGACGCGATGGAGTCTCCTGCCATCAGTACGAGTACTGCGGTAATCAGCGTAACGCCCAGAACCGACAGCAGCGAAAGCACGACGATGCTGGCGGCGTCCTGATCGCTTTCCGGCAGCGGAATCGCCAGTTCATAGCGCAGGCTGGCAATGACGGCGAGAACGCCCAGCAGGCCGGCATAAACGGCCAGCAGCCCGAAGTCGTCGGGCGTGTACAGGCGCGTCAATAGCGGCGATGCCAGCACCATCAGTAGCTGGGCGCCGGCGGTGCCGCCAACCAGAACGCTGACGCTGCGGGCGAAGGCGTTATTGGGCAGTAGCCGTACGGCCCGCGCCTTGAGCGATGCCAGGGTCATGACGGCAGGTTCCCCGAATATATGATGATCAGGTGCATGGGGTCGTTATTCCGCTACGCCGCGCAGCGCGGTTGCGATGGCGCGCTGATCGTCGCTCTCAAGGTAGGGATGCATCGGCAGCGAGATCACCTGCTGCGCTGCCCGATCGCCTTCGGGTAGCTGTGCCGCCGTATCCGCCACCGCGGGCTGCTGGTTCAGCGGTATCGGGTAGTGCACCGCCGTGGGAATGCCGGCTTCTTTTAATTTAGTTTGTACCTCCTCGCGATTATCCACGCGAAGGGTGTACTGCGCCCAGGCGCTGGTGTTGTGGGGCTCCACGTAGGGCGTTATAAACTTTTTGCCACAGAATCCACTGAAAGGCACGGAAGGGCTCAGGCTATTTTTTTCTGTATCTTCCGTGGTTTCCGTGGCAAGAATCAACTGGGTGTAGCGCTCGGCGACCTGTTGGCGGAGCGCGAGTTCCTCGTCGAAGATGTCCAGCTTGGGCAGCAGGATGGCGGCCTGCAGGGTATCCAGCCGGCTGTTTACGCCCACGCGACGGTGGTGGTAGCGCCTGTCCTGCCCGTGGCGGGCAATCTGGCGCATGATTGTTGCCAGCTCGTCGT
Source organism: Halomonas cibimaris (assembly GCF_039537045.1). Taxonomy (GTDB): domain Bacteria; phylum Pseudomonadota; class Gammaproteobacteria; order Pseudomonadales; family Halomonadaceae; genus Vreelandella; species Vreelandella cibimaris. The sequence continues at coordinate 19,902 of NZ_BAAAZT010000065.1, read as the reverse complement.
CGCTGGTAAACAACGCGCCGCCGTCGCCGTAGCAGCCCAGCGGCTTGCTGGGGAAGAAGCTGGTAATGCCGATGGTACTGAGATTACCCGACTGACGACCCTTGTAGATGGCGCCGAAGCTTTGGGCGGCGTCTTCAATCACCGGGATGCCGTGTTTTTCGGCAACGGCGTTGATGGCGTCCATGTCGGCGCACTGGCCGTACAGCGAGACCGGAATAATCGCTTTGGTGCGCGGGGTAATGGCGGCTTCCAGCCCGGCGGGGTCGAGGTTGTAGGTACGCGGATCGATATCCACGTAGACCGGTTTGGCGCCCAGCATGGCGACGGTTTCCGCGGTGGCAATATAGGTAAAGCCGGGGGTAATGACCTCGTCGCCGGGGCCGATGCCCAGCGCCATCTGGGCGATCTGCAGGGCATCGGTGCCGTTGGCGCAGCTAATGCAGTACCTGGCGCCGGTGTAGGCGGCGAGTTTTTCTTCCAGCTCGGTGACTTCGGGGCCGAGGATGTACTTGCCGTGGGCGAGCACCCGCTGAATGCCGGCGTCGATCTCATCTTTGATGCGCGCCTGCTGGGCGGCCAGATCAATAAAGGCAATAGGGGACTGGCTGGAAACGCCTGTCTCGTTACGCACTCGATGTCTCCTCGTTGATAGTGACCGCTCCGGCACCGCGCTGAAGGTCGATCAGGTTGCCGTCCGCATCGAAGCCTGCGGCCACAAAGCCCTCGAACGCGGTAGCCTGCGGTTTTATCGTCATGTTGAAACCGCCCGGCAGCGACTTGGTGGCGGCCTGCGGCGCATGGCCGTCTCGCAGCGCCTGGCGAGTGGTTTCGAAAGGTGTCCGGCGCTGCAAGTCGTGCCGAGCTGGAAGGCCAGTCAGATGGATCGGAGCATGAGCCATAAGCGCGCGATGCAGACCTTGTCCGTCTTCAAATCGTGGGAGTTTATGGCCACGGTTATAAGGCGTCATCAGCCAGGTGGCCGCGCCGTCATTTTCCGTGGCATAGGCAGCATGCCAGGCGCCGGCTGACCCGTGATGCGGATATTTGAGCGCCGTATGGGCCGCCAGATCGGGGTATTCTTCGGCGATACTGGCCCAGTCCGTGGCTTCCGCGTCCGCTCCCAACAGCAATCGGCAGTTTTTCCACTCTGCCAGCAGCACCGTGGATAGCCGGTTACGGTTACCTGAAACCTCGGCTTGCCGAACGGCGTTGCTATCGGGGTGCAGGGCGGTCAGGCGCAGAGGGCCAACTGTCCTGGATGTGTCACGCTTTATTTCCCAGCGCGTTTCCGGGTTCTGCTCCCAGCAGTCGTGAATGGCGGCCAGGACCTGCTCCACGCTGCCCGCGCGATAAGCAGCTTCCGGATCGTCGGCCGTATTGCCGCTTTGGGGCAGACCAAGCGGATGCGGATAACACCCAATCGGCCCGTTGCCGCCGTGCGCCAGCACATCATCCAGGCCAGACGCATGATCCAGATGCGGGTGAGTCAGTACGACAGCCGACCACTGCGCCTCATGTTGCTGGAGCAATTTTACGGCCGGGCTCTGGCCTTCTCCTGCTCCCGGCAGGCGACAGCCGTCTACCACGACCCAGCCGGTTTCCGGGGTGCGCAGCACGATGCTCTCGCCAAAACCCGGGCCAAACACAATCAGATAAAACAGATCGTCGCGGAGCTTCATGTCACCCAGCCCGAGCGGCGCAGGTAGCGCGCCGGGTCCGGAAACAGAGGCGGCAGATCGGGATCGTGGAGCTCGTGGGCCGGATGTACGCGGATCAGCGGCATCTCTTGGTCGGCATACCAGGCAAGCTCGACAAACTGCCCTGCCTGTAGCCGCTCGGCGGTGGTATCTTCCGAGCAGGCGTTGAACTGGTGCGTCGCCATCTCGATGGTGCCCGCCTGCGGCCTTTCGTCCTGCCGCGGAGGCTCGGCAACGTGAAGGACGACTTCATCCTCGGAAACGGCATCCACTCGCCCGGGCAGCCAGTGGTCCAAGGGTCGCTCTCCCTGCCGGGAGGGGGCGAGGTGAGGCCCGTTCCACTGGGTGTCCGGGGCGATGGAAAAGGGGAAGAAGGCTTCTCCCCGGCGCGCCTGGAGTAGGGCTGTCAGGCGTCGTTTCAGCGCCTGCAGGCCCGGTTCGCTCTGAATAATGCTGTCAGGTATTCCTTGCAGCACCTCGTCGGCCATGTCGAGCTGCCCACGATGAAGCAACAGGCGCCCGATCCAGGTATGCAGGTGCTTGTAGACCGATGGCGTGATATCGACGTCGGGAAGCCCGAACTGATCGAGCACTTCCAGCCAGGCATTGTGCGTTTGCTGCGCGCGCCCGCGTGTGATCAGGTAGCTGATCCAGCGCGAATGCCACCAGACGTTGTCCGGCTCCAGCTCGATCGCGCGCCGGTAATGCGCTTCGACCGTGACACTCTGCTCGGCGAGAATGTCCAGGTTATAGGCCTGGTAGTGATGCGCATAGGCATCATGCGGCTCCCAACGATGAGCACGCTGGAACACCTCGGCTGCCCGGCGGTACTCGCGGCGCTCTCTTGAGAGAAGCCGTCCGACGATATCCAGCTGGGTGGCAAAATACGGGCGCGCCCGCTGCATAAGCGCTACGTCGTTGGTATGCATAGCGTGGTGGAAAGCCTCGCACTCTTCTATCAGCAGCATGGCGTCGTCGGCATTGCGCTGCTCGAAACGCTGGCAATAACGATCATACAGCTGCCGGTGAGCGCTATGACGCTCCCTGGCAGAAAGCCAGTAGGCGTTGTCGCGGGCGTCGGCCTTGAGCAGCTCGTGCAAGCGGTAGCCCTGCGCCTCGGGATACATCAGGCAGTAGCGCAACAGCGCCCCCGCTCGGCTTGCCGCCTTTGGCGCATCCAGTACATCCAGCTCGGCGTTGCCCAGGGGCCGCCGTGACAGGCTGATGCGGCCCCAAGCCGGCAAAACGGCGTCCATGGCCGGATGCCCTTGCAGCGCTTCCACCAGCTTGCGCGAGAGTTCGCGGCGCGGTTTGCCTTGTCCCCACCAGCGCACGGCGGCGTCTACCGTTATGGCTTCCGCAAGCGCCAGCAAAAGGCGGACTTCCAGCGGCGAGCGACTTTCCAGATTGCGTACGCCACTCCTTGCCAGCGCTTGCGCGGTGTCTGCCAGGGCGCCCCAATCGCTACTTTCGTGCAGCCAGTCGCGGGCATTTGAAGCGGCCTTGAGGTGCCAGCTACGGTGGCTTCTGATACCGCTTTCCACGGCACCGGTAACCACTCGGTGGCAGGGGGCGCGCAGCAGCCAGTCAATCACAGCGCTGGCCTGCTGACGAAAGTGATCTGTGTCTTCCTCTGCGGAAGAGTGCCAGTGTTCCGGCTCGTCGCAGAGCAGCACTACACCTTCAGCGCTGTCTTCCAGCCAGCTCTTCAGCGCCTCGAGCTTATCCAGCCAGCTTTTTTCGTCGCTGCGTATCAGCGCTAGCTTGTCTGTGCCGATATGCCCATGGCTATGCAGGCCTACCGCGACCTCCACCATGGCCATCACGCCGGCATCTGCGGCTCTGGCCGGAGGCTGCACGAGAATCGGTGATTGGCCCTTGTCACGCAGTGTGATTGCCAACCCCCTGAGAAGGCTGCTCTTGCCGGCGAAAGGGGAGCCCTGTATTTGCCACAGCCGAGCGGATCCGCGTGCAGATTCAAGATCCGTGATGAGATCCTGCTCTAGACCAACGGCTTCAGGAAGCTGCTGCATGCCTTTACTCCCTTTTCAGAATAACCCCATCCTGTAACACATAGGTGGCGCCCGTTTGCTGACAGACGGTTTCACCCCGGCCGGTGAGCGGCAGCGCCAGCTGTTCGCCGTGTTCGCTCATCCAGCCGATCTGTTTGGCCGGGACGCCTACCATGAGAGCGTAAGCCGGCACGCTGCGGTTGACAACGGCGCCGGCGCCGACAAAGGCGTATTCGCCGATGGTGATGCCGCAGACGATGGTGCAGTTGGCGCCCAGCGAGGCGCCTTTTTTCACCAGCGTATCGCGGTATTCGTCCTTGCGCTCGACCAGCGAGCGGGGGTTATAGACGTTGGTGAACACCATGCTGGGGCCGCAGAAGACGCCTTCTTCGAGGGTTACGTTGTCGTAGACCGAGACGTTGTTCTGCACCTTGCAGTGGTCACCGATGAGCACCCTGTTGCCGACGAAGACGTTTTGGCCCAGGGACACCCCCTTGCCAATGCGAGCGCCTCCGCATACGTGGACAAAGTGCCAGACCCGAGAGCCGTCGCCAATTTGGGCGCCTTCATCGACGATGGCGGAATCATGAATCATTACGTTCGAGTTGCTCATCTCACACCAGCTTGTTGAGGAAGGGATGGGCTTCGCCTGTCTCGGGCTTCTGCGGCTGGGCGTTACGCAACGTATTGACGGTTTCGATGCAGTGGCGGACCTCGTTCATGCCGTAGCCGCGCCCGGCCAGGATTTCCTGATAGCTGACCGTGTGCAGGTCGGTAAAGCCGCTGGAGAACTCGATGGCCTCGCCGTCTACGGTAATGGAGCGGAAGGTGGGCTGTTTGCCCTTGACCTCTTCCGGCAGGTCGCTGGCATCGATGGAGAGAAACCACGGGACTCGGGCTTTTTCGTATTCCAGATAGCCGGCCGCTTTGGTGTTGCTGGCGTAGTGCAGCACGCTCTTCTGCAGGTCGCCGAAGATGAAGTGCAGCATGTCGAAAAAATGTACACCAATATTGGTAGCTACGCCGAAGGACCGGCGCGGGTCGCCTTTCCAGCTTTCCACGTACCATTTGCCGCGGGAGGTGATATAAGTCAGCTCCACCTCGTGCTTGTCGCTGCGCTGCTCCTGCGCTACTTTCTGCTGGAGGTCGATAATTGCCTGGTGATGACGCAGCTGCAGAATATTGTAGACTCGCCGGCCGGTTTCCTTTTCGACCAGCGCCAGCTCGTCCAGAAGTTCGGGTGTGGGCACCAGCGGTTTTTCGCAAATGACATCGCAGCCCAGGCGCAGGCCGGCGGCAATATGGGCATGATGCAAGTGGTTGGGCGAGCATACCGCGACGTAGTCCAGCGTGGTGGCCGGGTCGCGCTTGAGCTGCCAGGCATGCTCCTGAAAGCGTTCGAATTCGGTGAAGAATTCGCTCTGGGGCGAGATGGAATCAATAATCCCGACCGAGTCGTTGATGTCATAGCCAACGGTCAGGTGGTTGCCGGTTTCCTTGATGGCTTTCATGTGCCGTGGGGCGATGTAACCGGCGGCGCCGATCAGAGCAAAGTTCTTCATGGAGATTCTAACCTTACGCTTTAATGATGTGGGCGGCGGGCTCGCGGTAAGTGCCGCGGCTGTCGATAATCAGCGGCGCGTGGCGTTTGATCAGTTCGATATCAAAGCGGTCGTGATTGGTGGCCAGCACCACGGCATCGAACTCCGCCAGATTTTCTGCCGATGCTTCGACGCTGCTTAGCTCGAAGTGGTGCTCGCGCATCTCGGGAAAGACCGGCACGTGCGGATCGCTATAGGCGACCTCAGCACCTTTGGCCTTGATCAGTTCCATGATTTCCACTGACGGGGACTCGCGCATATCGTCCACGTTCTTTTTGTAGGCGATGCCCAGCACCAGCACGCGGCTGCCTTTTAGCGCCTTGCCGTGGCCGTTAAGCCCGTCCATCAGCTTGCCCACCACGTATTCCGGCATGGCGCGATTGACCTCGCCCGAGAGCTCGATGAAGCGTGTGTGCAGGCCGTATTCGCGCGCTTTCCAGGTCAGATAGAAGGGGTCGATGGGGATGCAGTGCCCGCCCAGACCCGGGCCGGGGTAGTAGGGCGTGAAGCCGAAGGGCTTGGTGGCAGCGGCGTCGATCACTTCGAAAATGTCGATGCCCATGCGATCGGCGACGACCTTCATTTCGTTGACCAGGCCGATGTTCACCGCGCGGTGGATGTTCTCCAGCAGCTTGGTCATCTCTGCCGCCTTGGTGGAGGTGACCGGCACAATACGATCAATGGCCGGGGCGTAGAGTGCTACGCCTACCTCGCGGCACGCCGGCGTATGCCCGCCGACTACCTTGGGAATGGTATGCGTTTCAAAGTCGCCGTTGCCGGGGTCTTCGCGCTCGGGTGAGTAAACCAGGAAGATGCTCTCCCCCACAGTCTGCCCGCTTTCTTCCACCCGGGGCAGCAGCTCTTCTTCGGTGGTACCCGGATAGGTGGTGCTTTCCAGCGAAACGACCTGGCCGGCGCGCAGGTGGGGCTTGAGGGCATTCATAGTGCTGAGCACGAAGCTCATGTCCGGCTCGCGGTACTTATTGAGCGGCGTGGGTACGCAAAGGATGACCGCGTCAGCCTCTGCGATACGGCTGAAGTCCGCGGTGGCCGTGAAGCCGCTTTTTGTCGCAGCGGCGACCTTGTCAGTGGGGATGTGTTCGATATAGCTCTGACCGCCGTTGAGCGTGTCGATTTTTTCCTGATCAATATCGAAGCCCAGCACGCGATAGCCGATGGCGCTGTAGCGCAGCATCAGCGGCAAGCCAACATAGCCCAGACCGACGATGCCGATGACTGCTTCTTGCGACTGCAGCTTGTTAACCAGCTGCGTTTTTTCATTGCCCATTTGTTATGGTCCAGTAGCGGATGAAACCTGAAACTATGCTTTTCTTCCTGAATTCAACCAATAAGCGCAGCACCTGCGCTATCCAGGGCTCCTGAGTATTCCCCCAGGAACACCTGCGCCGGTGTCCGATAGCCAAGCCGTTTTCGGGGGCGATCATTCAGCTTCCTGACCACTTTGCGAAGCTCGGTAACGGTGACCCGTCGGAAGTCGGTTCCCTAGGAAAAATACTGCCGTATCAGGCCATCCGTGTTCTCGTTGGTCCCACGCTGTCCGGAGCAGTAGGGGTCACAAAAGTACGTTGCTGTTGTCACTGCCTTTGCCACAGCTACGTGGTCGGCGAATTCCGAGCCATTGTCCGGCGTGATGGTTTGGACAGCACCCCGGCGAGGTTTCAGCAGGCGGATCATGGCCCCTTTCGTCAGCTCTGCCGAGATCCTGGGTAGCCGCTGCGACGCTCGACCAGCGTGACAAGGCCTGACTGTTTGTGTCCCTTAAGCACCGTGTCACCTTCCCAGTGGCCGATGGTAAGCCGGCCATCAATATCAGCAGGCCGGTGCTCGATGCCCACACGGTTCGGGATCTTGCCGAGCCCTGCGCTCCTGGCCTGGGCACGATGCCGACTGCGACGCTTGGGTTGACGGAGATGCCGCCAGAGATCACCACCGCAAGCCTTGTCGTCCCAGATCAGGGAATAGATCCACTGATGACTGACGCCGATCCCAGCCAGAGGCGCCATGAAGCCGCTGATCTGCTCCGGGCTCCACTCCTCGCGCAGCCTTTCAACGACGGCGGTGATCATACTGGGCAGACGCTTCGTCCACTTCCAGGCGGTGCGGCGCCGGTCATCGCTAAAGGCCTGAGCCTGTTCAGGATCGTAGCCCTCAGCGGCGTTGTTACGGCGCAGCTCTCGACTGATCGTGCTGTTGTGGATGCCAAGCTCTCTGGCGATCTGTCGCCGGCTCATGCCGACACCCCGTTGGGCGTGAATCTGGTATCGTTGGGTCTGGATCAGCTGTCGGTATCCCATGCTCTGCTTCACTTTGGTCGGTGGGCCGAGAAGGGTACCGGCGCTGGCCCTCCTGCCTCCACCGTGATGTCCAAAGTGCTGCGGTTATTCTATGAATCCAGGATTTTTTTAAATGATTAATGATGACATCGAGCGTTTTGAAACCATCGGAAAAGATCGCTGATGGTTGCGTCATCTTTGAAAATATTCTGCTAAGGATGCTCTTCCATCCGAAAACCTACATGAGATAGGCCACGGCTGGTTTCGCTCTCTTCTTGGTAAAGCCAGAATGGGTTTCGATATACACGGTAGGCGGCCACGCCTTTGGAGCTTTAATTACTGTTTTTGAGAGTTATCGATAGAGCCCGCTTATCGATAACCATATTTAAAATCAACAACTTAAGAAACGGTGTTATCGACAACCATACATGGTTGTCCGGCGCCAAGGCTTGGCGCCGCTTCTTGCCACTGCATCACTCGACCGCTTGATGTTGGCCCTGTTTCGCGCCATTTTCGACCATTCGCGCACGCTACCGCACAAGGGTTCACGGCTTACCCTTGAGGCCGATGTACTTGCTATCCCACACAAGGGTGGAGTAGGGCATGTTGTGTTGGTAGAACTCACCGGGCAAACCGGCTGTATGAGCTGCGTTTCATGTTTGCCCGAGCGCCCTGATGTTTCATGGGCGGAATTTCTAAGCGGCGCATGTTAGCACACCACTGCAGGTGCATCCATTTGAGGAAGCTCTGCGGCATGGCAAGCATGAGGTGGATGAGGTGCTCAGAGCCTCGATAGCTCTCAGTCCGGCTTGCGCTCATGGCTGTCGTCCAGGTATTCAAGATCATGGCATCATTCCGGCGGTTGGTCCGGGGTGGTCGGGCGGCCGCTTGAGATACGGTGCCGCCACGTCTGAAGGGCCTTGTTGCTGCGCAGCCGGCCCAGGTACTTGATATCACGCTCTTCCATGGCGACCAGCGTAGGATTGCCGGTAAACCCGGCATCGATGCGCACTCGCACTCTGGTCTCGGCCCCCTTGCTGAGGTACTGCACCAGATTCAAGTTTCTTGGTTCCTGGGCTGGACCCGCAAACGATGCGAGCTACCATGGTGCTACACGTCTTCTTACCGGAGAACATCCATGGCCGATATTCGCTTGCGCATCGAGCTGCTTGGTACCGACCCGCTGGTCTGGCGCCGCGTGGTGGTACCGGAGCAGATCAATCTGCACCGTCTCCATGAACTGATCCAGGACGTGATGGGGTGGGCGGATTGCCACCTCTATGAATTCGAGTGCAACGGCCGCTTCTACGGGGAGCCAGACGAATGGAGCGATCGGCCCATTGCTTTGGCGCGCAACGCCAAGCTGAAGGCGATGGCGGCGCGTGCCAAGGAGGGTGTATTCCAATATATCTATGATTTTGGCGATGGCTGGGAGCACCGCCTCGTCGTCGAGGAGACGGGCCTGGAGAAAGCCGATCCTTGCCCGCGGTTTATCGACGGTGCCATGGCCTGCCCACCAGAAGATATCGGTGGCATACCGGGCTATGCGGCGTTGAAGGCAGCTGCCACTGGCGAGCAGGATGAGCATGGTCAGTATTTGCTGGAGTCGCTCGATGGTGAGTTCGACCCAGAGGCGCTGGATGAGGCGGAAATCGCCGATATACTCGTGCCTTTTCAGGCTGGCTTCCGGCGCTTGGGTGAGGGGGCTTGTGAGCCACGTCAAGCGCTACCGCAGCAGTCACAATCACTCGACATGGAGCAGTCGCTGAAGGCGCAGGGCATCCATAACATTGAAGAACTAATGGAGACGCTGCAGGAGGAAATCGACAAGAATCGGTGACGTCTTCGGCATTCATCACCGTGGTCTCGACCACCGCGGCGAATGTTTCTTAGGGAGACTGGCCTTCTTCCCCTTGGTCCACGGCATCGGGCAGGCAGCGCCCTTAGCACGCGATTCCTGGTGTCACATGGAGACGTTGATAGGGGCTTTACAGAAGTATGGGGCCTTGTTAACGTCAGGTCATCGAGCCAAATTGCTCGATCGGGATTGACAGCCCGGAACGATTCAGGCGCACAAGCGCCACAGCGGCGCTTTTTTGCTGTTATGGCGGCGGTGCGTGGGAGGCTTCGGCCTGCCGGGTTCCTGTATCTCCGGTCTGTCAACCCGTGTACCGTCGCCCCCATTGATTGACAGCAATGCGGGTGACTCCACTGATACAGGAGTCCTACCCATGGTCCATCTGACCGTATCCCACCATCGTAATAATCCCCGCGCACGAGCTGCGGCTCACCGCGCCATGGCCATCGCTGCCTTGAAGTCCAACAGCAGCCTGAAAGTGCGCTACCGCCGTTATAACGCGCATATGCGTAAGGCCAACGCCCTGTCCCGGACGGCAGACACCATCTCCCAGCATCAGGAGGTGACGTCATGAGCCCGCGCGTAGATCCCGCCAATACCTTGCCCGTTCAGAAAAGCCACAAGAGCGATCCGGTCGACCGCATGATTGCCGAAGCACTCGACAATCTCCTGTTGGATCACGCTCGTTCAGATACGGCTTTCACTATCATTTCACTGCGCGATCTCCTGCTCCAGCAGTCCGAGTTCGAGGGGATGGATCAGACCACGCTGCGCTACCGGGTACGTGACCGGCTGAGCAGCCTGGAAAACCACGGCCTGCTTGAACAAGTCGGGCTGCAGGGCAAATGCCGGAAAGTATTCCGCCTGAACATCGATAACGTGCCCGAAGACCCGCCTACGACTGAGGATAACCGCGCATTTGAGGAAGCAGCATCCTCATGCACGGCGGAACCGCCGCATATCGCTCGGCAGTCATCGCCAGTGCCGCATACAACATATACGTCACCCGAGACACCACCGACGTCTCCAACCGATCAGCCAGCCACAACAGACAGTGAGCTGCATGCCCATCTGGACCTGGAACGACATGCCCTGCGAACCGAGATGGAAACCGTCATGGGGGAGTCCGAGCACCTGCGCCAGCTACTGGTTCAGTTTCCCCAGGAATCAGACCGCATCAATCCGTTACTGGACGCGGCCATCGCCCAGGGCAGCCAGCTGAAAGGCAAGCTGGACGCAAATATCAAGCTGCGTCGCACCCTGGCGGACGAAGACCGTGGGGAGGGCGAAGCATGAGTCAGCACCTGGATCAAGCGATAGCGTTGGACCTGCCGCCCCTCCGGCGCTGGCAGACCGAGTGCCTGCAGCAGGCGCTGCAAACACTGTCGCCGCAAACACCACACTTTCTGTGCCAGGCCACGCCGGGCGCCGGCAAGATGTACTTTGCCGCGTCGCTGGCCAAAGTCCTGCTGGAGCAGGATGCGATTGATTATGTCCTCTACCTGGGACCGACCCGCGCTGTTGTCAGCAGCGCAGTGGCATCGCTCGAAGAGGTCACCGATCTCAGCATGAATGGCAAGCTGGGCGCCTTGGGCGCCGGCTTTACCTATCATGCCCTGAAAAATCGCCTGAACGATCTTATGCGCCTGGGACAACGGGCGCGCATCCTCCTGATCTGGGATGAAAGCCACCATGCTGCCGGCCATAACGGGGCGTCGGCCGGTGCCAATCAGTGGGGCAAGGCCCTGATGGCACTGGAGCGGCACGTGCGCTTGACGGTAGCGCTGTCCGGCACCCCGTGGCGCACCGACGGTAGCTGTTTACCCTTGTTGCGCTACCTGGAAGTGGAAGATCACGATGACGATAGCGACGAAACGGAAGCGCCAGCCCAGCAGCGTCAACTTCAGCCCGATTTCGTGTATACGCTGCGTGACGCTATCGCCGATGGCGTTTGCCGCCACCCTCAGATGGAGCTGGTCGATAATCGCTCCATCACGCTGAAAGGGTTTCACCTGAAAACCGGTCGCCCGGAAACCCACCGCTTTTCCAACATCCCGCGCCTGCTGACCCACCCGGCCGTCCACTACGCGAGCCTGGTACGGGATGATGCTCTGATCGATCGGCTATTGACGCTGGGAAACCAGCGCCTGACCGCGGTGCGCCAACAACATCCGGACGCCGCCGGCCTGGTGGTGGCGACTGACATCATGCACGCCGAAGAGATTGCCCAGCGGCTGGAAGAGAAAGGGCAGGACGTTTGCCTGGTCACCAGCCGTGAACCGAATGCCCACGCAAAACTGAAGCGCTTTCGTGGGGGCTCCACCCCGTGGATTGTCTCGGTCGGCATGGTCAGTGAAGGCGTGGATATCCCACGGCTGCATGTCTGTTGCTATCTCAGCCACGTCCGCACCGAAGCGTTTTTCCGACAGGTACTGGGGCGGATCATTCGGCGCATCGGCAACCACGATGCGACCTGCTACTTATACGCCCTGAATGAACCGTTGCTGCGCCACTATGCACGCCGGCTGAGTGATGACCTGCCCGAAGATCTGGCCACGGTCACCGTCGCCACGCCACCTGATGAAACGCAGGGAGCGAACACATCGGCGCCGGGCATGGCACCGCCAACGACTGACGCTCCCCCTGACAGCGCGGCATCACCCGCCGACGGATCAGAGGCAGATACGTCGGGTTCATCGGACGTGTCGTTGACGTTTGAAGCCGACGCCCACATGAGTCCCTACCAGGCGGATGTGGCGTTTTCCCATGCCTTTTTTGAGCGCCTGGTGGCGCTGCGGCTGACATCTTGAAGGAGGGGGATACCATGGGTCGCCATCACGACACGCCGTCACTTATTGCGCAAGAGCCGCATCCCTATGAACCGGGCGGCGTTCTCGCGTCGGTCGAAGGGCTATCGCGCGAGGCTCGACGCCTTCTCTCAGAGAGCGTCTCACCCAACACGGTCCGGGCCATGCGAGCCGACCTGAAGATCTACTGCCAGGCCGGTGGTCAGCTGCCGGCCACCGAGGTGGAGGTCGCGAACTTTCTGTCCGAGCAGAACCAGGCGGGCAAAGCGCCCGTCACCATTCAGCGGTATGCCAACTCATTAAACATGTGGCATCGCTATCACAATCTGCCTTCGCCGGTAAAACACCAGGCCGTACGCAGCGTGATACGCGGCATCAAGAAAACGCGTGACACACGACAGGCATCCGCTCCCGCTCTCCGGCTCAAGGAACTGCATCGCCTGCTGGACGCCCTGGATCGTCATACCCTGCATGGCCTGCGCGACAGCGCCCTGTTTTTACTGTCATTTTATGGCGCATTCCGCCGTAGCGAAGTGGTTGTGGTGGCTTGCGAAGACCTGGAATGGCGACCGGAAGGGGTCATCGTGACCCTGCATCACAGCAAAACCAATCGTTCCGGACAGATTGAAACCAAGAACATCATGCGGGCACCCCCGGGGACGGAGTATTGCCCTGTGGCGATGCTGGAGCGCTGGCTTGCGGCTTCACGTATTGAAAACGGGGCGATCTTTCGTGCGGTGTCATCCCGGGGGCGGCTAGGCGCCGGCCGAATGTCAGCGAATGCATTGGTGGCACGAATGCAAAGGGCACTCAAGGTGGCCGGCTTATGGGATAGGGGATACTCACCGCATAGCTTCCGCGCGGGCTTCATTACCGAGGCGCATCTGCGCGGCAAAAGTTATTTTCAAATCAAGCGGGTTAGCGGCCATCGCGATCAGGAAATGCTGGAGTCATACATTCGCATCGCTGATGCGTTTGAAGACCATGGCGGGGATTTCTTTACGTTGTGATGGGGCTTAGGAACGCCAACGAGGGTGCTGGCACTGTTGCTAAGCCCGGGCGCAATGTCCGGCAAAAAACAGGTCTTAATCTTGGGGTTCCCTCAGACTTAAGGTGAATCTATATACATAGCTGGTGTGACATCATGCTGAAGGCCATCAAGGTACGCATCTACCCCACCTCTGAACAGGCATCGTTACTGAACCGCCAGTTCGGATCGGTGCGCTTTGTGTACAATGCCGGCCTTCGCATCATGTCCCATCGCTACCGGCGTCACGGCGAGTCCTTGAATGCCAAGCATGACATCAAGAAACTATTGCCGGTGGCGAAAAAGTCTCGACAGTACGGGTGGTTGAAAGAGGCAGACTCGATGGCGCTTCAGCAGGCGTGCATCAATCTCGACAAGGCGTTCCAGCGCTTTTTCGACCCCAAACAAAAAGCCGGTTATCCACGCTTTAAAAGCAAGCGGGGCCGGCAGTCCAGCTACCACTGCGTCAACGTCAGGCACGGCGACAACTGGATCAAGGTGCCGAAGCTCAAGGCCATCAAGGCGCGTATTCATCGCCCGATGGACGGCAAGCTCAAGAGTATCACGCTGTCGCGCACTGTTACCGGCAAGCACTACGCCGCGCTGCTGTTTGAAACCGAGCAGGAAGCACCGGCTCCGCTCAAGGCAGTCGATACAGCCGGCGTTGTCGGCCTCGACATGGGGCTTTCTCACCTCGCCATTGACTCAAACGGTCATAAAACGGCCAACCCGCGCTTTCTCAAGCAGGCGCAGAAAAACCTCAAGCGCAAGCAACAGGCGTTGTCGCGCAAGCAAAAAGGCAGCGCCAGGCGGGCCAAGGCCCGCCTGCTCGTCGCCAAAGCTCACGAGCGTGTGGTGAATGCCCGCAAGGATTTCCAGCACAAACTGTCTCGGCAGATCGTTGACGACAACCAAGCGGTGATCGTCGAGACGCTGAAAGTCCGGAACATGATGAAAAATACCAGGCTCGCCAGGCATATTGGCGATGCGTCCTGGCATGCCTTGATGGCAAAGCTGGCGTACAAGACAGAGGAAAAGGGAAAGCACCTGGTCAAACTTGACCCGTGGTTTGCCAGTTCCAAGACCTGTCACGCATGCCAGCACAAAATGGACAGCATGACGTTAAGCGTTCGATCCTGGGCGTGCCCCGCCTGTCATACACGCCATGATCGGGATATTAACGCCGCGCTGAATATCAAGCATCAAGGCATCCTGCAGTTAAAGACGGAAGGGCTGTCCGTCTCTGCCCATTGAGGCTCGCGTAAAGCCGGCACGTTGTCGGTAGCAGCCGTTGAAGTGGGAAGCCCCACCCGTGGCGCGTTAGCGCTTAGGGCGGGGAGCAGTCACAGCTGCCCGGCAAAACGCTGCAGGACGTGGACTTTCGCAGTATGTTCAATGCCGGCGTGGTGGGCATACGTCGAGGGGAACGACGGCTGGAAGGCCAGCTCGGGCAGATACCGCTACGCGTGGGAGATTGTTTGCTGCTGGCTGTTGGGACGGACTTTCGTCAGCACCGTAATCTGGACCGAAACTTTCACCTGCTCAGCGGCAGTTTTACTCGGCCGCGGCTGAAGCCATGGCAAAGCGCCGGGGCGTTGGCCGGGTTTGGGGCGGTGATCGCCAGCGCCAGTCTGGGGGTGGTGCCGCTCTTTCACGGCTTGCTGGTCCTGCTGGCCGGGCTGTTGGCGACGCGGATTCTCACCGTGGACGAGCTGCGCCGTCGCTTTCCGTTTTCCCTGTGGCTGATTATCGGCTCGGCGTTGGCGATGGCCCAGGCATTGGAACAGTCGGGCGCGGCCGCGCTGCTGGCCACGGGGATGCAGCATGCCTTCAGCGGCTACGGTATTTATGCCGCCTTTGCCGGGTGTTACCTGCTGACGCTGCTGCTGACCGAAACCGTCACCAACAATGCCGCCGCTGCGTTGGCTTTCCCCGTGGCCTGGAGTACGGCTCAGGCCTTCGGTGCCGACCCGCTGCCGTTCGTCATGGCCGTGGCCTACGGGGCCAGCGCCTGCTTTTTAATCCCGTTCGGCTACCAAACGCATTTGATGGTGTATTCCTCCGGGCGCTACCGCATCAGGGACTTTCTCAAAATCGGCCTGCCGGTCAGCCTGGCCTATTCGGCGGGTGTGCTGCTTCTCACGCCGTTGGTGTTTCCCTTTTAATAGGCGCTGCTGGGAAACCAGACGGCTTACGCGCTTGAGTATGCCCAA
Source organism: Halomonas cibimaris (assembly GCF_039537045.1). Classification (GTDB taxonomy): domain Bacteria; phylum Pseudomonadota; class Gammaproteobacteria; order Pseudomonadales; family Halomonadaceae; genus Vreelandella; species Vreelandella cibimaris. Next base: position 4,393 of record NZ_BAAAZT010000065.1, on the reverse strand, counting down.
AGCCGCAGGCACGCCCTGCCCGCCGCGCAAGGCGCTTTGGGAAGGGGGCCCGGGTCGCCCCGAGAACGCTCCTGCTTCAGCACGCTTTCACCGGACCGTGGCAATCAGGCCACGGCCCCGATCCCGTCGCCCCACAGGCTACCCCCGCCAGAGGCACGTCATGTCCGCCCGGGCCATGTTTCCGAAAATCTCTTTTAGGTGGATTAGTCGGAGGAGCTGCCGGCGGTGTTAGCGGCGCCAAACTCGGCGACGAGCTGGACAGCAAGGTGCTGGATAATTACGAGTGCCGGGCTTGTGGCCACGCCTTTACCCCGCAGGTGGAGTAAGGCGTTGACCGGCTGATTAATGCGTCGCCAGCTCCTGAAAAAACGCCGGGTTGTGCGAAATGGCGGCCAGTACCTTGGCGGCCAGTCCCGTCGGATTACGGCGACGCGCTTCCCAGCTTTTGATGGTATCCACGCTGGTTCCCATGGCATCAGCAAACGCGGCTTGGGAGACGTTCAGCTCCGCGCGGATCGCTTTGACATCGGCCACCTCGTGGCGCGTCACGCGAGAGGCCGACGCATTATGCTGCTGGATATCGATGGCTTCGTTCAGCGATGTCTGGAGTTCGTTGAAAATGCTCATGGCGTCACCTCTCCCTTCAGGGTTTGAGTCAGGGCTTTCAATGTGACCTTCTCGCTGGCGGTCAGGCTGTCTTTCGTGCTTTTGGGGTAGGCGAGTATCAGATAAATCACGTCGGCTGTCGCCAGAAAGTAAATCACCCGTGCGCCGCCTTGCTTGCCTTGTGATCCTAGGGCCATGCGTATCTTGCGTAGCCCGCCGGTGCCCTGGATGAGATCCCCCTTGTCCGGCTGAGCGATCAGCCCACGCTGAAGCTCTTTCAGCTCGTCATCGGTGGCCATTGCCAGAATTTGCCGAGTAAACGTCGGGGTTTCAATGAACTCGATGGCATGGGTCACCTTCAATGTTTCCTATCGTTGAAGCATTAAAGTGTACAGGGTACACTATAAGCACGAATGCTGTCGATGAATGCGTTGACCCGTAACCGGTCATTTCGGCGCGTCATTCCCTGATGTTGCCTGATCCCCTACGCTCGTCCCGTCATTCATCGACGGAGCATCCATCCTCATGACGTCACAACGCTCTCCCCGTTACCCTGCCGAGCAGTGGCAGGCCTGGATCGATGAGCAGGCTGCCAGCGGCCTATCGCAGCGCGTGTTCTGCCAACGCAGGGGTCTGTCAAAAAGCTCGTTCTATCTCTGGAAACCGCCAAGCGGTTGAAGGACGGCGCAACGCGCAAGGACACCAAGGTCGCGCTGACGCGCCTGCTGTTTGAGCGGGGGTATGAACGTGAGGACATCGTGCGTCTTTTTAACATCATCGACTGGATGATACAGCTGCCGTACGGGTTGGAACCGATATTTTCTCATGAGGTCGATGAGATACAGGAGGAGAAGAAAATGGCTTATGTGAATACGTTGGAGCGCCAGGCGTTGGCTAAAGAACGTCAGGTAGGTGAAGTCAAAGGCGAGGCCAAGCTGCTGAAAAAAATGATTATTTCCAAGTATGGCGACTGTCCCGAGTGGGTACAGGAAAAGCTGAACGAGGCTGATTCAGAACAGTTGGGCGCTTGGGGGCAGAAGATCTTTCAAGCCAGCACGCTGGAAAGCCTGCTGTTATGAGCCGCATCCGCGAACTCAGCGCGGACGAAGAACCCCGCCGCCTGGCATTCGCGCACTGACACTCCCCGCCCGCCGCGCACCGCGCTTTGGGCGAGGGTTCCCGGGTCACCCCGAGAACCTTCCTGCTTCAACACGCCTTCACTGGACCGTGGCGATTAGGCCACAGCCCCGATCCAGTCGCCCCACAGGCCATCCCCGCCAGAGGCACGTCATGTCCGCCAGGGCTATGTTTCCGAAGATCTCCTTTCGATGCCTCCCGCGCTGTACCCAACCGAGTCAACGTCAGCGCGAGGCAGCGCCACCTTGTCCCCCTTGCTTCTCCCGGATATGAGCCTGCAGCTGGAAAGCCAGCTGCTGCGTTGCCTCGGTGGGTCGCCCGGGGCTGCGATGAAGTGAAATCTCCGCGAACGGAAGCGTCGGCAATCCCTCTTCGCGGCCCAGCCGACGTAGCCCCGTCCCCAGCATGGAGGGGGTGAGCACCGTCACGGCAAGCCCCGCCCGAACGGCGACGGTGAGCCCCGACAGGCTGGGGCTGGCGTAGGCAATCCGCCAGGGCATCCCGGCCGCATCCAGCGCGGCAATGGCCCGATCACGAAAGATGCACACCCCCTGCCGGGAAACGGCGAGCGGCAAGGGGAAGCGGTAGTGGGTGTCGTGGCCGGTAGCTCCCGCCCACACCATGGGCTCGCGACACAGGACTTCGCCCCCCGGGCTGCTGGGCTGGCGGGTGGTGATCGCCAGATCGAGGGCCCCTGCTCTGATCTTCTGCACCAGTTCGACGCTCAGATCGCAGTGGACTTCCAGTTCAACGCCGGGGAAGCGTGCCTCGAAGGCCGACAGCGCTTCAGGCAGGTAGATGACATAGTCGTCGGGGATACCCAGGCGAACCACGCCGGCAAGCCGCTGCTCCTGCACATCCTGCCAGGCCAGGGCATTCTGGCGCAGCATCTGCCGCGCATGGATCAGCAGACGTTCGCCGGCCGGCGTCGGAACGGCCGCCTTTTGCCCTCGCTGCAGCAGCTGGCAGCCGAGGTCCGTTTCCAGACGACTCAGGTGAGCGCTGACGGTGGATTGCGCCAGATGAAGCGGCTCGGCCGCCACGGTGAAGCCACCCTTGTCCACCACGCTGACGAATGTCTTGAGCAGGACAAGATCCAGTGGCCTGTGATCGCTGGGATTTGTTATCACGTTTCCCGATGACCTCATCATAAGACTTCGTTTCCATGATACCGGTGGCGTTGAGAAAATAAACGCCACAAAGGCATTCATGGATCATCGAAGAGGAGAAGGGAGACATGCAAAAGTCATCATCCATGGGGTTTTTCGCTGGGCTCGTGACGGTGGCGCTCTGGGCGAGCCTGCCACTCTTGCGCGAGCTGGTGCAGCTGCCTCCCATGCTGACAGCTGCTGTCGCCATGCTGGCGGCCGCCGGCATGGCCCAGGGCTTGGAACGCTTTCGTGAGCCAGGGCAGAGGCCAGCACCGGTTGGTAGCGGGAGGTTCTGGTTGATGGGCGTTGGCGGGCTCACGGGCGCGCTCTACTTCTACTTTCTGGCGCTGAGCGAGGGCGACCCCGCCAAGGTGACCCTGGTGACGTATACCTGGCCGGTGGGGTTCATGCTCGTTGCCGACCGGCTGGCAGGGCGCGGCTTGCGCATCGAGACGCTGCTGGGCGCGCTGGTGGCATTCTCGGGGTTGGTACCCCTGATTCTGACGGCCAGTGAAAGCGTTCCCACCCCGCCGCTCGCCTATGCGGCGGGGGTGGCGGCCGGGCTGTCGTGGATCGTCTTCTCCCTCTACTTGAAGGCGGATAGCCAGTCACGCCCGACCGACTACAAGCGCCTGTTCGGCGGTGTCGCCGTCATCGCGCTGTGCCTGCACCTGCTTTTTGAGCCCTCTGTCGGGAAGAGCACCGTCGAGGACTGGTTGATGGCGTCGGTCATCGGCGTGGGGCCGTATGGGGTGGCCTTCATGACCTGGGGGTTTGCGTTGAAACGCTGCTCGACCACCGTGCTGGGTATCCTGACCTACCTGGTGCCGGTGCTTTCCTCGCTGTTCGTCGTTGCGCTGGGCTGGGCCCCGTTGAGCGCCCCGCTGATGGTGGCGGTGGCGGCCATCTTTGTTAGCGGGGCCATTACCCAGACTGCCTTGCCGCGTCCATTCTTCGCCCCTGAAAGGCGTAGGGCGGTAGGCCGCGCACCTTCCGCGAACCAGGCGCGTGATGCCTTCCCGGCGATCCCCATGCCCGCCATGCCGCCGCTGGGCTTGTTAACGTGGTCCCGTCACCTTATAACGGCCAGATCATGGGCGAAGGCCCGGCAGCGCTTGTAGTGGTCAAGTGTTTTTGGCCATGGCCTTTTGAGCATTCCAGTGCACATGCGTCTACCTCACGGCCTTCGAGGACGGCCATCACTTGAAGCAGTCGCTCAGCCGATACTTCCGGCATTACAACCGGACTCGGTATCATCAAGGCCTTGATTATCACACACCGAATCAGGTGCACTACCAACAGCTCACGACCCTGGCAGCTTGAGCCGGGAACACAGCTGGATCAGAGCTTAATGGCGCCTCCAAGCTGTCCAACTGATTGGGTCCACCTCACGGTGTTCTGGTCAAGTCGTAGCGGACACTTTTATTAAGCTGCTTCCGCGATTTTCTCGATCTCCCTCGGCGCGTGGTAGCCAAGGGTCGAGTGGAGCCGGCAGCTGT
>NZ_BAAAZT010000064.1:0-29090 GCF_039537045.1 Halomonas cibimaris | reverse complement strand
CGCCCAAGGGCGGCCGTTTTAAGCACGTAAAGCTCAGATCAAAGCCCAATCGCCGATGACGTGGAACGGCGCGGATCGGCACCGCCGTAGAACATGCCGTCTTCGATCAGAATCGACTGGGCCGCGCCCATGGCCGACTGCTGACTGATAGTGTGGCCGCGCTCCTTCAGCAGTTCCAGGGTGTCCGGGCTGAAGCCGGCTTCCACGCGGATTTCATCCGGCAGCCACTGGTGGTGCATGCGCGGAGCGCTGACCGCGGACTGGATGTTCATGTCGTGGTCGATCACGTTCATCAGCACCTGCAGCGTGGTGGTGATGATGCGCGAACCGCCGGGGCTGCCGGTGATCAGGAAGTTCTTGCCGTCTTTCTTGACGATGGTGGGCGTCATCGACGACAGCATGCGCTTGCCGGGCTCCACCTTGTTGGCCTCGCCGCCGATCAGGCCGTAGGCGTTGGGCACGCCGGGCTTGGCGGAGAAGTCGTCCATCTCGTTGTTGAGCAGAAAGCCCGCCCCTTCCACCACAATCCCCGAGCCGTAGCTGAAGTTGATGGTGTAGGTGTTGGAGACCGCCAGGCCCTGATCATCTACCACTGAGAAGTGCGTGGTCTCGTTGGACTCATAGGCCGAGGGCTGGCCCGCGCTGATCTCGTCGCTGGGCGTGGCCTTGTCCATGCTGATCTGCTCGCGCAGCTTGTCGGCGTAGGCTTCCGAGGTAATGCCCTCGAGCGGCACGTCGACAAAGTCGGTATCGCCCAGGTATTCCGAGCGGTCGGCGTAGGCACGCTTCATGGCCTCGGCCATCAGGTGCATGGTGTCCGCCGCGCCAAAGCCCATCTCGCCAATGGGGTACTCTTCCAGCACGTTGAGCATCTGCACGATGTGCGCGCCGCCGGAGGAAGGCGGGCTCATGGCGTAGATCTCGTGGCCGCGGTAGCTGCCGTGGCTGGGCTCGCGGATGGCGGGCTCGTAGCCGGCCAGGTCTTCCATGGTCATCAGGCCGCCGTGCTTGTCCATTTCAGCCACCAGCAGGCGGGCGGTTTCGCCCTCGTAGAACTCGCTTGCACCGTTTTCGGCGATGCGCTTGAGCGTGGCGGCAAGGTCGGGCTGGCGGAAAATCTCGCCGGCCTGATAGGCAGAGCCATCTTCCTTGAAGAACTTGGCCATGCTGGAATCCCAGGGCTCGAAGCGCTCTCGGGTGTCGTTCAGGCCTTTAACGAAGCGCGGCGGCACGGCAAAGCCCTCTTCGGCCAGGCGAATGGCCGGCGCCAGCGCGTCGGCAAGGCTCATGGTGCCGTACTCTTCCAGCGCCAGCGCAAGGCCCGCCACGGTGCCCGGCACGCCGGAGGCCAGATGCGTGTAGCGCGAACGCTCGGTCACGGCGTCGCCCTGCTCGTCCTGGAACATGGTCTCGGTGGCACCGCTGGGCGCAGTCTCGCGGTAGTCGATGGCGATCACCTCGCCGCTTTCCTCATCAGAAATCAGCATAAAGCCGCCGCCGCCGATGTTGCCCGAACGCGGCTGGGTCACGGCCAGCGCAAAGCCCGCGGTCACCGCCGCGTCTACCGCGTTGCCGCCGTTGGCCAGTACGTCCCGAGAGACTTTGGAGGCCAGCGTATGGCTGGTAGACACCATGCCCTTGGCACTTTCGACCGGGTGGAAACGCTCGCCTTCCAGAATCGCCTCCTGGGCGGTGGCGGTAGTCGCGGCAAGCGATGCCGACAGCATCAACGCGCCGGCCAGCACGCCCTGGGAAAGACGCGTCAGCCGTAACGGCGGCATGGATGCAGATCGCTGCTCGGAACTGTGCTCAGAACGGTACATGGGCAACCCCTTGTTATTATCCGTGTGTGATGCGCGAGCGGACATCGCCCAAACGCGCAGGATAACGAGGGTAGAAGAGCACCGCGCGGACCGCCATACCACTTAAGTCAGCGCGGCAGTCGATAGCGCGTTAAGCCACGCTTTTCAGCACAACGGCCGCCTTATCCGGCGGACCGTTTTACGTTGCTCTTCATGTAAAGCAGCGCTAAGGTCGTGCTTACCGCAGCAACCATAAGGAGCCCGAATGACATCTGGCTTGCGTACTTCTCGTCGCTTTACCCTTCATGCAGGCATCACCGCCTGTGCCCTCGGTAGCGCACTGCTGGCCGCCCCGCTCGCCGCAAGCGCCGCTGACGAACCCGCCGCCGTGCGTTTTGCCGTGCCGCCCTGGCCCGGCGTTACCGTCAAGTCCCAGCTTGCCGCCACCCTGTTTGACGCCCTTGGCTACGCCCCGACCCAGCAGGAAATCGGCGCTACTATCGCCTATCAGGCGCTGGGCGAAAACGAACTTGACGCCTATTTGGCGTCTTGGCTGCCGGCTCAGCAAGGCATGTACGACACCGCCACCAGCGGCAAGCAACAGCTGGTTGACCTGGGCACCAACGTCGACGGCGCCCGGCTGGGCTTTGTTGTGCCGGACTATGTCTACCAAGCCGGCTACACCTCGGGCGAAGACCTGTGCAGCAAAGACCTGCAGGACAAGGCCGGCGGCACGATCTATTCCATCGAGGTCGGCTCCGGCACAAGCGATCTGCTGGCTGACATGCAGGACAGCGCCACCTACTGCCTGGACGAATGGAACCTCTCGGAAACCTCGGCCTCGGGCATGTTCAGCCAGGCCAAGGCAGCGATGAACCGCGACGAGTGGATCGTGTTCTACGCCTGGACGCCGCACTGGGCCAGCATCGAGTACGATATCCAGTTTCTCGACGACCCGGAAGACGCCTGGGGCCCGGACGGCGGGCGCAGCGACGTACGTACGCTGATTACCCCAACGTTTGCCGAACAAAATCCCAACGCCGCACGCCTGCTTGAACAGCTGACGTTCAGCGCCGATCAGCAAAGCGCGATGATCAGCGGCTTTAGCTATGAAGAGCGCCCCGCCGACGAAGTCGCGCTTGCGTGGCTGCGGGATAACCCCGCTCAGGTAAAAGCGTTCCTCGACGGCGTCACCACCCGCAGCGGCAAGCCCGCCTGGCCTGCGGTGAAAGACACGCTCAACCTGCCCGACGCCTGAGTGCTTGCCGGCACAAGCGCAAGAGAAAAGGCACACGGCCGCCCACGGGCGGCCGTTCTGCGTTGGGTGGCGGCACATTCTGCTATTTATCGATACAATTTTGCTTCTAAATTCAGCGCATAACAGAACCAGCCAGAGGGACATCCAAATCGATGATTTCTTTTCCTGTTCCAGTTGGCGATGTTACATGATCAGGCAATCATTAATCATGCGCGCCCCAACAATTCGGTGCCTTGGATGGAAAACTCACAACTTGATGCAATCGCGGTAATTCGCAAGTCGGGACATGAACCCATCACAGAGTGTGGACGCCCAGTCGGCAAGAGCCTGCTGGATTTTTGGCAATGGTCCACATCGGACCTTGTTGGTAACGCGATGCGCGGCGTTCTCGCCGAGTACCTTGTCGCGGTTGCGGTAAAAGGTGACAGTGGCACACGAACCGAATGGGATGCTTACGATGTAAAAACGGCGTCTGGGGTCCGGGTCGAAGTTAAGTCTGGTGCGTATCTGCAAACCTGGGCGCAGACCAAGCTCTCAACCATCCAATTCAACATAAGCCCCTCTTTCGGCTGGGATTCCAAAACCGAAAAACTCGGTACAACGCAGGTTCGCCAAGCTGATGTTTATGTATTTTGTATTTTGGCGCACAAAGACAAGTCGACCGTCGATCCGCTCAACCTGGATCAGTGGGAATTTTACGTTCTTCCCACCGAGGTGCTGAATCAGCAGCTTGGTAAGCAAAAAAGCATCGGCTTAAGAAACTTACTGCGTTTACACCCAAGCTGCGCCAGGCATCACGAGCTATCTGATGCTATTAATGTCGCCGCCCACGGCCACCACTAACTCAAGCGACGGCTCTTCGAATCCACAAATAGAACTGCCATGCTCAAGATACTCGCTCCCTTCTTAACCCGCTCAGCCAGCGCCCTGGCAGGGCTCGCGTTGCTGCTTGCAGCCGCTCCAGCGTTAGCATCGTCAAGCTGTGATAGCGTCACAGGCTGCGACTGGAAATTCTGCGAGATCGAAAACAAGCTGAGCATCGCCCAACAGCATGGTAACGATCATCAGATAGCCGGCTTGAAAAAGGCACTGCAAGAGGCAACGCGGCATTGTACCGATGAAGGTCTTCGCGAGGAGTTGATCGACGACCTACAGGACGCCAGAGAAGACCTGGCCGAGCACGAGTCCGACCTTGCAGAAGCTAAAGCAAACGGCGATGCGGATGACCGCCGCCAGTACCAGCAGGAGGTGGAAGAAAAAAAAGCTGACATTCAGCGGCTGGAAAACGAGCTTTCGCGCCTGGATTAAGCCCGGCCAATAGAACAGCCGCCCACGGGCGGCCGTTTTGCATTGGAAACGCGCTACCGTATTGTGACGCAGCACAATCAAGCCACACGTTAAAAAATCGAGAACCTTGTATGCCACCATTCTCAAAGCAAAAACAAGCCCTCGGCCTGCTCGGCTGGCTGGCCGTGTGCTTTGCCGCATCTGCCGTGGGGGCGATTGCCTCGATACGGGCCAGCGAGTTTTACGGCCAGCTGATGCAGCCTGACTGGGCGCCGCCGGCGTCAGTGTTTGGGCCGGTGTGGACGACGCTTTACGCACTGATGGGCATCGCCGCCTGGCTGGTGTGGCGGCGGGGCGGGTTTGCGCGCCAGCGGCGGGCGCTTGCGCTGTTTCTTGTGCAGCTTGCGGTAAACGCGCTGTGGAGCTGGGTGTTTTTTGTCTGGCACCAGGGCGCGCTCGGATTTTTCAATATCCTGCTGCTGATTGTGCTGGTGGCGGCGACGATCGTCGCTTTCTGGCGGGCGCAGCGGCTGGCCGGTGCTCTGCTTGCGCCCTACCTGCTGTGGATCAGCTTCGCCGCGGCGCTCAACTATTCAGTGTGGCAGCTCAACCCGCAGATTCTGGGCTGACATAGCGCGGCCTTTCGACAAAAAACGCCGGCTATGCCGGCGTCTTTCTGCGCTTTAGTGCGCTTCGTCCCAATGGGTGCCGCTTTCGGCTTCCACCGTTAGCGCCACGTTCAAGCTAGCGGCGTTTTGCATGCGCTTGGCGACGTCTTCCTTGAACGCGTCTACCTGATCTTCGGCGACTTCAAACACCAGTTCGTCGTGGACCTGCATCACCATCAGCGCGTCGAACTCGCCCTGTTGCAGCCAGGCGTCAACGTCGATCATCGCGCGCTTGATGATATCCGCCGCGGTGCCCTGCATGGGCGCGTTGATCGCGGTGCGTTCGGCTGCCTGGCGGCGGTTGCGGTTCTGGGCGTTGATTTCCGGCAGGTAAAGCCTCCGGCCGGCGACGGTTTCGACAAAGCCGTCCTCGGCGGCCTGGGTGCGAATGCGCTCCATGTAGCGCCCCACGCCGGGGTAGCGGTCAAAATAGCGGTCGATATAGGTCTGCGCCTGGCTGCGCTCAATGTGCAGCTGGCGCGAAAGCCCCCAGGCGCTCATGCCATAGATCAGCCCGAAGTTGATGGCCTTGGCGCTGCGGCGCTGGTCGGCGGTGACCTTGTCCACCGGCGTGCCGAACACTTCTGCGGCAGTAGCGGCGTGGATGTCCTGGCCTTCGGCGAAGGCGGCCAGCAGGCCCTTGTCTTCGGACAGGTGGGCCATGATGCGCAGCTCGATCTGGGAATAGTCGGCGGCGACCACGCGGTAGCCGGGGCGCGCGGTAAACGCCTGGCGGATCTTGCGCCCTTCCTCGGTGCGGATGGGGATGTTCTGCAGGTTGGGGGCCGACGACGACAGCCGCCCGGTGGCGGTCACCGCCTGGTGGTAGCTGGTGTGCACCCGCCCGGTGGCGGGGTTGACCAGCCGCGGCAGCTTGTCGGTGTAGGTGGATTTCAGCTTGGAAAGCCCCCGGTGCTCGATGATGACCTTGGGCAGCGGGTAGTCCAGCGCCAGCTCTTCGAGCACGGCTTCGGCGGTAGACGGCGCGCCCTTGGGGGTTTTCTTGAGCACGGGGAGCTTTTGCTCGTCGAACAGGATCTCGCCGAGCTGCTTGGGGGAGCTTAAGTTGAACTCGCGCTCGGCCAGCTCGAACGCCCGCTGTTCCAGCTCGTGAATGCGCGTTTCAAGCTCGCCGCTTTGGCTGTGCAGGCGCTCGGCGTCCAGCGCGACACCGGCGCGCTCCATGCGCGAAAGCACCGAGATCAGCGGCAGCTCAAGGGTTTCCAGCACTTGGGCCAGCCGCCCTTCCTCCTTGACCCGGGGCATCAGCTCGTCGAACAGGCGCAGGGTGATATCCACGTCTTCGCAGGCGTAGGGCACGGCCTGCTCCAGCGCTACCTGATTAAACGTCAGCTGCTTGGCGCCCTTGCCCGCGACTTCCTGAAACGACGTGGTGGTCTCGCCTAGGTACTTCAGCGCCAGCGAGTCCATGTCGTGGCGGGTGGCGGTGGAGTTGAGCACATAGGAGGCCAGCATGGTGTCGGCCAGCGGCGGCGCCACGTCGATGCCGTAGCTTGCCAGCACGGAAATATCGTATTTGAGGTTCTGGCCGATCTTGGTCTTGTCAGCACTTTGCCAGAGGGGCGTGAGCGCTTCGAGCACGGCGCAGCGATCGAGCTGGTCCGGGGCGTCCAGGTAGTCGTGGGCCAGCGGAATATACGCCGCCTCGCCGGCTTCCAGCGCCATCCCCACGCCGACGATTTCGGCCTCCATGTAGTTGAGGCTGGTGGTTTCCAGATCAAAGCAGAAGCGCTCGGCCTTTTGCAGCCGGGCAAGCCAGGCGTCCAGCTCTTTTTGCGTGGTAATCGTCACGTCCTTGCGCCGGCCGGAGGCTCCTGACGGCTCGCCGGCGTTTTCATTCTCGCCGTCCGCGGCGCTTGCCGGGGCCGGCGTGCCGCCTTTCACGTCGTCCACGCCCTGATCTTTCCCCTGCAGCAGCTCGGCCAGCTCGCGCTTGAACTCGAGCTCGTGGTAGAGCTCTACCAGCGCTTCCCGGTCCGGGTGGGCGATGTCCAGATCATCCAGCCCCGCCGGCAGCTCGCAGTCGGTCTTGATGGTGGCCAGCTCATAGGAGAGATACGCCTGCTCGCGGTGCGCTTCGAGCTTTTTGGGCAGGCTCTTGGCGCCGCGAAAGCCAAGCGTGGTAACCCGCTCCAGATCGGCGTAGATCGCATCCAGCCCGCCGCTTATGCCCTGCAAAAGCCCCAGCGCGGTTTTCTCGCCCACCCCGGGCACCCCGGGGATGTTGTCGGAGCTGTCGCCCATCAGCGCCAGATAGTCAACGATCAGGGCGGGCGGCAGGCCGAATTTACCCTCGACGCCGGCGGCGTCCAGGGCTTCTCCCTTCATGGTGTTGACCAGGGTAACACGCTCGTTGACCAGCTGGGCCATGTCCTTGTCGCCGGTGGAAATCACCGCGTCGCGCCCGGCCTCGGTGGCGTGGTGGGCAAGGGTGCCGATGACGTCGTCGGCCTCCACGCCGTCAATGCACAAAAGCGGCAGGCCCAGCGCTTTCACGCACTGGTGCAGCGGCGCAATCTGGCTTTTGAGGTCATCCGGCATCGGCGGGCGCTGGGCTTTGTATTCGCTGTAAAGCTCGTCGCGAAAGGTTTTGCCCGGGGCGTCGAACACCACCGCCATGGGGCTTTCCGGATAGTCCTTGATCAGGCGCTTGAGCATGTTGAGCACGCCTTTCACCGCGCCGGTGGGCCGGCCCTGAGAAGTGGTTAACGCCGGCAGCGCGTGAAACGCCCGGTAAAGGTAGGAGGAGCCGTCAACTAAAACGATCGGTGCGCGAGCCATAAGTATCCGTTGCCAAAAGGAGGGTGCAGAAAAGAGAATGCGGAAAAGAAAGCGCGGAAAATGTTTGCCGCCAACGTTGGCCGCTATAATACGCGCAGTGGCGCCGGTCCGGCGAGCACCGGCAGCGTTTGCCCGGGCGTTACCCGCGAGCAGCGCTGCGTTGTTCCGCAGCAACGCTGCCAAGTGAGACCTTGAGCCGCTACAATACGGGGCTTGGCAACCTGAGCGAGATTCTCATGGCTGTATTCACTCCGCTTGGCGACGCGCAGGTCGCTACGTTTCTCGAATCTTTTGACGCAGGCCGGCTGGTGTCGCTGCAGGGCGTGGCCGGCGGTACGGAAAATTCGACGTTTTTTGTCACCACCGACCGGCGCGACCTGGTGCTCACCCTGTTTGAACAGGGCGAGCAGGAGGAGCTGCCGTTTTTTGTCGATCTGCTGGACTATCTGGACGAGCGCGGCTTGCCGGTTCCGGCGCCGCTGAACGACCGCGACGGCGTCGCGCTCAAGCGCCTGGCGAACAAACCGGCGCTTTTGTTCCCGCGCCTGCCCGGCCGCCACCCGGAGCACCCAAGCCTTGAGCAGTGCCGGGTGCTGGGCGATACCCTGGGCCGCATGCACGTACTCTCCCAGCGCTTTTCCGGCCATCGCCCCAACCCGCGGGATTTGAGCTGGCTTACGGCCATGCACCACAAGGTGCTGGGCTTTTTGCGCCAGCAAGACCAGACGCTGATGAAAAACGCCGTGGACGACTTCGAAGGCGAGTTTGCCGCCCGGGGCGAGCTGCCCCAGGGCGCGCTGCACGGCGATCTGTTTCGCGATAACACCCTGTTCGAGGGCGACAGGCTCGGCGGCATCATCGATTTTTACAACGGCTGCACCGGGGATCTACTGTTTGATCTCGCCATTGTGATCAACGACTGGGCCACCGGTGAAGACGGCCGGCTGGATCAGGCGCGCCACGACACGATCATCAACGCCTATCAGGCGCGCCGGGCGCTCACCGCCGACGAGCGCGCGCTGTGGCCTACCATGCTGAGCATGACCGCACTGCGCTACTGGCTATCCAGGCTTTTAGTGGTGTATGTCAACCCGCCGGCGCATGACCTGACGCCTCACGATCCCACGCAGTTTCGCACCATCTTCAAGGCGCGCCAGCTGCACGGCGCGCTGCCGCTGCCTGAGGCCCCGGCGCACACAGCGTAGAGACAGCACGTACCGGCCGAGGCCTTGGCGCACGCCAAACATCGATGGCCTCGGCTCGCTTGGCAAGCTTCAGCGTCAGCCCGAAGACGCGCTGTCCCAGTTCATGACCACCTTGCCGGAGCTGCCCTCTTCCATGATGGCGAAAGCCTGCTCGTAGTCGTCCGCGGCAACGCGGTGGGTGATAACCGGTTCCAGGTCCAGCCCGGACTGGATGAGGCTTGCCATCTTGTACCAGGTCTCGAACATTTCCCGGCCGTAGATGCCGCGAATGGTCAGCCCCTTGAAGATCACCCGGCTCCAGTCGATGGGCATTTCGCCCGGGGGGATGCCCAGCATCGCCACCTTGCCGCCGTGGTTGATGGCGTCAAGCAGCTGATCGATGGCCGAGGCCACGCCTGACATTTCCAGCGCCACGTCAAAGCCCTCGGTCATATCAAGCTCGGCCATGACATCTTCCAGCGATTCCCGGGCAACGTTGACCCCGCGGGTCACGCCCATGCGGGCAGCCAGCGCCAGGCGCTCATCGTTGACGTCGGTAATCACCACATGGCGCGCGCCGACGTGGCGGGCGACGGCGGCGGCCATGATCCCGATGGGGCCGGCGCCGGTAATCAGCACGTCCTCGCCCACCAGATCAAACGCCAGCGCGGTGTGCACAGCGTTGCCGAAGGGGTCAAAAATCGCCGCCAGATCAAAAGAGACCTCATCGGGCAGCTTAAAGAGGTTGTAGGCCGGCAGCGTCATGTACTCGGCAAAGGCGCCCTGGCGGTTGACGCCTACGCCCACGGTGTTGCGACACAGATGGCGCAGCCCGGCGCGGCAGTTGCGACAGTAGCCGCAGGTAATGTGGCCCTCGCCGGAAACCCGGTCGCCCACGGCAAAGCCGTCCACGCCTTCGCCCAGCGCGACGATCTCGCCGCTGTATTCGTGGCCGGTAATCATCGGCACCGGCACGGTTTTCTGCGCCCACTCGTCCCAGTGGTAGATGTGCAGGTCGGTACCGCAGATGGAGGTGCGGCGAATCCTGATCAGCACGTCGTTGTGGCCGGGCTCGGGCACCGGTGCGTCGATCATCCAGATGCCGGGCTCGGCGTGGCTTTTGGCCAGGGCTTTCATGCAATCACCTCCAGTTCGCGGCCGATACGGGTAAACGCCTCAAGGGCGGCGTCGATCTGTTCCGGGGTGTGCGCCGCCGACATCTGGGTGCGAATGCGCGCCTGCCCCCGGGGCACCACCGGAAAGGAAAAGCCGATAACGTAGATGCCCTCGGCCAGCAGCCGCTCGGCGAAGGTCGATGCCAGCCGGGCGTCGCCCAGCATCACCGGGATGATCGGGTGGTCGGCGCCGGTCAGGGTAAAGCCGGCTTTTTCCAGCCCCTGACGAAAGCGGGCGACGTTGTCCCACAGCCGGCCGCGCAGCTCGCCGCCCTGCTCCACCATGTCGAGCACTTCATGGCTTGCCGCCACAATCGGCGGCGCCAGCGCGTTGGAAAACAGGTACGGCCGCGAGCGCTGGCGCAGCCATTCGACGATCGCCCCGCGCGCGGCGGTCACCCCGCCGGAGGCGCCGCCCAGCGCCTTGCCAAGCGTGGTGGTGATGATATCAACCCGCCCCATCACGCCGTGGTATTCGTGGGTGCCGCGGCCGCCCTCGCCCAGAAAGCCGGTGGCGTGGCAGTCGTCGATCATCACCATGGCGTCGTATTTCTCCGCCAGATCGCAGATCGCGGTGAGGTTGGCCACCACGCCGTCCATGGAAAAAACGCCGTCGGTGGCGATGAGCTTGAAGCGCGCGCCCTTGGCGTCGGCCTCCTGCAGGCGCGCTTCAAGTTCGGCCATGTCGTTGTTGGCGTAGCGGTAGCGCGACGCCTTGCACAGGCGGATGCCGTCGATGATCGAGGCGTGGTTGAGCGCATCGGAAATCACCGCGTCCTCGGGGCCCAAAAGCGTCTCAAACAGCCCGCCGTTGGCGTCAAAGCACGAAGAATAGAGAATCGCGTCGTCCATGCCCAGAAACTCTGCCAGGCGATGTTCCAGCCGGCGGTGCTCGGCGTGGGTGCCGCAGATAAAGCGCACCGACGCCATGCCCAGCCCCTGCTCGTGTAGGCCGCGCTCGGCGGCGGCGATCAGCGCCGGGTCGTCGGCCAGGCCCAGGTAGTTGTTGGCACAGAAGTTGATCACCTCGCCCTGGGCGACCTCGATCCGCGCCCGCTGGGGCGACATCAGTTCGCGCTCGTGCTTGTAGAGGCCTTCTGCGTGAAGCTCGTCGAGCTGGCTCTGCAGCTGTTGCTGAAACGCTCGGGTCATACTTTTTCTCCCTCGGCTGCGGTGTGTGTTGATTTTTCCGGCGGCGCTTTCAGCTCTTGCCCGCCGGGGCCTTCATAGCGACGGCCCCAGCCGGTCAGCACCGCCACGAGCATGATGACCACCAGCAGCCAGCCCTGGAAGACAAACGGAAACACCTCGGTGGGGGCAACGCTTGGCAGCCAGTCGTAGGTTTCCTGCATCAGCTTGATCGTGGACCACCCCAGCAGCACCGGCGCGCCCCAGGGAAAAATATAGCCCAGCGCTGAGGTCATCGCGTCAAGCATGTTGGCCCGGCGGTAGCGGTGAATGCGGTAGCGCTCGCCCAGCTCGCGCACAAAGGGCGCGGCGGCGATTTCGGCGGCGGTGTTGATGGTAATGGCGGTGTTCAAAAGCGCCACAATGCCCCAGATGGCAAGCTCGGCGCGGCGCACGGAGTTCTTGATCCAGCCCACCAGCTTACCGGTAACCACTTCCATGGTGCCGCCCAGCTTGAGCAGATAGGCCGCCGCGACGATCAGCAAAATCAGAATCGCCATGTTGACGTAGCCTTTCACGCCCTGCACCAGCGCGCCGGTCATCACCGTGTCGGCTTCGGCATCAAAGCCGATGATATCGCCCAGCACGCCGGTACCGGCCAGCAGAATCACCGGAACGGAGGCGATGATACCCCAGGTCAGCGACGTCAACAGGTGCTGGCCGGACAGCGCCAGCACCAGCACCAGCGCAAACGGCGCCAGCATCAAAAGGCCCATGGGATCGGTAGACGCCATCATCGACTCCAGCGCCGCCGGGTCGGCAAAGCTTGCATCTCCGCCGCCGCCGAATACGGCAAACAAAATGGCGGTGGGGATCGCCGCGGCAATGGAATACTTGAAGCGGCTGCGCACCACGCCGGGCACGTCGGCCCCTTGGGTGGTGGCCGAGACGATGGTGGTATCGGATACCGGCGCCAGGTTATCGCCAAAAATGGCCCCGGAAAGAATCGCGGCGAACAGCATGGTCGGGTCGCTGCCCACGGCCACGCCCGCCGGGTACATCAGCGTACAGAACGCCACCGTGGTGCCGTAGCCGGTGCCCACCGCAGTGGAAAAGATGCCCGCCAGCAAAAACGTCATGGCCACAAACAGCCCGCCGGTCACGTCGGACACGCCGCCCAGCCACACAAGGCCTTCGACCAGCCCGCCGACCTGCAGCACCTGGGCGAACATACCGGCAAAAAACCAGGCGACAATGGCGACCACGCCTACCGGCTGGGTCATGCCTTCAAAAAGGCCGTTGGCATAGTCTGACCAGCGGCTTTTACAGCAGAAAAGCCCCAGCACAATGCCAAACAGCGCGCCCATCACCAGACCTATCTCTGAAGACAGGCCCAGCACGCTGATGGTAACGGCCCAGACGACAAAAAAGGCCAGCGGCACGGCCGCACCCAGCGCGCCGAAGCGAAAGCTCAAAGACGCGATGGGCGGCGGCTGGGACTGCCCGGACGACGTAGTGGGCTCTGCCATGTCATTTCTCCTTGTATGCAGCGTAGGCATCAACGCGGTGTGCAGTGCCACAGCGCGCCGGCCGCCGAGATCCGCAGCGGTATCTGCCGGCAAAGCGGCTGCAAGCGTTCATTTTTTACCTAGACAAAGGTCAAAGTAGAGGATATGCAGCGCGCAGAAAAGCATCGCCGTCTTACACCATAGGCGTAGATCCCTGGCCCGGCGACGGCTACGCCGAAAGGCGCTTGGCGGCCTTGCCCCGCTTGGCGGGACGGGCGCGAATGGCCGAACGGATCTTTTTTTGCAGCACGGGCACCGCATACTGCTTGGCGGTGGGGATGCGCAGCAAGGGCATGCCGGCCTGAGCAAAGGCGGCGTTGACGAAAGCGTCGCGCCGGATGCGCTCCCGGCGCCCGTGCGTGGCGTCGTCCAGCTCGATGCAGCACGCCACTCGTCCGCTTTCGGGGTCGACCAGCACATAGCCGACGTGCTTCTGGCTGATACGCGAAAAGGCGCGCAGCCATTCGCCCCGGGGCAGCCGGGGGTCGTGCTCCACGGCAAGCACATCAGCGATTCTGACCTTCCCCATAAGCAGCCAGTCGTCGCCCACGGCCTTTTGCAGCGCCCGGGCAAAGCGCCATTCGGCGCGAGTAAAAAGATAATTGCGTGTCTGGTAGCGCGCACGGCGCGTAGACCTCGGTCGCAACCTCTTGAACAGGGCAATGCCAAGTGCAAGGACAACGACGCCGGCAAATCCCCAGACAAGCGGGTTGTTCAGATACTCCGGCCTGCTAAAGGTCACATCAAAAGGGAACGTAAAAGAAGGCATAAAAGGGAGCTCAAAGGGCAGAAACATCCGCAACGCACACCTGAAGCCGAAGGATAGCCGTGGAGATCTACGGAACAGCTATGTGGCGTATTATGCAAACGCAAAAAAGCCGCCCTTCGGGGCGGCTTTTTATATTCTCTAACGCACTGACTGCAAAGGCTTTTGCAGTGGTGCCGACACCAGGAGTCGAACCCGGGACCTACTGATTACAAGTCAGTTGCTCTACCAACTGAGCTATGTCGGCGCTGCGTTTCTTGAGAAAACAAACATGCCGAGGCGATACGCTTTGGCACGTTCATCAAGAAAGAGTGTTGGCGAATGGCTGGGGTAGCAGGATTCGAACCTGCGCATGCCGATACCAAAAACCGGTGCCTTACCACTTGGCGATACCCCAACGGTTGGTGGCCGGAGACGGAATCGAACCGCCGACACGAGGATTTTCAATCCACTGCTCTACCAACTGAGCTATCCGGCCGCCGCCAACGGTGCGTATTAAACTAAAAGCGACGCCTTTCGTCAACTCTTTTGTAAAACTTTCTTTCGTTTCTGCCTTTGCTTTCCGCAGCTTATCTTCTACGCGGCTCAACGCCCTATGCCTGGGGCGGTACGTAGCCCTCGGCCCGATCCGTTTCGCGGTTGTCCAGAAAGCGCTCCATCTGCTCCATCAGGTAGGCCCGGGCGTCGGGGTCCAGCATATTGAGGTGCTTTTCGTTGATCAGGCGGGTCTGCAGCGCCTGCCACTCTTCCCACGCCTGCTGGGAGACGCTTTGCTGGATCTCCTGGCCTTTCTGGCCGGGAAGCGGCGGAAACGGCAGCGCTTTAAGCTCTTTTTGGTACTTGCGGCAAAATACGGTCTGACTCATGGCTGACTCCTTGCAGCAACGCGAAGTGATCATCTAACAGGCTACGCATGGCCCGGCGTATTATCCAGACGAAACGGCGCCCGCTCGGCGGCAAATTCCGTAAGCAAACGTTTGACCGGGGCGGCCAGCCCCAGCGCCGGCGGCCGATTGACGTCGTACCACAGACCGCCTTCACGCACCGTGCCCGCCGCATCGCAGGCCACGGGCTGAGGGGTAATCTCCAGGCGGAAATGGCTGAACACGTGGGTAAACGTCGGCCGCGCCGGCTCGTGCTCGGGGGCTTTGGCATGGGCCGCCAGCCAGTCCTTCAGCTGTTCGCGGGTATCGAACTGCGGCAAACACCAAAGCCCGCCCCAGAGTCCCGCTGGCGGGCGCTGCTCGAGCCACACGCGCCCCTGACCGTCGTGGAGCATCAGCATCAGCGTTTGCCGGGTGGGTACGGCCTTTTTGGGTTTGGGCTCGGGATAGCGGCGCTCCTCGCCCCGGGCGTGGGCCACGCAAACATCAGCAAACGGGCAAATCGCGCAGTCCGGCGCGGCGCGCGTGCACAGCGTCGCGCCCAGATCCATCATGGCCTGGGTGTAGTCGGCAAGTCGCGTATCAGGCGTGTAATGGTCCGCCAGCGCCCAGAGGCCGCGCTCTACCCGGGGCCTGCCGGGCCAGCCTGCTACCGCGTGCAGGCGGGTAAGCGTGCGCTTGACGTTGCCGTCGAGCATGACCGCGCGCTCGCCGGTGCTCTGGGCAATGATCGCCCCGGCGGTGGAGCGGCCGATGCCCGGCAGCGCAGTGAGCTCCTCCACGCTTGCGGTTGGCAGCTCGCCGCCGTAATCCTCCACTACCACCTGAGCTGCCCTGTGCAGATTGCGCGCCCGGGCGTAGTAGCCAAGTCCCGTCCACAGGTGCAGCACCTCGTCCTGCTCGGCGGCGGCCAGATCGCCAAGGGTGGGAAAGCGCTGCATAAAGCGCTCGAAATAGCCGATGACGGTGGCGACCTGGGTTTGCTGCAGCATGATTTCCGACACCCACACCCGGTACGGCGTGCGCAGCGCCTGCCAGGGCAGATCGTAGCGCCCGTATTGGTCGAACCAGTCAAGCAGGCGCTGCTGAAAGCGCGCCGGCTCAAGCACCGGTTCAGGCATGGCGGGCCGGCGTTGATGATGCTTGGGCTGTGACATGCAACCTCAATCAAACAGACGTTTCAGGCCGTCGCGCAGCTCTTGGGCCGCGCCTTCGCCGAGTTTCTCGTCGAGCTTTTCTTCAATGCGGCTGCCCACTTCGTCGCCCACCAGCCGCGACACGCTGTCGGCCAATGTGTCCTGATCCACCCGGCACCAGTCTCCCGGCTCGGCGCCCAGGCTGCCTTCGCAGCGCACCGGCAGCGCCAGTTTGGCAAGCCTTGGGTTGACCTTGCAGGCCGCATCAGCGGTATCCACCAGGCGAATGCTGGCCAACACGTCGAACTGCCGGTGGCCCGGGTCGTACTGCCCTTCGCCGTGAACGTCGATACCGGGCAGCGTGATCAGCACATCATCGCTTTGTACGACGCCGTCGCGCACGGTAAAGGTGGCATCCGCACGCTCAAAGCGGGTGTTAGCGTTCCAGTCGCGGGTGGTTTCGCGCTCCTGCACGGCGGCGACGGCTTCGCACAGCTGCCTGGAAACGTTAACGCCGGCGATCACACCGTCGTTAAGCTCGGCCTGGCCTTTGCCGTTGAGCCGGCGCAGCAGATCTTCACGGGTATTGCCTTGCGTGGTGAACGCACCGCCGGCGTCAAGCCGGCCGCTGAGCCTGGCATCGCCTTCGTTCAGCGTTTTTAAAAGCGGCGCCAGTTTGACGCCTTCAACGCGAGGTGCCAGCGCCCACTCCAAAGGTACTTGCCCGGCATCCAGCCGGCCTGTAGCGCTGAGCTTGCCGCCGTAGAAGCCGGCTTCCAAGGTCTTGAGTCGATGGCTGCCGTCGCGCCCTTGAAGCGCAACGCGAGGCGTGTCAAAGGTCAAGCCGCCCAGCGTCAGCGTGCCCAGCGCCAGCCGGCCGTCCAGCGCAAGCGAGGCCAGCAAAGGCTGAGGCAGCAGCGCAGGCGGGGCATTTTGCGCCAGCGCTCGGCGGACAGGCTCGATACCGGCCTGCTGAGCAGCCGCGGCAGGCAGGTAGCGATCGGCGTTGAGAGTGTCGCCTTCCAGATCAACGTCCAGCGCGGTACCGTCGAGATCGGCGGCAAGCGCTCCGGTCAGCGTGGTGTTATCGACCACCAGCGACAGCGGCGCCAGGCGAATGCGCTCGGCGTCGCCGTCTATCTGGCTGGTGAGCGAGACATCCGAGAAAGCGTCGGGATCGCGTATATTGGGCGTGACGCCCAGGCGCTTGAGCCAGGGGCGCAGCGACAGCGGTTTGAGCGTAAGCTGGCCGTCGTAGCGCAGCGCATCCCGCCAGTTTTCCAGCGTCAGCCGGCCTCGGGCACGCAGCTCGTCGGGGCCGGTGAGCCGCATGTCGTTGACGGTGGCAACCTGCTCGCCCCAGTCACCGTCAAAGGCAAACGTCAGCGCCAGCGCCAGACCGCCTTTCCAACCGTCAGGGTGGTGCAGGGTGCCTTTCAGCGCGCCGTCGGTGACGACAAGACGCTGATGGTCCAGACTCGCCTCGATGCGCGAGGCCTCAAGGCGCAGCGCCTGGGGCTCGGCATCGGGCACAAGCCGGGTGCGCGTTGCCAGGCGGGGGCTTTCCAGTACGAAGCCGTGCTCGGCCGGCGCCAGGGTGAGCCGCGTATCCAGCTCGATCTCGCTGCTGGCGGCCGGCGGGTGCGTCATCGCCTGGGCGTCAAGGCTTTCGTAGCGTGAAAGCGTCAGCGCGGCCTTGAGCGGAAAAGAGCGCTGCGGATTGACGTTGCTGCCGGTGACGTTGAGCTTGTCGACGTGCCAGAGCGTGCCGTGCCGGGCATCGCGAAAGCGAAGATCGGCGTTATTGACCTTGACGCTTGCAATGCTCAGCGCCACGTCCAGGCTGGCAGCGTCGGCGCCGGGACCGGCACTGGCCGGGGCCAGCACGGCTTCGGCTTTTTCGCCGCGCTCGGCCATGCGCTGAACCAGCGGCTCCCAGTTGCCTTCGCCCTGTTCGTTGCGACGCAGGTTCAGACGCAGGCCGTCAAGGGTCAGGCCGTCCACGGCGATTTCCCCGCGCAGCAGCGGGGCAAAGGCAACGCTGACCTCGGCCCGTTCCACGCCGGCAAACGGCGGAGTGTCCTTGTCCTGCTCGTCCAGCCAGGCTCGGGCTTTTTCCACGCTAACGCCGATGCGCGGATAAAACGACCACGCAAGCGCGCCGTCCAGCTCGATATCCAGCCCGGTCTGCTCTTCCACCACGGCGGTAAGACGCGGCTTGAAGTCTTCCGGGTCCATAAAAGTGGTCACATACACCACCGAGGCCACGGCCAGCATGCCCAGAATGCCAACGGCGGCCAGCACAATGCGCAATAGCTGCCTCATGATATCCCCCCGGCAGCGCCCACCCGCACATCTCCGTCGTGCGTGACGGCATAGCCCAGCCCGGTGAGCAGCCGCCCTTCGGCGGACGATGCCGAGGCGACGGCCAGGCGGGGGTGCGTGCTGCGGGCGACCTCATCGGCCACCAGCGCCAACAGCCGAGTGGCGACGCCGCGGCCGCGGGTCGTGCGGCGCACGCACAGCGCGCCCAGCTGCCAGGTACCGTCAGCGGCCGGGGTAATCGCCACCGCGCCCAGCCGCCGGGCGTTGAACAGCGCACAGGCAAAGCCGTTGCCGGCGCGCAGGTGGCGCGCGATAAACGACTCGACGGCATCCGGCGCCAGCTTGTCCGGGTCGGCATCCTGATAAATGCGCACCAGGTCGTGGCGGGCCTGAAAATCTTGTGCCCAGCGGGTCTGGTCTAGGTGTTGCAGTGTCACCGGCATGGTCATGGCTTCCTTTTGGCCCGGTCTTTCAAGCGTACCTGGTGCGCGCATTGTAGCCGATAGCCGGGGCGATTCACTATACTGGTGGCTTGCCGCAGGCCTGCCTTGTGACTTCGCTGGCCTGCGTGTTCAGCATGCGCGCTCGACGCGACAAGCGTGCGTCGCCATTGCTGTTTTTTTCAAGTGTGCCCACGCAGGAGAAGCCCCCATGTCAGCGCGTACCGCCACGGTCAGCCGTGACACCCAGGAAACGCAGATCAAGATCAGCGTCGATCTCGACGGCAGCGGCCGGCTCAACGGCAAAACCGGCGTGCCGTTTCTCGATCACATGCTCGACCAGATTGCCCGCCACGGCCTGATGGACCTGGATATCAGCGCCGCGGGAGACACCCATATCGATGACCATCACACGGTAGAGGATGTAGGCATTACCCTGGGCCAGGCGTTTGCCCGGGCGATCGGCGACAAGCGCGGCATTTATCGCTACGGTCACGCCTACGTACCGCTGGACGAAGCGCTTTCCCGGGTGGTGGTGGATTTTTCCGGGCGTGCGGGGCTATTCATGCAGGTCGCTTTTACCCGGGATACCGTGGGCGCCATGGATACTCAGCTATTCCAGGAATTCTTCCAGGGCTTTGTCAACCACGCCGCGGTGACGCTGCATATCGATAACCTCAAGGGCATTAACGTCCACCACCAGGCCGAAACCATTTTCAAGGCGTTCGGCCGGGCGCTGCGCATGGCGGTTGCCGAAGATCCGCGCATGGCCGGTCA
Organism: Halomonas cibimaris; assembly: GCF_039537045.1. GTDB lineage: Bacteria > Pseudomonadota > Gammaproteobacteria > Pseudomonadales > Halomonadaceae > Vreelandella > Vreelandella cibimaris. Next base: position 9,890 of record NZ_BAAAZT010000064.1, on the reverse strand, counting down.
GATGCCGTCGACCAAAGGCAGCTTATAAGGAGCACACCATGACCATTGCTGTGATCGACTATGGAATGGGCAACCTGCACTCTGTGGCCAAGGCGCTGGAGCATGTCACTGATGAAAACGTGATCATCACCCGGGATGCCCGCTGCATTCACGGGGCGACCCGGCTGGTGCTTCCCGGCCAGGGGGCCATCCGCGACTGCATGGGCGAACTTGAACGCACCGAACTGCGCGGCCTGGTGGAAGACGTGATTCGGCGCCAGGGCAAGCCGCTGCTGGGCATCTGCGTGGGCCAGCAGATGCTGCTGGAGCACAGCGAAGAAAGCGGCGGCGTGACCTGCCTGGGCGCGTTCAAGGGCGAGGTGAAGCGCTTCCCCGACGGCATGCGCGACCACAACAACGCCCGGCTGAAAGTCCCGCACATGGGCTGGAACCTGGTCGATCAGCACGGCGAACACCCGCTATGGAACGGCATTGATTGCCACGAGCATTTCTATTTCGTGCACAGCTACTACGTCGACGCCGCCGAAAAGACCGAAGTGTTCGGCACCACCCGCTACGGCCACATCAACGCCCATGTAGCCATTGGTCACCAATCCAGCTTTGCCGTACAGTTCCACCCGGAAAAAAGCTCCCGCGCCGGGCTGCGGCTGCTGGAAAACTTCGTCACCTGGTCACCGTAACCCGGACGCTCCATGCGTTTCACCAAGGTAAACATACCATGCTAGTCATTCCCGCCATTGATCTGAAAGACGGCCAGTGCGTACGCCTCAAGCAGGGCCGCATGGACGAAGCCACGTCCTACGGCGATGACCCCGTGGCCATGGCCGCCCGCTGGGTCGAGGCCGGCGCGCGGCGCCTGCACCTGGTCGATTTAAACGGCGCCTTTGCCGGCCAGCCGGTCAACGGCGAGGCGGTCACCGCCATTGCCCGGGCCTATCCGGATCTGCCCATCCAGATCGGCGGCGGCATCCGCAGCGCCGACACCATCGAGCACTATATAAACGCCGGGGTGTCCTACGTCATCATCGGCACCCAGGCGGTGAAAAAACCGGCGTTTGTCACCGAGATGTGCCGCGCCTTTCCCGGCCGCGTGATCGTGGGGCTGGATGCCCGAGACGGTTTTGTTGCCACCGACGGCTGGGCCGAGGTCTCCACGGTGAAGGCCACCGAGCTTGCCAAGCGCTTTGCCGACGACGGCGTCTCCTCCATCGTCTACACCGACATCGCCCGGGACGGCATGATGGCCGGCGTCAACGTCGAGGCCACCGCCGCCCTTGCCCGGGACGGCGGCCTGCCGGTGATTGCCTCGGGCGGGGTCACCAACCTTGAAGATATCCAGGCGCTGTGCGAAGTGGCTGACAGCGGCATTCTGGGCGCGATCACCGGCCGCGCCATTTATGAAGGCAGTCTGGACGTCGCCGAGGCCCAGCGGCTGAGCGATCGCCTGAGCGGAGAAAAATCATGAGCCTTGCCAAACGCATTATCCCCTGCCTGGACGTTGACGCCGGCCGCGTGGTCAAGGGCGTCAACTTCATCGGCATCCGCGACGCCGGCGACCCGGTGGAAATCGCCCAGCGCTATAACCAGCAGGGCGCCGACGAGATCACCTTTCTCGACATCACCGCCAGCAGCGACGACCGCGACACCACCGTGGACATGGTCGAGCGCATTGCCGGCGAGGTGTTCATTCCCCTGACCGTGGGCGGCGGCATCCGCCGCTGCGAGGATATCCGCACCATGCTCAACGCCGGGGCGGATAAAGTGGCGATCAACACCGCCGCGATCACTCATCCGGAGTTCGTCCGCGAAGCCGCCGAGCGCTTTGGCAGCCAGTGCATCGTCGTGGCGCTTGACGCCAAGCAGGTATCCCGGGAAGGCGAGGCGCCGCGCTGGGAGATTTTCACCCACGGCGGACGCAAGGAGACCGGCCTTGACGCGGTGGAGTGGGCAAAGAAAATGGCCGACTACGGCGCCGGCGAGCTGCTGCTGACCAGCATGGACCGAGACGGCACCAGGGCCGGTTTTGATCTGGACTTGACCCACGCCATCTCCGAGGCGGTGAGCGTGCCGGTGATCGCCTCGGGCGGGGTGGGCAACCTTGATCACCTGGTAGACGGCGTGCTCAAGGGCGGCGCCGACGCGGTGCTTGCCGCGAGCATCTTCCATTTCGGCGAATACACCGTCCCCGAGGCCAAGCGCTACATGACCGATCACGGTATCAAGATGCGGCTATAAGATGACGGCGTTTATTTCCGGCATGCCCTTTATTTCTGACATGGCGGCGCGCACCCCCAGGGCGCGCCGCTGGCTTATCGCTCTGCTGGCGAGCGCCACCCTTCCCTTGAGCGCATCGGGCAACGACTTCTGGCAATACGATCACACCTTTGTGCAAACCAGCCTGGCCACGCAGCACTTTTCCGGCAGTTCAGGCTACAACGAAGATCAGAACCTGATCGGTATCGAGCTGCACAACCCCGACCGCTGGCTGGCAGGCACGGCCTGGCTGAAAAACTCCTTCAACCAGCCCATATGGTATTTCTACGCCGGCCGCGAGTTTGCCTTCTGGCAGCCGGCGCCGAACCTGGAGTTTCGCGCCAAGCTCACCGCCGGCGCGCTGCGCGGCTACAAAGGCAGCAAAAAGCACAAGATTCCGTTCAACCACTACGGCGTTGCCCCGGCCGTTCTGCCGGCCGTTGGCGTGCGCTGGGGCAAGGTTGAAACCGACATGCTGCTCTTCGGCACCGCCGGCGTCATGCTCAACGCCGGCATCCGTATTTAATTCCCAAAACTGCCGGCGGCATCCGGCGGCCTCTGCTCGCCTATTCCGAGTCCAACGAAAGCCCCAGGTTGCTCACGCCCTCGTTTTTGCCCAGCCGGCGCACCTCTTTCAGCCGGTCTCTGGAAAGCGGCGGCGAGACGGCCTCAAGCACGGCGTCCTGAAAATCGTTTTCGTCGTCGGTAAGCGGGTGGTCACGCACCAGCAGCGCCAGCTTATCGGCGTCGTCTTCGCCTTCGGTCAGCTCAATAAAGGCGCGCACCCCGGCACGCGACGTGCGGCTGACGTCAAGCACCGCCTCGGGCGCTTCGCCGCGCCACGTATCCAGCAGCGCCGCCACCGATACCACCGCGTCCAGCGCTCGGCGAGCGCCGAAGCTGTCGTCCTCGACGGGCGGCTCACACTCGGCCAGCTTTTCCGCCTGGCGCTCGAAGTCGATACTTGCGCTGTGCACGGCAAGCTTTTCCCACACCAGGTCCAGCACGGTGCGCAGCGTGTGCGTATCGCCGTGGCCGGTGGTTTGCGCGTAGAGCGCGTAGTTGGGCAGCTGGCGCTCGGCCAGCGCCGCCATGAAAGCCTGCTGTGCGGGCCGGCCAAGCTGTTGAAGCCGCTGATAAAAGCCCGGTTTTTTTGACGCCATGTTAAAGTTCCTGTGCGTGCTTGCCGGGCCGGTACACAAAGGCTGCGTACTCACAGGCAAGGCACGTATTGCGAAAGTCATCGTTGGGTGAGGAGAATATCATGCACGTTCATCTGCTACAGCACGGCCCCCATCACGGGCCTGCGCGCCTTACCGACTGGCTTTCCAGCATGGGACACAGCTATACCGTGTTTCATCTGGACGACGGCGAAATTGCCCCGCGTCCGGGCGACAGCGATGCGCTGATCGTTCTCGACGGCGACGAGGCCCTGCTGGAGGCCCCGCCCGCCTGGCAGCGGGCAGAGCAAAAACTCATCGAGCGCTACCTGGACGGGCAAAAGCCGCTGCTGGGTATCGGCCTGGGAGCGCACCTGATCGCCGATGCGCTGGGCGCAACCGTAGGCCCCGGCACGTTTCCTGAAGCCGGCTTTCACGCCGTTCGCCTGGCCAAAGACGCAACGTTTGACCTGCCCGAGCAGTTTCACGCTTTTGTGTGGCACCGTACGGTGTTCAGCCTGCCGGATAACGCAACGCCGCTGGGCGCCAGTGCGGCGGCCCCGCTGCAGGGCTTTGCCTGGGACGACGGGCGCGTCATCGGCCTTCTTTGCCACCTGCACGCCACCCGGAAAAGCGCTGCCGCCCTGCTCGAAAACCAGGCCCCGCCGGCCGGCCGCGATGATTTCATTCAGCCGCAGGCCGACATACTTGCCGACGACGATGCTTTCCAGCGCCTTGCCCCGCTGCTTGACCGGGTGCTGTATCCGTGGCTGCGCACAGCGGTTGCCCGCTAACGCTTCAGGCCGCGCTGCTCTGCCTGCCACTGCCGGGCGGCGTCCAGACAGCTGTCCCAGTCGCCTACGTGGTACTCTTTCAGCCCTGCTTGCTGCTTGCGCGTTAGCTGATAGCGATACATGGGGTCATAGTATTCGGTCAAAAGCGGTGCCAGCCAGGCCTCGTGCGCCTGGCGATCGCCGCTTTCATGGGCGGCAAAGGCCAGCGCCTGTAGCCGCTGCAGCCGAGCAAGGCGAGCGCTGCCCAAACGCTTTTTCAGCCGCAGCAGGGCGTTGCCCAGCTGCTGGCGCATGCGCTCCCAGCCTTCTTGCTCACCGAAGCGCTCGCAGTGGGCGCGCTCCAGATCAATAATGTAGTCTTGGCGCAGCTGCTCCAGACGCCAGTCCAGGGGCATTTCCACACGGATACGCGGCGCCTGCTCCATCCCCTGCCAGAACGTCAGCGGAACGTTGACGTTACCCACCTGACGCGATTCGTCCTCCAGTATCAGCGGGCCGGAAAGTGCCATCAGACGCTGTGCCAGCGCGTGCTCAAAGTCGATTTGCGGCGGCGGCGGTTCGGGCATGCGGCCAAACGCCGAGCCCTTGTGGTTGGCAAAGCCTTCCAGATCCACGCCACACTCCAGCCGGTTGATCAGCACCGTCTTGGCGCAGCCGGTCAGCCCGCTGATCATCAGCATGGGCTGCTCGGCGGCGGCGTCAATGCGCGCGCAGAGCATCTGGCGCATGGCCTTCCAGCCGCCGTCAATGCGCGGGGCGGAGCAGCCGGCTTTTGCCAGCCACTGCTGGACAATTTGCGAGCGCATCCCGCCGCGAAAACAGTAGATCAGCGCATTCGGATGCCGGGCTAAATAATCGCACCAGGCGTTGACGCGCGCCGTTTTGACCGCGCCGCTGACGAGTTTTTCGCCCAGCGCAACGGCTTGCTGCTGGCCGTGCTTTTTATAGGCGATGCCGACCTGGTGGCGCTCGTCATCGTTCATCAATGGCAGGTTGACCGCGCCGGGCAGCGAGCCTTGCGCAAACTCGACCGGGGCACGCACGTCGATCAGCGGGCGGCCCTGACGTACAAGCTCCGCTTTTGGGGCTACGCTCGCCGTGTCGCTGCCAACCCCACTCACCCCGCCACCTCGTCGCTGTTGAAGCCGATTAGAGCGTCGCCGTTTTGGGCCTTGAGCGTGCCGAAGGCGGCAAGCTCGACGCCGTGTTCGCGGCCGATACGCTGCACGGCTTCTACGCTTGCCGGATCCACGGCCAGCAGCAGCCCGCCGGAGGTCTGCGGGTCGCACAGCCACTGCCAGTGCTCGTCGGCCATCTCCGGCAGCGCTGCCCCCAGCGCGGTGCGGTTGCGCCCGGTGCCGCCGGGCACGGCCCCCTGCCGGCGGTAGGTTTCCGCCGCCTCAAGGCGCGGCAGACGGGTGAAATCCAGGCTCGCGGCCACGCCGCTGGCGGCGCAAACTTCGCTTAAGTGCCCGGCAAGGCCAAAGCCTGTCACATCGGTCATGGCGTGCACGCCGGAAACGCCGGCAAGCTCAGCGCCGATGCGGTTGGAAACCAGCATGGTTTCCCGGGCAAGGCCCCGGTGCTCGTCGGCCAGCAGGCCGCGCTTTTCCGCGGTGGTGAGCATGCCTACGCCCAGCGGCTTGGTTAAAAACAACAGATCGCCGGGCTTGGCGGCGCTGTTGAGTTTTAAGCGTTCCAGATCCACCAGGCCGTTGACGGCCAGGCCAAAAATCGGCTCCGGGGCGTCAATGGAGTGCCCGCCGGCCAGGGCTACGCCGTGCTCGCGGCATACCGCCTGAGCGCCGGCCATCACGTCGCCGGCCACATCCACGCTGAGCTGATCCAGCGGCCAGCCGAGAATCCCCAGCGCCATGACCGGGTCACCGCCCATGGCGTAGACGTCGCTGATGGCGTTGGTCGCCGCGATACGGCCGAAATCGTACGGGTCGTCGACAATGGGCATGAAAAAATCGGTGGTGGCGATCATGCCGCGACCGTCGCCCAGGTCGTAGACGCAGGCGTCTTCACGCCCCTGGTTGCCCACCACCAGCCTGTCGCTTGCGGCGGGCGGGCCGGCCTTGGCCAGAATACCGTCGAGCACGTCGGGGGCGATCTTGCAGCCGCAGCCGGCGCCGTGGCTGTATTGCGTCAGGCGAATGGCGCTCATTGAGATATCTCCTTGCAAATCGGTGGTGCATCTTAACGCAGACGCCCACTTACGGCATATTGCGTACGTGGCGGCTATAGCGCATCCAGGGCATCGCTGAGCTTGTCCACCGGAATCACGTCCATGCCCTTGGGCGATTTTTTGGGCGCGTTGGCCCGGGGCACAATGGCCCGGGTGAAGCCGTGCTTGGCGGCCTCGGCGATGCGCTCCTGGCCGCTAGGCACCGGACGAATCTCGCCTGAAAGGCCCACCTCACCGAATACCACCAGCTCCCGGGGCAGCGCGCGGTTTTGCAGGCTCGACACCACCGCCAGCAGCACGGCCAAGTCGGCGCTGGTTTCCAGTACCTTGACGCCGCCCACCACGTTCAAGAACACGTCCTGATCGCCGGTAAAAAGCCCCCCGTGGCGATTGAGCACGGCCAGCAGCATGGCCAGCCGGTTGGGGTCGAGGCCCACGGCCACCCGGCGCGGGTTGCCCAGCGCAGATTCATCCACCAGCGCCTGGACTTCTACCAGAATCGGCCGAGTGCCTTCCCATACCACCATCACCAGGCTGCCCGGGGCCTGCTCTTCGTTGCGCGAAAGAAAAATCGCGCTGGGGTTTTTTACCTCTTTCAACCCCTGTTCGAGCATGGCAAACACGCCCAGCTCGTTGACCGCGCCGAAGCGGTTTTTCTGCCCGCGCAGGGTGCGAAAGCGCGAGTCCGACCCGCCTTCAAGCAAAAGCGACGCGTCGATCATGTGCTCGAGCACCTTGGGGCCGGCAAGCGTGCCGTCCTTGGTGACGTGCCCGACCAGCAAAAGCACGGTGTTGCTCTGTTTGGCAAAGCGGGTGAGTGCAGCGGCGGACTCGCGTACCTGGGCCACGCCGCCCGGAGCCGAGGCAATGTCTTCCAAGTGCATGGTCTGAATCGAGTCGATCACCAGAATATCGGGCTTTTCCCGCTCGGCCACGGCCAGAACGGTCTCGATGCTGGTTTCGGCGAGCATCTTCAGCCCCTCGGTCGGCAGCTGCAGCCGGTGGGCGCGCATGGCCACCTGAGAAAGTGACTCCTCGCCGGTGACGTAGATAATCTGGCGGGTCTGGGCCAGCTTGCAGGCCGTCTGCAGCAAAAGCGTGGACTTGCCCGCACCGGGGTGGCCGCCCAAAAGCACCGCAGAACCGGGCACCAGCCCGCCGCCCAGCACCCGGTCGAATTCGCCGAAGGTGGAGGTCATGCGCGGCACTTCGCTTAAGTCCACCTCGCCCAGGTCCACCACTTCCCGGGTCAGCGCGCCGCTGTAGCCGCCCCGCGACGCCGCCGCTGGCGCACCGGCCCCGGGGCGCGCCGGGGCAAGGCGCACTTCACTTAGCGTATTCCACTCTTTGCAGCTGGAACACTGCCCCTGCCACTTGCGAAATTCGGCGCCGCATTCGGTACACACAAAAGCGCTTTTGGCTTTGGCCACAGAACATGCTCCTCTCTCTTCCCTACCGTACACAGCAAAGGCGGCCCGGGGCCGCCTTTGCTTTGTTGCGCTTGCGTTGCCGTATCGCGACGGCGGGCGCCTTGTCTCATCTTACTGGCGCTTAAGGCGCAGCATTTCGCCGTTTTCAAAGCGGCGACGCTCGGGATCAATCAGCTCCAGCGTGCTTTCATCCAGGCGCAAAAAGTAATACGTCTGCCCTTCCGTGTCCGGCGTCAGCTCATATACCTTGGCATCCGGATTGGACGGCGTACCGGTAAGCACTTCCCAGCCGCCCGCGTAGTTTTCGTCCGGCGGGTTCTGCGGATGGTTTTTATAGGAAGCGGTAAGCGTAAAAGTGCGGTCCTGAGCGGCGTCAGACTCTTGGCCGACCATCTCCACGTCAAGGCCGATGCCGTCGCAGTTACGGCAGGGCAGCGTTCCCTGATAGGTGGCCGTCGTCGGTTCAATGGATTCTTGACTGGCCGTGTTCGCGGGGCCGCCGGCACAACCTGCCAGCAGCGATAGCATGGCCGAGCCGATCAGCACGCTTCTTAGTTGCATCGTTGAGCTCCTCATCGCATTCAACAGGTAAAATACACCCGAAACAGCATAACCGCTCCTTGCAAACACGCCCACCCCCTTTGCTCGGGTTGCCGGCGCTGTGCGAGTTACTTGCGCTTTTTTTCCCCCCAAGCGACCATGGCCGGCATTGTTTCCACCGATTCAGGTCATTGCCATGAGCCAATTCTGGAGCCCTGCCCTGCACGAGCTGACCCCGTACGTTCCCGGCGAACAGCCAACCGAGCAGGTCATCAAACTTAATACCAACGAAAACCCTTACGCACCGGCGCCGGGCGTCGGCCGGGTGCTGCGCGACTACGCCGCCAGCCATTTGCGCCTGTACCCTGACCCGGATTCGGTCGCGCTGCGTCAGGCGCTGGCGGCAACATACGGCGTGCCGGTCAGCAGCGTCTTTGCGGGCAACGGCTCAGACGAAATTCTCGCGTTCGCCTTTCAGGCTTTTTTTCGCCACGGCGCACCGCTGGACGTGCCGGAGCTCACCTACAGCTTCTATCCGGTCTATGCCAAGCTTTACGACATTGAGCTGCGTCAGCACCCGCTGAACGAACGATGGGAAGTCGACCTGGACGCGCTGACAAAGGCCGAGAGCAGAAGCGGCATTATTTTTGCCAACCCCAATGCCCCTACCGGCCACGCCCACTCGCTCGACGCGCTAAAAGCGCTGCTCAAGCAAGTAACCGACCGGGTAGTTCTGCTTGATGAGGCCTATGTAGATTTCGGTGCCGAAAGCGCCGCTGCGCTTACCCAGCGCTATCCCAACCTTTTAGTCACCGGTACGTTTTCCAAATCCCGCAGCCTGGCGGGTATCCGCCTGGGCTATGCGATTGGCTCACCGGAGCTGATCGACGGGCTCAAGCGCATCAAGGATTCCTTTAACTCATACCCCGTCGATCGGCTAGCCGAACGTGTCGGCATCGCCGCGCTGGAAGATACCGCGCACTTTCAGGCCTGTCGCGAAAGCGTTATTGCCACTCGCCAACGTACCCAAACCCGGCTGGAATCGCTCGGGTTTACGGTTCTGCCCTCTCAGGCCAACTTTTTACTGGTTGAGCATCCCGCTTATGACGGCGGCCAGCTGTTTGTCGGGCTGCGCGAGCGCGGCATTCTGGTGCGCCACTTCAATAAAGCCGGGCTGCAGAATTTTTTGCGCATCTCTATCGGCACCGACGATGAAATGAACTCGCTGATCGAAGTCCTGGAAACCCTTTGTGCCTGAAGCGCTGCAAACCTGGTAGCACATCGTGGCAGGGCGATGTATTGCGCAACAGCACAGCCGCAACGCCGCATTTGCGCGCTTCAGTGCGCTCCATCTGGTCGTTATTCCCTGCCCTCGGCCCTGTCCTGTCTCGCTTTTTCTTACGCACTTTTTCTTCCGCGCACACAAAAAACCCGGCACGTGGCCGGGTTCTCTGCGTATTAATGCCTGACGATGTCCTACTCTCGCATGGGGAGGCCCCACACTACCATCGGCGCTGAACGG
>NZ_BAAAZT010000063.1:0-26689 GCF_039537045.1 Halomonas cibimaris | reverse complement strand
GAGGGTCAGAATCTGGGTGCCGTCCATGCCATACCTCCTGTCCATGTGGAGGTCATATCCTGGCCCAGCTCAGGGGGCGAATTCCACACCCAACGACGAAGAGCCTTTATATGGGCCTATTACCGAGCTGTCGGCTTTTTCAATCCTTGCATCCTCTTCAAATCTCCTCAGAAGGCTCATGTTTTCTCCTCTTTAACGCTTGCAGCATGCGCACCCAAGGCATGGAGCCGAATGCGCAATGTAATGGGTGTCGCCGTGCCTGCTCTTGTTAGGCATTCATATTTTGGATTTAAAATAAGCGTGCATGTCACTTTCTAACTGCCCAGTAGACTCACATTTAACGGAAATTGTCTCTAGCGCATGACCATATAAGTTTCGCCTTACAACTTGCGCGTTTGCTTTTAAATTCACCGATATTTTCGATGTATGTTCGTCAATATCCCGAACTAATACATTTAGCCTTGAGTTAATATTCTCAAAACCACTACCAAGGCCACCAGCCTCTCCGCAGTTCAAATAGTAGCCAATACCAACAGAACCATTTTGGGCTGTCAGAAGGCCAGACTCCTTTTCTATTTTTTCTAAACTTATTCCATTCTCTGCAAAAAAATCTACAGAAATATCCCACGCTTTTTCAAAAGGTATTTTATAGGTCTGCTGCCTCTCTACATTTATTTGAGGTGCAGCTTTATGCGTTGCACAACCTTGCAAAACCAATCCAGAGATAAGCATAGCTAAAAAAATATTTTTATTCATTTTTAATCCCTTATTATCATAGGCCTAACAGGTATCAGACGGAACGCTCGGATATTGAATAAACGTTACGGCTCGTTTAACACAATTATCCAGCGTGATTTTTTATTAACTCATTGACATTATGAAATATCAAGAATAGTTCGGCAGCCTAGGGCCTGTTGACGTTTCACATTGGCAGCCATAAAAAGCCGCACGCCAAGGCCACCATGCTCTCGTAGTTTCGCTTGAGCTTATCGTATCGCGTCGCGATGGCGCGATACGGTTTCAATCGAGCAAAGGCGTTCTCAACCAGATGCCGATAGCGATATAAGCCTCTGTCCAGATTGGCATTTCCTTTCTTTGAGTTGCGTTTGCGTGGAATGACGGCAACCATGCCCTTGGCTTCGATCTGTTCACGGATACGCTCGCTGTCATAGCCCTTGTCAGCCACCAGCGCATCACCCGCCGGCAAGTCGTCAATCAACACCGGCGCTTCCCTGCTGTCGTGCACCTCACCGCCCGTTATCCTGAAGGCAATCGGCAGCCCATAGGCATCAACGGTCAGATGGATCTTGCTGGTGTTGCCTGCACGACTTTTGCCAATGGCTTCGGCGTCTTCCGTGGCAGCCCCCGTGCTGTCCTGGTGTGCCTTGACATAAGAGCCATCAATGAACAGCCACTCGACATCAGGATCTTCCACCAGAGAGCTGAAAATCCTCATCAGCTTTCCACTCGCTGACCAGGCGTTGAAGCGCTTGTAGACCGTGTTCCAGAGCCCAAACGCCTCCGGTAGGTCCCGCCACGGGCAGCCGGTGCGCATCCGATACAGAATGCCTTCCACCGTGGTACGCAAGTCGGCCTTGTCATAAATACCGTGTTGAAGCAGGATAGATTTCAGCTTCGACCAGTGTTCATCCGTGAGCATTTGTCGGGGCATGGCAGGCTTGCAGTTTGTTGGTGTAGGAGCCTTTATTCTGCGAGCTTGCCCCTATCCTGCCAATACCCCTGCCATGAAACGTCAACAGGCCCTAAGCAGAATTCGCATGCTTGCGTATTTTGCCTGGACCAACAAACTGTATGCACAGCAGGCCGCCGAAGCTGACGAGTTGTATTCATAATCTTTGAGCCTGCATCTTCGCGGACTGAAGTCCGCTTCCACCATGCAAGCTACCTCTGCGCCATGGTGGCGTCAGCTGGCTAAATAAGCCTTAGCTTTCTCAAAGCTAACTTAGCATTTCTCCATTCTCCCTTCCACATTCCTGCTACATTTCTCATGTTTTTTTCGTAGCCGCACAAAAAAGCGCCTCCGCAGAGGCGCTTGTCGCTATGTCTCAAAGCGTTGCCCTATCAGGCAAACACTTGCGTCCACTCGTCGCGCTTGGCGAGGAGGTCGCGGGCGAGTTCCTGGGCGCCTTCCAAGCTGTGGCTGGCGGCCCAGCCGCACTGCATTTCGTTGCAGGCGGGGACTTCGGTGGCGTTGATCACGTCTTTCAGGGTGTTTTCGACGATATCCAGCACGGCGTCGTAGTCGTCATGGTTGATCATGGCGATGTAGAAGCCGGTCTGGCAGCCCATGGGGCTGATGTCGACGACCTTGTCGGTGTGGTTGCGCGAGTGCTCGGCCATCATGTGCTCAAGGGAATGCAGCGCGGGCATTTCCATGTGGCCCTTGTTGGGCTGGCAGATGCGCAGGTCGTACTTGTGGATCTGGTCGCCGTGGGCGCCCTCTTTCACGTCCGCCAGGCGGATGTAGGGTGCCTTTACCTTGGTGTGGTCGAGATTGAAGCTTTCGACGTTCATCTTTTGTTCGGCCATGGTGCCTCCTGTGTTGCTGATCCGGGTTTAGACTGCGGGTGCGTCAAAATCGTTCGGCTCGTCGGTGTAGACGCAGACGTTGGCGTCTTCGATGTCGCCGTCGGGAGATTCGAGGTTGTCGGCAAAGAACTGCTGAATTTCCTTGCGCTGGCAGTGGGCCTCGAAGGCTTCGCGGTTGGCCCAGACTTCGTGAAACACGATGGGGTAGCTCTCACCCTGGGCGAAGGGGCTGTCGATTTTGCGCGTAACCGTGTAGCGCAGGCAGGCATCTTCCCGGTGGGCGTTGGGCTCCAGCGCCTGCAGCGCCTTGAATACGGCGTCTTCTTTACCCGGCTTGGGTTTGAAGCTGGCGATGCAGTAGATTTTTTGTGACATAACGCAGTCCTTGGGCAGCGGGGTGTAATCGGCGGCCCCATTATGCGATGCGGGGCGGGGACTTACCAACCCGCCAGACCTTACGCTGCAACGGGCGTCTCAGCCGCGGCGCTGCTGATACCGCTTGACGCCGTAGAGACCGCCGGCCAGCAAAGCGACGTTGGCGACGGCCAGGGCTATACCGATCATCTGCAAGGTCATCATGTACCCTCCCCGTTTTTATCATGGTCGGCTGATAGCGTAGCAAAAAGCCTGTTCAAACATCCTGCCCCAACGCAAAAGCGCCGCTGCATGGCAGCGGCGCTGTGGTAGCACACCGGAGCGTGATCAGCTGCCGGAGGCGGAGGGCATGCCGCCGAGGCAGAAGAACTTGGTTTCGAGGTATTCCTCGATGCCGGTGGAGCCGCCCTCGCGGCCGAGGCCGGACTCCTTCACCCCGCCAAAGGGCACCGGCGCGCCGGTCATCTTCACCGAGTTGACGCTGACCAGGCCAAACTCCAGGCCGCGCATGATTTTCCAGATGCGGCGCATGTCGTTGCTGTAGACGTAGGAGGCCAGGCCGTACTCGGTGTCGTTGGCAAGCTCGATGGCTTCTTCGTCGGTTGCATACGGCAGCACGCCGGCCACCGGAGCGAAGTTTTCCTCGCGCCAGACCTTCATTTCCCGGGTGATGCCCGTCAGCAGCACCGGCATAAAGAAGTTGTCGCCCGCTACCGGCGGCTGGGTGCTTTCGTGTAGGGTCGCGCCCTTTTGCACCGCGTCGTCGACGATGCTCTGGGCCTTTTCCACCGCCTTGTCGTGGATCAGCGGGCCAAGGTCGGTGCCGTCTTCCAGGCCGTTGCCCACCTTGAGCGCGGACATGCTGTCCTTGAACGCCTCGATAAAGGCGTCGTGGATGGACTCGTGCACCAGAATGCGGTTGGCCGCCAGGCAGTCCTGCCCGGAGGTCTGGTACTTGGCCGCCACCGCCGCCTGGGCGGCTTCGGTCGGGTCCATATCCGGGCCGACGATGAACGGCGCGTTGCCGCCAAGCTCCATGGAGAGCTTCTTGACGGTGCCGGCGCTCTGCTCCATCAGCAGCTCGCCCACCCGGGTGGAACCGGTGAACGACAGCGCCCGGATGCGCGGCTCGGCGCACAGCACCTTGGACACCGCCGCCGGCTCGCCCAGCACCACGTTGTAGACGCCGGCGGGAATGCCCGCGCGCTCGGCCAGCTCGGCCAGCGCCAGCGCCGTGAACGGCGTTTCGTTGGAAGGCTTGTTGATCACCGGGCAGCCGGCGGCCAGGGCGGCGGCGGCCTTGCGGGTGATCATCGCCAGCGGGAAGTTCCACGGGGTGATCAGCGCGGCGATGCCTACCGGCTCCTTGATCGAGCCAAGCGCGGCGTTGGGCATGTGGCTGGGAATGGTCTCGCCGTAGGTGCGCTTGCCCTCTTCAGCAAACCAGCGAATGAAGCTCGCGCCGTACTGCACTTCGCCCCGGGAGTCGTCGAGCGACTTGCCCTGCTCCAGGGTCATGATGGTGGCCAGGTCTTCGCTGTGCTCGTGGAGCTGCGCGTACCACTTCTGCAGAATCTCGCTGCGCTCGTCGGCGCGCAGCGCCCGCCATCCGGCTGCCGCCGCCTCGGCGGCGTCGACCGCGGCGGTAATCTGGGCGTCTTCCAGCACCGGAATGTGGCCCAGCACCTCGCCGGTGGCAGGGTCGGTCACGGCTTCTTCGCGGCCGCCCTCGCCGTGGGTCCACTTGCCGTTGATGTAGGCGTACTGGCGAAACAGGCGCGGGTCCTGCAGACGATCGGAAAGCGTGGTAGATAGTGCCGTCATGCGCCCCTCCTTTCGGGTATCCGTATCTTGCGGTAGTGACCGTTCGATACCCCAAGGGTAAGGCAGTTAGCGCGAAAAGTGCTTTTGAAAGCGCCGGGCAAAGATGCGTTTTTTTTGGCATCGCCGGCATAAACCGGCGGTTTTTTTGGCGAGCGGCGAAGCACTCAGGCCAGCTCATCCTCGCTGATGGCCGACGTGGCGCGCTTGACCGTCTTGGTGACGATATAGGTGAAATAGCGTTCGATGCCGGCGTCGGATACCAGCCAGCGGTCCATGGCGCGCTGGTAGCTGTCGATGCTTGCCACCTCAAACTTCACCAGGTAGTCCACCCCGCCGCCCACGGCCACGCATTCGGTGGCCTCGGGGGTTTCCATGACCAGCGTTTCAAACGCAGAAAAGCTCTCCACGCTGTGCTGGGCGAGCTCGATCTGCACCCACACCGAGTTGCCCGGCATCAGCACTTGCGTGTTGATGCGGGCGCTGTAGCCTTCGATGATGCCGGCCTGCTCCAGGCGCTTGACCCGCTCCCAGCAGGGGCTGACCGAGAGGTTGATGGCCTCGGCCAGCTTGGACTTGGTGATGCGCCCGTCCCGGGACAGGATGGCCAAGATCTTCACGTCGAAGCGGTCGAGCTTCAGCCCGGCGGTTAAAGGGTTTTTGGTCATAGTCAGCCGTCAAGGCGCTCCACCACGTCGGCAATCACCGCGATGGTGTCGCCAATGTGGGCAAGGGCCGGGGCGCGCCGCGCCATCAGCACGCCGCCGCGCCGGGCGTAGTACACCGCAGGCGCGCTGCCGGTGCGGGTGACATCAAAAATCCGCGCAATGGCCTGGCCTTCGCGCACTTCGTCGCCCAGGCCTGCCAGCAGCTCCAGCAGTCCGGAGTGCTCGCTTTGCACGTAGCAGCTGGCATCGGGCATGTTCAGATACACCTGCGGGGTATCCGGCAGCGCCGGCTCGCCTTCAATCAGGCCGTGGTGCATCAGGAAGTTGCGCACGCCGCGCTCGGCGATCTCGACACTTTCCGGGGTGGAGGTGCCGCCACCGCCAAGCTCGGTGGTAACGAACACCTTGCCCTGGTTCTCGCACACGGTGTCGAACAGGTGGGTGGCGTCGAGCTCGAACATCACCATGGCGTAGGGCGCGCCGAAGGTCTTGGCGCTTTCCAGCGCGGCGGCCTGCTGCTCTTTATTGTCGAGCACGTGGGAGGCAGCGTAGGGCAGGATGTCGAGGGTGCGCCCGCCGGAGTGCAGGTCCAGCACCGCGTCGGCCATGGGCACCATGTAGCGGGTGAAATAGTCGGCGATCTGCTCGGTGGCGCTGCCGTCCGGGTCGCCGGGGAAGCTGCGGTTGAGGTTGCCGCCGTCCAGCCCCGAGGTGCGTTTGCCCGCGGTCACCGCCGGGGTGTTGAAGCACGGCACGATGATCACCCGCCCGGTGACGTCTTCGGCCTTGAGGGTGTTGGCCAGCTTTAAAAGCGCGGTGATGCCTTCGTACTCGTCGCCGTGGTTGCCGGCGGTCAGAAGCGCGGTGGGCCCTTCGCCGTTTTTCACCACGGTCACCGGCACCATCACCGCCCCCCAGGCGGAGTCGTCCACGGAAATCGGCAGGTTGAGAAAGCCGTGCTGCACGCCGTCGGCGCTGAAGTCTACCGTCGGCGTCATCGGGCTTGGGCGCTTGCTCATAAATTCGCTCCTGGGATCTAGTGCACAAACAGCTGGCGCGGGAAGTGGGCCAGGGTCTCGCAGCCGTTTTCGGTGATCAGAATGCTCTCGGTAATCTCAAGCCCCCAGCCGTCTTCCCACAGGCCGGGCATGAAGTGGAAGGTCATGCCCGGCTCCAGCACGGACTCGTCCGACGGGCGCAGGCTCATGGTGCGCTCGCCCCAGTCCGGCGGATAGGAAATGCCGATGGGATAGCCGCACCGCGCCCCGCCGCGGTCAAAGCCGTATTTGTTCATCGCCGAGCCCAGCGCCTTGGCGATATCCGCCGTGCGGTTGCCAGGCCTGGCCACTTCAAGGCCCTGTTCAATGCCTTCCAGCAGCGCGGATTCCGCGCGCAGGAATTCCCGGGGCGGGCGGCCCAGAAACACCGTGCGCGAGGTCGGCGCGTGGTAGCGCTTGTAGACCCCGGCAATCTCGAAAAACGTGCCCTCGCCTTCGCGAAACGGCGTGTCGTCCCAGGTCAGGTGCGGCGCGGCGGCGTCCTTGCCCGTGGGCAAAAGCGGCACAATGGCCGGGTAGTCGCCGCCGTAGACCCGGCCGTTTTCATCGGTGAAGCCTTCGATGGCGACCCGATAGATCTCGGAGACCAGCTTGCTCTTGGCCAGGCCCGGCTCGATCATTTCCAGAATGCGGGTGTGCATGCCCTCAACGATTTTGCCGGCAATGCGCATGTAGGCGATTTCTTGGGGCGATTTGATCGCCCGGCACCAGTTGACCAGGCCGTTCGCGTCGGCAAAGCGCGCGTGGGGCAGCTCCCGGCGCAGGCACAGGTAGGCCTGGGCGGAGAAATAGTAGTTGTCCATCTCCATGCCCACCACGCCGCGATCCCAGCCGCGCTGGGGCAGAATCGACTGGGCCAGGTAGTCCATGGGGTGCATGTCCGGGTTCTGGACGTAGTAGTCCGGGTAGTAGGTGATGTTTTCCGGGCTGATCCAGCAGGTCAGAAGCGCGCCGTTGGCGTCCATGCGCCGGCCATACCACATGGGCTCGCCTTCCAGGCCCACCACCACGCACTGGTGAACGTAAAACGACCAGCCGTCGTAGCCGGTGAGCCACGCCATGTTGGAAGGGTCGCTTACGATCAGCGCATCAATGCCCCGGCCGGCCATTTCCGCGCGCACCTTCCATAGCCGGGTGGCATACTCCTCACGTGTAAAGGGCAGTGAAACCTGAGACATCGAACAACTCGGCGTTGGAAGTGATCAAAACCGGGCAGCACCGGCGCACAGGCGCCAGCGGATCCGGACCGCCAGGCGACTGGCCCGCCACACAAGGCCGGCCAGGGTCGTCTTCAAGGATACTAGCACTCTGGCGCGGCTGCCGGTCAAAGCCTTTATTACAACAATCGCAATCCGGCATGCTAGTGGCCCCGCGCCCGAAGCGCGATGACTGCCGTACCAAGGAGAACGCATGAAAATCGTTGTGCACATGGATAACGCCCGCCGCTGGTGCGCCGCGCTTGAGCGCGCCTTTCCCCACGCCAGCGTCGTCACTGCCGATGCCCCTGAAAAAGTGCGGCAAAACGCCGACTACCTCGCCGTCTGGAAGCCGCCCGCATGGCTGCTGGCGGAACAAACCCGGCTGAAAGGCATCGTGAATCTGGGCGCCGGCGTGGATGCCCTGCTGGCCACCCCCGGGCTTCCCGACGGCGTGCCCATCGTCAAGCTGCGCGATGCGGGCATGGCCGAATCCATGGCCGACTACGTACTTTACGGCGTGCTGCACTTCTACCGCAGCTTTGATGCCTACGCCCGCCTTCAGGCCGACGCCCGCTGGGCGCCTCAGACCGTGCCCGCCAAGGCCGAGTGGCCGGTGGGCGTGCTGGGGCTTGGCGCTATCGGCGCCCACGTCGCGCAGGCGCTTTCCCGGGCCGGCTTCCCGGTCACGGGCTGGAGCCGCACCGCCAAGGAGATCGACGGCGTTGACTGCCATCATGGCGACGCCGGCCTTGACGCCGTGCTAAGCCGCGCCCAAACCCTGGTCACGCTGCTGCCGGACACCGACGCCACCCGGGGGCTGATCAACGCCGAACGGCTCGCCCAGCTGCCCGCAGGCGCGACCCTGATCAACCCCGGACGCGGCGCGCTGGTGGATGAGGCAGCGCTTTTGGCCGCGCTTGGCAATGCCGATCAGCCCGGCCGCCTGCGCGGCGCGCTGCTGGACGTTTTCACCGCCGAGCCGCTGCCCTGTGACAGCCCGCTTTGGGATCATCCAAAAGTATGGATCACCCCGCACGTATCGGCGCCTACTCCGCTTGACGGGGCGATTGATCAGGTCATCGACTACCTGCGCGCCTTCGAGGCCGGTGAGCCGGTGAGCACCGTCAACCCGGCGGCCGGCTACTGACGCTCGCCGCGCCGGGCGCTATACTGCGTGCCGTCTGCGACCGTCTGCCGCGCGCGAGCGCGGCCCACCGTTACAGGAGAGACGTCATGCCCATCATGACTCGCGTCTGGCCCGTCGCACTGGCACTTTGGCTGCTCACCGGGCCGGCCTGGGCCGCCCCGGAAAAGGCGCCCACGCTGCGCCCGATGCAGGCGTTCACCGCCCAGTACCGGCTGAAAGTCGACGGCTGGCCCGGCGCCGGCCTGACCCACAAGGTGCGCCGGGAAGGCCGCCACTGGAAAAGCGCCATGCGCTTCTCCATCGCCGTGGCCAGCGGCCGGGAGCGCAGCCGCTTCACCGCCGGCGAGCACGCCACGCATTCACTGCACTACTACAGCGGCTACTCACTGTTTGGCATCGGTGACAGCTACGAGCTGGCCGATGCCGACATCGCCACGCTGGATCGCCAGACCGCGCTGATCCATCTGGCCCGGCGCGCCGGGCGTGAGCGCTGCAGCCAAAGCGCCCCGTGCGACGTAGGCTTTGTCGACCATCGCGGTCGCGACGAGGCCTTTCACTACTATACCGACGGCACCGAGCAGGTCACCGTGCCCGCCGGGCGCTTTAACGCCCTCGCTGTGGTGCTGTTCGATGCAGAAAAACCCGACCGCAATATCCGCATCAACTACCACCCCGACTATCCCGGCCTGATTGTCGAGGCCGGCTACTGGAAAGCGGGCAAGCGCGAAACCCACATTACGCTGACGCAGCTCCAGCCCTGATGCGGCTTTAGCCCCGCCCAGCCACTGACCGAGGACGCCTTTGCGCCTATGTTTTCCGGACTGCTCATCGTGCTGCTGCCGCTGATTGCGGGCTACCTGGTTCGGGTGCGCTCGCCGCGCCTGCAAGGCTTGATCAACCACGCCGTCAACGGCTCGGTCTACGCCATTTTGCTGCTGATGGGGATACGCCTTGCCGGTCTTGAAAACCTGTCAAGCCAGCTCTCCCGCCTTGGCGGCAGCGCGCTTTTGCTGTTTGTGCTGACCGGCGCCTGTAACCTGGCGGCGCTGTGGTGGCTTTCGCGCCGGCTGGCACTGCGCGCGGGCACGTCACCTGCGGTCAAGGATGCGCCGGTGAGCAAGCTGGCCGCCATGCAAAGCTCGCTTTTGCTGATAGGCGCCGTCGCAGGCGGCGTCACCCTTGGCGTGACGCTGGGCCCTCTTTTGGGCCCTGGGCTGTTCCACGGCGCTGAAGTGCTGGCCGAATGGGTGCTGTACGTTCTGCTGGCGCTGATCGGCTGCCAGCTGCGCAACTCCGGCATGCCGCTCAAGCAGATTCTGCTCAACCGCGCGGGCCTTGCCATTGCCCTGACCCTTGCTGCCAGCTCGCTGGTGGCCGGGCTTTTGGCAGCACCACTGCTCTCGCTTGGGTGGAACGAGGGGCTGGCCATGGCCTCAGGCTTTGGCTGGTATTCGCTCTCGGCGATTCTCATCGGCGACCAGCTCGGCCCGCTGCTGGGCGGGGTGGCGTTTTTCAACGACCTGGCCCGGGAGCTTCTTGCCTTTGTGCTGATTCCGCTGATGATTCATCGCCATACGGCGCTGGCGATTGGCTACGGCGGTGCGACCTCCATGGACTTTACCCTGCCGGTGATCCAGCAGCACGGCGGCGTGGCCTGCGTGCCGGTGGCGGTGGTCAGCGGTTTTCTGCTGTCGCTTTTGTCCCCGCCGCTGATGCTGTTCTGGCTGTCGCTTTAGCGCAGGCAAAACGCCCAACGAGAGGAGCAAAAGGCAATGGGACTTCACGAACAGGCCCTGGGCGGGCTGCTGCTGCCGCCGCTTTTGGTGTATGTGGGCATCGGTCTGGCCGCCACCCTTGCTCTGCGCGCGCTGCTGTACCGGCTGCAGCGCGGCCGGCGGCTGTGGTTTGAGGCGTGGTTCGATACCGCGCTGTTTGTGCTTTGCACAGCGGCCACCGCCTGGCTGTTTGCCGCGCCTTTTCCCGCTACCGGAGTCTGGTGATATGTCCACGCTGCTGCGCACGCTGATCACGCTGACCGTTGTCGCGCTCGCCGCGGCCGCCGGGTGGTGGCTATGGCAGTACTATCTCTATACGCCCTGGACCCGGGACGGACGCGTGCGCGCCAACATCGTCACCGTAGCGCCGGACGTTGCCGGGCGCGTCACCGCGCTCAGGGTAGAAGACAGCCAGCACGTAGCCCGGGGCGACACTTTGTTTCGCATTGATCCCAAGCGCTATCAGGCCCGGGTCGCCAAGGCCAAGGCCGTCATGGAGCAGCGCCAGGCCGAGCTGGAGCTGGCGCGCCACGAAGCCTCGCGGCGCAGCCGGCTGGGGCGTGGCGCCATCAGCGCCGAAAACCGCGAAATGTCACGCATCAACAGCCGCGTAGCGGCCGCGACGCTGGCACAGGCACAAAGCGCTCTGGACAGCGCCCGGCTTGATTTGGCGCGCACCCGGGTCACCGCCCCGGTGGCCGGCAACGTGCTCAATCTGGCCTTCAGCGAAGGCAACTACGCCCGTGCCGGCCAGCCGGCGCTGGCGCTGGTGGAAGCCGGCTCCTGGTACGTCACCGGCTACTTTGAAGAGACCAAGCTGGCAGGCGTACAGCCGGGCGATTCCGCCCGGATCAAGCTGATGAGCGCCGAGCACGAGCTGACCGGCCACGTTGCAAGCATCGGCCGGGCCATCGCCGACCCCAACACCGCGCCCAACGAGCAGCTGCTGCCCAAGGTGCAGCCCACCTTTAGCTGGGTGCGCCTGGCCCAGCGCATTCCGGTACGCATTGCGCTGGATACCGTTCCCGACGGCGTCACGCTCAGCGCCGGTATGACCGCTTCTGTACACATCGAGCCGGACGCCTGACGTGCGCGTTACCGCCTCGCCCTGGTACCGGGCCTACCTCACGCCCGATGCGTCGGCGGTCCGGTTTGCGCTGAAAACCACTCTTGCCATGCTGCTGGCGCTGTATATCGCCCTGTGGCTGGATCTGGAGCGCCCTTACTGGGCGCTGATTTCGGCGGCGTTTCTACAGATTCGCCCGCTCAGCGGCATGGTGCTGGAGAAGGGCTTAAGCCAAATCAGCGGTACCCTGGTCGGCGCGGCGGCCGGCATTACGCTGATGGCGCTGTTCGCCCAGGCGCCGATACCCGCGCTTGCCGGGCTGACCGTCTGGATCATGCTGTGCACCTACGCAAGCGCACTTTTGCGCAACAACGCCGCCTACGGCTGCATCATGGGGGCGGTCACCGCCATGCTCATCGTGGTCATCGGCGCCGGCGCCCCGGAACGCATTTTCTCCATCGCCGTAGCGCGGATTTCCGAGCTGGCGCTGGGCGCCACCTGCGCGACCCTGGTCAGCGCGCTGCTGTGGCCAAGCCGGGTCAGCGACCATCTGGGCCGCCAGGCCGATGACGTGGTCAACCAGGCCTTTTTACACGCCGCCTGTCGTCTGCGCGACAGCCACGACCCGGCTCGGCTGGAGGCCACGCTCACCGGCACGCTAACCCCACTCACCCGGCTGGAAGGCGACAGCCAAACCGCCCGCTACGAAGGCCCGGAAGGCCCCGGGCGCATCCGCGCCAGCCACGTGCTGACACGCCACACCCTGCGCCTGATGGCTACGCTTCACGCCCTGCAGCAGCTGCTCCACACGAAAAGCGAGCGCAACGACGACAAGCGCATAAAAAGCGACACCCGCCGGCTCGCACAGCAGCTGTCCGACGGCTTTGACCGCGCCGCCCGCGGCAGCGGCACCGAACCGGCACGGCAAACGCTTTACGCCCTGCGCCGCCGGGCGCTGAACACCCCGGAAACGCGGCTGACACCGCTTGAACAGCGCTGTCTTTTGGGCCTGCGCGAGGCGCTGGGTCACGCGCTGATCATGCTGGACGCCCGGGACGCCATCGCTCACCCATCAGGCAAGGCCCTGCGCGGCGCGGCGCTGGCATGGCATCGCGACCACTGGGTTGCCGGCGTCAACGCCATTCGCGCCGGGGCCATTTTCGCCACGCTGGCGGCGTTTTGGCTGGCAACCGGCTGGACCAACGGCCAGGTGGCCATGCTGCTGGGCACGCTGTTTTCCGCGTTTTTTGCCAGCCGCGACAACCCCGTCGCCGCGTGTATGGCCTTTGCCAAGGGCATACTGGCGGCCGTTCCCAGCGCGTTTGTTTTTGGCCATGTTCTGCTCGCCCAGGCCAGCGGTTTTCCCATGCTGGCGATGATTTTTCTCACCCCGCTGTTTCTCGGACTGCTGGGCGCGGCCAACCCCAAACTGATGGGGTACTGTTTGGCGTTTACCATCGGCAATATTTTGCTGACCATGCCCGGCAACGGCATGGATTTCTCCTTTGATGCCTTCGTCAACCGCGCGCTGGCGATGCTGGTGGGGCTTGGCGTGGTGGTCGTTGGCTTTCGCCTGCTGCCCGGCCCCGGGGCGACGCTCAAGCGCAAACGGCTGGTCTGGGCTATCGCCCGGGACCTGCGGCGGCTGGCCAGCGCGCCGGTCAACGCCCGGGAAACGCAGTTTATCGGACGCATGGCCGACCGCCTGCTGCAGCTGTCCAAACACGACGACAGCCTGCCCGACGCCCAGCGCCACCTGTTCAGCCTGGGGCTGACCGGGCTTGACGCGGGCTACGCCTGCCTGCGGCTGCGCCGGCTGGAAGACATCGGCCCTGCCTTTCATCACGCCCGAAACGCCTTTATCGCAGCGCTGGCCGAGGACTACGCCGCCAGCGCCCGGGGCGAGGCGCCCTTGCGCATACGTAAAGCGGGCGACGCCCTGCTCGACGCCGCCCGCCGTGAAACAAAACCGGGTGCCGGCCCCGGGCTGGATGCGCGCCGCCAGACGCTGCTGGCAGGGCTGGTCGAGCGCCTGGCGCTCTCGCTAAAACGCCAGGCCCGGCGCGCACGCGAAGTGCGCGCCGGCTAGCCGGCCAGCATGCTGCCCACAAGGCCGATCAAAAAGCCGGCCACGGCGCCAAGCGCCGGCATCCAGGCGTTTTCCAGCCGGGCCTGGGGGGCGATATCTTCAAACACCAGATACAAAATACCGCCGCTGGCAAACAGCAGCAGCACGCCCATCACCTGCGGATAATGGCCCAGCCAGTAATAGCCCGCCAGCGCCGAGGCCGGGCCCAGCAGCGCCATGGCGCAAAAGGCGGTGAGCACGGTGCTCTGGGCCAGCCGGCCCGCGTGCGCCAGCTCCTCGAAGGCGTTGAAGCCCTCGGGCAGGTTTTGCAGTGCAATCAAAAACGCCAGCAGCAGGCCGGTGCTTTCCCCGGCGGCAAAGGCCGCGCCCAGCGCGATGGCCTCGGGCACGAAGTCCGAGAGCATGGCCACCAGCTGGCCGGCGGCGCTTTTCATCCGGTTGAGCCAAATATCCAGCGCAAAAAACGTCACGCCGCCGGCGGCAAAGCTGAGCGCGGCGGCCGGCGGCGCGAGTCTGGCCGTGCCGTCAGGGACCAGCACCAGCGCAATGGCCGAGATCAGCGCGCCGCCGCCAAAGGCGACAATAAAGTGGCGCCACTCGGTGCTCAGCCAGTCCGGGTGCAGCTCGTCAAACCGGGCAAACACCGCACCGGCAGGCATCGCCGCGCCGGCTCCCAGCGCCAACAGCAGTATCAACAACGCTTCGGGCACCACACACCTCCCTGCTTTTCCTGCGGTTTCTCTTCTGCCCCGGCATCAGCGCGCCAGGGCCTCTTCCAGCGGCTCGCCTTTATACAGCGCCCGGCCGTCTTTCCAGCCGAAGACGTGGGGCGGCTCGCGGTTGAGCAAAAACGCCTGCAGCGCCGGGGGCGCCAGCTCTACTATCATGGCGTCGGGCAGCATTTCGAAGACAAGCCTGGCGTTCAGCCGCGACGTAAGCTCGGCACGCGCCGCTTCCAGGCGCAGGCCGTCGCCGTCAAACGCCATTCGGCCGGAAAGCTGCGCCTCGGCGCGGCCAAGCATGGGCAGCGCGACGTCCAGCGACAGGGTTTCAAGCTCAAGCGCCGGCGAGCGCGACAGCAGCGTGTAAGCCTGCTCGGTCAGCGCGGTGCGCAGCGCCCGGATCAGGGCCGGCTGCCGGGCTGCGGATAACGCCTGCTCGGCTACGGCGTCTAGCGCGGCGTAGTCCAGCCTCTTGGCGGTCAGATCAAGCTCGACTCGGCCGGGTGTACTGTCCATGAAAACCACATCACTGGCCCCAAGGTGCAGCCGCAACGCATAGGCATCGCCGTCGAGCGCGGCGGTGTAGCGAAGGTCGGCACCGCCGAGACCTGCGATCTCCAGGGGCGTGCCGTGATCATCCAGCACCCACCGGACATCGTCCACGGCAAAGCGGCCGTGGGAGCGGCCGCTGCCGGCTTCGCGATCAATGTCGTGCTCAAGCTCGGTGACCACGTCGCTTACGCGAAGCTTGCCGTCGGCGTCGGCGTCGGCGTCGGCGTCGGCAAACGCAAGGGTGGCGGTGCGCACGTTGAGGGCAAAGTGTTCGCGTTCCCGGTCGATGTAGCCGTCGCCTTCCACCTGGCCAAGCGTCAGCGCGCCCTCGGCAGCGCCCAGCTCGTCGGCGTTGAACGCGTAGCCCTGACGGCCGCTGCCAAGCCCGGCGGTAAAATCGACCTTGCCGCTGAGCGCCGCGCCGTCAAACGTCACGCGGCCCTTTGCGGTGCGCGACAGATAGCCAACGTCTACGGCCAGCTCGCCGCCAAGGCCGGGCACGCCGGTCGCGTCCAGGCGCGCCGTCAGCAGCGCCTTGCCCCATCCTCTGTGGGTTTCTATTTGGCTTACGGCAATGGCCGGTTCGGCTTCAAGCGCGCCAAGGTGCCGGCGAAGCTTTTTTTCTGCGACGCTGCCCACCACGGCGTGGGCAACCAGGCCCCCCGCTACGAGCGCGACGCCGGCCGCCACAATGCTTTTTTTATTCACCATCAACGTCTCTGTGTTTGCTACGCTCTGTGCGGTTGGCGGCCTGAAAGCCGGCCGTCGCACAGCGTTCAACGCGCCATGCTAGCATGGCAGGCGGCCAGGCATTGAGAGGCCTTCGAGCGCGCCGTTGCAGCCGATCACCACCGTCTTGCCGGCCACCCTGCGCTTTGCGCCACGTTTTTCGCCATGTTTTTCACCACCCTGGGGGCGCCGTTGGGAAACACCTTGTGCCACGCTCGCTACCGGCGCCTGTCACAGCTGGGGCTTAAGCTCTTTGCGATTATTCTCAGCGTCAACGTGGCGATTTCCGGGGCGGTGTTTCTGGCCGTCTCCTACAGCATTGATCGCGGCTTTCTGGACTACCTCAACCAGGCCCAGGAGCGCCGCGCCATGCGCCTGGCCGAAGGCCTGACCGAGCGCTGGCAGCAGTACAAAAGCTGGGACTGGCTGGAAAACGACCCGCTGCGCTGGCCCACCATCGTGTATCACGAGCTGGGGCGCGGCAACGCCCAGCGCCCCTCGCCGCTGGGTGAAGCCCAGGACTTCGCCCTGCGCACGCCGGACGGCCGCTTTATCGTCGCCCCGCGCCACGCCGACGATACGCCGGCCCGCTGGCACTGGATGGCGCTAAGCGTTGACGGGGCGACCATCGGCTCACTGGGCTTTCGCCCCCCGCAGCAGATCCTCAAGCGTATGGAAAATCGCTTTCTCGATCGCCAGCGCAGCAACCTGTCATTGATCGTCATCTCGCTGGGCATTGCCTCGCTGCTGCTGGCCGGCGGGCTTTCGTGGTGGCTCGGGCGGCGCGCACGCACGCTGACCGCCGGCGCCCTGCAGCTAACCCGAGGGGACTATCACGTGCGCCTGCCCGTACAGGGCCGCGATGAGCTGTCCCGTCTGGCGAGCGATTTCAACGTCCTGGCCTCCACGCTTGAGGCCAACCGCAACGCCCGCGCCCGCTGGGTATCGGATACCGCCCACGAGCTGCGCACGCCGCTGGCCGTGCTGCGCGGCGAAATCGAGGCCATGCAGGACGGCATTCGCCCGCTCAACGCCGACAGCCTGGGCTCGCTTGCCCAGGAAGTGGAACAGCTCGAACGCCTGGTCACCGATCTGCGCTTGCTGTCCCAAAGCGACGCCGGGGCGCTGGATATCCGGCTGGCCCCGCTGAACCTGAGCGATAGCCTGCAAAGCCATCTCGATACCGCCCGTCGCCTGCTGGAAGATACCGGGATAACGCTGACTCATACGCTGACCGACGCCCTTTATATTCGCGGCGACGCCCAGCGGCTGCGCCAGCTGTGGCACAATCTGCTCGACAACAGCCGCGCCTATACCCGCGAGCCGGGCACGCTTGCCGTTACGCTGACCCGAGACAACAACGAAGCGGTGCTGGTATGGGAAGATAGTGCGCCCGGCGTGCCCGAGGGCGAACTGGCCCGCCTGACCGAGCGCTTGTATCGCGTGGAAGGCTCTCGCAGCCGCTCAAGCGGCGGCAGCGGTCTGGGCCTTTCCATTGTCAGCGCTCTGGTGCACGCGCACGACGGCCGCCTGGACGCCTGTGCCTCGCCGCTGGGCGGGCTGCGCTGGACGCTGCGCTTTCCGCTGTTACCGCCAACCTGACGCTACCCCAACCACGCCGCCGCCAACCGATTTCTCGTGAGTGACCTATGCCCGCTGCTGCTTCGCTACTGATCGTTGAAGACGAACCCAAGATTGCCCGTTTGATGGCCGACTACCTGCAAACCCACGGCTTTGAGACAGCCACGCTGGACAACGGCAACGCGGTCATGCCGTGGCTGGAGACCCACACTCCGGCGCTGATCCTACTCGATCTGATGCTGCCGGGCGAAGACGGCCTGTCGCTGTGCCGCCGTATCCGCCAGCGCTACCCGCAGACGGCCATCATCATGGTCACCGCCAAGGTTGAGGAAGTGGATCGCCTGCTGGGGCTGGAGCTGGGTGCTGACGACTACATCTGCAAGCCCTTCAGCCCGCGCGAAGTAGTCGCCCGGGTCAAGGCCGTGCTGCGCCGCAGCCAAGCCCCACAGGATACCCCGCTTGCCGTCGACGATCCCGCCGGCCCGGTGCGGCTCGACGAGGAAGGCTGGCAGGCCGTGGCCGACGGGCAGGACCTGGGCCTTACCGCAGTGGAGTTCCAGCTGTTGCGGGTGATGATGCGTGCCCCCGGGCGCATTTTCAGCCGCGAACAGCTGATGGATCATATGTACCGCGACAACCGCATTGTGTCCGAGCGCACCGTTGACAGCCACGTCAAGAAACTGCGCAAAAAAATCAGCGAAGTGCTGCCCGAACGCGACATCATTCGCTCGGTATACGGCGTGGGCTACAAATACCAGCCGGACGAATAAGCGAACTATCATGCTTTTTTCATATTGACTGCAAGGATTTTGCACCGCCGTACGCGACGCTCAGGGCATGGATATGCCATCTTTTTTCGTCGAGGAGTGACGCCATGACATCGCCCGCTACGCTACGTCAACGTTTTGCCCCTGCCCTGCTCGCCGCGGCCCTGATACCGCTGGCGTTTGCCGTTCACGCCGCTCCCGGCGGCCAGGGCAACAGCATGCAGGCCGGCGAGATGCCCGCCGCGCTCAAAGAGCGCATGGAGCAGCGCCGCCAGGCGGTGTATGACCAGGCCGGCATTGATAAAGCGACCCAGAAAACGCTGAACGCCGCGCAAAAAGAGCACTACCAAGCCATGCAAAAGCTGCGCCAGGACTACCGCCAGCGCATGCAGGATATCCTCACCGATGAGCAGCAGCAGGCCCTTCAGCAGGCCATGCGCGACGTTCAGCGCGACGCCATGAAGCAGCGGGGCCAAGGGCAGGGCAAGCCCGTACCGCAGCCGTAACGGCGAACGTTCCCCGGAACCGGGCAGCAGCTGGTATAATGGCGTGCGGCGCAAAGCCGCGCGCCTTTTTTTATCTGCCTGTTTGTGTCCGGAGTCGTCATGTCGCGCCCGCGGTCTTCCTCTTTTCGTTTCCCCCTTCCCGGCCGAGCCCTGGTGCAAGCCTGGCAGGCGGGGTATAGCCCGGGCCGGCTGAAAAACGATGTGCTGGCCGGCTTGACCATCGGTGTGGTCGCCGTACCGCTCTCCATGGCGCTGGCCATTGCCACCGGGGTCGCACCCCAGCACGGGCTTTATACGGCGATCGTGGCCGGTGCGCTGATCGCACTTTCCGGCGGCTCACGCTTTAATATTTCCGGGCCCACCGCGGCGTTTGTGGTCATTCTCTTTCCCATTGTCGCCAGCTACGGCCTGGGCGGGCTGCTGATCGCCACGCTGATGGCAGGCATTATCCTGATGGCGCTGGGGCTTGCCCGAATGGGCAGCCTGATTCAATACGTTCCTTATCCTGTAGTGCTGGGCTTTACCGCCGGGATCGGCATGGTCATTGCCCTGCTGCAGCTGCCGGACTTTTTCGGCCTGGCAGGCCTTGAGCTTGGCGACAGCACCCCGGCCAACGCCTGGCTGATCGCTCGATCGCTGCCCGGCCTTGCCCCCGAGGAGCTGGGGATCGGCGTTATTACCCTCGCCACGCTGATTGTCTGGCCGCGCCTGAAAACCCCGGTGCCGGCACCGCTTGCCGGCCTTGCCGTGGGCACCCTGGCGGCGCTGCTGCTTGCCGCGCTGGGCGTTGAAGTCGACACCATCGCCTCGCGCTTTGACTGGACCATTGACGGCCAGAGCGGCAGCGGCATTCCCCCGCTGGCGCCTTCCTTTCAGCTGCCCTGGCATTTTCCCGGCGCCGACGGCAAGCCGCTCACGCTGGACTTTGCACTGATCAAGGCGCTGCTCGGCCCGGCACTGGCCATTGCCCTGCTCGCAGCCATCGAATCGCTTTTGTGCGCGGTGGTCGCCGACGGCCTGACGCGTACGCGCCATGACCCCAACGCCGAGCTTTTAGGCCAGGGCCTTGGCAACATCGTCGTGCCGTTTTTCGGCGGCATTACGGCCACCGCGGCGCTGGCGCGCACCGCCACCAATATCAAAAGCGGGGCGTTTTCCCCTCTGTCGGCCGTCGTGCATTCGCTGGTGGTGCTGCTTGCCGTGGTAGCGCTGGCCGGCGTTTTAGGACGGGTGCCCATGGCCGCGCTGGCCGCGCTATTGCTGATCATTGCGTGGAACATGAGCGAGGCGAAAAATTTCGTACACACGCTGAAAAGCGCGCCGGCAAGCGATGTTGGGGTGCTGGTCATCTGCTTTGGTCTCACCGTGGCCTTCGACATGGTGGTCGCCGTTGCCGTGGGCATCAGCCTTGCCGCTGCGCTGTTTATCCGCCGCATGGCCCAGCTGACCGAAGCCGAGCACCTGCCCGGACGGCCCGCGGGCAGCCCGGAACTTCCTGCGGGTACGGCGCTTTACCGCATCAGCGGGCCGATGTTTTTCGGTGCTGCAGAAAAGGCCATCGCTACCCTGCGCACGGTGGATCAAAACGTGCATACGGTGCTGCTTGATATGCGCACCGTGCCAAGCGTTGACGCCACCGCCATGGTGGCGCTGGACGGGCTGCGCCGGGAGCTGGCCGAACAGCACATCGGCCTGATCTTTATCGGCCTGCCCGCGCGTTTGCAGCTCAAGCTCAAGCGCGCAGGCATTCGTCGCCGCGCAGGCGAGCTGGCCATGGCCGACAGTACCGAGCGCGCCGCGCAGATCGCGCGGCGCTGGCAGGGAGCGGACTAGAAAAAGCCCATGGGGTTGATGTCGTAGCTGACCAGCAGATTCTTGGTCTGCTGGTAGTGCCCAAGCGCCATCTTGTGAGTTTCCCGGCCTATGCCGGACTTCTTGTAGCCGCCGAACGCTGCGTGGGCCGGATACTGGTGATAGCAGTTGGTCCACACGCGCCCGGCCTGAATGCCGCGCCCCATGCGAAAAGCCACGTTGATATCCCGGCTCCATACCCCGGCGCCAAGGCCAAACTCGGTATCGTTGGCAATGGCCAGCGCCTCGGCTTCATCCTTGAAGGTGGTAACAGCGACCACCGGGCCGAAGATCTCTTCCTGGAAAACGCGCATCCTGTTGTTGCCCTTAAGCAGCGTCGGCTGGATGTAATACCCCTGGTCGAGGCTGCCTTGCATGGTTTCCCGGTCGCCACCGGCAAGAAACTCAGCGCCCTCTTCCCGGGCTACTTCCATATACGACATGATCTT
The DNA here is from genome assembly GCF_039537045.1 of Halomonas cibimaris. Classification (GTDB taxonomy): domain Bacteria; phylum Pseudomonadota; class Gammaproteobacteria; order Pseudomonadales; family Halomonadaceae; genus Vreelandella; species Vreelandella cibimaris. Next base: position 5,784 of record NZ_BAAAZT010000063.1, on the reverse strand, counting down.
GTCGAACTGCTCGCGGGAGGCCTGAGCGCCCACCTGCACGTCGGTATCCAGCGGGTTGCCGCGCTTGATGGTCAGCGTACGCTCGATCACTTTGGCCATGAAGGCGTCGTACATGCTTTCCTGCACCAGCGCCCGGGACGGGCAGGTGCAGATCTCGCCCTGATTCAAAAATGCCAGCACCAGCCCTTCCACGGCCTTGTCGATAAACTCGGGCTCGGCGTTCATGATGTCGGCAAAGTACACGTTGGGCGACTTGCCACCGAGCTCCACGGTGGAAGGAATGATGTTTTCCGCGGCACACTTGAGAATATGCGAGCCCACCGGGGTGGAGCCGGTAAAGGCAATCTTGGCAATGCGCGGGCTGGCGGCAAGCGCCTGGCCGGCTTCTGCACCGAAGCCGTTGACGATATTGATCACCCCCGGCGGCAGCAGATCGCCGATCAGCTTGATCAGCTCAAGAATCGAAGCCGGCGTCTGCTCGGCGGGCTTGAGCACCACGCAGTTGCCGGCGGCAAGCGCCGGCGCCAGCTTCCAGGTGGCCATCAGCAGCGGGAAGTTCCAGGGGATAATCTGGCCCACAACACCCAGCGGCTCGTGGAAATGATAGGCCACGGTGTTGGCGTCAATATCCGCCGCGGTCCCTTCCTGGGCGCGAATGCAGCCGGCAAAGTAGCGAAAGTGATCCGCTGCCAGGGGCAAATCGGCGTTGAGACACTCGCGTATCGCCTTGCCGTTGTCCCAGGTTTCCGCTACGGCCAGCTTTTCCAGGTTTTGCTCAATGCGGTCAGCGATGCGCAGCAATAGGTTGCTGCGCTCGGCCGGCGACGTGCTGCCCCACGCCGGCGCCGCGGCGTGGGCGGCGTCCAGCGCTTTGTCCACGTCTTCGGCGGAGGAGCGGGGAATGGCGCAGAAAACGGCGCCGTTGACCGGGCTTACGTTGTCAAAGTATTGCCCGTTGACCGGCGGCACAAACTCGCCGCCGATGTAGTTGCCGTAGCGCGCCTCGAAGGTGATCAGCGCATCGGGGCTGCCGGGGTTGGCATAGATCATGATGTGACTCCTGCACGTAGGTGGAAGGATCCCGCCCAGTGTTGGCCAATTTTGCGCGTCTGTCACATCATCCAAACGTCGTAGAGCGGCGCCAGGCGCCGCTCTGCCCCGACAGCGCCCTCGCTTAGCGTACTATCATGACCGATATGCGGGTATGGTGCACCACGTGCTCGGAGTTGGGCCCGAGCACGTAGTCGACAAACCGGCGCTTAGTGTGCGATGCCATGACGATAAGCTCCACCTCCAGCTGTTCGGCCACCTTGATGATCGCCTCCCAGGGCGAGCCGCCCACCACGATGCTCTGAGCCTGAATATCATCCGGCACCTGCTCATCGATAAAGGTGCGCTGGGCATCGACGACGGCAGCTTCGGCATCGCGCGAGAAGTTTTTGGGCAAATAGGCGCTCACCATGGGCATTTTGGCGCCGGGCCGTACGGTCAGCACGTGCAGCGAGGCGTTAAACGTCCGGCACAGGGCGACCGCCGTAGGCAGCGCTTTATGCCACGAGGCCTCTTCGTCCAGGTCTACCGGCAAGAGTATTTTGCGATACATGCGCTTCTCCTTTTAAACCATTCTCACAGGCTGGCCGCGGCCGGGCTTGCCTGTGCGCGCCGCCGACGACGGCGCTGTAGCATGACCACCAGACCAAACACGCCAAGCGCCGGCAGCCACATCCACTCTTTGGTCCAGCGGTCCACCGGCGCCTGCACCCGGATGATCTGCTGGTCAAAATCAAAGCCCAGTTCCGCCGCCTGGCTGCCATAGGTCACCATATCCACTATCGCCTTGCCGTCGTCGGTGATCAGCTCAAGCCCCAGCGCATCCAGCCGCTCAGCGCCGCTTTCACCGTCCGGCACCGGCAGCGTCATATAGGTCGTCATGGGCTCGCCGTAGGCGTCAAGCCCGCTGACCTGCAGGCGCAGCGTGCTGTCGGCATTAACGTCGCCCAGCGCCTGAACAAACTGCGTTGGCGCAATGTCGCGGTACGGATCGTGCAGCTGATCCATCCAAAAGCCCGGCCGGAACAGGGTAAACGCCACCAGCAGCAGCAAGGCAGACTCGTACCAGCGGTTGCGGGTCAGCATATAGCCTTGGGTGGCAGCGGCAAAAATCAGCATAGCGCCGGTGGCCACCACAAAGATCAACACCCCCTGCAAGGGACTTACGTCGATCAGCAGCAGGTCAGTGTTGAAGATAAAGAGAAACGGCAGCGCGGCGGTGCGCAGGCTATAGTAAAACGCCTGAAAGCCGGTACGAATGGGGTCACCCCCCGACACCGCCGCCGCCGCAAAGGAGGCAAGCCCTACCGGCGGCGTCACATCCGCCATGATGCCGAAGTAGAAAACGAACAGATGCACCGCAATCAGCGGCACCAGCAGGCCGTTTTGCTGGCCAAGCTGGATAATCACCGGCGCCAGCAGCGCCGAGACCACGATATAGTTGGCCGTAGTGGGCAGCCCCATGCCGAGAATCAGGCTGAGCACCGCGGTGAAAAACAAAATGAGCAGCAGATTGCCCATGGCGATGGTTTCCACCACGTCGGCCAGCACCAGGCCCACGCCGGTTTGTGATACGGCCCCGACGATAATACCCGCCGTCGCGGTGGCAATACCGATGCCGATCATGTTGCGTGCACCGGCGACCAGGCCGTTCCACAGGTCCAGCGCACCTTCCCTGATGTCCGGGCCCACGTTGCTGCGCCCGCGCAGCGCGGCGGTAATCGGGCGCTGGGTGAGCATGATAAACACCATGAACATCGTGGCCCAGAAGGCAGACAGCCCCGGAGATAGCCGCTCGACCATCAAACACCAGATCAAGATGATCACCGGCAGAATATACGGCAGCCCGACCATCACCGTCGGCCGGGTTTGCGGCAGGGTGTAGATGGGCTGATCCGGGTCGTCCAGCTCAAGCTCCGGATAGCCCACCGCCAGCTTCAGCAGTGCCAGATAAACCGCTACCAGCCCGAGGGAAATGACCCAGGGCGCCGCCGCCCCCAGCACCGGCTTGAGCCAGCCCAAACCGTAGTACACGCCCAGCCCGGTGATCATCATCAGCAGCAGGCCGGCCAGAAACCCGGCCACTTTACGCACAAGCGGCTTGGCCGGATTGCTGCTTTGCAGTCCTTGCATGTTGGCCTTGAGCGCTTCCAGGTGCACGATATAAATCAGCGCAATGTAGGAAATCAGCGCCGGTAGAAAGGCGTGCTTGATCACCTCCACGTAGGAAATGCCAACGTACTCCACCATCAAAAACGCAGCCGCCCCCATTACCGGCGGCATGATCTGGCCGTTGACCGAAGACGCCACCTCCACGGCACCGGCTTTTTCCGCCGGAAAGCCCACGCGCTTCATCATGGGAATGGTAAAGGTGCCGGTGGTCACGGTGTTGGCAATCGACGAGCCGGAAATCAGCCCGGTCATGCCCGAGGCGACAACGGCTGCCTTGGCCGGGCCGCCCTTGTAGTGGCCCAGCAGCGAAAACGCCACCTTGATGAAATAGTTGCCGGCGCCCGCCTTGTCCAGCAGCGCACCGAACAGCACAAACAGGAACACAAAGCTGGTCGACACCCCCAGCGCGATGCCAAACACCCCCTGGGTGGTCAGCCACTGGTGGTTGATCAGCCCATACAGGCTAACGCCCTTGTGCGCCAGCATGCCGGGCATCCACGGACCGGCCAGCGAGTAGGTCAAAAATACCAGCGCCACGATGGTCAGCGGCGGCCCCAGAGCGCGGCGCGTGGCCTCCAGAAGCAGCACAATGCCCGCGACGCCGACGATCACATCTTGCAGTATCGGCGCGCCGGGGCGCTGGGCCAGCCCCTCGTAGAACAGAAACATATAGGCACCGCAAAACGCTGCCAGCCCGGCCAGCACCCAGTCCTGTAGCGGGATATGGTCACGCGGCGAGCGCTTGAGCGCGGGATAGGCCATATAGGCCAGAAACAGGGCAAACGCCAGGTGTACCGAACGCGCCTCGGTGGCGTTGAAGACCCCGACGCCGAACACAAACGGCAAAGGCGAGGCAATCCACAGCTGGAAAAGCGACCAGACAGCGGCAATACCCACCAGCAGTTTGCCCGGAGCGCCAACGGGTTTACGCGCACCGGAATCGGTCGAGGCGACCATATCGTCGAGATCCACTTGCGGCTCCGGTGCGGTTGCGGAGTGCGCGGTCTGCGACGCTTCTTTGCTGTGCTCTGTCATAAGCAAGCCCTGCACAAAAATGGATAACAAAGCGCAATGACGGGAGCAGAACAACGCCGCCCCTTGCGCGCGGAAGGCGATTTTCGTCGTCTCTGGCCGCCGGTGCAATCATTGTTTTAACACGATAGCCTGCCAAAGGCTGACAGGCACGTTTTACACCGCGACAACAACGCCCCAAACGCAGCGCGCGGCCCTTTGGGCCGCGCGCATGAACACATGGACGAACTTCAGCTCCGCCGGTTTACTCGCCGTCGATCCAGCCCTGCTCGCGGTAGTAGCGCGCCGCACCTTCGTGCAGCGGCGCGGACAGGCCGGTTGTAACCATCTCTTCCGGGTCGAGGTTTTCAAACGCCGGGTGGAGGCGCTTGAAGCGATCAAAGTTGTCGAACACGGCCTTGACGGTCTGGTAAACCACTTCGTCATCGGTCTCGGCGGTGGTGACAAACGTTGCCGCCACCCCGAAGGTTTCCACGTCGTCAGGGTTATTTTTGTACAGCCCGCCGGGAATGGTCGACATGGAGTAGTAGGGATACTCTTCGACAATGCCCTGAATGTCTTCATCGTTGAGCGGGATCAGGTGGGCATCCACCGTCGTTGTCGCTTCCTGAATGGCGCCGTTGGGGTGGCCGACCACGTAGGTCATGGCGTCAATGTTGTTATCCGCCAGGGCCGAGGCCATTTCTGCGGCATCCAGCTGGGAGGCAAGCGCAAAGGTGTCCTTGTCCCAGCCCTTGGCGTCCATGACCACTTCCATGGTGTTACGCTGCCCGGAGCCGGGGTTGCCGATATTGATGCGCTTATCTACCAGATCGTCGAGGGTTTCAATACCCGAATCGGCCCGCGCCAGCAGCGTCAGCGGCTCGCCGTGGATACGAAACACGGCCCGCAGGTCTTCATAGGCGTCGCCTTCAAAGCCGCCGGTGCCTTCGTAGGCCTGATACTGAATGTCAGACTGCAGCACGCCCATATCCAGCTCGCCGGACTTGATGCCGTTGGCGTTGGCCACCGAGCCGCCGGTGGACGGTGCGTTACAGCGGATGTTGTGCTCTTCGTTACCCTTGTTGACCAGACGGCAAACGGACTGGCCCACCACGTAGTACACCCCGGTCTGGCCGCCGGTGCCGATGGTGACGTAGCGCTCTTCCTGCGCCACGGCCGGTGCGGCAAACGTCGCCGCGGCCAGCAGCGCGCCGGAAAAGGCGGCAGTAGAAAAAACATGGCGTTTCATGGGTGTTCCCCTTGATGTTGATGTTATTAATGAATTGCCGTAGCGCCGGCTGCTGCCGGACCGGCCTGTGCATTATTCGCGCCGCAGCCAACCATAAAACAGGCGCTGTCAAACTGCAAAATAGGGCGCCGGCCGCCTTATTGCAAGCGTTTCAGCGCCCTTGTGCCAAGCGTTCACGCCGCTGAAAAGTGCTGGTAACTATTCAGGTGGCGTCGGATGAGACTCGCCAACCCGCTGTTCCTTCAGGCATAGTACCGTCATTCGACTCCCCCACCCAGCAGGCAACATGACCATCAGCG
>NZ_BAAAZT010000062.1:0-25311 GCF_039537045.1 Halomonas cibimaris | reverse complement strand
GAATATTTTGGATCAGGCACTTACCATGGACCACTACACCACGGGACTAACCACCAATGTCGGCACAAAAGATGTGCCTGCCAGAATGCTGCCGGGTTGGGCTGCATGTCCATGACTAACTGCGATAGCACTGATAATCCGAAGGTCATCGGTTCAAAACCGGTCTTATCTATAATACCTATCGCATCCAGAGCCGAGCCAACATTCTATCCATCACAACTTGAACCCCAATTTTGTAGCAAAAAGCTGCGGGGGCATATCAGGGGGCATAAACAAAAATATCCCCGCAAAAAATATTTAAAAACAAATATTTAAAGGCACAATTAGTTGGACGCCGCCTCCACCAACATCAGGTTTCAGGAAGCACCACAACGTTCCAAAACCGCATGAACAGGGGCCTTCGGGCCCCTTTCTTGTGTCTGGACGTTGCCTATGTGCGCGTGCGCCAGCACGCGGCGCAGGCTGTACGGATTTTGAGTGCGCAGCATCAGCTTGATCACAGTGGCGTAGCAGTCGTTGTTGCGTTGAATGCCGGGAATTGACTGCTCCCCTCCCTTCGGGCTTTCGCGCATCATGAAGAGAATTCCCACTTCATCGAGAACCGAACGCAGGGACGTGCTTAAGGCCCGTGCCGCGCTCAGCGCTCTGCCAGGAACTGATCCTTGAGATGAACGTAGTTTCCCGCGGTGTAGGCAAAAAAGGCCCGCTCGCTATCCTTGAGCGGGCGCATTGGCCGGGCCGGGTTGCCGGCGTATACGTAGCCGCTTTCCAGCGTTTTTCCCGGCGTTACCACCGCGCCGGCGGCAATGATCACCTCGTCTTCCACCGTCGCCCCGTCCATCACGATAGCCCCCATGCCTACCAGAATACGGCTGCCCAGGGTGGCCCCGTGCAGAATTGCGCGGTGGCCCACGGTCACGTCGTCGCCCACGGTCAGGGGGAAGCCTTCGGGGTTGAAGTCGCTTTTATGGGTGATGTGCAGCACGCTGCCGTCCTGCACGCTGACTCGCGCGCCAATGCGGATACGATGCATATCGCCGCGAATCACCGACGTCGGCCATACCGAGCAGTCATCTCCCAGCACAACATCGCCGATGACGACACTGGCCGGGTCTACGTAAACCCGCGCGCCCAAACGCGGTGTCAAGCCTTGAAACGAACGAACGGCAGCGGTCATGTCTTCTCCTCGACTAACGGCATTGGTTCCAAAAATAACGGCATCAGCCTCCGCATGCGTCACAGCGTTCAAAGAAAAGCGCTGAGCAGCACCACAAACGTTAGCGGAATCGCCACCCAGCGTACCACGCCCTGCCACAGCGCAAAGCCGCGTTCGCCGGTGCCCAGCGCCCGATGCGCTGCCGCCCGGGGCATGATCCAGGCGGCAAAAATCGCCGTCAGCACGCCGCCCAGCGGCAGGAAAATATCCGGTGGAACGCTGCTGACCAGCTCAAACACGTTGCGCCCCAGCAGCGGGCGAAAGTCCGCCAGCGTAGAGAACGAAAGCGCCGACAAAAGCCCCAAAAGCCAAACCCCCAGCCCGACCAGCAAAGTGGCCCGCCGGCGGCCGAACCCCGCCCCCTGGAGCGTCGCCACCATGGGCTCGGCCAGGTTGATCGCCGACGTCCAGGTCGCCAGCAGCAGCAGCAGGAAAAATACCGCCAGCCAGTAGGCCCCGCCGGGCAGTTCGGCAAAGGCGATGGGCAGGGTGACAAACATCAGCCCCGGGCCGTCGGCCGGGTTCAGCCCTTGGGCAAACACCACCGAAAAAATCGCGATCCCTGCCAAAAGCGCCACGCTGATATCCAGTACCGCTACCGTTACTGCCGCCTTGGGCAGGCTTTGTTCATCGGGCATATAGGCGCCGTAAGCCATCAGCGCGCAGGCGCCCACCGCCAGCGTAAAGAACGCGTGCCCCATGGCATGGACGACAACGTCCAGCGTAATGGCGGCAAACGACGGCTTGAACAGCCAAACCAGCGCAGTGCTAAAGCCCTCCGTGGTCGCCGCGTAAACGGCCAGCAAGATCAGCAGCAGGTATAAAAGCGGCATCAGCAGGTTGTTCAGCCGCTCCAGCCCCTTGGCCACGCCTGCCGCGACCACTCCCATGACCAGCAGCAAAAACAGCGTATGGTTGAGCACCAAAAGCCCGGGGCTTGCCAGAAACGCCTCAAACCCCGCGCCCACTTCCGCCGCCGTCGCGCCGCTGAACCGGCCGCTGAGGGAAGCCAGCAAAAACTCGATGGACCAGCCCGACACCACCGAATAAAACGACAGAATGCAAAACACCGTCAGCGCGCCGAACAGCCCCAGCCAGCGCCAGTGGCACGACGCGCCGGCCTGGGCGGCCAGCGAACCCAGCGAGCCCATGGGGCCGCGCCGCCCGGCGCGGCCGATAAGAATCTCCGCCATCATCACCGGGATGCCCAGCAGCAGCACAAAGGCCACATAAACCAGCAAAAACGCCGCGCCGCCGTTTTCCCCGGCGATATACGGAAAGCGCCAGATATTACCCAGCCCTACAGCGGCCCCGGTCACCGCCAGAATAAAGGCACGCTTTGACCCCCAGCGCTCAAGCGTCTCGCTCATTGCTGTGTTCTCGCTTCATCAATGACTCGTGAATCGTAGCGCCCGGCGGCGCAGCCGCAATGCCACCGGCCGCAAGGCAGGTCCGCAAGCCTAGCAGGCGCCCTGCCCGGGGCCAAACGCAGGCATTGAAACACGCCCGGCTCGCCCACATTTTGTCAGGTAACGCTTATTTTCGCGGCGGCGGATCGCACCCTTGTCGCCGCGCCCAACCGAGGTCGCTATGTCCGCCAATCCCCTGCTTGCCACGCACGCATTACCGCCGTTCGGCGATATCCGTGCCGAACACGTCGAACCCGCCATCCGCCAGCTGATCGACGAAACCCGCGACGCCGTTGAAGAGCTGGCCCGCCAGGCGCAGGAAACGCCCCCCACCTGGGACAACTTTGCCGCGCCGCTGGAAGCGGTCAACGACCGGCTCGCCAAGGCCTGGGCGCCGGTCTCGCACCTCAACGCCACCATGAACACGCCCGAACTGCGCGAAGCGTATCAGGCCTGTATCGCCAAACTTTCCGAGTTCAGCACCTGGGTCGGCCAGCACGCCGGGCTGTTCCACGCCTGGCAGGCGCTGCGCGACGGCCCCGAGTGGGAAGCGCTGGATGCCGCCCAGCGCCGTACCGTGGAGAACACCCTGCGCGATTTCCGGCTGGCCGGCGTAGCGCTGCCCGAGGCGCAAAAAGCCCGCTACGGCGAGATTCAGGCGCGGCTTTCCGAGCTGTCCAACCGGTATTCCAACAACGTACTGGACGCCACCCAGGCCTGGCACAAGGATATTGACGACGCCGAAACGCTTGCCGGCGTGCCCCAGAGCGCGCTGGATACGCTCAAGGCCACCGCCGAGGCCAAGGGCGTGGACGGCTACCGCATTACCCTGGACTTCCCCTGCTTTTTCCCGGTGATCAGCTACGCCGACAGCCGGGAGCTGCGCGAGGAGGTCTACACCGCTTTTACGACTCGCGCCTCAGATCAGGGCCCTCAGGCCGGCAAGTTCGACAACGCCCCGATCATGGAAGAAATCCTTGCCCTGCGCCACGAAATGGCCGAGCTGCTGGGCTTTGACACCTACGCAGACCTGTCGCTTGCCACCAAGATGGCCGACTCGCCGGCGCAGGTACAGACTTTTCTGGACGATCTGGCCAGCCGCGCCGTTCCCCAGGCGCAGCGGGAGTTTTCAGCGCTGGAAAGCTTCGCCCGCAGCGAGCTGGAACTCGACCGTCTGCAGCCCTGGGATATCGCCTACGCCAGCGAAAAACTGCGCGAAAAGCGCCACGCCATTTCTGACGAGCAGCTGCGCCCCTACTTCCCCGCGCCGCAGGTCATCGACGGCCTGTTCAAGGTGGTCGAACGCCTTTACGGGCTGCGCTTTGTAGAAAATACCGACGTGCCGCGCTACCACGACGACGTGCGCTATTTCCAGATCGTTGAAAACGACACGCCGATTGCCGGTTTCTACCTCGACCTCTACGCCCGGGAAGGCAAGCGCGGCGGCGCGTGGATGGCCGACTGCCGAGTACGCCGCCAGACCGCCGACGGCCTGCAGCTGCCGGTGGCGTTTTTGACCTGCAACTTCACCCCGCCGGTGGACGAGCGCCCGGCGCTTTTGACCCACGACGAGGTCATCACGCTGTTCCACGAGTTCGGCCACGGCCTGCACCATATGCTCACCAAGCAAAGCATCGCCGATATTTCCGGCATCAACGGGGTCGCCTGGGACGCCGTTGAGCTGCCCAGCCAGTTCATGGAAAACTTCTGCTGGGAGCGTGAAGGGCTCGACCTGATCGCCGCCCACGTGGACACCGGCGAGCCGCTACCCGAGGCGCTGTTTGAGCGTCTGCAGGGTGCCAAGAACTTCCAGTCGGCCATGGGCATGGTGCGCCAGCTGGAGTTTTCACTGTTTGACCTGCGCCTGCACGTGGAGTACCAGGCCCCCAGCGCCGCCGACATTCAGGCGCTGCTGGACGACGTGCGCATGCGCGTTGCCGTGACGCCCCAAGCCTCGTTCAACCGCTTTCAGAACGGCTTTGCGCATATCTTTGCCGGCGGCTACGCGGCGGGCTACTACAGCTACAAATGGGCCGAGGTGCTCTCCGCCGATGCCTGGAGCGCCTTTGAACAGGCCGGCACCTTTGACGCCGAGACGGGCAATCGCTTTCGCTCGGAAATCCTCGAACAGGGCGGTGCGCGCGACGCCGCCGAGCTGTTCGAGGCGTTTCGCGGACGTAAGCCAAGCGTCAAGCCGCTTTTGCGCCACAGCGGCATTGAAGCGGCCTGATACGATTTCCATCCCGGCGTGGCAAGGCGCCGCGCCGGGACGCCACGCAGGAGACACGCATGTCATCGGTCAAACGCTTTATCGCCGGGGTCGTCTGCCCGCGCTGTGCCGCTATGGATCGCATCCGCGCCTGGGAGCAAAACGGCGTTCGCTATCGCGAGTGCGTCCACTGCGACTTTTTCGAGCAGCTGCCCATTGACGAGACATCCGCCGAGGAACTCACGACCCGGGTCAACGCAGTGCGCGACGAACAAAAACATCAGGACGAAGTGGTGCCGGTTCGCATTCTCGATCCGGGCAAGCCGCCCTCTTAGCCGACACGCCTGCCTTATAACGACCGGCGCCTGTGTGGTTTTCCGCACAGGCGCCGGCTGTCGCTGTGCGCTTTTCCCCACACCCCTCCAAGGCACGCAGGCGTCGCCTTTGTCACGCCTTGCCGTCAAAAACGGATAAGAAGCTGATTTATTTGATGTCATCCAAAAACGGCACAGGGCTTGCAATAAATTGGAAGCGTGCCGGTTGATCGACGCCGCGGCGTCGGGCACGCCGACCCAACACAACAACCAGCGATGCATCAGCACATGGGGATGACAATGCGCACAACCACCACCACCGCCCTGCTTCTTGCCGGAAGCGCTTTTTTTGCCGCCGGCGCTCAGGCTGACAAGGCCGACTGGCCGGACAGCTTCACCGTGGGTACCGCAAGCCAGGGCGGCACCTATTACGTGTACGGCTCAGGCTGGGCCAACTTTATTGCCGATGAGCTGGGTATTTCCGGCGGCGGCGAGGTCACCGGCGGCCCGACGCAAAACCTGGCACTGGTCCACAACGGCGACGCTGCCTTTGGCCTGACCACCATGGGCCCGGCGGCCGACGCGATTAACGGCGAAAGCCCGCTGGCCCCCGGGGTTAAAATGGACAACGTCTGCGCCATGTTCCCCATGTACGAAACGCCGTTTTCCATCACCGCACTGGAAGGCTCGGGCATCGAGTCCATTTCCGACATTCCCGACGGCGCGCGCATCGGCTTTGGTCCGGCCGCCTCCACCTCGGACACCTACTTTCCCGAGATTCTCAAAACGCTGGGCGTGGAGTTTGACCGGCGCAACGGCGGCTGGACCGACCTTGGCGGCCAGCTGCAGGACGGCCTGCTTGACGTGATTGCCTTTGCCGCGGGCATTCCGATTCCTGCAGTCAGCCAGCTTGAAGTGCAAACCGACGTCAACATCATTGAGTTCACCGAAGACGAGATCGATACCGTGCTGGCCAACTTCCCAGTAGCGGAATTCATGATTCCCGCCAGCACCTACTCGACCCTTGAGCAGGACTCGCGGGTGGTCTCCATGTGGAATTTCGCCATCACCGGCTGCGATATGCCAGACGACTTCATCTACGAAGTCACCAAGCGGACCATGGAAAACAACGACAAGATGCGCTCGATCCATCGCAGCGCCGAAACCACCGTGCCGGAGAATATCAAGCACAACACCGTGCTGCCTTTCCATCCGGGTGCGGCCCGCTGGTACGAGGAAAACGGCTACGACATCGATCCCGAACTGACCCGCTGATCCGCACTCGGCGACCGCTGCCCCGTGCCGGCAATGCCGGACGGGGCAGCGTACCGCTTTCACCCCTTCCGTTCGTACTACAATTGAGGGTGACGCATGAGTCACAACGCCAATCACCAAAGTGACGATAGCACCGCTGTAACATCGCCCGAGACCATCGCCGACGGCGTCGATGAGGACATGGTAGAGGCGAATCGCCGCCTTTTTACCGGCTGGCCGCTGTGGGTCGTCACCGCCCTGGCCATTGCCTACTCGCTGTTCCATCTGATTTCGCTGAATATCTATCCGCTGGAAACCTGGACCTATCGCATCATCCACATCGCCGGGGCGCTGGTGCTGGGCTACGGCCTTTACGCCGGCACCGCCTTTGCCGAAAGCGAGCGCGAGACCTCTCCGGGCTGGCTGAAAGGGGCAAGCCTGGCGCTGCTGCTGCCCGCCGCCTATGCCCTGGTACAGGTTTTTTTCATGTACCAAACGCTTGGCGGCGGCGCAATGCGCATCGACCCCGGCGTGGAAACCTTTCACTTCGGCCTGCCGCTGATGGCGGCCAGCGCCGGGGGCATCGTGCTGAGCTGGTTTTACCGGCAGACGCGCGGCCGCCTGAGCCCGCCCGATCTGGCGCTGGCGGTGTGCGCGCTGGCAAGCGCGGGCTATCTGATTTTGGTCTACGGCACCAACATCCGCATGACCACCGGCACCTCCTTTGCCCCGCCGGGGATTACCTGGGCGGCCATTGCCGGCTCGCTTTTGATCCTTGAGCTCACGCGCCGGGTCGCCGGGCTGGCGCTTGTGGTTATCGCCGCCGTTTTTCTGGGCTATGTGTTCATCGGCCCTTATCTACCGGGCTTTTTGAGCTACCCGGGGCTGTCGCTGCAGCGCTTTTTCAGCCAGGTCTACACCGACATCGGCATTCTTGGGCCGACCACGGCGGTATCGTCGACCTACATTATTCTGTTTATTATCTTCGCCGCCTTTCTGCAGGCCTCCAAGGTAGGCGACTACTTCGTCAACTTTGCCTTTGCCGCGGCCGGCCGTGCCCGGGGCGGTCCGGCCAAGGTTTCCATCTTTGCCTCGGGGCTGATGGGCATGATCAACGGCACCTCCGCGGGCAACGTGGTCTCCACCGGCTCGCTGACCATTCCGCTGATGAAAAAGGTCGGCTACCCGGCTCGCAGCGCCGGCGCCATCGAGGCCGCCGCCTCCACCGGCGGGCAGATCATGCCGCCGATCATGGGCGCCGGTGCGTTCATCATGGCGGAAATTACCGGCATTCCCTACACCGAAATTGCCATCGCCGCGATCATTCCGGCGGCGCTGTACTTTCTCTCGGTCTACTGCATGGTGGATTTCGAGGCAGCGCGCAAGGGCATGCGCGGCATGCGCAAGGAAGAAATTCCGCAGTTTCGCCGCCTGATCAAGCAGGTTTATCTGTTCGCGCCGATCGTCATCCTGATTGTGGCGCTGTTCATGGGCTATTCGGTAATCCGCGCCGGGACGCTCGCCACCGCATCCGCCGCCGTGGTGAGCTGGATTTCGCCCAACAAGATGGGCATTACCGCCATTCTTCGGGCGCTGCAGCTGGCCGGCACCATGGCCATTCAGATCATCGCCGTGTGCGCCTGCGCGGGGATTATCGTCGGCGTCATCTCGCTGACCGGGGTGGGCGCGCGCTTCTCGTCGCTGCTGCTGGGTCTTGCCGGCTTCAGCCAGCTGCTGGCGCTTTTGTTTGCCATGTGCATTTCCATTCTGCTGGGCATGGGCATGCCCACCACCGCCGCCTACGCCGTGGCCGCCTCGGTGGTAGCGCCGGGCCTGGTGGATCTGGGCATTGATCCGCTGATCGCACACTTCTTCGTTTTCTACTTTGCCGTGGTCTCGGCGATCACGCCACCGGTAGCGCTGGCCTCCTACGCTGCGGCGGGCATCTCTGGCGACAACGCCATGGGCACATCAATGGCCTCGTTCAAGATCGGCCTGGCCGCCTTTATCGTGCCGTTCATGTTCTTCTACAGCCCGGCGATGCTGATGGAAGGCTCGCTGCTGCAGGTACTGCGCGTGGGCGTTACCGCAACGCTTGGCATCGTTTTGCTCTCGGGCATGGTACAGGCGTGGTTTTTCGGCCCGGTCAAGGTCTGGCAGCGCCTGGCCATGCTGGTTGGCGCGGTGTGCATGATCTACGGCGGTCTGTATACCGACGTGATCGGGCTGGCGCTGGGGGCGGGCCTGTTCATCATGCAGCGCCGGCACCGCGATGACGGTAACGCGGTGACCGCCGGCTAGGGCGTGGCGGCACTTCTCGCTGACCGACAGCAAAACCCCGCTTTACGAGATAAAGCGGGGGTTTTGTCTTATATATGGCGTGAAAACGGCTTTCGAGGTGTACGCCTTGAGGTTACGCCTTGAGGTTATCGACGATCTTCAGCACCGGCGCCGACTGGTTCAGGGTATAAAAATGCAGTCCCGGCGCGCCGCCGTCGAGCAGCTGCTGGCACAGCCTGGTGACCACCTCGGTACCAAATTCGCCGATGGCTTCGCTGTCGTCGCCGTAGCTTTCCAGCTGCTTGCGAATCCAGCGCGGAATCTCGGCACCGCAGGCGTCGGAAAAGCGCGCCAGTTTGGTGTAATTGACGATGGGCATGATGCCGGGAATGATCGGCTTGTCCACGCCCAGCGCCCGGGCCTTGTCGACGAAATGGAAGTACGCCTCGGCGGTGAAAAAGTACTGGGTAATCGCCATATCGGCGCCGGCGTGCATCTTGCGGGCAAAGTTTTCCACATCCCGATCCAGATTGGGCGCCTGTGGATGAGATTCCGGGTAGGCCGCCACGGCGATCTCGAAATGATCACCGGTTTCTTCGCGAATAAACGCCACCAGCTCGTTGGCATAGCGCAGCTCGCCGATGCTGGCCATGCCCGAGGGCATGTCCCCGCGCAGGGCCACCAGGCTGTCAATGCCTTCTTCCCGGTACTGGGCGAGCAGATCGCGCAGCTGGGCTTTTTCACTGCCGATGCACGACAGGTGCGGGGCGGTGGTAATGCCGCTTTCGCCTACGACGCCGACGGCCTCTCGGGTGCGCTGCTGCGTTGAACCGCCGGCACCGTAGGTGACGGAGAAAAAACGTGGCTGCCGGGCCGCCAGGGCATCGCGCGCCTGCACCAGCCTGTCCCGACCGACGGCGGTGCCGGGCGGAAAAAATTCGAAGCTAACGCCTAACGGATGTTGTGAGCGGGTCATGCAGGATCCTCATACAAAAAACGGTGTTAACAGGCGCACCCACATCGGATATGTTGCGCCATTGTGTCTTTTTACCCCCGCGGCGGCCAATGAAAGATCCGGCGCTGGCACTTCAATGGCGCTCATGTTGGCGCCCCTACCAGGATAAGCCGATGGACCATATCGCCCCGGGCGCGCTTGCCGGCCCGCTTACCATGCTGCTGAGCTTTGTCGGCCTGGGCTTTATTGCCGCCCGCCGGCTGGCGGTGGATCCGCGCCCCATTGCCACCCTGCTGATTTATCTGGTCGCGCCGTTTACGTTTTTCCGCGCGCTGATGAACGGCGGCCCCACGCCGAGCTACGTGCTGCTCACGCTGATTTTGTTCTGTTTATCCAGCGCCATTGCGCTTACCGTGCGCGCACTGACTCGCCACCGCTTCGGCGCCCAGGAAGGCGCGCTGCTGGCGTTTTCCTCGGGCACCGGCAACACCGGCTACTTTGGGCTGCCGGTGGCGCTGATCGTGCTGCCCCCGGCGGGGGTTACCCAGTATCTGTTCTGCATTCTGGGCATCACCCTGTATGAGTTTACCGTGGGCTTTTATCTGAGCGCACGAGGCCAGTTTTCCATCCGCCAGAGCCTGACAAAGATGGCCCGGCTGCCGCTGATTTACGCTTTTCTCGCCGCGCTGCTGCTGGCCCAGTTTGATCTGGCCCTGCCCGAGGCGCTGATGACCTCGCTGGATGTCTTCCCCGCCACCTATACGCTGTTGGGCATGATGATCATCGGCATGACGCTAAGCCACGTGACGCTGGCCGCCTGGGACACCCGCCTGATACTTGCCTGCACCGTGCTGCGCTACGGCGTCTGGCCGCTGGCCACGCTCGCCACGGTACTGGTGCTGCAAACCTTCTTTGCGCTGTCGCCGGCGCTTGCCATGGCGATTTTGCTGCTGGGCGTGGTACCCATGGCCGCCAACGTCGTGGTGGTCGCCATGGAGCTTGGCATCCAGCCGCAGAAAGGGGCGCTGGCCGTGCTGGTGACCACCCTGCTCGCACCGCTGGTCATTCCGCTGTATCTGGCCGGCATGCTAACGCTGACCGGGCTTGCCTGACACTTCCCGGCCGCCGCGCGTGGGCGCCTGCGCCCAGCCCAGATCGTCGAAGATCACGTACAGCGCCGGGATCACCGCCAGCACCAGCACGGTGGAAGTCAGCAGGCCAAACACCACCGCAATCACCAGCGGCTGCACCGCCGCCGCCTGGGCGCTGGTCTCGGCCAAAAGTGGCAAAAGCCCGGCGACGGTGGTGCTTGTCGAAATCAGAATGGCGCGCAGGCGGTCGCGGCTTGCCTGGCCCGCCGCGGCGATGGCCGACTGCCCTGTTGCGCGGTAGCGCTTGATGAAGTGAATCAGCAGAATGGCGTTGTTGACCACAATGCCGGCCAAAGACGCCGCGCCGATCAGCGAGGGCATCGACAGATAAAAGCCCATGAGCACATGGCCCCAGAGCGCGCCGACAAACGCCAGCGGGATCGCCAGCATAACGATCAGCGGTTCGACATAGCTTCGAAACTGAAAGGAAAGGATGACGAAGATGCCGAGCAGCCCGATCAGCAGCGCGCGCCGGATCGAATCGCCGGTCTCCGCCGAGCGGGCGACCTGACCCTCGAAAGCGACGGCCACCCGGGGGTGACGCCTCTGGAAATCGGGCAGCCAGCGCCGGCGAAGATCATCAACGATCGCCTGGGCGTTGGCCGATGTCGCATCCACGTCGGCGGTCACGGTAACGGTACGCTGGCCATCGACGCGGGTAATCCGCGCCCAGTCTCGAGCCTTTTCAATGCTGGCGACGACGTCAAGGGGCACCCGGCCACCGTCCGGGAGCTGCACGGTCAGATCCTGCAGGTCATCCAGGCTCTGTCGATCCTGCTCGGCATGGCGCACCAGAATGTCCACGTCCCGCTGGCCGATGCGCAGGGTGTCGCTGATTTGCCCGAGCACGGCGGCGCGCAGCTGCGTGGCGATCTCCTCGGCGGTCAGCCCCAGCCCGTGGGCGCCTTCGGCCAGGGACAGGCGGCGCTCGGGCTTGCCCGGGCGCAGATCGTCGATGACGTTATACACGCCCGTATAGCCGGCAAGATGCTCGGAAAGCGCCACAGAAGCCGTCTTCAGTCCGGCCAGGCTTTCCCCCTGCAGGCGCACCTCGATGGGAATGCCCGCCGGCCCGAATCCCGGCTCCTGGATGATCAGGCTGAGCAGGCCGGGAATATCGCCGATCTCCTTCTGCCAGGCCGCGGTCAGCTCATTCAGGCTGACGCGGCGCCGCTCGGCGCCAAGCAGATCGACAATCAGCGTCGCTACGTGGGCGCCGGCCTCGCGAGCGCTGGGATTGTGGTTAAAGCGTACCTGAACGGCGCGCACCAGCTTTTCTCCCTCCGGCTGCTCGGAGGCCAGGCGCGCATCAAGCCTGTGCAGGGCGCTCTCAACCCGGGAGGCCACCGCCTCGGTGCGTGATAGCGGCGTGCCCTGGGGCATCAGGATGCGCGCTTCGAGCACGTCGCCGTCGATTTCCGGCATCGCCTCGCTGCCGATATGGCCGCCGGCAAGATAGCCGCCGGAGCCCAGCAGCAGGACCAGCACGCCGCCCAGCAGGGCGTAGCGAAAGCGAATCGCCCTGTCCACCAGGCGCCCGACGCCCTCGCGAAAGCGCTCGAAACCGCGCTCAAAAGCGGCGCGCCGCCGCGACGGCTCGGCCTGCAGGCGATGCACACTGCCCTTCAAATGATGGGGCAAAATAAAAAAGGCCTCGATCAGGCTCGCCGCCAGGGCGGCCACCAAAACGACCGGCAGCACCTTGAGCACCTCGCCCATCTCGCCGGCCAGAAAGGCGAGCGGCACAAAGACCGCCGCCGTGGTCAGAAACGACGATACCACCCCGGGAAGTACGCCCTGTGTGCCTGCGACGACCGCTTCCAGCGGCGTTGCGGCCTTTTGCGCCCGGGTGGCGATGCTGTCGGTGATCACAATGGCATCGTCCATGACGATACCGATCGCCATCAGCAGCCCCACCAGGGTGATCATGTTGAGCGTCAGCCCGGCCAGCCCCATGACCGCAAAGGCGCCCAGAAAGGCCACCGGCAGGCCCAGCACCGCCCATAGCGCCAGCCGCGGCCGGAAAAACAGGCTCATCACCAGCACCACCAGGGCAAACCCCATGACGCCGTTTTCGACCAGCATCTGCAAACGGTCGCGCACGATGCTGGTCATGTCCTGGGTCAGGGTGAGCGAGACATCACCGTCCAGGCGCTGGCGCTCGCTTTTAACCACCGTCTGCAGGCCCTTCATCACGTCCAGGGCGTCATCGCGCAGGGTCTTGTGCACCTCCAGCACCAGAGCGCGCTGGCCGTTGAACCAGACTTTCTCTTCCTCGCGCTCAGGCGTTTCCCGCAGGGTCGCAATCTGGCCCAGGGTCAGCTCGCCGCCTTCGGCGCCGGAGACCACCACCACGTCCTGCAGCTCGCGCAGCGTGTGGCGCTGGTCGGTAAAGCGCAGCTGAATGTCCTGCCGGGAGGTTTCCAGAATGCCCAGCGGCATGTCGATATTCTGGCGGGAAAGGGTCGCCGCCAGCGCGCTTGCCGAAAGCCCGTACTGCCCCAGCACCTGCTGGGGGATTTCGATGTGCCACTGGCGCTGGGAAAGCCCCTGAATCGCAACCCTGGCCACGCCGGGCAGGCGCAGCAGCCGGCCTTCCAGCGTCTTGGCGTAGTCTTCCAGATCGGACAGCGGCATGTCGCCGCCCACCGCTACCGCCGCGACCAGATCGCTGCGGTGCAGCTCGCGCACGACCGGCGGGTCGGCGCGTTCGGGGAAGTCGGTGATGGCTTCCACTTCGGTGGAGATATCGTCCAGAAAACGGCCGATATCGCCGTCGTCTTCCATGGTGGCCGTAGCGCTGGCCAGGTTGTTCTGCGCCACGCAGACGAACTCGTCAAGAAAGTCCACGCCGGTCAGCGCATCATGAAGGCGACGGCAGATCTGATCCTCGACGTCCGCGGCGGTGGCGCCGCGATACTTCACCTCGATGCCCACCTCGCCGGGCCGGTAGTCGGGAAAGGTCTCGCGCTTGAGGTCGGGCACGGCAAACAGCCCCGCCGCCAGCAGCAGAATCAATACCAGATTGGCCGCGGTAGGATGGCCTGCAAACCAGCGAATCATCGCCGCTCTCCCAGCGCCCGGCGGCGAAGGCGCCGTGCCAGCTCCTCGTCGCGCTGCGGCTCGATCGCCATGCCGCTGATGGCCGGCATCAGGTCGTCCACGATCACGCTGTCGCCTTCCTCAAGCCCTTGTGCCACCACCGCCAGATCGTGCTGTTCAAAGGCGACCTGCACCGGCCGGCGCACAAGGCGCTGATCGCTATCCACCACGTAGACCTCGCCCTGATGCACCGCCGTTGCCGGCACCGCTATCTGCGGCGTTGGCGCTTTGGCGGTCAGGCGCACCTGGACGTACATGTCGCGCACCAGCGCGGGCCGGGTCAGCGGCGCCACCTGCCGGTAGGGATCATCGACTTGCACCACGACCCGGGCGGTGCGGGTGGCCGGGTCCAGGCCGTTGGCGATGCGCACAACCCGGGCCGGCCAGCGCGCGCCCTTCCCGGCCACCAGCGTCACCTCGGCATCAATGGCGGAGAAATCCAGCCGCTGGGCGATGTCCAGGCCCGCGTCTTCGGCATCGCGCACGGTCTGGGTGCCGAGCAGGCGGCGCAGCATGTCCATCGGCACCTGAGCCACCACTTCGGCGGCCTCGATGCCCTCGGCGCTAAACAGCCGCTGCCCGGCGTTGATGTACTGATGCCGCTCGGCTTCGACCTCGCCCAGGCGCAGGTCATAGGGCGCTTCAAAGCGCGTATCCTCGAGATCCCGGCGGGCCTGATCCAGGCGCGTGGTCATCCGCTCGACTTCCGCTTTCAGGCGCTGGCGGCGCGCGGGGATGAGCGCCAGCTCGTTTTCCAGCGACTGCACGGTCTGACGCTGGGCCAGGGTCGCGCGGCGCTCATCGCCCAGCCGCGAGCGGGAGACCGAGCCGCCGTTGGCCAAGCGCTGGATGCGCGCCAGCTCCTGCTCGGCCAGCGTCAGGCGCTCACGCTCCAAAGCGACCAGGCGCCGGGTATTCTCCACTTCCCGCTTCAGCTGCGCCTGCTCCGCGGCCAGGCTGGCCAGCTGGGCCCGGGCCTCGGCTTCGGCCAGCCGATAGCGGCTGGGGTCGATCTCCAGCAGCAGGGTGCCCTTTGCCAGCAGCGTGCCGCTTTCCAGGCCCGCGTGGCGCGCAACGACGCGTCCCGGCACGTTGGCCGTGGCGTTCCAGGTGCGGGCGGGCTGTGCGGTGCCGTAGCCCCGGGCCTCGACGACAAAGGGCAGCGGCGCGGCGTCAACGACGCGCACCGTAGGCACCTGAAAGGTATCTTCACCGCGCGTGGGAGTTTGGCGATGAATGATGGACACCGCGATCAGCAAAATACCCGCCGCCAGGCCTGATGCAATCACCAGGCCGCGCCCCCAGCGCCTGAACAGTGCGCTCATCTTTCCCCCTTACACCGGGCGTCGCGGCGGGCGCGCAGCTAAGCGCTCAAGCCGGCTCGGGCCCAAAAAAGCGTTCGCTAAGCGTTACATACCAGGCGGCAGACTGCACCTGGAGAATGTAGGCCACGGCGATAAGCAGTGCCGCATCCGCGCTGGCCTCGCCGAAAGCGTTCATGGCCAGCGCCAGGGCAATGGACAGGTTGCGCATGACCGTGCCGTAGACCAGCGCAATCGCATCCCCTCGCGGCAGCAGACGTCTGGCAACGAAGGTGCTGAAGACGTAGTTGAAGCTATAAAGCGCCAGCAGCGGCACGAGGATATCGAGCAGCATGGCCGGCTGCGCCACAAGCGCTCCTCCCTTCAGGGCCATGGCCACAAACACAATGCCCAGCACCCCAAGGGTTGAAAGCGGCGGAAACCGCGGCGCCCAGCGCTGCTGGTAGCCCTGCTGGCCGTAGCGGCGGATCAGATACGCCTGGGTCAGCTGGCCTGCCAGCATGGGCAAAAACACCACCAGCACGATTTGCAAAAAGACCGCCAGCAGATCCACCGGCACCGTCGCCCCCATCAGCCACTGCACGTAAAACGGCGTCGCCAGAGAGCCAAGAATCAGGCCCACCACCGTCATCTTGACCGCGGCGGCCAGATTGCCCTTGGCAAATCCGGTCCAGGCAATGGTCATGCCGCTGGTCGGCAGCAGCGCGGCCAGCAGCAGGCCAAGTGCGAGATAGGGCTGGTCAGGGAACCAAAACCGCCCCAGAGCGAAAGCAACGAAAGGAACGACCGCAAAGTTGATGGCCTGAGCCAGCAGCTGGGCTTTGACATCTCCGCCCTCGGCCAGCTTGCGCAGTTTGAGGTTGACCATCATCGGGTACACCATCAGCAGCGTCAGCGGCACGATCAGCGCTTGCAGCCAGTCCGCCGGCGCCGCCAGGCCATAGGCCAGCCCCAGCAGCATTGCCGCCGGAATGGCCAGGGTCAGATTGCCGGTCACACGGGAAAGCAGGCTCATTGAGGCCTCCTCCTCTACGACGAGTACGCCTACGGCAAAAGGCCGCCACCGCAGCGGCCTTTTGCACAACGATTAAAAATGGAAAACCCGCGTGTTGGGAGCCCGCATCATTTCGGCCATGGCCGGCGGCTGAGCCACGCTTACCCCCTCGCGCAGATCGCTCTTTTGATATTCGCTGTTGGGCAGATAGAGCGCGCAGACCGCGACGTCCGCACCGTCGTCCATGATCGTTTGCAAAAGCCCTTCGGGCTTTATGTCCTTGGGTGCCAAAGCGGATTCGCTGTGATAGTCCGAAGCCGCCAGATCACCCGCCTGATCACACAGCAGAATATTCAGCGCTACCCCCTGCTGCTGCATGGTGCGCGACAGCACCATCGCCATGCCCTGGGTCTGCAGCGAATCGCTGGTCACGATCACCATGGCCTTCTGTGCGGCAGCTGGCTCAGCGCCACCTTCATCGCTTGCCAGGGCACCGGCGCTAACGCCCAGCCCGAGCGCAAGCGCCGTCAGCGGGGCAAAAAAACGTGTAAAGCGAGATGCAGTCATCGGTTTCTCCTTGGAATGTGTCTTGCGATAAGAATACGTCGCTCGACAAGAAAGATCGCCCATCCCGGTACGGTCGTGGAAGGGCTGTGACACTATAGCTTTTTAATTTACTTTTAAATATAATATTTTTATTGAAATTAAAGAAGGCCCAGCAACGACACAGCAAAGCGCCGGGCTGAGACAAAACCGCACGGCGTACAGAAAACGGGGTCAGGGGGGAGAGGCATGGCGCAGGCATACACAAGGCGAATGGCGTGGCGGCTTTTTGTTGCCGTGCTCATCCTGGCAGCAAACCCGGCGGCGGCGCTGGAGCGCCAGGCGCCCTCAACGGCCGATCACGCACGCTTCGAAGAGCTGCAAGGCCCGTTCAGTTCAGGCCCCGAGGTAACCGAGGCATGCCTTGGCTGCCACACCGAGGCGGCCGATCAGCTTCAGGCCACCACCCACTGGACCTGGGAATACCTGCACCCGGAGACCCGGCAGCTGCTGGGCAAGCGCCACGTCGTCAACAGCTTCTGCGGCTCGGTGGCTTCCAACGAGCCGTTCTGCACCAGCTGCCACACCGGCTACGGCTGGGACGACATGCGCACGCCTCCCCCCGCGCCTGACAATCGCGTCGACTGTCTGGTCTGCCACGACACCACCGGCGACTACTGGAAATCCCCCACCGGCGCCGGGCATCCCGCCTACGAGCTTCCCGATGCAAGCGATGCAGACGCCAGACCGCCGCCCGATCTGGCCCGGGTTGCCCAGCGCATCGGCCCGACCGGCAAGCAGAACTGCGGCAGCTGCCACTTCTACGGCGGCGGCGGCGACGGCGTAAAACACGGCGACCTGGATTCATCGCTGCTTGATGCCCCTCGGTCGCTGGACGTGCACATGTCTGCAGACGGCGCCGATCTTGCGTGCGCCGACTGCCACACCACCTCGGCGCACAGCGTCAGCGGCAGCCGCTATCTGGCCAAGGCACGGGATACCCAGGGCATCGACGTGCCCGGCCACACCGACTTCACCCGGGCGTCCTGCGCATCCTGCCACGGCGTGTCCCCGCATCGCGCGACCCGGCTGAACGATCACGTCGACCAGGTTGCCTGCCAGAGCTGCCACATTCCTGAGTTCGCCCGCGGCGGGGTGGCCACCAAGACCTGGTGGGACTGGTCCACCGCCGGGCGCCTCGGCGAGGACGGCGAGCCGCTGACGATTCGCGACGACGACGGTCATCTGGACTACCTGAGCACCAAAGGCAGCTTCCGCCACGGCGAGAACGTGGTGCCCGAGTATCGCTGGTTCGACGGCGAAGTGCGCTACACCCTGCGCAGCGACCGGCTGGACGACAGCCGCCAGCCCATCGAGATCAACAGCATCAAGGGTAGCCATGCCGATCCGGCCTCACGCATCTGGCCGTTTAAAATCATGCAGGGCAAACAGCCCTACGACCCGGTCAATCAGCACCTGCTGGTCAATCACGTCTACAGCGCCGACGACGACACCGCGCTGTGGACAAACTTTGACTGGGCCAAGGCGCTCAAGGCCGGCACCGAATACGCCGACCAGCCCTACAGCGGCGAATTCGCCTTTGTGGAAACGCGCATGCACTGGCCGATCACCCACATGGTCGCGCCGGGCGAAGACACCCTGGCGTGCAGCGAATGCCACGCCCGCGAGGGGCGGCTGGCGGCGCTGACGGATTTCTATCTTCCCGCCCGGGACCGCAGCGTCTGGCTGGATAGAGCGGGGTGGAGTGCCGCCCTGCTGGTGCTGATCGGCAGTTTGGGCCATGCCGGCGGGCGCATGCTGGCCCGGCGGCGGAGGAATCGCTGATGAAACGCGAAATGATCTACAAACGCTTCGAACGCTTCTGGCACTGGAGCCAGGCAGCACTGATCTTTCTTTTGCTGTTCACCGGCTTTGAAATCCACGGCAGCTACCGGGCGCTGGGCTTTGGCACCGCCGTCTGGCTGCACGATCTGGCGGCCTACGCCCTGATCGGCCTGTGGATGCTGGCCACCTTCTGGCATTTCACCACCGGCGAATGGCGCCAGTACATCCCCACCACCGACAAACTGGGGGCGGTGATCCACTACTATCTGATTGGCACCTTCACCGGCGCCGAGCACCCCTTCCGCCAGACCACCCAGGCCAAGCACAACCCGCTGCAGCGTTTGGCCTACCTGAGTTTCAAGCTGGTGATCTCGCCGGCTATCTGGATCTCGGGGCTTTTGTATCTGTTCTACAACCAGTGGCCCGCCGGGCTGCAAGACAGTATGCGCCTGGGGCACGTGGCCCTGGTACACACCGCCGCCGCTTTCACGATGCTGGTTTTTGTGATCGGCCACGTTTATATGGCGACCATGGGCAAGACGGTCTTCAGCCTGATCAAGCCCATGATCACCGGCTATGAAGATGCCCGGGAGCAGCCGCCCGCAAAGGATGCGCATAGCCGAGCACCTAACGAAGCCCCGCCTCAACCCGCGGAGAGGGAAACACCGCTATGACCGGGATCTTCCGCCTTTTTGTGAGCGGCATCATCGCCGCCTTGCTTAGCGTCAACGCCCAGGCGCAGCTTGCCACCGCCCCGGTCGAGCGGGATGCCCTGCAGGCGTCGCTGCGGCTCGACGGGATGATCGAGGCCGTACAGCAAAGCACGGTCTCCGCCCAGACCGCGGGCACGGTGATGCGCCTGCCCTTCGACGTGGACGACCGGGTGGCCGCCGGCGAGCTGATCGTACAGCTGGAAGACAGCGAGCAGCGCGCCCGGCGCGACCAGGCCCGGGCCGGCCTGGAAGACGCCCGGGCCAGCCGGCAGGATGCCCGCCAGCGCTTTGCACGCATGCAGTCGCTGCGCGAGCGAAATCTCGCCTCGCAGCAGGACTTTGACCGGGCGCGCAACGCGCTGGCCGGCGCCCGGGCCCGGGTGCAGCGCGCCGAAGCCGCCCTTGCCGAAGCCCGGGAGCAGCTGGAATACACCCGCGTCAAAGCACCCTATAGCGGCATTCTCACCGAGCGCCACGTCGAAACGGGGGAATCGGTCACGCCCGGCCAGCCGCTGCTCAGCGGGCTCTCGCTGGAGCGGCTGCGGGTGGCGGTTGAGCTGCCGCAGCGCTACGCCGAACGCACCCGCTCACAGCGCCAGGCCCGGGTGACCCTGGCAGACGGCCGTGTCCTGCAGACCGGCGAGATGACCTTCTATCCCTATGCGAGTGAGCAGACCCACACCTTTCGTCTGCGCCTGGCGCTGCCGGCACCCGGCGAGGGGCTCTATCCGGGCATGCTGGTCAAGGTGGACGTGCCCGTGGCCGAACGCGAAGCGCTGTGGGTGCCGGCCGGCGCGGTCTTTCACCACAGCGAGCTGACGGCGGTCTTCGTGCTGGATGACCAGAACCGTCCCCGCCTGCGCCAGATCCGCACCGGCATCGAGCGCGACGGCCGCGTCGAGGTGCTGGCCGGGCTCGACGAAGGCGAGCAGGTAGCGACAAGCCCGGATGCCCTGTTGGGCAGCCAGCGGCTGGCGGTCGACGCTGAGGCAGGCCGCCCATGAGTGCCTCTCTGCCCCCGGTCGGCCCTTCCGGGGCCATGGCGCGCGCCTTTCAGGGCTCCCCGCTGACCCCGCTGCTGGCGCTGATGGCGATATTGCTGGGTATTCTCGCCGTGGTGATCACGCCCAAGGAAGAAGAGCCGCAGATCGATGTCACCCTGGCTGATATCTTCGTCGGCCTGCCCGGGGCCAGCGTCGCCGAGGTGGAAAGCCTGATCGCCGTTCCCGCCGAACAGGTGATGAGCGAGATCGAGGGCATCAAGCACGTCTACTCGGTCTCCCGCCAGGGCGAGGCGGTGATCACCGTGGAGTTTGAGGTGGGCCTTAGCCGCCAGGAAGCGCTGGTGCGGCTGTACAACCAGGTCTACTCCAACCAGGACTGGCTGCCGGCGGATCTCGGCGCCAGCCAGCCGCTGGTCAAACCCCAGGGCATCGATGACGTGCCCATCATGACGCTCACCCTGTTTGACCCCAGCGGCCAACGCACCGGGGCGGAACTGACCCGGCTTGCCCACACGCTGGAGGTGGCGCTCAAGCGCGTGCCCGGCACTCGCGATATCTACACCGTGGGAAAAACGCCGGACCGGGTGGAGGTGCGCTTTGATCCGGCGCTGCTGAGCGGCTACGGCCTGAGCGTCGCGGACGTTGAAAGCGCGCTGCGCGCTGCTAACGCCAGCGGTCAGGAAAATCGCATTACCCGCGGCGGTGTATCGATTCCGCTCAAGACAGGCACGCTGCTTGGCGATGTCGAGACCGTGCGCCGGCTGGTGGTGGGCATGCACCAGGGCGCGGCGGTGTTTCTCGACGATGTCGCCACCGTCAGCCGCGGCGACAGCGTCCCGGATCGCAGCGTGATGATGGGCTTCGGCCCGGCGGCCGACGACGCCCGACCCGGCACCGCCGGCGAGCTCTACCCCGCCGTGACCCTTGCCGTCGCCAAAAAGCCCGGGGAAAACGCCAGCGATATCACCACCGCCGTCGAAAAGCGGCTGGAAGGCCTGCGCAACCGAGCCCTGCCGGACGGCATCGAGGTGGTGGTCAGCCGGGACTACGGCGAGACCGCCTCGGCGAAAGCCCGCAAACTGATCTCGGATCTGATCTCCGCGACGCTGGGCGTGGTGCTGCTGGTCCTTGCTGCCATGGGCTGGCGCCAGGCGCTCATCGTCGGCGTGGCGGTGCTGGTTACGCTGCTTTTGACCCTGGTGTTTTCCTGGGCCTGGGGGTTCACGCTCAACCGGGTGTCGCTGTTCGCGCTGATCTTTTCCATCGGGATTCTGGTGGACGACGGCATCGTCATCACCGAGAACATCAACCGACGCATCCGTACCAGCCGCCATCCGGTCAAGGCCATCATCCCGGTGGCGGTGGACGAGGTGGGCACGCCCACCATCATGGCAAGCCTCACCGTGATGGCGGCGCTGCTGCCCATGGCCTTCGTCACCGGTTTGATGGGGCCTTACATGAGCCCGATTCCCATCAACGCCTCCGCCGGCATGGTGATCTCCCAGATCGTGGCCTTTGTGGTGTCGCCCTGGCTGGCCCTGCGCCTGCTCGCCCATCAGCAGGGCGTGGCCGCCCAGGCCGAAGCGCAGGCCGCCAACTCCGCCGAAGGCGTCAACCCCACAACCCGGCGCTGGTTCGCTCGGCTGCTCACGCCGTTTCTCGGCGCCCACCGCTGGCGCCGGCGGCTGCTCGCCCTGGGCGTGATCGGCCTGACCCTGACGGCCGCTTCGCTGCCGGTATTTCAAGCGGTCATCCTCAAAATGCTGCCCTTTGACAACAAGTCCGAGCTGCAGATCGTCGTGGATATGCCGGAAGACACGCCCATGGAGCAAACCCAGCGGGTGCTGCTGACCATGGGCGAGTATCTGGAAACGGTCGACGAGGTCACCCACTGGCAGGCCTACGCCGGCACCGCCTCGCCGATGAACTTCAACGGCCTGGTGCGTCAGTACTACCTGCGAGCCGACCCCTACCAGGGCGATATCCAGATCAATCTGGCCGATGAGTCCCGGCGCGAGCGCCAGTCCCATGAGATCGCCACGGCCATCCGCCCGGCGCTGCAGGCCATCGGCGAGCGCTTCGATGCGGCGGTGAAGGTCGTCGAGGTGCCGCCCGGCCCGCCGGTGCTCTCTCCGCTGGTGGCCGAAGTGTACGGCGTGAACCATCAGCGCCGCGCCGCGCTCGCCCAAGAGCTGGCCGGGCGCATGGCAGGCGTGGAGGGGCTGGTGGATATCGACACCACCCTGACAGCGCCTACCCGCCAGTGGGATCTGGTGGTGGATCGCGCCCGGGCCGCACGCCTCGGCGTCTCCCAGGCCCAGGTGGTGGAAGTGCTTCAGACCGCTCTG
The DNA here is from genome assembly GCF_039537045.1 of Halomonas cibimaris. Taxonomy (GTDB): domain Bacteria; phylum Pseudomonadota; class Gammaproteobacteria; order Pseudomonadales; family Halomonadaceae; genus Vreelandella; species Vreelandella cibimaris. The sequence continues at coordinate 2,652 of NZ_BAAAZT010000062.1, read as the reverse complement.
GGGGATCGCAACGCCGGCTACCTGCACGACGAGCATGCCAAGTACCCGGTGCCGATTCGCGTTATTCTCAGCGAAGGCGACAAGGCCCAGCAGGCAGCGCTGCTGTCACTGACGGTGAAAAGCCGCAGCGGCGAGTCGATCCCGCTGGCGAGCATCGCCAACTTCCGTGACGCGCCGTGGCAGGGGGCGCGCTATCACAAGGACCTGCTGCCGGTGACCTACGTCACCGCCGACATGGCAGGCCAAGTGGATTCGCCGCTGTACGGCATGTTCGCTCTGGTAAGTGAGCTGAACGCTGAACCGAACAGCCCCGAGCAGTACTTTGTGCGCCAGCCGCCCCTGGCCGAGCTCGGCGCGCTGAAGTGGGACGGCGAATGGCAGATCACTTTTGAAACCTTCCGCGACATGGGCGCGGCCTACAGCGTCGGCGTGCTCATGATTTTTGCACTGCTGGTGGCCCAGTTCCGCTCCTATGTGCTGCCGCTGGTGATCATGGCGCCGATCCCGCTGACCCTGATCGGCATCCTGCCGGGCCACGCCCTGCTCGGCCGGGAATTCACCGCCACCAGCATGATCGGCATGATCGCACTTGCCGGCATCATCGTGCGCAACTCGATTTTGCTGGTGGTGTTTATCAAGCAGCTGCGCGACGAAGGCGTAGCGCTGGACGAGGCGGTGGTGCTGGCCGGCGCGGTGCGCATCAAGCCCATTGCGCTGACCGCCGTCTCGGCGATGGTCGGCGCCTACTTCATCCTCAGCGACCCGATCTTCAACGGCCTGGCGATCTCGCTGGTCTTCGGGCTGGCCATGTCCACGCTGCTGACCATTCTGGTGGTGCCGCTTTTGTACTATGCGCTGGCGCGGCGCGGCTGGCTCTGACGGGCAGGGGGTTTCCAGCCGCTTTGCACGCCGGCTATTGCCCACGACAAAAATCGGGCCGGGTGCATGACGCGCCCGGCCCGATTGAAGGTTGGCATCAAAGCGGCCGCCGGCCCGGGCCGCTACCCGGGCCGGCGCCCTACCTAGTGCGGAATGAAAGCGGGGATGCCCGGCAGCATACCCACGGCTGCCATGATTACCAGCAAGATAACAAAGGTAATGCCCGGCAGGACCCAGCGATCCATGTAGTGCAGCCTTCTGCCGCGTTCCTTGTCCCCGATAAGCCCCAGGTTATCGAGCAGCATGGCTACCGACCAGCCAAATACCGGGTTCACAAAGGCAGAGCCAAACACCACGATGCCGGCCGACTGGCTGCTGCGAATATCGCGCGTCATCTGCATACCGGCCTCCAGCAGCGGCATGAAAACCCCGACCATCAGCGCTACGTTAAGCACCGGCGGCCATACGGCCAGATCCATGGGATATCCCCAAAGCGCGGCGATAACGCACATGATGCCGGTCAGAATAGCGCCGCCGGGTATCGGACGCTTGGCAATCGCGGCGGGGATAATGTATGTCCCCCAGGACGAGGACAGGTTGCCGCCGCCAAGCGCGCTGCCTACTGCCTGGCGCACCGCTGCCACGCCCATGGTGTCGTCAACCCGCATCAGCACCTTGTCGGCCTTGCGCGGATAGTTGATTTCCTGGAACACGCGCTGCCCCATCACATCGGGTGACCACATGGCCACGGCCAGTATGGCAAACGGTGCTGTGCTGAGAAATTCGCTAAAGCCGGGCAAGCCGATTTTCCACCCGGTATCCGCACCCCACCAGTACGCCGGTGACAGCGTGGGAAAGCCGGGCTCGGTCACAAATTCAAAAGGCGCCCCCAGGGCAAAGGCAATCAAAAAAGCGATGCCCGAACCGAGCGGAATCGACAGCCAGCGCATTTCCAGACGCGCCAGCAAGGCGTACATGACAATGGTCACCAGAATGACCACAAAAGCCACATAGCCCATGCCGCTTGCATTGGCCCAGTCGGTTAGACTGCCAATCTGGCTGAGCAGCCCGATCGCCCCCAGATAGATCAGCAGCCCGCCGCGAACCCCGTCACTGGTCAGGGCCATCAGCTTGCTGCCTCCTCGGCTTATGCCAAGAATCAGGCCGAAAAGGCCGACCAGCAAGCCCAGCGACAGCGGATGCCCGCCGGCGGTTACGATCAGCGGAATAAGAGGAATCATCGGGCCGTGCGTGCCGGCCAGGTTAGCGGTCGGGTTAAACATCCCGGAAAACCCAATGACAAACAACACCGCAATCAGCATTTCAAAGCGAGTGTTTTCGACAACGAAAGCATCCGAAAGATTAAGCGGTCCTGCAAAAGCCCCCACGACTGCGGCGACCATCACAATTTTGCCAATGGTCGCCGCTAAAGCAGGAATCATGTCTTCCGGTTCAATGCGGTAGTCTTTAAAAGGCAGGTTGAGCGCCCAGCGCTTGGGCGACATGATCGACAGTTCGTTATGCAGATAGTCGGCACGACTGCCAAACTCGCGGCTTGGCCTGTGCTTTTGCTGATAGCCCGTGTCATCAGCCTCGGTCTGTTGCTCTTGTACGTCACGCTTTTTATCGTCTTGTGTCACGCGCCCTCCTTGTAATAAGCCTGTTAATTTTTTGTAACTATTTAGCTCATGCCGCCTGATCCAGCTCGTCCTCTCGCATGAAGGCAGGCACCTCACCGGCAAACAGTTGCTCCAGCGCCGTGTGCGCCGCCAG
>NZ_BAAAZT010000061.1:0-24589 GCF_039537045.1 Halomonas cibimaris | reverse complement strand
GGGCCTGGCGGCGCACACGGCGCTGGAGCAACTGTTTGCCGGTGAGGTGCCTGCCTTCATGCGAGAGGACGAGCTGGATCAGGCAGCATGAGCTAAATAGTTACATGCTCACAATGACATAGGGGGCGTATGCACTTTTCCCACTACCGTCGTCGCGAGGAGCGAAGCGACGTGGCGATCTCTTACTGTGCCGGTAGCAACCAACCCCGAGATTGCTTCGCTGCGCTCGCAATGACCCAGCGGAGTAAGTGCTTGCAATGACACAGAACACAAAATCTCACGCCCCTGGGCGCTCCAGCCCCAAATGCCCGCGCAGAGTGCTTGCCGTATATTCCCGGCGGAAGAGCCCGCGCTTTTGCAGCACCGGCACCACCTGATCGACGAAGTCGTCGATGCTCGACGGCAGCGACGGCGGCATCAGATTGAAGCCGTCGGCGCCGCCCTGCTCCACCCAGCGCTGCATTTCGTCGGCGATGCTCTCCGGCGTGCCGATCATGGTGCAGTGCCCGCCGCCGGCGGCGAGCCGGCCGAGCAGCTGGCGAAGCGTGGGCTGCTCGCACTCGATAATGCGCAGAATGGTCGCGTAGCGCCCCTTGGGCCCGGTAAATTCCTCAAGCGGCGGCAGCTGGGGCATGGGGGCATCCAACTCCCAGTCGCTGCAATCCTGGCCGATGAAGGTGCCCAGCTGATGGAGCGAATCCGCCATGGGCAACAGCTCGTCAAGCTCGCGCTGGCGGGCGCGGGCCTCGTCCATGGTAGAGCCCACGTAAGTCACCAGCCCCGGCATGACCGGCACCGGCGACCGCCCGGCGGCGGCGACCCGCGCCTGGATATCGCGGTAATAATCCTGCGCCGATTCCAGATCGTAGGCCACGGCGTAGATCGCCTCGGCGTAGCGGGCGGCTAGGTCGCAGCCCTGGTCGGAGGCGCCCGCCTGAAACAGCACCGGCCGGCCCTGGGGCGAACGCGGCACGGTGAGCGGGCCGTCCACCAGGAAGTGCTCGCCGCGGTGGTTAATCGGCCGCACCTTGTCCGGATCGGCAAAGCTGCCGGCGCGGTCAAGACGCAGGGCGTCGTCGCCCCAGCTGTCCCACAGCGCCAGCAGCGTATCGGCAAACTCCTCGGCCCTGGCGTAGCGCTCGGCGTGGGGAGGCATGGCCGTATAGCCGTGGTTGCGCGCCTCAGTGTCGAACATTGAGGTGACCAGGTTCCAGCCCATGCGCCCGTCGGAAATATGGTCCAGCGAGGCGAGCAGCCTGGCGGCGTGAAACGGCGTATAGAAAGTGCTCGAAATCGTCGAGATCAGGCCAATATGCTCGGAGGCCCGGGCCATGGCGGAAAGCGCGGTCAAGGGCTCAAGAAACCACAGCGGCCCGCCGGCGACGTTGCCCGCGGCGTGGCCGTCGGCGAAGAAGACGGCGTCGAACCTGCCCCGCTCGGCGGTGCGCGCCAGCGCCTCGAAGTGGCGAATATCGCCCATTTTCTCGGCGGCGGACTGCGGGTGGCGCCAAGCGGCGCGGTGGTGGCCGCAGCCCATGATGAAAAGGTTCAGATGCATGGACATCAGTTTTTCACCAGTCCGCCGTCGACCACCAGATTCTGCCCGGTGACCGCCCGGCTCCAGGGCGAGGCGAACAGCAGCGCGGCGTCGGCAAACTCATCGGGGGTGACCACCCGGCGCAGCGGTGTGCTGGCGGCAATCAGGTCAAAGACCTCATCCGGCGTGGCGGCGGAGGCGTCGGTGGTGCGCAAAAGCCCGCCGGAAATCATGTTGACGGTGATGTTGTCAGGCCCCAGATCGTGGGCGAAGGTGCGCGTCAGCGAGAGCAGCGCGGCCTTGCCTGCGGTGTAGTCGTGGTACGGCACGATGGGGTTCTGGAAGAGGTTGGTGCCCACGTTGACCACGCGGCCAAAGCCCTGCTCGCGCATGCCGGCAAGGGCCGCCTGAATGACGTTGAGCGCACCCTGGTTCACCCCCCTGAACTGCTGCTCCAGGTGCTCCCAGGTGAGCGAATCGGCATCCGGGCGGCTGTCGCCGTTGAAGGAAAAATCCGGCAGCGCGTTGTTGATCACCGTCGTCACCGGCGCGCCGAAATGCCTGGCGGCGGCGTTAAACATGGCGTTAACGGCAGCGGCGTCGCAGACGTCGGCCTGGACCGCCAGCGCGCGGTCCGGCGCTTCCGCCGCCACGGCTTCGGCACCCGCAGCGCTGTTACGGTAGTTGATAACGACTCGGGCGCCGGTATTGAGGAAAGCGCGCGCCAGGCTTGCGCCAAGCCCGCGGCCGGCGCCGGTGACCAGCACAACCTGCTGCTCAAGCGGCAGCGCGACAGGAGAAGAAGCAGTACTCATCATGTAGCCCTTTTGGTGAAGTCCAGCACGACGAAGGGCGCACGCCGAGCGCTCGGCCGAGCACTGCGCTGACATCCCTTCGCCGGTATGAGCCGGATCAGGTTCGGCGGGTGTGGTCTCAGCCCCGCGTGTGGCGGGACACCCCGTGTCATCCAGGCCTGACCATAGCGCATCGGTCGGCGGCCAACAAGGCGCCGGCATGGCCTCGCCGTCGCTTGTGGCGTAAAATCAAGGGTCCTTTATGCCGTGCCGATCCCGGCCGCCGCGTTGAACCAACACAGGACTGCAACATGGGTAGGGCTTTTCAGAACCGCAAGGAATCCATGGCCAAAACGGCCGACGCCAAGACCAAGGTGTACAGCAAGTACGGGCGCGAGATTTACGTCTGCGCCAAGTCCGGCGGCCCCGACCCTCACAGCAACCTGGCGCTGCGTGCCCTTCTCGACCGCGCCAAGAAGGACCAGGTGCCCGCCCACGTCATCGACAAGGCGCTGGACAAAGCCGCCGGCGCCGGCGGCGAGGATTTTTCCCCGGCGCGCTACGAAGGCTTCGGCCCGGGCAATGCGATGCTCATCATCGAGTGCCTGACCGACAACGCCAATCGCACCATCGGCGACGTTCGCGGCTGTTTCACCAAGGCCAAGAGCAAGATCGGCACGCCGGGCAGCGTCAGCCACCTGTTTGACCACTGCGCGATTTTCGCCTTCGCCGGCGAGGACGAAGAGGCCGTGCTGGAAGCATTGATGGCAGCCGACGTCGACGTTACCGACATCGAGTGCGAAGACGGGCAGATTACCGTCTTTGCCCCGCACACCGAATATGCCCAGGCGCGCCAGGCGCTGGTGGACGCCTTCGGCGAGCTGGACTTCGAAGCCGACGATATCCAGTTTTTGCCCCAGACCACCACGCCGGTGGAGGGCGACGACGTGGCGGCGCTGGAAAAGCTGCTGGCGATGCTCCACGACCTCGACGACGTGCAAAATATCTACCACAACGCCGAATTTCCCGAGGATGACGACGCGAGCGCCAGGGCCTAAGCGCTTTCCTCACTGCCTCGCTCTTCTTCGCCCTGGCCATTTTCATCCAGGCCGATAAATCCGCCCGACTGGTGCTTCCACAGGCGGGCGTAGATACCGCCTTTGGCCAGCAGCTCGCTGTGGGTGCCGGCCTCGACAATGCGCCCCTCGTCCACTACCAGCAGCCGATCGAGCATGGCGATCGTGGATAGCCGATGGGCAATGGCGATCACCGTCTTGCCCTGCATCAGGTGCTCGAGCTGTTCCTGGATCGCCGCCTCGACCTCGGAGTCCAGCGCCGAGGTGGCTTCATCCAGCACCAAAAGCGGCGCATTCTTCAACAGCACCCGAGCAATGGCGATGCGCTGACGCTGGCCGCCGGAAAGCTTCACCCCGCGCTCGCCAACGTGGGCATCCAGCCCGCGGCGCCCCTGGGGATCCACCAGATCATCGATGAACTCGTCGGCGTGGGCCTGGCGCACGGCGGCCCAGACGGCCTCGTCGCTGGCCTCGGGGCTGCCGTAGCGGATGTTGTCGCGCAGCGAGCGGTGCAGAAGCGACGTGTCCTGGGTGACCATGCCGATCTGGTGGCGCAGCGAGGACTGGGTGACCTCGGCAATGTTCTGCCCGTCGATGCGGATCGCCCCGCCCTGAAGATCAAAAAAGCGCAGCAGCAGGTTGGCAAGCGTCGACTTGCCCGCGCCGGAGCGGCCAATGAGCCCGACTTTCTCCCCCGAGGCAATGGTCAGATCCAGCCCGTCGAACACCGCCTTGTAGTCGCCGTCCGCCTCGACGTAGCCAAAGTGCAGGTCCTCAAAGCGGATTTCGCCTCGGGGTACGGCAAGCTCGCCCGCATCGGGCGCGTCCTGAACCTGGGGCGTATTGGCAATGGTGTTCATGCCGTCCTGGACGGTACCGATGTTTTCAAACAGCCGGGCGACTTCGTCCAGAATCCAGTCGGACATAAAGCGCACGCGCATCACTAGGGCAATGGCAATGGCCAGCACCCCCAGCGAGATAACCTGAGTATACCAGGCCACCAGCACCGTCGCCGCCATACCCACCAGCAGCAGCGTATTAAGCAGCGTCAAGCACACGCTCAAAAGCGTCACCAGGCGCATCTGGCCGTGCACCGTGGACATGAAGCCCCGCATGGCTTCCCGGGCGTAGTTCTGCTCGTGGCGGGTATCGGCAAAGAGCTTGATGGTCTGGATGTTGCTGTAGCTGTCCACTACTCGGCCGGTCATCTGCGCCCGGGCGTTGGCCTGGGCCATGGAGACCTGACGCAGGCGCGGAACGAAAAAACGCATGATCGCCAGATATCCCACCAGCCACGCCAGCAGCGGCACGGCAAGCCAGACGTCGGCCTGAAACAGCAATACCGCCGCGCCGGCAAAATAAACAATGGCGTAGACCAGCAGGTCCATCACCTTGGTCACGGTTTCGCGCATGGCAAGTGCGGTTTGCATCACCTTCTGCGACACCCGCCCGGCAAACTCGTCCTGATAGAACGCCAGGCTCTGGCTGAGCATGTGGCGGTGGGAAATCCAGCGCCCGATCATCGGGTAGTTGCCGAAAATGCTCTGATTGGTCACAAGCGACTGCAAAAGCACCAGAAGCGGCAGCCCGATCAGCACCAAAAACCCGACGCCGATCAGCGTAAGCCCGTGGGCCTGCCAGAAACCCTCGCGCTCAACGCCTGAAAGCCAGTCCACCAGCTCGCCCATGTAGTGGAAAAACACCACCTCGGAGGCCGACACCAGCGCGGTGGCCAGCGACATCCACAGCAGCATGGGTAGCAAAGGGCGGGAAAAGTGCCAGAGAAACGGCAACAGCCCGCGCGGCGGCGTGGCCACATTGCCTTCAGGATACGGATAGATGCGCGTTTCAAAATAGTCAAACAGCGGCTGCAACACACGCCTGAACATGGGCTCTCCTGTGGAAAATAAACGCTCGTCCCGGCGGCTAGTCGAACACGCCCGGGTAGCGCCGTCTGGCGCGGTACAGGCGATAAACGGTAACGGCGTTGGTCACGATAATCATCATTTCGGCCAGCGCCCCGCCAACCGACCCCACGATGAGGTGGCTAAGCGTCCAGGCCACCGCCGCCAGCCCCAAAAAGACGCGCATGGGGATATCGCGAAGCAAAAACATGCCCACCGTGCCCAGCACCATGGCCGCCACGGCAGGCAGGTCGGCCCAGCCTTGCCAGGTGAGCACGGCGGCTAAGAGGCTTGCCGTCAGCACAGCGGCCATAACGGCTGTGTTGCGCGGATAGCGGCGGGCAAGCGCAATGCGCACAAGCACCAGCAGCGAAAGTGCCGCCGCCGTCCAGCTCTGAAACACGGCAAACTGCAGCGCAAAGGCTACGTTGGCTGCAAGCAGCAGCACCATCAGCCGGTCGTCCCGGCGGCTGGAAAAAGCCAGCACGCTAAGTAGCAGCGCTGTCAGGCCAAAGAACTGGCCGGCAACCGTGCTCAGAGTGTCATACATGAAACCGCGTACTCCTTATAGCGCTACCGGAATTCGTCGTCTTCATCATCGCCGCGCAGGCGCGCCAAACGCTCGGCCTCTTCCTCTTTGGCGTCGTCGATCACGTCCAGCACTTCCTCAACGTCGGCCAGGTGGGTGGCAAAGGTGAACTCGCCGGTCAGCACGGCCTCGGGGTGCAGCTCGCCTGACTCGTACAGCGCCCAGATTTCCTCGGCGTAGTAGGTCTCGGCAAGCTCCGGGGCCGTGCGGGCAAAGTAGCCGCGCATGTTGTTCACGTCGCGCTTGAACATGGCTTCGGCGCTGTTGTTGCCGGCGGCGTCTACCGCCTGGGGCAGGTCGATAATCACCGGCCCCTGGGCGTCTTCGAGCACGTTAAACTCGGACAGATCGCCGTGAATCAGCCCGGCGCAGAGCATCCTGACCACGTCGCGCAGAACGCTCTGGTAATAGGCTCGGGCGGTGTCGGGGTCAAGCGCCACGTCGTCAAGCCTGGGCGCAACGTTGCCCTCGGCGTCCGTGATCATGTCCATCAGCAGCACACCGTCGACAAAACCGTGGGGCTGGGGCACGCGAACGCCGGCAGCGGCCAACCGGTAGAGCGCGTCCACCTCGGCGGTGAGCCAGGCCTGTTCCTGCTGCTGCTGGCCGTAGCGGGTCTTTTTGGCCATGGCCCGGGCGCGGCGGCTGTTGCGCTCCCGGCGGCCTTCCTGATACTGCACCGCCTGCTTGAAGCTGCGTTTTTTGGCTTCTTTAAATACCTTGGCGCAGCGCCGCTCGTCGCCGCAGCGCACCACGTACACCTGGGCTTCCTTGCCGCTCATCAGCTGCTGCTCGACTGCGCTGATCAGGCCGTCGTCGATCAGCGGCTGGAGTCGTTTGGGAATTTTCATGAATCGGTCAGTGTCTCCCAGGTTCTATTGAGTCACGCGGCGCACGCGGACGTTACGCCCCTTGAGCCTGTCGCGTTCAAGCTTGGCCAGCGCCTGCCTGGCTGCGCCACGCGCGACCGCCACATAGGCGCTGCGGGCAAGCACCTTGATCTTGCCCACCTGATCGCCGGCAATGCCGCCGTCGCCGGTGAGCGCGCCGAGAATATCCCCCGGGCGCAGCTTGTCCTTTTTGCCCGCGCCCAGCTGCAGCGTGGCCATGGGCGCGGCAAGCGGCGTGGTGTCCGCCACCTCCGGCAGCGGTTCCGGCTCGTATTCCTCGCCCTGCTGCTCGCTTAGCTGCAGCAGACGAAAGCGCTCCTTCTCGCTGATCAGCGTGCAGGCCACGCCCTGCTTGCCGGCGCGGCCGGTGCGCCCTACCCGGTGGGTGTGAACGTCCAGCTCGTGGGCAACGCCTAAGCTAAACACGGCGTCGACGCCGTCGATGTCCAGCCCCCGGGCGGCGACGTCGGTGGCCACCAAAAGCGTAACGCTTTGGTTGGCAAACATCACCAGAATGCGCTCGCGGTCCTTTTGTTCGAGATCGCCGTTGAGCGCCAGCGCCTGCATGCCCGCGGCGTTCAAGTCGTCCGCCACGGCGTGGGTGTCGCGCTTGGTATGGCAAAACACCACGCCGCTTGCCGGCCGGTAGTACAGCAGCAGCCGGCGCAGCGCGGCCAGGCGCGCCGCTTCGTCCGCCACCACATAAAAGTGCTGCTCGATGGTCGCATCATTGTGGGTGTCTTCCACCCGCACGATATGCGGCTCGTGCAGCAGCCCCCGGGTAAAGCCGGCCAGCCCGCCCTCGGCCGCCTCAGCCGGATAGGTAGCGCTGAACAGCAGCGTCTGCCGGCGCGACGGCGTTTGCGCGGCGATATCGTCAATCGCGGCCTGAAAGCCCATGTCCAGCATGCGGTCGGCTTCGTCCAGCACCAGCGTGGCCAGCCCGCCAAGGTGCAGCGTGCCGCGGCGCAGGTGGTCTTCCACCCGGCCGGGCGTGCCCACCACGATGTGCGCGCCGTGCTCCAGTGAGGCCAGCTGGGGGCCAAAGGGTGCGCCGCCGCAAAGCGTGAGCACCTTGACGTTGGCCAGCCGGCGGGCAAGGGCGCGCAGCGCCTCGGCTACCTGATCGGCAAGCTCCCGGGTGGGGCACAGCACCAGCCCCTGAATCCGGGAGGATGCCAGATCCAACCGCGCCAAAAGCGAAAGGCCGAAGGCGGCGGTTTTGCCCGAGCCGGTTTGCGCCTGGGCCAGCACGTCGCGGCCTTCAAGGGCGGCGGGCAGCGCGCGCGACTGCACCGGCGTCATGGCGCGATAGCCAAGCGAATCGAGATTCGCCAGCAAAGCGTCGGGCAGGGCCAGACGCGAAAAGGAAGTGGTTGACAAGGGAATACCTGAAAAAGGACAGCTGAAGAAGGGAGCGGCTGCCGCCAAAACGGCCCGCCGCCAATACCTGCAGTTTACCAGAAAAGCCCGCGGCTACACGGCCAGCGGCACAAAATCAGCGGCCGTCAGCGCGGCCAGGTCCGCCGGCGCCAGTGCGATATCCAGACCGCGCCGGCCGGCGCTGACGTAGATTGCACCCAGCGCCTCGGCGGAGGCGTCGATAAACGTCGGCAGGCGCTTTTTCTGCCCCAGCGGGCTCACCCCGCCCAGCACGTAGCCGGTGGCGCGCTCCACCTCCTCCGGCGCGGCCATGGCGGCCTTTTTTGCCCCCGCCGCCCGGGCGATCTGCTTTAGGCCAAGCCGGCGTTCTACCGGCACGATGCCTACCGCAAGGCGCTTGCCGTCAAGGCTTGCCACCAGCGTTTTGAAAATCTGCTCGGGGGCAACGCCCAGCTTCTCGGCGGCTTCAAGGCCGTAGGACGAAACGCCTGGCTCATGAACGTAGGTGTGCGTTGTAAACGCGATGCCCGCCTTTCTGGCGGCGTCAACGGCCGGTGTCATCGTCGCCTCCTTGTTCATCCGGGCGGTGCCAGGGGTGTTCTGCCCCCAGGGTATCCGCCGCCCAGGCACGGCGGCGGCCCATCGGTTTTTCGCGGCCCACGGTGGTATCTCGGCACGTCTGGCGCTCCAGCTGGGCGTTGACCTCAGCCCCGAGCAGCACCACGTAGGCGGACAGCCAGAACCACAGCATCAGCACCACCACCGCGCCCAGCGAACCGTAAAGCTCGCTGAAGCGGGAAAAATAGCGCGCATACAGCGAAAGCCCGCCGGAGCCTAAAAGCCACAGCACCGTTGCCAGCAGCGTACCCACGCTCAGCCACTGCCAGCGCGGCGCCCGACGGTACGGCGCAAAGCGGTACAGCAGGGCAATCAGCAGGCTCATGACCACCAGCAGCACCGGCCAGCGCAGCCAGTACAGCAGCCGCTCCACCAGCGATGACAGCGGCATATACGTCACGGCAAACGGTATCAGCGCGATAAATCCCAGGGTCACCAGGGTCATCGCCAAAAGCCCCAGCGTCAGCGCCATGACCATGGCGCCGTGGCGCATTCGGCTGCGATAGTCGCCTTCGCCGTATACCGCGTTAAGCCCGGTAATCAGCCCGCGTACGCCCTTGGTCGCCACGGCCATGGCAATTATTCCGCTGATTAGGGCGGCAACGCCGCTGCGCTGCTCTGCGGTTTCGGCCACCTTTTGCGCCTGGCGGGCAATCAGCCCGGCGGCATCCGGCGGCATAAAGCGGCTAAGCTCGCGCAGCTGCTGGCCGGCCTCGTAGGGATCAAACAAAAGCCCGCCGATGGAAACCACCGCGGCAATGGCGGGAAACAGCGCCAGCAGCGCATAAAACGCCACGCCCGCCGCCAGCAGCGTAATGCGATGCTGGCCGGCTTCGCGGTAGACACGCCAGGCGACATCGCGCCAGCCGCGCTGCGGTATCTGCTCGGGGTGCCAAGCGCTGCGCCCTCGCCGCATGCTCTTCACCGGCTAGCCCAGCTGCGCCCGCAGAAACCGGCTGATATCGGTGATCTGCGCGGGGCACAGCGCATGGGCCATGTCATAGGTACGATACGTTACCGAGTACCCCAGCGCGCGCAGCGCCTCCGCCCCCTGGCGGCCGAGACTTTCGGGCACCACCGGATCGGCAGTGCCGTGATGCGCCTCAATAGGCAGCGCAGCGCCTTCGCCCGGGCCCGGCACTTCAGGGTCGGCCAGATAGGTCGACATGGCCAGCAGCCCGCCCAGCGGCCGGCCAAAGGTCAGCGCCGCCTGGTAGGCAACCGCCCCGCCCTGGGAAAATCCGGCCACGATAATGCGCCGGCTCTCTATTCCCCGGTCGATCTGTTCATGGAGCAGCCGGTGGATACGCGCGGCGGAATCTGCCAGCTGCGCGGTATCCACCTTGCGTGCCAGATCCGCGGACAGAATGTCGTACCAGGCCGGCATGATCATGCCGTTGTTGACGGTTACCGCAAGGCTGGGGGCGTGCGGCATGATAAAGCGCACGTCGGCCCCGGTGGGAAGATCGAGCTGGGGTATCAGCGGGGCAAAGTCATGGCCGTCCGCGCCCAGCCCGTGAAGAATCAGCACGCAGGCGTTGGCCGGCCGCCCTGACGACGGCTCGATAATCCGTTCCTTTTGCTGTGTCATCGCTTTACCTTTTTCCCGTCTGATGCGCGTTACACGTACCCTAGCGCAATGCTCGGCCGGCCAAAAGCCGGACAACAAAAAACCCCGCCGTGGCGGGGTTTTTCAGCTGGCCGGCGTGGGTGCCGGCCATAAACGGCGTAGCGATTAATCGTTTGCTACGACGTTGGACGCCTGAAGGCCTTTCTTGCCCTGAGTGACGTCGAAGGAAACCTTCTGACCGTCTTGCAGGGATTTGAAGCCGTCAGCCTGAATTTCGGAGAAGTGTACGAACAGATCGTCACCGTTGTCGTCCGGAGAGATGAAGCCGAAGCCTTTAGTGTCGTTGAACCACTTAACGGTACCAGTTGCCATGATCGAAATCCTCGATGTAGCGAAATATAGAGCCGGGAAATACCCGAGTTGCAGTGGGTAGAACAAGAAACTTTCACCAGACTCAACGCATAAGGCGCTTCGATGCTGCTGACAACGTTCGACTTGCTAACCAACTGACGCCATCATGGCCTTTCCCCGAACGCGCGTCAACACAAACCGTAAAATATTGTGGGCCGGCCTTTTTTATGGACAAAAATGATACAGCCTATGGAACCCGTACACGAACGGCGCATCCAAGAAGTTGCACTGACGGCCTCACGCCGGCCGACGGCCAACCATACTTCGAGCCTTGGGCTCCCACGCTATAGGAACACTTATGCTGATACCTGCCCGCTCTCTGCCGCTTGCCGGCCTGCTTGCCGCCGGCCTGGCCGCTGCCACGGCCCACGCCGCCGACCCCTCAAGCACCGCCAATGACGGGCTCAGCACGGCCATTTTCGCCGGCGGCTGCTTTTGGTGCATGGAGCCGCCCTACGATCGCCAGCCCGGGGTAGAGGCCACCACTTCAGGCTATATCGGCGGCGAGCTGGAAGACCCCGGCTACGAGCAGGTTTCGCGCGGCGGCACCGGCCACGCCGAAGCCGTGGCGATCACCTACGACCCCGACACCATCAGCTACGCACAGCTTTTGGAAATTTTCTGGCGCAACGTCGACCCCTTCGCCGAAGATCGCCAGTTCTGCGACAGCGGCTCACAGTACCGCTCGGCGATTTTTTACCGCAACGAACGCCAGCGCGAACTCGCCGAGGCGTCCCTGGCCGAGATGCAAAAGCGTTTCGACCGGCCCATCGCCACGGAACTCGCCGCCGCCGGCACGTTCTGGGACGCCGAGGACTACCACCAGAACTACTACGAAAAAAACCCGCTGCGCTACAAGTTCTATCGCTTTCGCTGCGGCCGCGACGATCGCCTGGAAGCGGTCTGGGGCGACGAGGCCGGCGGCCCTACCTTTGAGTGACCGCCGTTGATCACCGGGTTACGCCGCCCCCAAGCGCAGGCGCCTGCAAAGAACCAGCAGTGCGGCCAGGCACAGCCCGGCAAGCCCGGCGGCCGCCAGATCATCGGCTACGATGCCCAAGCCGCCGGGCAGCGCTTCGGCCCAGCCGACCGGCGGCGGTTTGAAGGCGTCGAAACCGCGAAACAGCCCGAACGCCACGACCTGCCACGGCCAGCGCCGCGCCGGCGGCCCCGGGCAAAGCCTGAGCCCCAGCAGCGCCAGCGGCAGTGCGATGATTTCATCCAGCACGATGCCGCCGGCGTCATCGCCGATAAAAAACTGCATTGACGCCCGGTGGCACACCGGCACCGCCAGCAGCGCCAGCGCGGCGATCGCCGCCGCCTGACGGCCGGGGTTTTGCTTGCCCAGCCACCACGCCAGCGCCAGCCCCCATAGCGAGCCCCACGTTCCCGGCGCTAGCGGCATGAAACCGACGCCGAACCCCGTTGCCAGCCATAAATTAAGCGTATCCATATGGCTTGTCTTTTTTCCTTTTTCCTGTGGCCTTTTCTCTTTGCGCCCGGCGGCACCGCAGCGTCACGCGCCTCGAATCGCCACCGTACTGCCGCAACGACCGGCACTGACTTCGATCCGCAGCGGCATCTGCTCTTTGAGCTCGCTGACGTGAGAAATGATGCCGATCATGCGCCCGCCCCGCTGCAGCTCCACCAGAGTGGCAATGGCCTGATCCAGCGCGTCCCGGTCAAGGCTGCCAAAGCCCTCATCAATAAACAGAGTGTCGAGCTGAATGCCGCCGGCCCATGCCTGGACCACGTCGGAAAGCCCCAGCGCCAGCGCCAGCGCCGCCATGAACGATTCGCCGCCGGACAGCGTCGCCACCGGGCGGTTTTTGCCGGTATAGGTGTCGGTGACGTCAAGCTCAAGGCCCGAGGCGCGGTTGCCCTTGCTCGGCTCCTCCCGGCGTATCAGCTGATAGCGCCCGCGGCTCATGCGCGATAGCCGCATGGACGCCTGTATCAGCACGTCGTCAAGCAGCACGCCCAGCACAAACCGCTGCAGGCTCACGCGCTGGCCGGTATGCCCGTTGGCCACTTCGCTGAGCGTGCCCCACACGCGGTATTCGTCTTCCAGCACTTGCTGCTGCTCTCGGGCCTGGTCAAGCTGCTGGCGCGCCTGGCGCAGCTGGCCGAGCCGGGCGCTTAGCCGGCGCCATTCGCCGTCGGCCCGGGCTTCGGCGGCAGCCGCCTCGCCGGTGCGCGCCTTGAGCGCGTCAAGGTCCGGCGGTGCCACACCTTCAAGGCGCGCGCGGCCGGTTTCCAGCAGGCTTTCCAGCCGGCTCAGCCGGTCGCGGTAGCGCTCGACCTCAGCGCTTAGCCGTTCACTTTCACCGGCTTGCAGCCGTGCCAGCCAGAACGCCTCTTCATCGCTGAAAGGGCTCTCGGCCAGCGCCTGCTGCCAGGCGGTGTCTGCCCGGTCAAGCGCAGCGGCGGCGGCGCGGGCGCGCTGCTCGGCGGCGGCGCGGGCGGCCTCGGCCCCGGCCAAGGCAGTGGCGGCCCGGTGCGCGCGCTCCTGCGCCTGCTGCCAGGCGTTTTCCCGCCGGGTGATCTCTTCGCCTACGCCGTCGCGCTGCTGTGCCAGCGCCTCGGGCGCGGTATCGCCGTCGGCCAGCGCGGCGCGCAGCTGTTCGCACTTGCCTTTCCACTGCTGGTAGTCGGCCTTGGCCGCCTCCAGCGCCGGGGCAAGCTTTTTAAGCGCTGCGTCCTGCTCGCACCAGTTCCGGCGCAGCTCGTTCAGCGCCTGCTGCTGCTGCGCCACGTACTCACCAAGCTCGGTATAGCGCGCGCTGTCACAGCGCTTGGCCTCGCACTCGCCGGCCAGCGCCTCAAGGGAGGCCTCCGCGCGCTCGCCAAGCTCGGCGGCGTATTCGTCGCGGCGAGCGTCGTGATGCTCAAGGCGCTGCTCTATCAGCTGCGCGTGTTGCTTCGCCCGGTATTCAGCGCCCAGCGCCTCTTCGTGGGCAACGCGCGCCTGGCGGACGGCGTCTTCGCTCACTGCCTCGCCGTTTTGGTTGGCCGGGGCGGGATGATCGGGGCTGCCGCACACCGGGCACGGCGACGCCGGCTCCAGCCGGGCCGCCAGCGCCGCCGCCTGCCCCTGATGCCAGCGCAATGCCAGGCGTTTGGCATGCTCGTCGGCGCGGGCCGACTCGGCGGCGCGCTTCTGTGCCTCGCCAACCGCCTGTTTCAGCGCGGCGGCCAGCGCCGGACGCCGGCCGTCGTGCTCGTCCAGCCGGTGGCGGCGGCGATACTGCGCCTGAAGATGCCCCAGCGCCTCTTCGCTGCCGGCAAGTGTCTGCTGCTCGTCTCCGGCCTGGCGAATCGCCTCTCTGCGTTGCTCGCCTTGCTGTTCGATGGCTTCGCGCTGGGTGTCCAGCGCCTCGTAGCGCTGAGCCTGCCGGCGCCATTCGGCCTTTGCAGCAGCGCACTGCGCCTCGTTCTGCGCCAGGTCCCGGCGCTGTTTAAGTGCTTGCGTGAGCGCCTGCATCCGCTCGCGCAGCGCGTCCAGGCCGTCGTAATCGTGACGTGCAGCAGCCAGCGCCTGCCGGGCGCTGTCGCTGTCTTTATTGCGCGCGGTGGCGCTGGCGCTTTGCTGCTCAAGCGCCTGCTCGGCCTCGGCAACTTCCCGGCGGGCCCTTTGGCGCTCGGTAAACGGCGCATCCAGCGCCCGAGTCTGCTCGTGGGCCCTGAGCCGTTCCCGGGCGGTTTCGATCCGCGCTGCGTCCTTGAGGTGCTCAGCGTACGCCGCCTCTCGCTTGCGCTGCTCGTCGAAAAGCGCCTGGTGCTCGGCGCCGGTGCGCTCATTGCGCTCGGCGTGCTGGCGCGCCGAGCGCGCCGCACCCAGGGCGTCAGCGGCGGCTTTTTCCTCGGGGGCAAGGGTTGCCAGGGCCTCGTCCAGCGCGGCGTCGCTTTCCACTTTGCTGGCGTCAAGAATGCCCTGCATGCGCTGGCAGTGGTCGTTCACCTCCCGGGTAATGCCCCGGGCACGTTCGCCGAGCCGGTCTTCAATGCGGGAAAAAAGGTGGGTTTGAAACAGCCGGGCAAAGATCTGCTCGCGCTCGGCGGAGCTTGCCAGCAGCAGCTCGCGAAACTGCCCCTGGGGCAGCACCATGACCTGGCGGAACTGCTTGGCATCCAGCCCCAGTAGCGCCTGCACTTCGGCGGTGGCGTCGTTTACCTTGCGCGCGACCCGACACTCGCCTACCTCGCCGCCGGCGTCAAGGCGCCACAGCTGGGCTTCGGGCTGGTGCGTGGTGGTGCCTGCGCCGCGCGCCTTGGGGCGCTGCTGCTGGGGCACCCGGCGGATCCGGTAGTTCGTCCCGCGCAGGCGAAAGTCGAGGGTGACCTCGGTGAGCAGGTCCGCCGCCGCCTGGTCGCAGCGCATCTGCGCGGGTTCGCGCTCGTTGCCCGTGGTCTGGCCGTACAGCGCAAAGCACAGGGCGTCGAGCAGCGAGCTTTTGCCCGCGCCGGTGGGCCCGTTGATCAAAAACAGCGGGCTTTGCCCCAGCGCGGCAAAGTCCAGCGTCTGGGTGCCGGCAAAGGGGCCGAAGGCCTGCAGCGTCAGCGACAGCGGGGTCATTGCGTATCCTCCTGGTCGCGCTCCAAAGCGGTGATCAGCTCGGCCACGGCGGCTTTCTGATCGGCGTCCAGCGCTTGGCCGCTGACCTGCTCAAAAAAATCCCCGAACATTGCCAGCGCATCCAGGCCGCCGTGCCGGCGGGCCCGCGGTGCTTCGCCGCTCGGCGCCAGCATGCCGGGCTTTTCCAGGTGCAGCACGTTGGGGTAGACCGCGCGCAGTTTGCCCATGGGATCGAGGATGGCGTGGCGGTCGGTCAGGCGTACCAGCAGGTAGTCGTCGGCGGCCGGATCGTCCGCCGCCGCGGCGATCACGTCGTCCAGTTCGCCTTCCAGCACGCGCACCTCGCGCACCGGCACAAGCGCTTGCGGTGTGATGCGGCGCACGCCGCGGGCGTCGATATCCACCAGGGTAACGCCCTTGGTGTGGGCCGCCTCGGAGAAGCTGTACTTGAGCAGCGAGCCGCTGTAGCGAATGTGCGCCTCGCCGCGCTGCTGGGGGCCGTGCAGGTGGCCGAGCGCCACGTAGTCGAATCCGCGCATGGGCTCCCAGGCCACGCTTTCCGCGCCGCCCAGGCTCAAGGGCCGTTCGGAATCCGAGGCGCTGCCGCCGGCGACGAAGCAGTGGCTCATCAGCACCGCCCGGCGCTCGGGGTCGCGCTGCGCCTCAATGCGTTCCACCAGGTAGCGATGGGCGGCGTCAAAGTCGCGCACGTCAACGCCGAAGCGGCTGCGCACGTGTTCGGGGTCGGCGTAGGGAATGCCGTACACGTCAACTTCGACGCCGCCGGCGGTAAGCGTCACCGGGTCGGCAATAGCGTCCAGCGTAGAAAGAATATGCAACCCGGACTTTCGCAGCTGGCGCGCGCCAAAGCCCAGCCGGCGGGCGCCGTCGTGGTTGCCGCTAATCATCACCACGGCCACGCCGCGCGTTTGGCACAGCGCGTGCAGCACCTCGTCAAGCAGCGCCACCGCCGCCGCCGGCGGCACCGAGCGGTCAAAGATATCGCCGGCGATGAGCACGGCGTCCACCCGCTCACGGTCGACCACCTCCAGCAGCCGGTCGAGAACGGCGCGCTGGTCGTCCAGCAGCGAAAGATTGTGCAATAACCGGCCCAGATGCCAGTCGGCGGTGTGCAATAGGCGCATCCCGGCTCCTTCGCGTTCTGTAAGTGATGTATCGTACACGGCGCCTTGCGCCTTTTGCCGCGTAGAATACAGGATTTCCGCCATGCTTGACCGCTTTACCATGCCGCTGACCCACCGCCCGCTGGCGCGCCTTGCGCGCCGGTTTCACGGCCGGCTAACCCCGGATCAGGTAACGCTGGGCGCGTTTGTTATCGGCATGGCGGCACTGCCGCTGCTGGCGTTTGAGCACTATGGCGCCGCGCTTGTCGCGATTGCGCTCAACCGCCTGGGCGACGGGCTTGACGGCGCGCTTGCACGGCTTTCCGGCAAGGCAAGCGATGCCGGCGGGTTTTTGGATATCGGGCTGGATTTCGTCTTCTACGCCGCCGTGGTGCTGGGCTTTGCGCTGGCCGACCCGGCGGCCAACGCGCTGGCCGCGGCGTTTTTGCTGTTTGCCTTTATGGGCACGGCAACGTCGTTTCTGGCCTTTGCCATTGCCGCCCACCGGCGCGGCATAAAGCGCCCGCGCTTTCCGCAAAAGGCGTTTTACTATATGGAAGGGCTGACCGAGGGCACCGAAACCGTGATCGCGCTTACGCTTTTTTGCCTGCTGCCCGGGCACTTTGCCTGGCTGGCCACGCTTTTTGCCCTGGCCTGCCTGCTCACCGCGGCCACCCGGCTGTGGGGCGGCTATCGCGCTCTATGCCGGTAGCACGCTGCGGCGCTGCTCCACTAAAAACACCTTGAACGCCTGCCACAAAGGGCTTCGATAGCGCTCGGGGTGCCACACCAGCGAAAACGTCCGCATCAGCGCAAGCTCGCTTTCAAGCGCCACCAGCTCGCCCCGGGCCAGCTCGCCGGCCACGCTCAGCTGCGACAAACAGCCCAGCCCGAACCCGGCCTTGACCGCCTGTTTAATCGCCTCGTGCTGGCTTAGCTCCATGCGCACGTTGAGCTGCTTTACGTGGCCCAGCGCCGCCGCCTCGAAGATTTCTCGCGTGCCTGAGCCGTTCTCACGCAAAATCCACTGGGCGCCGGCCAGCTCGGCGTTGGTCACGGTAGCGGCCGGCTTTTGCGCCAGCGGGTGGCCCGGTGCGGCAATAATCACCAGCCGGTCTTCGCACCAGGCTTCGCTTTGCAGCCGGGGCTCGTGGCAGCGCCCTTCGATCAGCCCCAGATCGGCGTCAAAACGCAGCAGATCACCGATGACCTCGCCGGTATTGCGCAGCTTCAAGCGCAGATCAACGCCTGGGTGGGCGTCGCTGAAGCGCCCGGCCAGCGTCGGCAACAGATAAGTGCCGACGGTGGCGCTGGCCGAGACGTTCAGCGTGCCCTGCAGGGTGCCGCCCGGCTCTTCGGCGGCGGCGAGAAACTCCGCCATGCCGTCAAGCAAGCGCTCGGCCCGGGGCAGCAGCGCTCGCCCCATGTCGTTAAGGCATACGCGCCGCCCCAGCCGCTCAAACAGCGCCACGCCCAGATGGCGCTCCAGATCCCCCAGGGCCTGGCTTGTAGCCGACTGCGACAGGCGCAGCGCCCGCGCCGCGGCCACCACCGTGCCTTCCCGGGTGACGGCCACAAAAACTTCCAGCTGACGAAAGGTAACGGCGTGGCGCATGGCATTGTGCTCCCTGGTGGCGGCAAGACTCCGGCCCGCCTGTAGCGGCCGAGGTGGCGTACGCTATGCTACCGCTGGCGGCCAGCGCCGGCGACTGTTTTCCCCTGCGGCTGTTTCCATTGCAGCTGTTTCCATTGCGGCTGTTTCCATTGCGGTTGTTTCCATTGCGACTCCTTCTATTGTGAAAATGCGTTCAGCCGTTATCGCTCTATCGGCTGTACCGAACAGTTATATGATGATTTCACGATCATCACAGCGCCGCCGGGCGCTTAGAATGGCGTGGATTTCCCCTCAAGGAGTAACGCCATGTGGCAAGGCCTGTTTCTGTGCGCCGCCCTCACGCTGGCAGGATTTGGCATCTCGGTGCTGCCGGGCATCAGCCAAAGCGGCGTCAGCCCGCTGGTGTTCTCGCTGCTGCTGGGGCTGGTGCTGGGTAACCTGCCCGCCGCCCGAGGCCTTGCCGGCGCGGCCAAACCCGGCCTTGGCTTTGCCACCCGCTGGCTTTTGCGCGGCGGCATCGTGCTGTTCGGCTTTTCGCTCACCGTGCAGCAGATCTTTGCCCTGGGGCCGAAAATCATCCTGCTGGACGCCATCGTCATCAGCTGCGTGGTGACCGCGGGCTACTTTATCGGCACCCGGGTGCTGGGCATGGACCGTGAAACCACCCTGCTGACCAGCGCCGGCAGCGCCATCTGCGGCGCGGCGGCGGTGCTCGCCACGGAATCCACCATTCGCTCACGCCCGGCGGCGGCGTCCATGGCCGTGGCCACCGTGGTGCTGTTCGGCTCGCTGGCCATGCTGATCCACCCGCTGCTGTACTCCGTGCTGCACGTAAGCGAAGGCCTGTACGGCGTCTACATCGGCGCGACCGTCCATGAGGTGGCCCAGGTGGTCGCCGCCGGCGAGGCCGTAGGCCCCGAGGCGTTGACCAACGCCATTGTGGTCAAGCTGGTGCGGGTGATGCTGCTGGTACCCTTCCTGCTGATCGTTGGCCAGTGGTGGCTGCGCAGGCAGGCCGCCCACGCCGAGAGCGGCGCGGATGGCAGCGCCGTGGGCGAAGCGGCCCGGCTGACCATTCCCTGGTTTGCCTTCGGCTTCATGGCCATGGTGGGCGTCAACAGCGTCATCACCCTGCCCGGCGCGCTGCACGATACGCTGATTCTCGGCGGCCAGATCGGCATGACCATGGCCATGGCAGCCCTTGGCTTTGAAACCCGCATTGACAAGCTCAAGGCGCTGGGCGTTCGCCCTTTTATCCTCGGGCTTATTTTGTTTGTCCTGCTCGTCGTTGGCGGCGGCGCGGCCAGCCAGCTTATGCTGGGCCAGCTCTGATCTAACGACTTCCTCGAAGTGAACCAGGCGGCCCCGGCGGCCGCTTTTTTATGGCCAAATAACCGCGAATTGCAGGTTGTGACCGAGACGCGCACCATGATCGGTCATCTCCCCTGCAATCGATCAACAAGAGGCCCACCATGTTTGGCAATCCCCTGGCGGTGTATTACGCGTTTCTGGCTTTAACGGCTTTGCTGGGTGGCCTTTTGGCCTTGCTGGCGCCGCAGTGGCTATGGCTGTGGAGCGTCATGCCGCTACTGGCGTGGCTCGGCGCCCGGGACCTGAGGTCCACCCGCAACGTGCTGCGTAACTATCCCGTTATCGGCCACATGCGCTATCTGTTCGAGTTCATTCGCCCGGAAATGCGCCAGTATTTCTTTGAATCCGATCTCAGCGGCCGGCCGTTTAACCGCGCCCAGCGCGAAATCGTCAATGCCCGCGCCCGGGGCGAGGGCGATACTTCGCCGTTCGGTACCCGCCGCGACATGGAAGACACCGGTTTTCACTTTGTCCAGCATTCGCTGGTGCCCCAAGTCGTGGACGCGCGCCACGCCCGGCTGACCATCGGCAACGCCCAGTGCTCAAAGCCCTACAGCTCCTCACGGCTGAACATCTCCGCCATGAGCTTCGGTTCGCTTTCCGGCAACGCCGTGGAGGCGATGAACAAGGGGGCCAAACTCGGCGATTTTGCCCAGGACACCGGCGAAGGTGCGATCAGCCCCTACCACGAGGTTCACGGCGGCGATCTGATCTGGGAAATCGCCAGCGGCTACTTTGGCTGTCGCAACGACGACGGCACCTTCAACGCCGAGCGTTTCGCGCAAAAGGCCACCCGCGAGCAGGTCAAGATGATCGAGCTCAAGCTTTCTCAGGGGGCCAAACCCGGACACGGCGGGTTCTTGCCGGGCAGCAAGGTCAACCGGGAAATTGCCAGCACCCGGGAAATTCCCATAGGACAGGACTGCGCCTCGCCGGCCTCCCACCCGGCGTTCGACACGCCCGTTGGCATGCTGCGCTTTCTTCAGCGCCTGCGCGAGCTCAGCGGCGGCAAACCGGTGGGCTTCAAGCTGTGCCTGGGCCGCCATCACGAATTCATGGCAGTGTGCAAGGCCATGCTGGAAACCGGCATCGTGCCGGACTTCATCACCGTGGACGGCGCGGAAGGCGGCACCGGGGCGGCACCCACGGAGTTTTCCGACTTTATCGGCACCTACATCAACGAAGCACTGCCGTTTGTGCACAACTGCCTGGTGGGCATCGGCAAGCGCGAAGAGGTCACCGTGATTGCCGGCGGCAAGGTGGCCATGGGCTTTGACATGGTGGAAAAGCTCGCTCTGGGCGCGGACATGTGCAACGCCGCCCGGGCGTTTATGTTCTCGGTAGGCTGCATTCAGGCGCTGCGCTGCCACGCCAACACCTGCCCCACCGGTGTGGCCACCCAGGACCCGGCGCGCAGCCGCTCACTGGACGTGGAAAGCAAATCCAAACAGGTGCATAACTACCACAGGGCCACAGTGGCCTCGTTTATGGACATCGTGGGTACGCTGGGGCTGGAAAGCCCCGACGAGCTGGGCCCGCAGCATATTTTCCGCCGCTCGATGAAGGGCCCGTCGCGCTCCTGTCGCTTCCTTCATCCTCAGGTGGCCTCCGGCGCGTTTATCAAAGGCGAGCTACCGGAAGAATACGCCGAGGCCTGGGACATCGCCCGGGCGGAGCATTTTTAACCCGGCTCTTGCCCGGCTCTCGCTACCTCGCCTTTCCTCTCTTGCCGCCGGGCTCTAGAACCCGGCGGTTTCCAGGTGGCCGGCCAGCTCTTCAAGCACCTCAATGCCCTGAATATCGGTTGCCAGCCACGGCAGCCGCGGCCGCGGGTAGCCGGCAAGCTCGCGGTCGATACGCGCCAGATACTGCCCTTCCTGCTCTCGGCGGCGGCGCAGAAACTCGCCGTCAGCGTTTTCCGGGATCACCCGATTGACCAGCGTGGCCGCCACGGGAATGCCCGCCTCCTTGAGCGCGGCCACCGAGCGCACGGTTTCCAGAATCGGCAGCCGCTCCGGCGTCAGCACGAATACAAAATTGCTTACGCTTTTATCTTCCACCGCGCGACGGGCCTGCATGAACAGCCGGCGGCGGTCCTTGAGCGTCTCGGCAATCGAGCGGGCGCGGTCGTCCAGGTCACTGTCGTCTTCGCTGGCCGGGTCGGCAAAGGGCGAGGCCACGTCCTGGCCGCCTTTTGGCGTCAAGTGCTTGAGCACCTTGCTCAGCTCTTCGGACTTGCGGCTATGGGACAAAAGCCCGTCGGTCCAGGCGGCCATGGCCTCGGGCAGGCTCAGCAGACGCAGGGTGTGGCCGGTGGGAGCGGTGTCGAACACGATCAGGTCGTAGGCGTCGCCTTCATCCACCACCAGGCGAGCGATGCGCTCCAGCAGCGCGGCCTCCTGAGTGCCCGGCGACTGGCGCGACAGGCGCATCTGGCGCTCCATTTCGTCCATCATCCGCGGCACGGTGAAGCGGCGCATCTGGTTGGTGACGCGCTTGAGGTGCGCCTCGACCTCGGCGTCCGGGTCGATCTCCATGGCGTCCAACCCCGGCGCCAGCCGGCGCGGCGCATCGCCCAGCTCACGGTCAAACACGTCGCCCAGGCTGTGGGCAGGATCGGTGGAAACCACCAGCACCCGCCGCCCGCGCCGCGCGGCCAGCAGCGCCAGCGCCGCTGAGACGCTGGTCTTGCCCACCCCGCCTTTGCCGCCTACCCACAGCAGGCGGCGCTTTAGAAGTTGTTTCATGGGGTTATTCCGTCAAGAAAAATGTCAGCAGCAGCGCATATCGTCCAGCGGCGAATGCTCCATGCCCATGCGCCGATGCCAGTCGTGAAAGCGCTCCAGCATCAGCGGCTGCAGCTCGAGGGTGTAGTAGCTCACCGGGTTGGGCACGCCCATCAGCTCGGAAAACACCATGAGCATGAACAGGTCGTCTTCGTCGCGCTTGGCCCGGGCAATCGCCCCGCGGTACGGGGCGCTGTAATACTCTTCGGCAAGATAACGGGCTCGGCCAAGCCAGGCCTTGAGCTTTTCCCGCCGGGGTGTTTCGGCATCGTCCGACATGCGTTCTCCCGCGTAAAAACGTGGCTGTCGTCTTGCATGGTAACGCAAAAAAGGCGGCCCGCAGGCCGCCTTGCATCACATGCGCAAGCCTATGCTGCGCTATTTGGCAGCCTGCTCGGCTTTTTCCTGGCGCAGCCGCTTGAGGGTGGCGGCGCACTCCATGGCCACCAGAATCGAGGCGATCAGCACCACGATATCCAGCCCCAGCAGGAAGTAGTTTTCCGCCTGATAGAAGCTTTTGAGCTGGGCGAACAGCGCCAGCACCGTCATGCTCAGCAAAAAGATCAGCGGGGCCAGGGTGTACCACACCGGCCGGCCCAGGCGCATCAGCATCACCGACACCACCAGCAGGGTCAGCCCCGCCAGCAGCTGGTTGGTGGTGCCGAACAGCGGCCAAATCAGCAGCCCGCCGGAGCCGTCTGCCCCCGCGCCAAAGGCCAGCACCAAACAGCTGCCCACGGCCAGCAAGGTGGCAATCGCCGGCTTTTTCATCCACTGCTGGTTATAGATCGCGCCCCACTCCTGGAAGATGTAGCGCTGCAGGCGCAGGCCGGTATCCATGGTGGTGCCGGCGAAAAGTGCCGCCATCACGGTCAAAAGCGTGGCCGCGGTGGTTTCCGGCAGGCCAACGCCGTTGCTGATGATGTAGGCGCCGCCGTCCACAAAGGCGTTGACCCCGCCCTTGCCGAAGGCATCGTACATGGCACTCCACTCGCCGTAGGTGGCAAAGCCTGCGGTGGCGGCAAGAATCGCCCCCAGCGCCAGCATGCCTTCCCCCACCGCGCCGAAGTAGCCCACAAAGCGCGCGTCGGTTTCCTTGTTCAGCTGCTTGGAGGTGGTGCCGCCGGCGACCAGACCGTGGAAGCCGGAAATCGCCCCGCAGGCAATGGTCACAAACAGCAAAGGCAGCATCGACGGCGTCCCCGCCGGCACGTCGGCGTTGACCATGGGCGCGACCAGCGTGGGGTTGAACACCACCAGCGCCCCGTAAAGAATGATCAGGCCGATAAACAGCTGCAGGCCGTTAATATAGTCCCGCGGCTGCAACAGCATCCACACCGGCAAAAGCGACGCCACGGCGGCGTAGCCGAACAGGATCAGAATCCATACCGCGTTGCCGGACATCGCCCCCACCTGCTCGGGCATCTGCACCGGTACGGAAGGCCCGATGCCGATCAGCGCGTACAGCGCCACCACGCCGATCACCGAGACCACGGCCAGGCCCAGAATCCGCCGGTAGATCAGCTGGCCGATCACCAGCGCCACCGCAATCGCGCCCCATACCGGCACCACCGCACTGGGGTATTTCATCATCAGCCCGGCGATGACCACGGCAAACACCGCGTTGACCATCAGCAGCAGCAAGAAAATCACGATCATGAACACGCTGCGCGCGCGCTTGCCCACCACGTCGCCGGTGAGCGCGCCGATCGAGCGGGCCCTGTTGCGCACGCTGGCCCAGACCGCGCCGGTATCGTGGACGCCGGCAAACAGCACGGTGCCGAGGCTGACCCACAAAAAGGCCGGCAGCCAGCCCCAGATCACCGCAATCGCCGGCCCCACAATGGGCGCGGCCCCGGCTACCGAGGTGAAGTGGTGGCCCCACAGCACGTAGCGGTTGGTGGGCACGAAGTCCACGCCGTCCTCGAACTCGTGGGCCGGCGTCTTGAAATCCGGGTCCAGCCGGAAAATCTTCTCGGCGATGAACTTCGAGTACACCAAGTACCCGAGCGCCATCAGGCCAAGGCCCAGCGCTAATGCAATGACTGCACTCATAGCAGGTTCCCTTAATGAATTGAGCTTTATTATGGCCGTTCATATTTCGCAGACGCCTAGTGCAGAGTCAACCGCCGGTGCGCCACGCGAGCGCGCGCCCGCCCGCGGTATCTCCCTTTGTATAAGCGCCATGAATTGATGTGTGTCAAGAAATCGACGGATTATGCCTGCTGACAACGCCCGGTCTAGGGCCTGTTGACGTTTCACATTGGCAGCCATAAAAAGCTGCACGCCAAGGCCACTATGCTTTCGTAGTTTCGCTTGAGCTTATCGTAACGCGTCGCGATAGC
>NZ_BAAAZT010000060.1:0-23505 GCF_039537045.1 Halomonas cibimaris | reverse complement strand
CGGCGACGAGCTACCGGCTCCCCGGGGCTTCAGGATGCCCAGTCAGCGTTCCGGTGAATAAGCCGGGATCAAGGCCACATTGACTGCGCGTACGGCCCGTGACGCTTTGTCGCTGAGCGATCGTTTGCTTTTGCTGACGCACTGGTCAACAGTGCACCGCTGCGTCTTTTTACCGCTGAGCCTTTTTACCGCTGGGATGCTATAGCGTTTCTACAAGGGACGACGTTTTACACAGCGAACGTTTCAACGCACCGAGAAATTGTGCTGCATAGACGGCTGCCATGCGGTATCGTCACGCCCCCACTCGGCGAGACGGCGCCAGCAGTAAAAACGTTAGCACGCAAGCGCTTGTGCAAAAGTATTGGTAAAAAGACCCGTCGGCAAAGACATACATGAGACATAAATATTAAAGAAACATCGCATGCGCGATTTCCATCCTGCGCTATTCGCCCAGCTCTTGCACGCGACTCTCTTGTATCTATTTTTATTGCATCCAGCGCTATTTCACACAGCTCTATTGCATTCAAAAGCATGTTTATAAAAGGTTTTTTTTGTATCATAAACGCCCGGCTTCCAGCCCGCTCCATGCCCGTGATACTTTCCGGCAAAGCCGTAATCCGTGCTTCCCACGAGCCATTACCACCTCTTGGCAAGTCTTGTTCCACACAAGGACAACACAATGCGCGATAACGGACCGACCACACAGCGAGAATACCTTCTCGGTGACCACGACGTACTCATCTCCAAAACCGACAAACAAAGCTATATCCAATACGCTAATCAACCTTTTATTGAGGTAAGCGGATTTAGCTACGAAGAATTGACCGGCTCTCCGCCTGAATTCAACCAATAAGCGCAGCACCTGCGGTATTCAGTGCTCCGGAGTATTCCCCCAGAAACACCTGTGCCGGTGTTCGATAGCCGAGTCGTTTTCGAGGGCGGTCATTTAGCTTTCTCACCACCCTGCGTAGCTCGGCATCAGTGACTTGGCGGAAGCTGGTTCCCTTGGGAAAATACTGCCGAATTAAGCCGTTGGTATTTTCATTGGTTCCGCGCTGTCCCGAGCAGTAGGCGTCGCAAAAGTAGGTTCGCGCTGCTACGGCTCTCGCCACGGTCTGGTGCTCCGAAAACTCCGATCCATTATCCAGCGTGATGGTTTTCACCGCCCCTCGACGAGGCTTCAGCAGGCGGATCATGGCCGTTTTCGTCAACGCCGCTGTAATGCTGGGTAGCCGTGCCGCCAGCAGATAACCGCTGCGTCGCTCAACCAGCGTGACGATGCCTGATTGCTTATGCCCCTGCAGTACCGTGTCACCCTCCCAGTGGCCGATGTAGCGCCGCTTCTCAACCTCGGCCGGGCGATGCTCGATACCCACGCGATCAGGTATCTTGCCAAGCCCTGCGCTTTTGGCGTGTGCACGGTGCTTGCTGCGTCTCCTGGGCTGCCGGAGATGCTGCCAAAGCGTGCCGCCGCGGGCCTTGTCATCCCAGACCAGGGAATAGATCCACTGATGGCTGACGCCTACGCCGGCCAACGGTGCCATGAACCCGCTGATCTGCTCTGGGCTCCACTCCTCACGCAGTCGATCCGCCACCGCAGCGATCAAGCTGGGCAAGCGCTTCGTCCATTTCCGGGCGGTACGTCGTCGGTGATCACTACAAGCCTGAGCCCGTTCGGGATCATAGCCACTGGCCGTCGCGTTGCGGCGCAACTCACGGCTAATCGTGCTGCTGTGGAGCCCCAACTCCCTGGCGATCTGTCGCTGGCTTCTACCCAAGTCATAACGGGCGTAAATCTGGTATCGTTGCGTCTGGGTCAGCTGTTGGTATCCCATGCTCTGCTTCACTTTGGTCGGTAAAGCAGGAAGGGTACCGGCGCTGGCCCTCCTACCTCTACCGTGCTGGCCAAAGTGCTGCAGTTATTCTATGAATTCAGGCGCACAACATTGTCCGCCATCCGGACATGCCACAAGCCGTTTTCAAGGATATGTGGAACGATCTCCAGGCGGGTTACTACTGGTCCGGGCTGATCAAAAATCGCCGGAAAGACGGCGACCACTACTGGGTGCGCGCAAACGTCGTGCCCATCCGCGAAGGCACAGAAGTGACCGGCTTTTGCTCTATTCGCGTCAAGCCAAGCCGCCAGGAGGTCGCCCACGCCGAAAAGGTCTACGCCGACATTCGCGAGCAAAGAGGGCATTACCGGGTTCGACACGGCGTCGCATACCGCCGCATGTCACCGCGGCTTTTGCTTCCCGCCACCCTCCAGCATCCGCGGGCCCAGGCAGCGCTTTCAGGCATTGTCGGAGGCGGGCTGTTTGGCGGTTTGGGCATCGCCGCCGGCGTCACGCTTACCCAGCTGGCGCCTGCCAGCAGTGCCGCCACCGCTTTTTTTACCGCCGGTATAATAGGCGGGGTTATCGCCGGCGTCCGCCAGGGCCGCGCTCATCTGCGCAGGTACCGATTCATTCACGATATCAACGATCTGGCGCTGCAGCTGGCAGCCGGAAACCTGGCCGCGGATATTCCGCATACCGGCCACAAGGCAATAGACAGCGCGCTTCGCACCATGGATTTTATGCGCCGCTCCCTTGAGGGCTTGATCGGCGACTTGAACGCCAGAATAGACATCGTCGCGCCCGCCGTGGCCAGCCTTTCCCGCGGCAACGATGCCATGGCGGCCCGCCTGGAGCAGCAAGCCTCTGCCGTCCAGCAAACGGCGGCCAGCACCGAAGAAATTTCCTCTACGGTCGCGCAAAGCGCCCACAACGCCTCCCAGGCCAGCGCCGCCTCCATGGGCAACGTCAGCGCGGTGGATCAAAGCGGCAAGGTCATGGGCGAGCTCGCCGAAACGATGGGCGAGATCACACAGCACGCAGAAAACATGTCGGGTATCGTAAGCACCATCGATTCCATCGCCTTTCAAACCAACATCCTGGCGCTGAACGCCTCGGTAGAGGCCGCCCGGGCCGGCGAGCATGGCCGCGGCTTTGCCGTGGTCGCCTCAGAAGTACGAAAACTGGCCAGCCAGTCCGCCGAAGCGGCCAGGCAAGTACAGGAACTCATTGACCAGGCACGCCAGAGCATTCACAGCGGAAAAACGCAGGCAAACGATGCCACCGACGCCATGGAGACGATTCGCCAGGCCAGCCATAAGGTCAACGACCTTATGGAAGAAATTACCGCCGCCACGCACGAACAAAGCGAAGGCATCGGCCAGATCAGCAAGGCCATCAACGATATCGACACCAGCACACAGTCCAGCGTCGACAGCATGTCGACCTATAACGACGCCACCAACAAGCTTGCCGCCCAGGTTCGCGCGCTATCCTACAGCGCCATGGCGTTTTTGAACGAACAGGAACGGCGCAAGACAACCCAGACACTGCTGGATACCGCCAAAACCGACGCGGCCACCTCCCGGCCTGCTTTGTCCGAGGCCGGGCAACCTCGTCGGCTCAAAAGCCCTTCTGAGCATCAGCCGGCGCGGCACGCCTCCGAACAATGGACAGAGTTTTAACCCTTACCCGGAAAACACCATAGCGCCGCGGTGCCGGCCGGCACCGCGGCGCTATCCGGCAGGCCGCTTGCCTTGCCACGCCGAAGGCAAGGTGTCATGGTTAAATCGCCATCGCAAAAATGATGCAACCCACCCCAAAGGAGAGCGCTCATGAGCCAACGCGACGCCTACGAACAGAAACTGCGCGCCAAGCTGGACGAATGGCAGGCCGAAATCGATCGGCTGCGCGCCCGTGCCCGCAGCGCCGAGGCCGACGCTCAGCTCAAAAAAGAGCAGGAAGAAGAAGCCGACCGTCTGGAGCAGCAGCGCGAGGAGATGCGCCAGAAGCTGGACAGGCTGCGCGACGCCAGCGACGACGCCTGGGACGACATCAAGGACGGCGCCGAGCGCGCCTGGAGCTCGGTCAGCGACGCTTTCAACAAAGCCCGCTCGCGGTTCAAATAGCCGGCTCTCGGCGTCTTTGCAACATAAACCAGTGCTCTGTCCCCACCACTGGCCGCCTGGCGACGACGCTAAACCCGAAGCGCTCGTACAGCCGCACGTTGGCGGCCAGGTCGGTTTCCAGATAGCCGGTAAGCCCGCGCTTGCCCAGCTCATCGCATAAACGCTCAAACAGCGCGCTGCCGATGCCTTGGCCCTGCCGCTCCGGGGCCACCGCCAGCGGTCCCAGATGGCCGTGGCGAGGCATTTGAGCATCGCGCTGCTTCCAGACTCGCGTCCAGCAGTAGACGCGCCACAGGCTGCGCGGGCCGGTGGCGGCCAAAAGGGCCGGCAGGGCGCGCAGCTTATCCGCCAGTGCCGGCTGGCAGCGGCCGGGCAGCGATAAACCGGCCACCCCTGCCAGCTCATCGCCGATAAAGGCGCCAAACGCCAGGCCGCTTTGTACCTGACGCCGCATAAAGGGGGCGAACATGGCGGCAAGCGCGCGCCGGCGGCGCTCAGGGTATTCACCAAACACCTGAACGTGGGTGGGGTTGTCGCGCATACCGCGGCCCAAAAGCTCGGCGGCGGCCGCTACATCCGCCGCATGAAGGCAGCGTAGGTCAAAAACCGTCATCAACGTTCTCTCTTACATCGCCACGGCATAGCACGTACTGTGGCCGCCGCCGAGCCGCCGCTGTAGGCAGCGCTTTTCCAGCAGACCAGTCAAATCGCGGGTTGCCGTGGCTTGGCTCACTTTCGCCAGCGCCCTGTACCGACGCGCATTGACGGCAATGGCCGAGCGGCGCTGTCACAGGGAAACCGTTTGCTGCTCGCACAGCAAGGCACCCGCTCACTCAACGTTTTGCACCTGCTCGCGCATCTGCTCGATGAGCACCTTGAGCTCGACGGCACTGCGGGTGGTGGCGGCGACCAGCGATTTGGACGACAAAGTATTGGCTTCGCGGTTGAGTTCTTGCATCAAAAAGTCCAGCCGGCGGCCCTTGGGGCCGGGCTCGCCCAGCCGGCGGCGGACTTCTTCGACGTGGGCATCGAGGCGGTCGAGCTCTTCGGCAACGTCGCTTTTTTGCGCGACAAGCACAAGCTCCGCTTCCAGCCGCTGGGGGTCAAGCTCGGTGCGGGCCTCACTCAGCCGTTCGAGCAGCCGATCGCGCTGGGCTTTTTGCACCTGCGGCATCAGCGCGCGCACGGCGGCGACTTCGCGGCTCACGCCGTCGAGCCGCTGGGTGATCATGGCTGCAAGCTTCTCGCCTTCCCGGGCGCGGGCGTCTTCCAGCTCGTCCAGCGCCCGGGTAAACAGCGCGCGGGCCGCAGCACAGATCGCCTCGCGGTCGCGATGGCCGCTATCCAGCACGCCGGGCTGGTTCAACAAATCAAGCGCGGTGGGGGCGGCGGTGCCGGGCACTTCGCGCTGCACGATCTCAAGTGCCGCGGCCAGCTCGGCCAGGTAGTCGGTGTTGACCGCCGGGGCCTGGCCTGTGTCGGCTGCGTCCAGCTTGAACGTGCATTCCACCTTGCCCCGGGCAAAGCGCTTGCGCAGCGCGTCGCGCAGGTGCGGCTCCAGCCCGCGCAGGGCCTCGGGCAGGCGAAAGGTCGGCTCCAGATAGCGCTGGTTGACCGAGCGCACCTCAAGGGTCAGCGTGGCGAAGGCGGCGGCGTGCTCAACCCGGGTAAAGGCGGTCATGCTGTGTACGCTCATGGCGGCTCTCCTTGTATAACAACCATGGCCGCCAGTTTAGCCGATATCCCGCCACGGCCGTCATGTACAATGCCCGGCGCGTTTTTCTCTTCTTTTATCCCACATTTCCCACATCCGTCACGAGGTAGCCCACCATGAGCAAGGTGCCCCATCCTGAAGTCATTCGCCCCAGCGACCGTGCGCCCGACGAGCTCCGCACCGTGCGCCTGACGCGAAACTACACCCGCCACGCCGAGGGCTCGGTGCTGGTGGAGTTTGGCGACACCAAGGTGCTGTGCAACGCAAGCGTGGAAGCCGGCGTGCCGCGCTGGCTGCGGGGCAAGCGCCAGGGCTGGGTCACCGCCGAATACGGCATGCTGCCGCGCGCGACCCACACCCGGGGCGGGCGCGAGGCCACCCGGGGCAAACAGGGCGGGCGCACGCTGGAAATTCAGCGGCTGATCGGGCGCAGCCTGCGCGCGGCGGTGGATCTGAAAAAGCTCGGCGAATTCACCATCACCGTGGACTGCGACGTCATCCAGGCCGACGGCGGCACCCGCACCGCAGCGATTACCGGCGGCTGCGTGACGCTGGTGGATGCGCTGCGCTACCTGCAGCGGGAGAAAAAGATCAAGGCCGACCCGCTCAAGCAGCTGGTCAGCTCGGTCTCGGTGGGGCTTTACAAGGGCGTGCCGGTGGTGGATCTGGACTACCCCGAAGACAGCAGCGCCGATACCGACGCCAACGTGGTGATGACCGCCGACGGCGAGCTGATCGAGGTGCAGGGCACGGCAGAAGCCGGCGCGTTCAGCCGCACCCAGCTCAACGCCATGCTGGATCTGGCCGAGCAGGCCGGCCAGCAGCTTGACCGCTACCAGCGCGAGGTGCTGGAAATGCGCGTCTAGTTCGGCTCAATCTGTCCACAGGCGGTGGAGAAAACCGCCTGTGGATAACGTACCCAGGAGAGGAAGGCGCTACAGGTCGAGATCGTACTCGACGATCAGCGGGGCAAACTCAGAGAAGGTGGCGTCGTAGTCGATCCAAGCGTCCACCACGTGGCGGCGGAAGTTGGGGCCCACCATCTGGTAGTCCAGCCGCCAGCCTTCCTGACGCGCCCGGGGCACTTCCTGGTCGAGCTTGGGCCACCAGGTATACTCGCCGGCGTTGCGGTTAACTTCGCGGAAGGTATCGATAAAGCCCACCGGGCCCAGCACATGATCCATCCAGGCGCGCTCTTCGGGGCGAAAGCCCGGCGCGAGCTGGTTATCGGACCAGTTCGCCAGATCAAGCGTTTTGTGCGCCACATGCCAGGTGCCGCAGATGATATATTCCCGGCGCTTGCGCGCCATTTTGCTCAGGTATTCCTGATACTGTTCCATGAAGTGCTGCTTGGCCCGCTGGTCGCGGCCGTCCGGCATCAAAAACGTGGCAATACTGAAGCGGTCGTAGTCGGCCTGTAAAAAGCGGCCTTCGTTATCGCACTCGGGAAAGCCCAGACCGTACATGATGGCTTTGGGAATCTTGCGACAGTAAAGCGCCACGCCGGAAAAGCCGTCTTCTTCGGCGTCGAGAAAGTAGCCTTCGTAGCCTTCGGGATACAGGATATGATCGCCCAGCTCGAAGCTTTTGACCTGGGTATCCTGCACGCAGACCACATCGGCGTCCTGCTGCGCCAGCCAGTCCAGAAACCCACGCTCGACGGCACCGCGAATACCGTTGACATTGATGCTGGCAATTTTCATAGATCGTCCCTTTTGCGTCGCTGCTGTATGATACCCGACGTTTCCACCTTTGGGTAAATCCCCCGGCAAAAAAGCGAGGACTCCCGTGGCCGCTGCCCTACACCCCTATCAACGCGATTTTATTGCCTTTGCCATCGAGCAGGGCGTACTCAAGTTCGGCGAATTCACGCTGAAGTCCGGCCGCGTTAGTCCGTACTTCTTCAACGCCGGGCTGTTTCAAACCGGCGGGGCCCTGTCGCGTCTGGGGCGCTTTTACGCCCGGGCCATGATGGAAAGCGGCCTTGACGCCGACGTGCTGTTCGGCCCGGCCTACAAGGGCATTCCGCTGGCCGCGGTGACCGCCGCGGCGCTGGCCGACCATCACGGCCGTGATATGCCCTACGCCTTCAACCGCAAGGAGGCCAAGGCCCACGGCGAAGGCGGCAGCATCGTCGGCGCGCCGCTTGAAGGCGATATTTTTATTATCGACGACGTGATTACCGCCGGCACCGCGGTGCGCGAGGTGATGGACATCATCGCCGAGCACGGCGCCCGGGCCGCCGGGGTGATTATTGCGCTGGACCGTCAGGAGCGCGGCCAGGGCGATAAAAGCGCGATTCAGGAAGTCGAGGAAACCTACGGCATGCCGGTGGTGAGCATCGTCACCCTGGACCAGGTGCTTGAGTACCTGGAAGCGCACGCCGGCCCCGAGATGCAGCCCCACGCCCGGGCCATTCGCGACTACCGCGCGCGCTACGGCATCCGCTAGGCTACGACATTATCCAGGCACGGACGGCACCACGGCGCCGGCAAAGCCGTTTTGCCGCCAGGCCTCAAAGCTGACCAGCGCCGCGGCGTTGGACAGATTCAGACTGCGGTTGTTGGGCTGCATGGGAATCAGCAGCCTGTGTTCCTCGGGCAGGCTTTGGTGGGCCTCGGCGGAGAGGCCGCCGGTCTCCGAGCCGAACAGCAGCACGTCCCCCGGGGCGAAGGCGGCGTCGGTATAAAAGCGCGTGCCGCGGGTGGTCAGCGCCCACACGGTGCGCCCCTGCATGACCGCTTGAAAAGCGCTAAAATCCGCGTGCCGAGTGACGTTGGCCGCGTCGCGGTAGTCCAGCCCCGCCCGGCGCAGCTTGCGCTCTTCCAGATCAAACCCCAGCGGCTCGATCAGATGCAGTCGGCAGCCGTTGTTGGCCGCCAGACGCATGATGTTGCCGGTATTGGGCGCCATGCGCGGCTCGAACAGCGCAATCTCAAACATGTGTTTTGCCTCGTTGACCTTTCGCCTCGTTACGCAGCGGCCGATTATCGCAGCCGGCCCGTCGCCCCTGCCAGCATCGCGTGATTTAGCCCGGGCGGCCTCGCCCAAGGAGCCAGCATGAACCCCAGCATTGCCCAGCGCCTGCGCGGCCTCAACCCCAGCCAGCAGCAGGCCGTACGCGCCATCGACGGCCCCTGCCTGGTGCTCGCCGGGGCCGGCTCGGGCAAGACCAGCGTGATCACCACCAAGATCGCCTATCTGGTCAAGGAGTGCGGCATGAGCGCGCGCAAGATCGCCGCGGTGACCTTTACCAACAAGGCCGCCCGGGAGATGAAAGAGCGCGTGGGCAGCATGCTCAAGGGCCGCGAAGGCCACGGGCTGACGGTGTCGACCTTTCACACCCTGGGGCTGAATATCATCCGCGGCGAGCTCAAGGCGCTGGGCTACAAGCCGGGGTTTTCGCTGTTCGATCCCGAAGACGCCAAGGCGCTTTTGCGCGACCTGATGGACAAGGACGCCCAGGTCGACGCCGATCAGATCAACGCCGTGCAGTCGATGATTTCCAACTGGAAAAACGACCTGGTGCTGCCCGGCGAAGCGCTGTCCCACGCCGCCGACGACGACGCCCACTACGCCGCTCGGGTGTACGAGGCCTACGTGCGCCACCTGCGCGCCTACAACGCCGTGGACTTTGACGATCTGATCCTGCTGCCGGTGGTGCTCTTGCGCGACGACCCCGAGGCGCTGGCCCGCTGGCGGCGCAAAATCCACTACATGCTGGTGGATGAATACCAGGACACCAACGTCAGCCAGTACCTGCTGGTCAAGCTATTGATGGGCGAGCGCGAAACCTTCACCGTGGTGGGCGACGACGACCAGTCGATCTACGCCTGGCGCGGCGCGCGGCCGGAAAACCTGGTCACCCTGGGCGAAGATTTCTCGCGGCTCAAGGTGGTCAAGCTGGAGCAGAACTACCGCTCCACCGGCACCATTTTGCGCGCGGCCAACGCGCTGATTGCCCACAACCCCCACGTTTACGACAAGACCCTGTGGTCCCAGATGGGCGACGGCGCGCCGATTCGCGTGGTGGTCAACCGCCACGAAGAGGCCGAGGCCGAGCGGGTGGCCAGCGAGATTCTCACCCGGCGCATCAAGGAGCGTGCCGAGTGGCGCGACTTCGCCGTGCTCTATCGCGGCAACTTTCAGGCAAGGCTTTTAGAGCTCAAGCTGCAGCACTATCAGATCCCCTACAAGATGTCCGGCGGCACCTCGTTTTTCTCCCGGGGCGAGGTGAAAGACGCCATGGCCTACCTGCGCCTTTTAATCAACCCCGGCGACGACAACGCTTTTCTGCGCATCGTCAACGTACCCCGCCGGGAGATCGGCCCGTCTACGCTTGAGAAGCTCGCCAACTATGCGACGGATCGCGAGGTCTCGCTGTTCGCCGCCTGCCACGAAATGGGCCTTGAGCAAACCCTGCCCGAGCGCGCGGTGGAAAGGCTTGCGCGCTTTACCCGCTTTATCGACGCCACCCGCCGGCGCATGGATGAAGGCGACGCCATCGCCGCCATTCGCCAGATGATGACGGAGATGGACTACGAGGCCTGGCTGTACCAGAACGCCAGCGCGCCCACCGTGGCCGAGCGGCGCATGGCCAACGTGTGGACGCTGATCGACCAGCTGGAAAAGTCGCTTGACCGCTCGCCGGAAGACGATGACGCCGAGAGCACCGACGCCACGGCCACGCAAACCGACAGCGTGGAAGACGCGATTTCCCGGCTGGTGCTGCGCGATATTCTCGAACAGCAGGCCGAAGAGGACGACTCGGACCGGGTGCAGCTTCTCACCATGCACGCCTCCAAGGGGCTGGAATTTCCCCACGTGTATCTCATGGGGCTGGAAGAAGACCTTTTGCCCCACCGCAACGCCGTGGAAAACGGCACCGTGGAAGAAGAGCGCCGGCTGGCCTACGTGGGCATCACCCGCGCACGGCGCACGCTCACGCTCACCTTGGCCCGCCAGCGCAAGACCTACGGCGAGCTTTCCGACTGCACGCCGAGCCGCTTTCTCGACGAGCTGCCGGCGGAAGACCTCGACTGGGAAGGCCGGCCGGACAAGGAAGACCCGGAGAAAAAGCAGGCACGGGGGCAAAGCGCGATTGCCGGGCTGCGTTCGCTGCTGGGCTGAAACGCGCGGGCACAAAAAACCCCGCAAAGCCGGCGGCTCTGCGGGGTGGCGTACGCTACGCGTAACGCTTACTGCGACTCGGCAACCATATAGTCAACGGAGGCTTTGACCTCGTTGTCGGAAAGGCTCGGCTGGCCGCCCTTGGCAGGCATGGCGTTGAAGCCGTTGATGGAATGGTCATACAGGGTGTCTTTACCCTTGGCAATGCGCGGCGCCCACTGCTCGGCGTTGCCGGAGATCGGCGCGCCGGCGGCACCCGTGGCGTGGCAGGCCATGCAGGCCCGGTTGAAGATGGCCTCGCCGTCGATGCTCGCCCAGGCAGGCTCACCGCCGCCGGCCGCATCTTCGGCCTGAGCGTCACCGCCGGATTCTTCGCTGCCGGCGTCATCCGCCGCGGCGGTGTTTTCAGCGTTAGCGCTGTCTGCGGCGCTGTCTTTTTGTGCTGCGGCCATATCGGCCTCGCTGTCAGCCGCGTCGTCTTCTGCCGGGGCGCCTTGCGCTTCGGCCACGTCCATCACCGGCTTGACCATATAGGTCACAGCGGCGTGCATGTCCTCATCGCTTAGGCTCGGGTTGCCGCCCTTGGCCGGCATGCCCTTGAAGCCGTTAATGGCGTGATCCAGCAGGGTATCAAAGCCCTTGTCGACGCGCGCGGCCCAGTCGCCTTCGTTACCGCGTACCGGGGCGCCGGCGGCCCCGGTGTCGTGGCAGGCCGAACAGACGTTGGCATAGATGCCCTCGCCGTCCGGCGCAGCGTCGCTGCCACCGCCGCTGGCCTTGGCGCTGGGTGCCGGCGCGGCAGCGCCGCCGCAGTCCTCGCTTGCCAGACAGACATCGCCCACCGGTGCGATGCGCTCGGCAATGGCGTCTTTATCCATGGCCGCCTGGGCACCGGCAACGCATGCCAGCACACCCAGGGTCGCCAGGCCGCTTTTGATCAGTTTGCAATCCACTCTCACCACCTCGTTCGTATTATCGTCCATAACCTGCGCACAGCGGCGCCGCTGGGCAAACGGTGCAGGCCAGGTTGGGAGAACCCGATTGCTGCAGCCAAGAGCCATGACGCCCGAGCGAACCTACCGTGAGAGTATACCGGCAACGCCAAGCTCGGGAAAATCCCGGGTGGCGCTATGCCACGGATGTCGGCGGCAGCCGGCGGGACCGGCGGCGGCGAACGCGCTGGCTGATGAGGCCATAGCGCGGCCCGGCGATAAACGCCAGCAGCAAAAAACCGCCGGTCATCACCGCCATCATGCCGCCGATGGACACGTCCCAGTACACGGCAAGGAAGTAGCCGCTCACGCTTGCCGCGGTGGAAATCAGCGAACCCAGCACCAGCATCAGCCACAAACGGTCGGTAAGCAGATAGGCCGCCGCCGGCGGCACGATGGCAAAGGCGATAAACAGCACCGCCCCCACGGCGTCAAAGGCCGCCACGGCGGTGGAGCTGGTCAGCATCAACAGCGCATAGAACAAAACGCCCGGGGCAAAGCCCAGCGCCCGGGCCAGCGCCGGGTCAAAGGTGGCAAGCTTGAGCTCTTTGAAAAAAGCGCCGACAAATATCAGATTCAGCGTAAGCATAACGGCCATGGACACCACCGCCTGGGGCACGTCGTGGCCCAGCACGCTGACGGTGTCCAGCCAGACAAAGCCGATTTCTCCCAGCAGCACCGTATGGGTATCGATATGCACATCGCTTGCATACACGTTAAGCAGCAGCACGCCAACAGAGAACAGCGCCGGAAATACCAGCCCGATGGCGGCGTCTTGTTTCATGCGCTGCGAGCTTGCCAAAAGCTCGGTGAGAAACACCGTTAAAAGCCCGGTCAACGCCGCGCCGATGAGCTGCACCGGGCCGCTTTGCTGGTGGGTCAAAAGCCACACCGCCACGATGCCAAACACAATCGAGTGGCTGATGGCGTCCGACAGCATGCTGTTGCCGCGCAGCACCAGAAAAGTGCCCACCAGCGACGACGCGGTGCCCACCATCGCGCCTACCAGCATGATCTGTAGCGCGGCGTTGTGAAAAAAAGCTTCGAGCATTGTCGCCTCTATCGCGTGGAGTCAGGTCACAAAACCGGCCGGCAGCGCTTACGCTGCGTTAAACGTTGCGCTAACCCGCTGGGCCACGCGCACGCCTGCAGGCGTTAGCCGCCATTGCCGCGGCGCACGGCCCGGGGCCCGGCGGCTCAAGGTCAAAAGCCCCCGGCGGCGCAAACGATACAGCGCCAGGGCCGTAAAGGCGCTGCGGCTGAACCCGGGGCCGGGGTCGTTTTCCTCCTGCTCCAGCCGCGTTTGGTAGAGCACATAGAGGATCTGGCGGGTGTGCAGCGTCCAGCGCTGGCGCACCAGCCGCAGCGACTCCCAGAGAAGCCCGCGCCCGGGGGCGACGGCAAGCGACACCAGAACAATCGCGGTCGCGCTGAGAATAATCAGCGGCCCGGTGGCAAGCCCCCGGCCCAGCGTGCTCAGCGTGGCCCCGGCAATGCCGCTGACCACGCCTGCACCGGCGGCCATCACCACCATGCCGCCCAGATGCCGGCTCCACTGGCGGGCCGCCACGGCCGGGGCCACGATCATCGCCGCCATCAATACCACGCCGACCATCTGCAGCCCCACCACCACGGCCAGGGTAATCATGGCCGTCAGCATGATATCGATCGCGGTGACCGGCATGCCCAGGGTGCGGGCAAATTCCGGGTCAAACGTCACCAGCTTGGCCTGTTTCCACAGCGCCGAGAGCATAGCCAGTGCGACCAGGGTAATGCCGCCCATAAACCACACGTCCGAGCGCAGCGTGGCCGCCGCCTGGCCGAAGAGAAAGGCGTCCAGCCCGCCCTGGGAGGCGTTGTTCATGCCCTGGATATAGGTCAACAGCACCACGCCGACGGCGAAAAACAGGCTCAGGCAAGCGCCCAGCGCGGCGTCGGTCTTGAGCCGGCTCATGCGCGTCAGCGCCAGCATCAAAAGCGCGGCCAGCCCGCCGGTGATCATCGCCCCGACGATGATGCTGCCCATGTGGCGGCTGCCGGCCACGATAAACCCCAGGCACACGCCGGGCAGCGAAGCGTGCGAGATGGCATCGCCCAGCAGGCTTTGGCCGCGCAGCACGGCAAAGCTGCCCAGGGTACCGCTGATAATGCCCAGCAGTGCCGCGCCCATGACCACGTTTTGAAAAGTGTAATCTCCCAGAAGCGTTAGCCAGGCCATGGGTTATTTCGCTCCTTGCGCCGCGACATCGCCGACGAAGCGATGGCTGTCGTCGAGCAGCGCAATCTGGCCGCCGTAGGCGCGTCTGAGGTTGTCGCCGGTAAACACCGCCTCGGCAGGGCCTGCGGCCACCACCTGGACGTTGAGCAGCAAAAGCCAGTCAAAGTAGCGGGTCACCGTCTGCAGGTCGTGATGCACCACAATCAGCGTTTTGCCGGCGTCGCGCAGCCGGCGCAGAATGTCGATGATGGCCCGCTCGGTGGTGGCGTCCACCCCGGCCATGGGTTCGTCAAGAAAGTAGATGTCGGCCTGCTGCACCAGCGCCCGGGCGAGAAACACCCGCTGCTGCTGGCCGCCGGAAAGCTGGCTGATCTGGCGGCCGGCGAAGTCCTGCATGCCCACCATGTCCAGCGCGTCCAGCGCCTCGGCGCGTTCGCGCCGCCCGGGGCGTTTGATCCAGCCCAGCCGGCCGTAAAGC
This sequence comes from Halomonas cibimaris, assembly GCF_039537045.1. Lineage (GTDB taxonomy): Bacteria > Pseudomonadota > Gammaproteobacteria > Pseudomonadales > Halomonadaceae > Vreelandella > Vreelandella cibimaris. The sequence goes on along the minus strand of NZ_BAAAZT010000060.1, from coordinate 9,009 downwards.
CCCATCATCACCACGTCGAGCACGGTGGTGGGAAAATCCCAGTCCACGCTGGAGCGCTGGGGCACATAGCCGATGCGCTTGCGCTGGGTTTTGTACGGCTGGCCGTGAAAGCGCACGCTGCCGGACAGCGGCACCACCAGCCCCAGAAGGCTTTTGATAAAGGTGCTCTTGCCCGCCCCGTTGGGCCCGACAATGCCGGCCATGACGCCGGCGGGAATGTCCACGTTGACGTCCCACAGCACCGGCGTGTTGTGATAGCTGACGGTTAAATGCTTGGCCGTAACGGCGGTGTTCATACTCGTTATCCCGTGCTCGTTATTCCGTGCTCTGCGGCGGCTTATGCCTCATCCACGCCCCACTGCTTGGCCCAGGCGCCAAGCGCCTCGGGCAGCGGCGCTACTTCGCCGCCCAGCGCCTTCACAATCGCCCGGGTGTTGGCGTACAGCATGCCGATGTAGGTGCCGTCGGCGGTGCCGGCCTCGCCCATGGCATCGGAGTACAGCTGGCCGCCGATTTCCACCGTATGGCCGCGCTTTTCGGCCGCGTCGATCACCGCCTGCACGGTGCGCGGATTGATGGTGCTTTCGATAAAGACCGCCGGCACTTCGCGCTCGATCACCACGTCGGCCATGCGCCGGATATCGGCAATGCCGGTTTCGGTTTCGGTGCTGATGCCCTGAATGCCTTTCACCTCGATACCGTAGGCGCGGCCGAAGTAGTTAAACGCGTCGTGGGCGGTGACCAGAATGCGCTGCTCTTCGGGAATCGAGGCAATGCCTTGCCCTACCCACTCGTGCAGCGCGTCGAGCTGCGCTGTGTAGGCCTCGGCGTTGGCGTGAATCGCATCGGCACACTCGGGGCGGGCCTTGAGGAAGGTATCGACAACGGTGTCCACGGTCTGCGCCCACAGCGAAACGTCCATCCACAGGTGCGGGTCGATGCCGTAAACGTCCTGGGCGGTCAAAAGCTCGGCGGGTTCGATAGAGGCCGGCGACACCGCCACGGTGGTTTTCTGACGCGAGAAGTTTTCCAACACCTTGCCCAGCTGGCCTTCCAGGGAATAGCCCGAATACAGAATCTGATCGGCGTCGCGCAGGGTTTTCACATCGCTGGCGCTGGCCTGATACAGATGCGGGTCCACCCCCGGGCCCATCATCGGATTGACGTTGACGCACTCGCCGCCTACTTCGCCGGCCACATCGGCAATCATGCCGACGGTAGTCACCACGTTAAGCGGCGCCTTTTGAGACTCGGCATGGGCCAGCGGTGCGGCAAGGGACAGCGCCAGCAGGGGGGCGGCGTAACGCATCTTCATGGGCAATTTCTCCTGAAAACGGGAATCCTGGAACCGGGAGTGAAGCGGGGATGGCAATGCCGAACGTGGGCCGGCACCGCCGGCGTGTTAGCCCCCAGACACAAAGTAAGCCTTGGCTAAGTTTAGAGGCGCGATCGCCCAAATACAAGACGCAGACGGACCACACCGGGCGGATGAAACGGGCCAGGGAAGGCGGGGCGGCGGCTTACGGCCGGGCGGCAAAATACGCTAAGATGGCGCCATCAGGTTTTTTCTTCTTTACTGCCAGCCGATACGTCTGATGCCTTCATGAGTCATGACCACAGCCCCCAAAGGGCACCCGCTAAAAGCGCAAGCGTAGATGCCCTGCCGCCGGTCGAGCAGCACGCGCGCCAGTACGCCACGGTGCGCCAGGCCCACGAAACCGAGCTGATCGAGGACTACGTGGAGCTGATCGGTGATTTGCTGACCCATCGCGGCGAAGCCCGGGCGGCGGACATCGCCGCGCGCATGGGGGTCAGCCAGGCCACGGTGTCGAAGATGATCCGCCGGCTCAACGAGCTGGAGCTGGTCACCAGCCGCCCGTATCGCTCGCTGTTTCTCACCGAGGCGGGTACGGCCATGGCGGCCCGCTCGCGAAAGCGCCACGATATCGTGCTGCACTTTCTGCGCGCGCTGGGGGTCGGCGACGACGCCGCGCGCATTGACGCCGAGGGCATGGAACATCACGTCAGCGACGAAACCCTCGGCATCATGCAGCGCTTTATGGCCGCCGCGCCCCGTCAGGGTAGCGACTAGCCGGCCACGTCAGTAGCGGTGGCGCAAAAGGCGCATGGCGTTGAGCGTGACCAGCACGGTAGCACCGGTATCGGCCATCACCGCAATCCACAGTCCGGTAATGCCCAGCGCGGTGGTCACCAGAAACACGGCTTTCAGCCCCAGCGCCAGCGCCACGTTGGTCTTGACGTTGACAAGGGTCGCCCGGGACAGCCCGATCAGCTCGGCGATGCCGGTCACGCGGTTTTTAAGCAGCGCGGCGTCGGCCGTTTCCAGCGCCACGTCCGTGCCGCTGCCCATGGCAATGCCCACATCAGCAGAAGCCAGCGCCGGGGCATCGTTAATGCCGTCGCCCACCTTGCCCGCCGGGCCTTCACCGTCACGCTGCCATTCGGCCACGCGCGCGGCCTTGTCCTCGGGCATCAGCCCGCCGTACGCCTCGATGCCCAGCAGCTTGCCAATGGCGGCGGCGCTTCTGGGGTTGTCGCCGCTTAGCATCACCGCGCGCACGCCCAGCCGGGCAAGCGCGGCAAGCCCGTCCCGGGCGTCTTCCCGGGGCTCGTCGCGCAGGGCAATGGCGCCTACGGCCACGTCACCTTTTACCAGCACAGCGACGGTTTTGCCGCTTTCTTCCAGGGCATGCATCTGCGCCTTTGCCGCCTCGTCAAGTACAGCAATGCGGCCGGCATAGGCCGGGCTGGCAAGCGTCAGGTCATCACCGGCTACCTGCCCGGCGACCCCGATGCCGGCCAGCGCCCGGCCGTTTTCCACTCGCGGCAGATCAAGGCCGCGCTCGCCGGCACGCGCCACAATGGCCGCGGCAATGGGGTGGCCGGATTCGCGCTCAAGCGCTGCGGCCCGGCGCAGCACATCGTCTTCGTCAGCGCTTTGCCAGGCCAGCACATCGGTCACCTCGGGGATACCCGCGGTCAGCGTGCCGGTCTTGTCCAGCGCTACCACCTTGAGTTTGCCCAGCGACTCAAGCACCGCGCCACCCTTGATCAAAAGCCCGTGCCGGGCGCCGCTGGAAAGCCCGGCGGCAATCGCCGCCGGGGTGGAAATCACCAGCGCACAGGGGCAGGCGATGAGCAGCAGCGCCAGCGCCCGATAGACCGATTCCGACCAGGCCATGCCCACCGCTAACGGCGGCAGCACGGCAAGGGCGACGGCCAGCGCTACCACCGCCGGCATGTACCAGCGGGCAAAGCGGTCGATAAACCGCGCCACCGGGGCCTTGGCGGCCTGGGCGTCTTCCACCAGGCGAATAATCCGCGCGATGGTGTTGTCTTCGGCCCGGCGGGTAACCGCCACGGTCAGCGCGCCGTCGCGGTTAACGGTGCCGGCCAGCACCTCGTCGTCTACGCTTTTATAGCGCGGCTCGGCCTCACCGTTGACCGGTGATTCGTCCAGGTGCGAGCCGCCCTCCACAATGCGCCCGTCGCAGGGGATGCGGTCGCCCGGGCGAATCAGCACCCGCTCGCCGGGCACCAGGCTGTCCGCGGCGACCTCCACCGGCTCGTCGCCGTCAAGCCGGCGCGCGGTGCGCGGCGTCAGCGCCGACAGCGCCGAAATGCTCCGCCGCGCCTGGGTGGAAGCCACGCCTTCCAACAGCTCGCCGACGGCAAACAGCACCACCACCACGGCGGATTCCGCCGCCGCGCCGATGATCAGCGCCCCGGCGGCGGCCACGGTCATCAGCGATTCAATGGTGAACACCTCACCGACCCGCAGCGCCTGCCATGCCGAGGTCACAATGGGGTAAAGCCCCACCAGCGTGGCCACCACAAACGGCGCGTCGCCAAGCCCCGGCCAGAGCAGATGCAAAACGCCGGCCAGCGCCAGCAGCGCGCCGCTGACCAGCACCAGCTGGCCCTTGGGCGTTTGCCACCAGGCCTTTTCCGCCGCAGCACTGCTTTCAGGCGATGGCGGCTCATTAGTCTTGAGCTCGTAGCCCAGCCCGCGCAGCGCCTGCCCGATGGCGGCCTCGTCGGGGGGCGTACCGGCGTCGAAAGACACCAAAAGCGTGCCCGCCGCGGCGTTGGCCTCGGCACCGGTCACGCCGGTTACCCGCGTGGCCGCCGCGACCGCCTTGCGTTCGCAGCCGCCGCAGTCCATGCCGCTTACGCGATAGCGCCGCGTCGTATCACCGGCTGATAGGGTCATCGTCATCCTCCTGGCCGTTATGTCTTGCCATTGCCTATTTTGCGCCCAACATAGAACCTAAAGCCACTATAGCTTCAATAGCCGTGAACGCGACAAACGCACAAAACACCGGAGATGACCATGCCGCACTCAGACAAACAGACGTTCGCCATCGGCACGCTGGCACGCCGCGCCGGCTGCCAGGTACAAACCGTGCGCTACTACGAACAGATCGGCCTTTTGCCCGAGCCCGCACGCAACGCCGGCAATCAGCGCCGCTACGACGGCGCCACGCTGCGCCGGCTGACGTTTATCCGCCACGCCCGGGATTTTGGCTTTTCGGTGGAGGCGGTGCGCGAGCTGCTGGGCATGGCCGACCACCCGAACATGCCCTGCGATCACGCCGACGCCATTGCCAAGCGCCATTTGGAAGAAGTGGAAGCGCGCATTGAGCGGCTTTCCGCCCTGCGCGACGAGCTGAAGCGCATGGTCGCCCAGTGCGCCGGCGGGCGGGTGGAGGAGTGTCGCATCGTGGAGGTGCTGAGCGACCACGACCAGTGCCTGTATACGGCCGCCCACGGCGGCCAGCAGGCGATTCGCTAACCCCGCCAGGCCCTTAAAAAAGCCCGGCGTTAACCCACATATGCACGCCCACGCTTGCCGCGTAGCCGAGCAAAATGGCGGGCATCCAGCGCAGGTGGACGGCAAAGGTATAGATGCCCCGGGCCTGGCCCATCAGCGCCACGCCGGCCGCCGAGCCCATGGCCAACAGGCTGCCGCCCACGCCGGCGGTCAGCGTAATCAGCAGCCAGTTGCCTTCGGCCATGTCCGGGGCCATGGAGAGCACGGCAAACATCACCGGAATGTTGTCCACCACCGCGGAAATCATCCCCAGAATCACGTTGGCCAGCACCGGGTTGCCGCCGCCGTAGAGCGTCTCGGACAAAAGGCTCAAGTAGCCCAGAAACCCAAGTCCGCCCACCGACATCACCACGCCGTAGAAAAACAGCAGGGTATCCCACTCCGAGCGCGCGATACGGCTGAAGATATCAAACGGCACCACGCTGCCCAGCTGCTCGAGCTTGCGCCAGTCGCCCCGGCGGGAGTAGCGCTCGCGCTTGCGCTCAAGCGAGCGCGGCAGGCTGCGGCGCAGGTAGTAGCCGAAAAACTGCAAAAGCCCCAGGCCGAACATCATGCCCATGGCCGGCGGCAGGTTAAGCACCGAGTGGCACAGCACCGAAATCGCCACGGTAAACAGAAAAAGCGCAACGATGCGCCGCGCACCGCGCTTGAGCCATACAGTTTCGGTCAGCGAGGCGGGCTTTTGGTTTTTGATAAAGAAGTTCATGATCAGCGCCGGCACCAGAAAATTGACGATGGCCGGCAGCAGCAGGGCAAAAAAGCCGCCGAACGGGATCTGACCTGCCTGCCACACCATCAGCGTGGTGATATCGCCAAAGGGGCTGAACGCGCCGCCGGCGTTGGCCGCCACCACCACGTTCACGCAGCACAGGCTGATGAACTTGTTGTCGCCTTCGGCGACTTTCAGCACCACCGCGCACATCAGCATGGCCGTGGTCATGTTGTTGGCCACGGCAGAAATCCAAAACGCCAGAATGCCGGTAATCCAGAAAAGCGCGCGGTAGCTGAAGCCCTTGTACACCAGCCAGGCGCGCAGCTTGTCGAACACCCGGCGCTCTTCCATGGCGTTGATGTAGGTCATCGCCACCAGCAGAAACAGCAAAAGCTCGGTGTATTCCAGCAGGGTTTCCTTGAACGCGGTTTCGGCCACGTCCGGCAGCCCCGCGCGCATGTACATCCACGCCACCAGCGCCCAGATCAGCCCCGCCGCCACCAGCACCGGCTTGGACTTGCGCATGTGCAAAATTTCCTCGCCCATCACCAGCGCATAGGCGAGGAAAAAAATCGCCACCGAGGCGATACCGGCCACCGATAACGTCAGATCAATGGGCCCGGCCTCGGCAAAGGCCAAACCGGGAAAAGTCAGTAAACAGGCAGCAAAAAGCAGCCGGCGAACCCGCAGTGAGCGGGGCCGGAAGGCGGGAGCGGTTGGGAGCATGGCACAGACCTGGGGCAAAAGAGGGCAAGAGGAGCGGCACGGGAATAATAATAAGCGCCCTAAGTAACGCCTGCAATCGTGCCGGGAAAAATACCCCTCGCCCGGCCTATAGCCAGCGCTTGCGCCGAAAAAGCCAGATCAACCCCAGCGCGATCGCCGCCATGCAGCCAAGCAGGACAAAATAGCCGTAGCGATAGCCAAGCTCGGGCATAACGGCAAAGTTCATTCCGTACAGCCCGGCCAGAAAGCTCAGCGGCACAAAAATCGCGGTGATCACCGTCAGCACCTGCATGGTGCGGTTGAGCCGGTGCGACGACAGCGACATATAGCCGTCGATTAAATCCCCGCAGATGTCGTAGTACATGCTGGTCAGGCTGTAGAGGCGCTCGAAGCGTTCGTGCACGTCGGTAATCGCATGCTCGGTGTCTTCGTTGCTGTGCGGCAAATGATCACATTCGGCGGTCAAAAGCGACCGGGTGATCGACTGGTGATAGTTGAACAGCCGGCGCATTTTCAAAAGCCGCGAGCGATAGCCGATGACCTGTTTCATCAGGGTATCGGTGCCGTTTTCCACCAGGGTGTCTTCAAGCTCGCTGAGCCGCGCCTCAAACTCGGTCAGGCTTTCCTGATAAAACCCGGCCGATAGATACATAAGGCGCAGCGCTACGTGCCCGGGCGATTTTTTCAGCAGCGCGCCGCCGTTCTGCCCCAGCATACGGTCGATGCTCATGGCCCGGCCGGGATGCAGGCTGATCAGATAGCGCTCGCCGATAAAAAAGGGAATCTGCTGGGGGTGGTAGTCAAGATCCGGATCGAAAGCGGCAAGCCCGCGGTAAATGATCAGCGTATGAGTTTCGAACGCCTCGATCTTGGGCGGATGGCGATTGTCCTTCTGGGCGTCGATAATCGCCAGCGGATGGCAGCCGAACGCCTCCAGAAGCGCCCGCTCCCGAGCGCTCGACTCGCCCTGAACGTCGATCCAGATACGGCTTTCCGGCTCGGCGTGAAAGCGCTCGATCAGTTCACTGCCGCCGGTATGCAGCGCCCCGGCGGCGGTAAGTAACAGCGTGCGAATCATGAATGTGTCTCGCTACAGATGCACAGGCCGGTGAGTGTACACGCCGACACTTGAAAAACCTCGCTGTCGTCGACAACAAGGAAGGTGTATTCAACCAGCCGCGGAGGCCAAGCATGAACACCCAACAGCACGACGCCATTCAAGACAAGGTCATCGTTATTACCGGGGCAAGCAGCGGCCTGGGCGCTGAAACGGCGCGGCACCTGGCGCATCGCGGGGCCAGGCTGGTGCTGGCGGCGCGCCGCCAGGAGCGCCTTGATGAACTGGCCGAAGAGCTCAAGGGGCTCGGCGCCGAGACCACGGTTAAAGCCACGGACGTGACCCATCGCGGCCAGGTAGAGGCGCTGGTCAAGCACGCCACCGACACCTTCGGCCGTCTCGACGTGATGATCAACAACGCCGGGCTGATGCCCCTTTCGCCGCTGGCCGAAGGCCGCATCGACGAATGGGAGCAGATGATCGACGTCAACGTAAAAGGCGTCATGTACGGCATCCACGCGGCCCTGCCGGTGATGAACCAGCAGCAGAGCGGGCATTTTATCAACCTCTCTTCGGTGGCCGGCCATGTGGTGTTCCCGGGCAGCGCTGTCTACAGCGCCTCGAAGTTCGCCGTCTGGGCGCTCGCCGAAGGCCTGCGCAAGGAGGCCGGCCCCAACATCCGCAGCACCATTCTGTCGCCGGGCGCGGTACAGAGCGAGCTGCCCCAGAGCGTGGGCCACGCAGAGACCGCCCAGCAGGTCAACGACCTCTACGAAATGGCGATACCCGCAGACAGCGTGGCGAGGGCCATCGTCTACGCCATTGAGCAGCCGGCAGACGTGGACATCAACGAGATTGTTCTGCGGCCTACCGCCCAAGAGCTGTAAACGCCGGGTCGTTCAACGCGCGGCGGCGCCTGTGGGATGGTAAAAAAGTTGGTAACAAATCACTCTTGGAAGCCTCATTTTTCGGCAAAGAATATTCATGCTAAAAAATAAAGATGGTAACTAAAACCAACGCACCTCTTCCAGAACTCAGTTTCCATACTAATAAAGTTGGTAACTTTTTATTATTTCATCACGTAATTTCCAGCTCTGAACAATGTCACCTTATATTCCGTATATGAAGGGAATCTGAAATTTCTTTTACAATCAGTAGACTATATCACTGGTAGGGTTAAGTGCTGGAAAACTCTACCTGATTACTCATGTTAATCAACCACCATCCCGTCAGTCCCTCCTATACTGATGTTATGCCCAGTACAGGAGGTGGCGTTATGGCACGCAATTCTATCCAGTTCCAACCCGACCTGTCGTGCCAGCATTTCTCAAGCAGTAGGACGCGGAAGCGCAGTGCCAAGCAGATCTCTTATCGCTAACCCATGGGGATCACTCCGACTGTGGCAACAACACTGGCTGCCGGCTGTCGCGGGGGCTCTACCAGTGCCATCGCTGCTATCATCAAACCTCGCTGACCGCCGGTACCATCTCCCATGCCACGCATCTGTCGTTGACCACCTAGTTTCTGGCCATCGTGGGCAGATCGCGATAAAGATCAGCTCAGTTAGGCTGGCCCCGGCACTGCCAATAATCAACGCCAGTACCATTCCTGTAAGTGCCTGATCCAAAATATTCGTGCATAATGGGTGCCCAAATTTCT
>NZ_BAAAZT010000059.1:0-20951 GCF_039537045.1 Halomonas cibimaris | reverse complement strand
GTTTAATGCCCTCAAGGCCACCGGCTTGCCGGTGACGGTCGGCACGGGTGGCCGTACCAAATACAACCGCCAGCGCCTCGGTATTCCCAAAACTCACGCCCTGGATGCCGCTTGCGTCGGTCCAATGGACGCCCTGCACCAATGGCAAGTGCCAACGCTGACGATCAAGGCCACCGGGCGCGGCAGCTATCAGCGTACTCGGCTGACCCGGCACGGTTTCCCTCGAGGCTACCTGATGCGACAAAAACAGGTACACGGTTTTCAGACCGGCGACATGGTGAAAGCCATCATCCCCGCCGGCAGGAAAGCCGGCACGCATACGGGCCGTGTAGCCGTCCGCAAAACCGGCCGCTTCAACATCCAAAGCCAGCAAGAGGCAGTGCAAGGCATTTCGTACCAATACTGCACCCTGATTCAGCGCGGTGATGGCTACGGCTACCACCTCACACCATCCATCAACTACAAGGGAGGAGCGGGACAGGCGGTAGCGTAATCCCGGTCGTGCTGCGCACGACGCGCTATTCCTCCCGGCACTCGAAGTACCGGGTATCCCGCGCAAGTTCTGATGAACCTTCACGCTTTGCTCGCCAACACTGCATCGCAGGGGCAGCCCGAAACGGGCGCACGCCGCTCCGCAGAAGGCACACAGGCCGGCAGCTTTTCCCGGGCGCTGGGCCAGGCAACGGCGTCCGGTGCCGGCCACCTTGAGCGCTCGCGTCCGGCTGCCGACCCGGGCAACGCCGCTAGCGCCCAGCGCATTGATCGCCAGCTGGAAGCGCTGGGGCTCAGCAAAGCCCAGCGGCAAAGCAGCGAAATACAGGCGCTGATGGAACACATTCGTCAACACCCTGAAATGGCCCAGGCGCTGCAGACGCTTGCCGACACGCTCAGCCCCGGCACGCCCCAGGCCGCGCCGGCCTTGTCCGGCAACACACCCGAGCTCAACGATATTGCACAGCGGCTGGATCTGCTGGCCGAATTCAGCCCGTCAGCCGGCAGCGATAGCCAGGCAGCGCAATGGCGCGAGGCGCTGGACGATCTGCTGCAGAGCGAGGGCGACGGCTCGCCGGCAGCACCGCTGGCCGGGCTGCTGGCCGCCATGACCCAAACCGCCGGCGGCAGCGATAAAGCGCTGCCGACGCAGAGCAGCGGCCTGTCCGTGGACGCGCTGCTGGCCCAGGGCAACAGCCAGCCCCGGCAGGCAGGCGACGCCGCAGCCCTCGCCGGTCGTCCCGCAGAAACCGCTGCCCTCGCCAGCGCACTTGCAAGCGCCAGCCAGACAAGCCAGGACGGCGCGATCAGCGTTTCTGCCTCGCCCCTGAACGGCACGGCGCTACGCGCGGCCTTGACCACCGCCAGCGATGCCGCCGGCCATGCCTCGCCCCAGGCGCTCACCGGTGCACTGGCGTCCGCCGGTGGCAATAGCGCCGCCGGCATGGCCGGCGCACCGGCTCAGGCAAGCGTGGCCGCACCGCTGGGAAGCCCCGCCTGGCCCCAGCAGCTAGGCCAACAGCTGGCCCAGTTCAGCCGGCGCGGCGGCGAACAGCAGGTGCAGCTGCAAATACATCCGGCCGAGCTGGGGCCGCTTTCCGTCTCGCTGAAAGTCAGCGAGCACGGCGGCACCCAGGCGCATTTCCTCTCCTCGCACGCCCAGGTGCGCCAGGTGGTTGAACAGGCCATTCCCCAGCTGCGCGAAGCGCTGGCCGAACAGGGCATTGCCCTGGGCAACACCTCGGTGGGCGAACAGACATCCGGGGACGAACCGGCTTTCGCCAACGGCGGGCAGCCCGGTACGGCCGCCGGCAGCGGCGCTGATGCCGAAGGAGCGGAGAGCCTTGAGCCGGCGACCCGCGCACAAACGCTAGCCGTTGACGGCCGCGTTGACCTTTATGCTTGATACCTGAACGTGAAAAGCGTTGCTGCTTTATACAAGCCGGCATACGAAACGCAAAGATGGGCTCCCAAGGCGGGCCTGTTCCTTTCATCAAGCGCGAAGATCTGGGGCATAATGTCCGGTTCGCGCACGACATAGACAGGAAATACATATGGCAGAAGCAAGCGGCGGTTCCAAAAAACTGCTCTGGATCATGGTGATTTTGGTGGTGCTCTCGTCGCTCGGGGCAGCCGCTGCCATCTACATGGTCATGAGCAAAGGCGGCGATGCCGACGCCAGCGCGGCCGCACAGGAGGTCGCCGAGCCAAAATCACCGATTTTTCAGAAGATCGAGCCGTTTACCGTTAATCTGGCCGGTGATCGCAGCGGTTCTCGCCTGCTGTATACCGGCATTACCCTACGCGTAGGCGACGAGCAGAGCAAAAAGCTGCTTGCCGATCACATGCCACAGGTACGCAGCCGCCTGCTGCTGCTGCTGTCGGACAAGCAGGCCAGCGAGCTTTCCACGCCCCAGGGCAAGGAAAAACTGTCTGCCGCCATTATCGACCGGCTGAGCCAGCCGCTTACCGAAAACCAGCCTCCCCTGGATCTTCGCGAAGTGCTGTTCACCGAGTTTATCGTGCAATAATCCCGCCCATCCGGAGCCATCATGTCGCAGGACGATTTACTGTCCCAGGAAGAAATTGATGCCCTGCTGAAAGGGGTCAGCGGTGACGATGAGCCGGCGACACCATCGGCTCAGCAGGATAGCGAACCCTCACGCATACGCCCTTACGACCCGTCGACCCAGCACCGCGTCATTCGCGAACGCCTGCATGCACTGGACTTCATCAACGAGCGGTTTGCACGTTATTTCCGTACCGGGCTTTTCAATCTTATTCGGCGCAGCGCCGACATTACCGTGGAGTCGGTGCGCTATCAGAGCTTCAGCGACTTCTCGCGTAACGTGCCGGTGCCGACCAACCTCAACCTCGTGGCCTTGAAACCGCTACGCGGCTCAGCGCTGGTGGTATTTCCCCCCAGCCTGGTGTTCATGGTGGTGGACAACCTGTTCGGCGGCGACGGACGCTTTGTCACCAAGTCAGACGGTCGCGATTTCACCAACACCGAGCAGCGCATCATTCAGCGCATGCTCAACCTGGCCATTGAGGCCTATCAGCAGGCCTGGAAAGTCGTGTACCCGCTGGATATCAGCTTTCTGCGCTCTGAAGTGCAGTCCAAGTTTGCCAACATCACCAACTCGCCCAACGAAATCGTGGTGAACACCAAGTTCAACCTGGAAGTGGGTAACCTTTCCAGCAGCTTTCAGATCTGTATACCCTACGCCATGATCGAGCCGCTGCGTGATCTGCTGGCCAACCCGATCAACGACAGCAACCACGACCAGGACGGCTCATGGAATCGGCGCATGGCCGCCGAGCTGCGCCATTCCGAAATCGAGCTGGTGGCCGAGTTCGCCCACATTGCCAGCCACATCGGCCAGGTCATGGGGCTCAAACAGGGCGATGTGCTACCCGTCGACATTCCCGACACCGTAACGGCCCACGTTAACGGTGTGCCGGTCATGGAATGCCAGTTTGGCAGCCAGAACCAGCAGCGCGCCCTGCGCGTACAGAAAATGTTTGATCACGCCGCCATGAACAACATATCGCCCAGCGACTTCACCGCCAAGTCGACGCGACAGAAAGCCAAGGAATCCAACGCATGACTGATCCCAATAAGCCGGATGATCAGACGCCCTCTGATGAGCCGTCCGCGACGCAAAGCCACAATGCTAGCGACCCGCAGAGCGTGTCCGACGACGACTGGGCGGCAGCCATGTCCGAACAGGGCGTAAGCGAAAACGACGCTGCCGATGCGGCGTTTGACCAGGCCGGCGCGGCACCGGACAGCGGCGAGGAAGCCGACCCCTGGGCCGCTGCCATGGCCGAGCAGCAGGCTGCGGAACAACAAGAGCCGGCAGAGGACGATTCCACAGCCCAGCAAGCGCCGCAGCCCCAGGCGCGGGAAGCCAGCAGCGACGTGTTTCCGCCCCTGGGCGGTGAACAGACCAGCGATACCTCGCGGGATCTGGAAATGATCATGGACATTCCGGTCAAGCTGACCGTCGAGCTGGGGCGCACCCGGCTGACGATCAAGCAGCTGCTGGAGCTGGCACAGGGATCGGTGGTGGAGCTGGACGGCCTGGCCGGCGAGCCCATGGATATCCTGATCAACGGCTATCTCATCGCACAGGGCGAGGTGGTCGTGATCGAAGACAAGTACGGCATTCGCATCACCGAAATCATTACGCCTTCCGAACGTATTCATAAGCTCAACCGATGAACGCTGATACCGCCTCAAGCAGCGCCGCGGATGCCGTCGGCAGCAGCGAGACGCTGCTGGGCATGGCCGCCCTGGGCAAGACGGCGGCAGCGCTGGGGCTGGTCATTGCCATCATCCTGGTGTGCACCGTGCTGCTCAAGCGCTGGCAAAAGCGCTATCAGCCACACAGCACTCGCCTTCAGGTCGTCGGCAGCGCTGCGGTGGGCAGCCGCGAACGCGTGGTGATCGTCGAGCTTAACGACACCTGGCTGGTGCTTGGCGTAGGCAGCGGGCGCGTCAACAAGCTTCACGAGTGCCCGGCACCGCCGCGCCAGCCTGACGCAGCACCCGATGCGCCCTCGGCTTCGGGGTTCGCTGCGCACTTTGCCCATGCCCTGCACAAGTCGAATCCACACCAGACGCCTCCCACTCGCTCAACCCGCAAACGTTCGCTATGAACCACAGGTACAGGCGGTCAACTCGTCTCTCGCGCTGCTGCCCGACACTCGGCGGCATCCTGCTCTGCTTGCTGCTACTTGCCGGTTTTACGCTGTCAGGCACGGCGCTGGCCCAGTCCATCCCCGGCGTAGTGACCCAGCCGCTGGAAGACGGCGGGCAAAAATGGTCGCTGTCGCTGCAGACGCTGCTGTTTTTAAGCTCGCTGGCGTTTCTGCCTGCCCTGCTGCTGATGATGACCAGCTTCACCCGCATCATTATCGTGCTGAGCCTTCTACGTACCGCCATGGGCACCCAGGCCACGCCGCCCAACCAGGTGCTGCTCGGTATTGCCCTGTTTTTGACTTTTTTCATCATGTCGCCGGTGCTCGATCAGGTCTACACCACCGCTTGGGTACCGCTGACCGAAGACAATATCGGGCTGGAAGAGTTTTTGCGGCTGGCTCAGGCGCCGTTTCGAGAATTCATGCTGGCGCAAACGCGGGAGCCGGATATTTCTCTGTTTGTGCGCCTGGCCGATATCGGCCCGCTGCAGGGCCCGGAAGAGCTGCCCATGCGCGTGCTGCTGCCGTCTTTTGTCACCAGCGAGCTCAAAACGGCGTTCCAGATCGGCTTTACCATCTTTATTCCGTTTTTGATCATTGATCTGGTCGTCGCCAGTACGCTGATGGCGCTGGGTATGATGATGGTGCCGCCCATCACAATTTCGCTGCCGTTCAAGCTGATGCTGTTTGTGCTGGTAGACGGCTGGCAGCTGATTATCGGCTCCATGGCGGAAAGCTTCTATATCATTTAGCGCCGCCGCTTCACCGCTCGAGGAGGGCTTGCCATGACCCCGGAAATGGTAATGAGCATCGCCTATCAGGGCATGCGCGTCACGCTGTTTCTTGCCGGCCCCATTTTGCTGGCAGCGCTTTTGACGGGGCTTTTGATCAGCCTTTTTCAAGCCGCCACCCAGATCAACGAAATGACCCTGACGTTTATCCCCAAGATTCTCGCCGTTTTTGCGGTGCTGGTTATTGCCGGGCCCTGGCTGATCGGGCTGATCACGGATTTCACCCACCGGCTATTCACCAATATTCCCTCCATGGTGATGTAGCCAGTGGTCGAGGTCACCTTCGCTCAGCTTCAGGGCTGGCTGGTCGCGTTTTTCTGGCCGTTTGTGCGCATTACCGCTTTTATGGCCGTCTCCCCGCTATGGGGGCATTCCAGCGTGCCCAACCGGGTCAAGGTGGGGCTGGCAGCGCTGGTGTGCGTGGCCGTTGCGCCTTTTTTACCGCCCATGCCGGACGTAGCACTGATGTCCTGGACCAGTATCGGCATCATCATCGAGCAAATTCTGATCGGCCTGGCCATTGGCCTGGTCATGCACATCATTTTTGCCGTGGTCCAGGCCTCGGGCGAGTTTATCGGCCTGCAGATGGGGCTGGCTTTTGCCAGCTTTTACGATGCCGCCAGCGGTACCAACATCATGGTGCTGTCGCGCATTCTGTACATGGTAACGCTGCTGATGTTTCTGGCCCTCAACGGCCATCTAATGGTGCTGGAAACGCTGGTCATGAGCTTTCAAACCCTGCCTATCGGCGTGGATACGCTCAACGCCAACGCCTTTGAGCTGCTGGCGCGCTACGCCGGCACCATTTTTGCTTCGGGTATGCTGCTGGCCCTGCCGCTGGTCGGCTCGCTTTTGATCATCAACTTCGCGCTGGGTATTCTCAACCGCTCGGCCCCTCAGCTAACGGTGTTCAACATTGGCTTTCCCACCTCGCTCACCGTTGGGCTTACGCTGATGATGGTGCTGATGACCGATCTGGGGCGCTTTCTTGAGCGGTTATTCCACCAGGGGCTGAATTTTATGCAGGGCCTGATCGAGCTGATGGCCCAGGTGAGCTGAACTCGCCCCGGCCACTACGCCAAGGCCCGTTCCAGGGCCCGTGCGTGCGCCAGGCGGGCTAGCGCAGATAGTCAAACAGCGAGCTGCTCTTGATATTGGCAAACGCCTGCTGCGAGGCCTGCATGCCGACCTGGCGCAGGCTGTACTCGGAGATGGTATCGACGTAGTCAAGATCGACCAGATCCGATAGCGTCTGCTTGTAGTTCTGCATGCGATTGGCGCCGACGCCGTCCACCACGTCCAGCTCGTTGAGCCGTGCCCCGGCCGAAGCGCGAACGGTCAGCACGTTATCCAGCGTATTGTCCAGATTACGCATGGCCGCGTTGACCGTATTGCGAAAATCCGCCTTGGCCTGCGGACTGTCGTTGGGCGCCTCCAGCACGCGAATGGTCTCTTCCATGGTGCTGAACAGATCCGCTGAATGCTCGCTGCCGCCCGCCTTCTGTACAGCGACGGTATCGCCGCTGGCAGGCTCGCCTTCAAGCGTGATATTCAAACCGCCAAAGGAGACGGTCTGGCCGTCTTCACCGCCGCCCGTGTATTTTGTATCCACTACCGGGTTGCTCGACGTGTCATCCAAGTTATTGACAATAACATTCATATCACCGCTGTTATCATCGAACTTGATTTCAAAATTATCGCCGTAGCCGTCAGCATTAACGTCTGCCGTATTCGGCCCGGTAAACGTCACGTTGCCCTTGTTGCCGGTGCCTGCATCAGCATCAATCGGCGGCGTCTGGGCAATGTAGCCCGCACCGCTGGGCACGCTTTGGAAAATATCCTCGCCGTTGGAGGTCACCGGCATCAGCCGGGAGGCATCGATGCGCTGCTCGCGATTGTTGCTGTCGCCTGCGTACTGCACCTGCCCATCGGCATCCTTGACGAAAGGCGGTTTGTTATCGGCATAGCCGCCAAACAGATAGCGGCCGTTGCCGTCAGTGGCATTGGCCTGGCCGATCATGGTCTCGTAGATGCCGCGCATTTCGCTGGCGATGGACTCGCGATCAACGTCGCTTAGCGTGTCGCTTGAGGCCTGCACCAGCAGGGTCTTGGCACTGGTCACCGCATCGCTGACGCTGTTGAGCACGCTTTCCGTCTGGGACAGCGCGTTGCGCGCCGACACCCGGGCGTCAGCATACTGCTGAGTCACCGCTTGGGACTGATCCACGCCCACGGCGCGAGAAGCGGCCTGCGGATCATCGGACGGATTGACCACCCGGCGGCCGCTGGCCATCTGCTCATTGACTTTCATGAACTCCGCCTGCTGCCGGTTAATCGACGCAGCGCTTTGCTCAAACATCGTGACAGAACTGATACGCATAGCGTGAACTCCCGATTATCAGCGCAGGTTGAGAATAGTATCCATCACCGAAGACGCCGTATCGATAACTTTGGCATTGGCCTGATAGAACTGCTGATACTTCACCAGGTTGGCGGCTTCTTCATCAAAGTTGACGCCGGACTCCGACTGCTGAACCGCTTCCAGCTGATCGGTCAGCCCCTGGCGGGCCTCGAGGTTCACCTGGGTAATATTGGTGCGGTTGCCCACATCGCTGACCATCGCACCGTACGCGCCGCTCAGCGTCGCACTGCCGGCGACGAGATCCTCGCTTTGCAGATCCTGCAGCGCCAGCGCATTGCGGTTGTCGCCGGGGCCGGTGGTGCCGGTGCGCCCGGTAAAGGTCACCCCGCTGGTGCCGCCGGTGGGCAGCTGGTCCACGGTAAAGCTGAGCACGGTTTTGCCGGTGGCGTCGTCTTTAATGGTGAGGCGTTCGCCGGGAGCCAGGGTGTCGGCACCGCCGCTGTTTACCGAGAGTACGTTGTCAATCTCGCTGCCGTCTTCCTTATAGACGCTGAACACGCCTTCGGGCGGCGGATTGCTTGGCACCGAGCCGGCATCTGGCGAGACGAAAAGGTTGTTGTCGCTGTCCGCGCCGAAAAAGCCCAGGCTCAGCGAACCGTCGTCGGCGGCTTTTACCGCAAAACTGGGCGGACGGTAGTCGCTGTCCATGTCCTGGAAGGCCGGAGCGACCTCAATATCACTGACTTCCAGCTGGCCTTGTACCTGGCCGATGGGGCCGCTATCGCCGTTCACGCCGCCGGTCCCTGGCGTGCCGGGCATATCGTCCCAAGTGGCCTTGATGTCAAATCTACCGTTACCTGAGACTAGCAAAAATAGAGGCTCTTTTACTTCATCAATATTGACTCTCTCTTCTCGATAGTTCGTGTCTGTACTTAGATCGTTAGGGGAAGTGTCAAATCTGTTGCCATCTCCTGTATAGGTGAAATTCATGTCTGCATAATTTGATGTTGCAGGATCTGAGAGGTCTGCGGAGTACTTATCCTTTCGGTTTAGAAGGTGGCTGCTATCGTACTTTGTTCCTTCATCAAAACCGTTAATGAGGGTAAATATATTTTCTTCTACATCGTTTGCTGATTTGATAATAATTCCATCAGCATTATTTTTCCAAGTATAGTCTGTTTCTTTACCTTCCCAAACCGAGGGATCAGCATCCGTTCCTTCCACTGGCGTGCCTATTAGATGCTTGCCGTCTCGGGTAAAGAGCTGGATATCGTCGTCCGCTCCGCGATCGTATAGATGAATGGTGACATTTTTTGCTCCCGTAGGAATAAATGCGAAGGGCTCAAGACCTGATTCAACTCCTTTCTTTATTTCGCCGCTTGTCAGCTCTTCATTGATGACTCCGGTTTCACCCAGCCGGTCTTCGCTTTGCCCTTGAAAATCTACCTGATCGTAGGGCATGGGCTGCACCGGCCCCAGGGCGGCAGCAATCTTGTCCAGATCGCCGATGGCGGTTTCCATGCCTGCACCGGCTCGGCGCACGGGCTGCACTTCAAACGTATCATCGGCCGCGGGCGTACCGGAGAATGTCATTTCAACACCGCCAAAGGACAGCGTATTGGTACCACTATCCCACTCGGAATCTACTTCAGCGCCGTTATCATTACGAGTCACAACAGGGCTACCGCTTTCCATCGTCACGGTGTAATCAGTGGCACGCAGCTGGTCGATATTGCCGTTATCAAAACGAATTGCGTCAACGTTGGCCGTATTGTTTGAACCGCTATACGCTTGGGGCTCGCGGACGTTAAAGAAGTTTTCCCCCTGATTGCCGTCAAGATCCACGCCCATCCT
The DNA here is from genome assembly GCF_039537045.1 of Halomonas cibimaris. Taxonomy (GTDB): domain Bacteria; phylum Pseudomonadota; class Gammaproteobacteria; order Pseudomonadales; family Halomonadaceae; genus Vreelandella; species Vreelandella cibimaris. The sequence goes on along the minus strand of NZ_BAAAZT010000059.1, from coordinate 11,246 downwards.
GTGCTGCTCGTTGAACGTCATTGACAGCGATACCGCCAGCTGGCCAATCTGGTTTTGGGTCTTGTCCAGCGTCTCTGAGCGAAACGACATCAGCCCACCGAGTGAGCCGCCTTGCACGGTATCTTCTTCCAGCTCGACGAGATTACCGCCGCCGTCACGATAGCCGACAACGGTACGCTGGGGATCGGCGTCAGATTGCATAGCTTCAAGCTTAAAGGAATCGGTGCCGGTGACCAGCGGCTGGCCGTTGGGCAGGCTGACGTTATAGGTCTTGCCGTCTTGGACGTTCAGGCGCAGGTCCATTCGCTCGTTGAGCTCGGAAACCAGCCGGTCACGCTGATTCAGCAGGCTGTTGGGCGCTTCCCCGGTGCGCGCGCGGGCCAGTGAAATCTCGCGATTGGCATGGGCAATCTGCTTGGTGGCGTTGTTGATCTGGGTGACTTCGTCTTCTATCTGGCCGTTGATATTGCCCTGCATATCCTGCAGATAGCCGTCGAAGGAGCGAAACTGGGCGCTCATGGTGTCCGCTGAACCCAGCACACCCTGCCGGGCGGCCGGGTCAGACGGGGCGCTGGCAAGATCTTCCAGTGAGGAGAAGAATCCTTGCATAAGCGGGGCCAGCCCTGCCTCCCGATCCGCCAGCAGGTTGTCGATTTGTGATACCTGAGACGCGTAGGTTTCCAGCGCGCTGGACTCGCTTTTGGCGCTGTTGAGCTGGGTTGCCACGTATTGGTTGAACTGGCGCTCGATATCGTTAACGCGCACGCCGCCGCTGCCCACCGAGCCTTCGCCCAGCTGGGTAATTTCGCGATTATAGCCCGGCGTGAACACGTTGCTGATGTTGTTGCTGGTAGTTTGCAGGGCATTTTGCGCGGCGTTGAGACCGCTTAACCCGGTAGAAAACATGCTCATGATGTCAATCCTTTAAGCCGATGCCACCGTTATCGGCAAGTTACGGCCAAACTTGAACGCTTTACGACACGGTTAGCGCAAAACGCCGGGGTGGCTTAGCGTGCCTGCGCCAGCCTGCCGGCATCGCCGGGGAGCGGCCCCAGGGTATCCATCACCGCTACCAGTTTGGCGGCATAGCCCGGGTCGGTGGCATAGCCGCCTTCCTGCAGCGCCAGCGCCGCGCGCCGGGCATCCGGGGCGTTAACTACGCCGGCATAGCGGGGGTTGTTGCCGATAAGGCCAGCGTAGTCGGTAAAAGCGTGCTCGAAGGAGTCATATACGCGAAACGTATCTACCTTCTGAACGCGGCGACCGTCGATATATTCGTGGGTAGTGACCGCAGTCGTATCGCCCTGCCAGCTAGTGCCCGCCTTGATGCCGAACAGGTTGTGGCTATTGCGCCCGCTGGAGGTGGTTATCTCGTGGCGGCCCCAGCCGGTTTCCAGCGCTGCCTGGGCTAAAATCAGCTTCGCCGGCACTCCGGTGGCATCACTGGCGGCCTGTGCCGGCCGGTCTAACGCCTGCATAAACTGCTGTACGTGATCACCGGCTGGCGCCCCACTTTTCGCTGCAGCCGTTTGCCTCGCATCAGGCGTTTGACGCACTGCATCCAGCGCTTGCCAAAACCCTTCGCCTGCGGGCGAAGCGGGGCGTAAACGCGCCTGCGTACTATCCGCCGGCGATGAATCGCTCAGCTCGCGCGGCGTCCCTCGCGGAATACCGGCAATCAGCGATGAGGTATCAGCCGGGAGTTGGCTATCCGCACTGCCGGGCAGCGCGCCCTGGCGTTCCAGCTGGGCGACCAGCGCATCGGCCAAGCCGACGCCGCGGTCCGCCACTACCTGCGACCACTGCTTATCCATCATTGACTGGTACATGTCCAGCGCCTGGCTATTGACCAGACCGGATTCGGGAATCGCATCGCGCATGCTTTTCACCATCATCTGCACGAAAAGCGCCTCGAACTGCTGAGCTGCACCCTTCACGCCCTCCTTGGGGTCAGTACGCGCGGTGTGCTGCATGCGCTGAAACCCTTTCACGTCCAGCGCAAACTGATCGGCCATATTTCGGGTCACGGCCATTAGATTACCTCCAGCTCGGCACGCAGAGAGCCCGCGCTTTTAAGCGCTTCCAGTATGCTCATCAGATCCGTAGGGGTCGCACCCAGCGCGTTCAACGCATTAACCACGTCGTTGAGCTGGGCCCCTTCCACCGTCTGCAGATAGGCCTCTTGCTGCTCGATATCGATATCCGTGTCGGGAACAACGGCGGTTTCCCCTTCGCCCAGCGGATTCGGCTGGCTGACGCCGAACTGGGTATCGATCATGATGGACAGATTGCCGTGCGCTACTGCTGCCTTGCGCAGCGTCACGGCATTGTTCATCACCACTGAGCCGGTGCGGGAGTTGACGACCACCCGGGCCGGCGCCTCGGTGGGGGTGACGCGCACGTTTTCCACCCGCGCCATGAAGTTGACCCGGGCGTTATCGCTTGCCGGGCCGTCCAGGGCAATCACGCCGCCGTTACGGGCGTAGGCTACACCGCGGCCAAATTCACTGTTGATCGCCGTCACCATGCGCTGTGCGGTGCCGAAGTCTGCCTGGTTGAGCTGCAGCTCAAGCGTACCGCCGTTGGCTCCGAGGTTAAGCGGCACTTCTTTTTCCACCAGCGCCCCGCCGGGAATACGCCCGGCGGCCTGATGGTTGATCTGAACACTGCTGCCGCCGGCCTGAGCACCGGCGCCGCCTACCAGCATGTTGCCTTGGGCGAGCGCATAGGTATCGCCGTTGGCCCCTTTCAGCGGCGTCATCAGCAGCGTACCGCCACGCAGGCTGTCAGCGTTGGCAATGGAAGATACCACCACGTCCAGCCGCTGCCCCGGGCGGGAAAAGGGTGGCAAGTCCGCCGTCACCATAACAGCGGCAACGTTACGCAGCTGCAGGTTGGTGCCTTCCGGCACGCTGACCCCCAGCTGGGAGAGCATGTTGGTCAAACTCTGGCTGGTAAACGGTGCCTGAGTGGTTTGGTCACCGCTGCCGTCCAGGCCGACCACCAGGCCGTAGCCGGTCAGCTGGTTATCGCGCACCCCGGCAAACCCCGCCAGCTCGCGAATCCGCTCGGCATGGGCCGGTAGTGCCAGGGCCGTACATGCCATTGCCAGCGCCAACAGCGGCAGAAACCGCCGGCGCCACGCGCGGCTCAGTCGTTTTAGGTCAGGTTGCATTGCTTGCCCGTCTGTTCGTCTACCGCTTGCGCCGATCCGCGTTAGAAAGGCGATACGTTGAGGAAAAAGCGCTGCAGCCAGCCCATGTGCTGCGCTTCGTTGATATAGCCATCGCCGACGTATTCAATGCGCGCATCGGCCACCTTAGTGGAAGGCACCGTGTTCTGCGCGGTCACTGTGCGCGGGTTCACCACCCCGGAAAAGCGAATAAATTCGGTGCCCTGGTTAATGGCGATCTGCTTTTCGCCGCGTACACGCAGGTTGCCGTTGTTCAACACTTCAAGCACAGACACAGTGATGGTGCCGGTAAAGGTATTGTTGGCACGTGAGCCGCCACCGCCGGTGAAGTCGCTTTCCCCGGAAATGTCAAAGCCGTATTCGGCCAGCCGATCCAAAACGTCGGGCAGCTGATCAAGCTCCAGGCTAGCGCTGCCGCTGCGATCGGCATTGGACTGTGAATTCTTGCTCGCGCTGACTTCTTCATCCAGCACAATGGTGAGGATATCGCCGGCGGCCCGCGGACGACGATCTTCAAACAGCGGCTGATATCCCTGCCGCACCTGATAGATAGAGCCGTTGGCTACCGGCGGCGGCCGATCCACCACTGCAATACGCTCCTGTTCGCCCACCACCGAGGCATGGGGTATCTGGGCACAGCCGCCCAGCACAAGCATGGTGAAAACGAGCAGGCCAAGCAGCCAACGTGGCCGGTAACACCGTCGGGGCAGGATGAGAAAAACCCGTGACATATGGCGTTACAGCTGGCTCAAGCGCGCCAGCATTTCATCGCTTGTGGTAATCGCCTTGCTGTTGATTTCATAGGCGCGCTGCGTCTGAATCATGCTGACCATCTCTTCCACGACGCTGACGTTGGAAGTCTCCACGTAGCCCTGCATCAGCGTGCCGGTACCGTTGACGCCCGGCGGATTCTGGTTGGGCGCACCGGATGAGCCGGTCTCCAGATACAGGTTGCCGCCGATACTCTCAAGGCCGGTCGGGTTGTTAAACGAGGTCAGGTTAATCTGGCCAACTTCATTATCTACCGGATTACCCGGCTCGCGCACGCTAACGATGCCCTCTTCGCCGATGGAAACCGATAGCGCATTGGCCGGAATAAAAATCGCCGGCTCCAGCGGATAGCCGTTGGCGTTGACCATCTGGCCGTTCTCATTGAGCTGAAAGCTGCCGTCGCGCGTATAGGCGGTGGTGCCGTCGGGCATGAGCACCTGAAAAAACCCCTTGCCCTCAATGGCCATATCCCGGGAGTTTTCGGTCTGCTCAAGCCCGCCCTGGGTGTGCAGGCGCTCGGTGGCTACCGGGCGCACCCCGGTGCCCACCTGCATGCCCGAAGGCAGCCGATCCTGCATGTTGTTCTGCGCGCCGGGCTGGCGCATATTCTGATACAGCAGGTCTTCAAACACCGGGCGCGAGCGCTTGAAGCCGTTGGTGCTGACGTTGGCCAGGTTGTTGGAAATGACGTCAAGCTTGGTCTGCTGCGCTTCAAGCCCGGTCTTGGCCGTCCACAGTGATTTGATCATATACGATTCCTTTACATTAAGGCCGATCAGCCCTGCATCGAAAGCACGGCGTTGGCCCGCTGGGCGTTCTCGTCTGCGGTGCTGATCACCTTCATTTGCATGTCGTAGCGTCGGGCAACGTCGATCATGGACACCATGGCGTCCACGGCGCTGACGTTGCTGCCTTCCAGCGTGCCGCTGACCAGGGTCGCTTCGTCATCGGCCGCCAGAACGCCCGGAACGCCTTCGGCGTTTTCCGGCGCGCGAAACAGGCCGTCATCGCCGCGGTTAAGCTCACCGGGCGCCGGCGTCACCAGTTTGATGCGCCCCACGTCAACCAGCGCTTCCGGCCCTGAGCCTCTGGGAATAGCGCTCAGCGTGCCGTCAGAGCCCATAAACACTTCCGATCCCTGGGGCACGTTGATCGGGCCGGCATCGCCGAGGACCGGCCGGCCAACGCTAAGCAAAATGCCGTCGGCGTCAATCTGCAGGTCTCCTCGACGCGTATAGGTTTCGCTGCCGTCTTCGGCCTGCACCGCCATCCAGGCATCACCTTTCATGGCTACGTCCAGCGTGCGCCCCGTGCGTTCAAGGGGCCCTTGGGAGTAATCGGTCGCCGGCGTGGTGGTCACCGCAGACGTGCGGGTAGGCAGGCGGCCCTCGCCCATTACCGGCACCGAGCGTACGGCATCCAGCTGGGCGCGAAACCCGGTGGTCGAGACGTTGGCGAGATTGTTGCTCACCACCGATTGCTGATCCATGCTGTGTTTGGCACCGCTCATGGCGGTATAAAGCATCCGATCCACGCTTGACTCCTCGAAACTACAGCAGCGTTAGAGGTTGATAATCGTCTGCAGCAGCTCGTCCTGCGTGCTGATGGTGTTGGAGTTGGCCTGATAGGCGCGCTGGGAGACGATCATGTCCACCAGCTCCTGGGCCATATCGACGTTGGACGTTTCCACCGCACCGGGCTCAATCAGCCCGCGCTGGCCGCTGCCGGGTACGCCCACCAGCTCCTGGCCGGACGCGCCGGTGGCAGACCAGAGGTTATCCCCTTCAGGCTTCAGGCCTTCCGGGTTGCGAAAGTCCGCCAGGGCAATTTGACCTGCCGCGCGCGACTCCTCGTTGGAGTAGTTACGCATGATGGTGCCATCATCCTGAATGGTGGTGCCTACCAATGAGCCGGATGTGTAGCCGTTCTGACTAATATCGTTGACGGTGGAGCCATTGGCATATTGGCTGGTACCGGCAAAGTCCACTTCAATCTGCTGAGACGTGAGCGTATCGCCGAACTCACTAGTAGCAGTATTCCCATCCGGATCTATCACCGCCTGCGGACTGTCTAGGTCAATGGCAAAAGGTTCAAAGTCGGGATTTAGACGGCCGTCGGTAGTGAAATCAAAGTCTTGACCGTCAGCAATATCAGAAAACGCATAGGTCGGCGCACCTTCAGGCCCACCCGACATCCGCGCATCCACTCGCCACTTGTTGGGGTCAGTTTTGGTAAAATACGTCGTCAGATTGCGCGCACTGCCTTGGGAGTCGTAAACCGTGGCGTTGGTCGAAAAGGAATATTCGCTAGGGTCCAAGCCATTAGCAATATCTTGCGCCGTAAATGTTGGCTTTAACTTCCCTTCTCCCGCATCGAGATTGAGCGATATATCTAGGCCTGTCGTCGCGCTGGCTTCGAGACCACTCGAATCAACGGTAAGTGCTTCGACATCTCCGCCGGGCTGCACTTCGCCGTTGGCATCCGCGCTGTAACCCATGATTTTTGCACCCTGGGCGTTCACCAGGTTACCGTCAGCGGTCAGCGTCAGCTGGCCGTTGCGCGAGTAGCCGACTTCACCGCTGGGCTGCTGAAAACGGAAAAAACCATCGCCGGCAATCGCCAAGTCCATATTACGGCCGGACGATTCGATATTGCCCTGATTGAAGTTTTGCAACGTGGTGGAAACTTTCGTTCCCAGACCAATACGCGACTGAGCGAACACGTCGGCAAACTGCACCTCAGAGCTTTTAAAGCCCACGGTTTGCGAGTTGGCGATGTTGTTGCCGATGGCACCAAGTTTTTCCCGCTGCGCGTTAAGGCCGCTGAGTGCCTGTGAAAAGCTCATGCTTGTTTCCCCTGAAAATAGCTCAAACCAAAATCGTACCGGCCTGTACCGGCGACGCGGCGTTTAGAGAATCTGTTTGATGTCGTTCATGGCGACCTGGCCGTAGACGCCGCCCAGATCAAGGCGCACATCCTCGTTGGCGGTGGCCGGCGTCACGCCCTGCACCAGGGCATAGTTCAGCGCCGTTGACGGCATTTCTTCACCGTCAGCGTTGAAGGCGTTCAACGAAACGTTGTAGGCACCGTCCGGTGCTGCCTCCTTGCCGTCGGTCTGGCCGTCCCAGCTAAAGGATTCCACGCCCGCTTTGACATTTTTGATCTCTCGGGTGGCAACGACTTCACCGCTTTGGTTGGTCAAAGTGACTTCAACCCGGCTGGCCGGACTTTCCAGCTCGATACCGAACGGCGTCGTATGGGTCTTCCCTTCTTCACCCGTGCTCACCTTGACGTTATTACCGGGTACCAGCACAGCATTGCCGATCAACCCCGAGGCCTGGAGCATCTGTGAGGCATCTACTTGCTGGGTAATGCCGTTGAGCGTGTCGTTGAGCTGCTCGATGCCGCTGACGGTATTGATCTGGGCAAGCTGTGCGGTCATGTCCTTGTTTTTCATCGGATCCATGGGATCCTGGTTTTGCAGCTGAGTAATCAGCATGGTCAGAAAGCTTTCCCGCAGCTCGCCCGACTGGCCCTGGTTAAGCTTCGGACCGCCGCTTTGCGTATTAACGTTGTTGAGAACACTCGGATCGATATTCATGGTTTACCCTTGGCCGAGACGCAGCGTTTGCATCAGCATTTGCTTGCTGGTGTTGAACACTTCCACGTTGGCCTGATAGGAACGTGAAGCAGAGATCATATTGACCATTTCCTGGGCGGGCTCAACGTTGGGCTTGGCAACATAGCCTTCCTCGTCTGCCGCCGGATGATTGGGCATGTACTCCATGCGCAACGGCGAGGTATCTTCGACGACTTCCGTAACCTTGACCCCGCCCACCTGGTAGCGGTTGTTTTGCGCCTGCGTCTCAAACATCACCTGCTTGGCGCGGTAGGTCTCACCGTCAGGGCCGGCTACGCTGTCAGCGTTGGCCATGTTGCTGGCGGTTACGTTCATTCGCTGCGACTGTGCGCTCATCGCCGAGCCGGCAATATCAAACGCGGAAAACATTGCGATCTCCCTGTGTCTTCAAACGGCTTATTCCGGCTGCATGGCCTTTTTGAGCCCCTGGATGCGGCTGTTGATCATGGATAGCCCCACCCGATAATTAACGGCGTTATCGGCAAACGCCGAGCGTTCACGGTCCATATCCACCGTATTGCCATCAAGGCTTGGCTGATCAGGAATGCGATAGAGTAAACGGCTCTGCTGCGCACCGCCCCAGGCCTGCCCTTGCCCGGGCAGGTGGCGCTCTGAGGTCCGCGCAAGCGACAGGCCGCCCTGGCTGGCAGATTCGCCGGCTTTTTTCAGCTCGCTGGCAAAGTCAATATCCCGCGCCTTGTAGTTCGGGGTATCGGCATTGGCAATATTGGCGGCCAATACGTCGTGGCGCGCCTTGCGCAGCGACAGCGCCTGCTGCTGGAAGGTAAAGGCAGACTCAAGCTGATCAATCATCCCGGTGCTCTCGAAAAATAAAACGGAATTTGCTGATGCTCTACCATACTCTCTGCTCTGTCACGCCAAAGCATCAAACAGGCATTTCCTGGACCATTATTTCAGGCGATGCTTCCCCGTGCGTTTTCTTATACTAGCGACTACTGCTGCCCCGGCACGTTCAAACCAAGCCCAACACGCTCTACGAACTGGCATCCACTATGCTTCCATCCTTGTTCGCCCGGCTGCCTCCGAAAGCCGCACGCCGGCGCCGTATCCTCTCATATTTAACGGGATACGGTCTTGCGGCATTCACCGTGCTCGCGGCATCCGCTGTGTTAGCAGCGTCCACGGCATCGGCCAGCAGCGACGCGCTGATGCAGGATATACAGCAGTTTCTCCATCAGCGCGCTCGCACGCTGGGCGACGACATCATGATTGAAGTGCGCCCTCCGTCTCCTCATCTGCCTGCCTGCGTAAACCCTGAACCGTTCCTTCCTGATGCCGACAGGTCGCCTCTAGGCCGGGTTACCGTGGGTGTACGCTGTGGCTCGCAGCATCGCCAAGTACGCTACGTGCAGGCAAAAGTGGATGTTATCGGTCAATACGTCGTTGCAGCTGAGGACATATCACGCGGCACTCGTCTCACAAAAGGGCTGGTCCGCAAACAGTCCGGCAATCTCGGCGATCTTTCCTCACGCACGCTCATCACCGTGGAGGAGGTTGTGGGTAAAGAGGCGCGTCGTCCAATTCGCCGCGGCAGCAGCTTTCAACAGCAGGACGTTCGCGCTCCGCTACTGATCAGGCGCGGCGATGCCGTCACGGTTATGGCCCAGGGCAAAGGGTTTCGCGTCACCCGAGAAGGCAAGGCCATGGAAGACGGCAGTCAAGGGGAGACCATTCGCGTGCGCCTGGCACGACGCGAAATCCTCAATGCCCGCGTAGTCGGTGAGGGCCGGCTGGCCATTGGTTTTTGAATTTGGCACTAAAGTTTTCACCCGCTTAGCCGATACGCTGAGATAGCTGGCGCCCCGGCGCCATGACCGTTAACGGGAGGCACACAGCGTGAAAATCAGCCATATCAACATACCGCCCAGCCCCGGCCAGGCCCCGCAGCGCGGTGAGCCTCAAAAGGCCCAGCGAGAGGCATCCGCAGCCTCTCAGCCGCCGTCGTCGGGCGTGTCTCATATTCGACAGCAGCACGTTGATACGACACAAGACATCGATACGCTTAGAGTCGAAGAAATACGTTCGGCCATCCGCGATGGAAAACTCGAAATACACGCCGAGCGCATTGCCGAAGGACTCATCAACAGCCTTGACACGCAATAACCGCAGGGCACACAGACTACGACAGGAGATGGATCCATGAGCCTTGCTCGTCTGCTTTCCGATCAGCAAACACGTTTGGATAAGCTGATCGCCCTGATGGAACACGAACGGAGCCTTTTGACACAGGGCCACATTGACGGTAGCCGTCTGGCCCGTATTGCCGAGGATAAACAAACGCTGCTCGCCGAGCTTGAGAGCATGGAAACGCTGCGGCACAGCGTACAAAAGCGGCTCGGCTATCCGGATAGCCCCGACGGCGCTCGGCAATCGGCAACGGATGCCGGCTGCGCTCGCAGCTGGCAGGCGCTGCTGGAAAAAAGCGAGCGCGTCGCACGCATGAACGAGCAGGTCGGTCAGATGGTTTCGCTGCGCATGACACACAACCAGCGTATGCTCGATTATATACACCGGCTTGCCGAGAAAACGCTCTACACGCCTGACGGCCGCAATAGTGCTCAGTCAGGAAGAATCAGCGCCTCAGCCTGACGCTTTCAGCATAGCCTGAAACCGCACTAAACTGGACAGATGCTAAACAAAGAGCTTCAATAATAACGGAAATGTAGCGTTTTTATTAAGGAACAGCATGTTTAGCCACCTACCTGACGCCTATACCGCGGTGGTCACCGGTACCAGCGGCGGTATCGGAAACGCCATAGCCAAAGCCCTGCTCGCGTCTCCCCAGCTGGGTAGGCTCATTGCAGTCAGCCGCTCTACCACGCCTTCTTTGGATCATCACGATGCGCGCGTGACGACGCTCGCTTTGGATGTGACGCAACAAAATGATCGCAAGGCGTTACGAGAGCACCTTGACGGTCAACCTGTGCACCTGCTGTTCAATGCGATTGGCACGCTACACGATGAGTCTCTTGATATACATCCGGAAAAGCGCCTGGAGCAGCTTAGTGCCGATGCGCTGGCTCATTTGATGCACGTGAACGCCTCAACGCCTATATTGCTTCTGGCAGCACTCAAGCCTTCTCTTAAGGGAAAACATCCTGCAATTTTTGCGAGCCTGTCAGCGCGCGTCGGCTCCATCAGTGATAACGGCTTTGGCGGCTGGTATAGCTACCGGGCCAGTAAAGCCGCACACAACATGCTGATGAAAACGGCATCCATTGAACTGGCCCGCCTGAACAAGGCATCTATTGTGCTATGTTTGCACCCCGGCACGACCAATACGCCGCTTTCCGAGCCGTTCCAAACCCGGGTGCCGCCAGGCAAGCTGTTCTCACCGGCGTTTGTGGCGCAGTGCCTGATTGACGTTATGGCAGCGCGCACCCCGGAAGATACCGGCAGTTTCTGGGACTGGGATGGCAAGCCGATCGAGTGGTGACACGCCCGGACAGAATCAGGCAGAAAACTTTACACAAATTCTGCACACAAACCTTACGCGCACACAAAAAACCCGGCGCTTGGCCGGGTTTTCTGCGTATTGATGCCTGACGATGTCCTACTCTCGCATGGGGAGGCCCCACACTACCATCGGCGCTGAACGGTTTCACTGCTGAGTTCGGCAAG
>NZ_BAAAZT010000058.1:0-20911 GCF_039537045.1 Halomonas cibimaris | reverse complement strand
TTTGAATTCGTCAGAGTACCGACGTCGCGTCTTCTTGGTCATGAACACCTCCAATGCCTCCAGTATGAGGCTTACCGGGGTGTCCGCTCCAATTAGACCAGTTCATTTTGCTGGCGGTGCACGGCTTACTGAAACTTCCGTGGTTTGCCAATAGCAACGTATCCGGGGCGCGCAAGCTTTTCTTTTTCTTCAGCGTAGGGTTTGTTTACAAGCTTTTACTGGGTTACGGTCTGCAGCTTTTTGCGCCCTGGGCAAAAGGCAGTGACTTTTTTGCTTTTGGCTATCTTATTTCGACGCTGCTTGCGCTCAAGATCCATGACAAGGAAATCGGTATCCGGGTTACCCGGGCCACGCTGCAAACGTCGCTGACCGCTGTGGTGGCGGCCAGCTTTGTGGGCTTTGTCTTGAGTTTCATTCCGGCGCAGCGCATGGAAAGCAACGCCGGCGGCGAGGCGCTTGCGGTGGAGCCGGCCGCTGAGGCGACGCTTGGGGATCTGCTGCTGCGTCAGCGGGTGGTGGACTACGGTGTCATCGGCCGGGAGCGCCCGCCGCAGCCAAGCGGTACACAGCTTGCTGAATTCAAAACGGCGCTGCTGGCCTTGAAAAGCTATCAGCGTGAGGGGGCATCAGCGCAGCTGCAGCAGGCGCGACGCCGACTTCGCCGGCTGAACTATACGATTTCCCGAATCGAGGAGCGCTATCTGGTTGTCCGCGAAGTCGGCGTATCGCGCGGGTGGGGCACCTATATCATCGACGTGCGGCCGGAAAGCCGGCTTGTGGTGGAGATACCGGCGGCCATTGAACAGCGGGGCCTGATTGAAGCGGGACTTGCGCTGTTTCGCGATCAGCAGGCGTCGGCCCTTGCCGTAAGCAGCGTGCAAGCGCTTGAAAATAGCGCCGGTCGCATTGATGTGACGCGCAACCCGGGCAGCTTTTTTCATCAGCTCCATCAGACCTTCGGGGCCCGCCATGCGCTGCAGGTGCAGTTGATCACGCGGACGACAGCGCGCGAACTGCCGGGCAGCCGAGCGCCCGAGACATCCGGCCCGCCGGGGATGCCAAGCCAGCTGTTAGTCAAGCAGCAGCTGCCGGAAGACTTGCGGCTGCAAAACCTGGAGCGGCTGCTGGGAGAGGTGGCGCTGCGCTGGGAGTCGCCGGGCATCCCCAACGTGCAGCGTGCCCGCAGCCGAGAGGGCTTTGCTGAACTCTATCTCAACCCTGATGCGCTGCGCCCGCTGCTGGCCCGCAGCCATGGCCAGCGTGGGACTCCGCTGCGTCTCGACAGCCGCGACGGGGCTTTAAGCGACTACCTGTTGGAAAAAACCGCGCTGATTCGCACAGCGGCAGGCCTTGATTTTCGTCAGCCGCGCCTCGACGAGCTGCTGTTTTTTGATATCGAGGTGCTGGGTCCGCTTCTTGAGCTGGCAGCGAGTGGCTCCATCAGCGAGTGGTCGGAAGACGCGCTCAGCGAGCTGCGCTATCTCAACGATCTGGCCCGAGGGCTTGGCTATCACATCGTTCGGTTTCACGATCGCGCCCGCGATCAGCACTATCTGATTTTGGAAAACACGCCGGGAGTGCGGCCATTTCAGCCCTGGGGAACCGTGGTAATGGCCCCGGGCGGCGCGTCATCCCACTTTGTTCAGGTGCCGCGACCGCGCTACGAGCGCCAAACCCTTGAGGCCGGCACTCAGCTGTTCCAGCTTCTTGGCGCCAGGGCGCTGTTGATCGCCGGCAGCCACCCCTTTGTTGACCCGGAGGGCGGCTCGGACGTGCTGAGCCCGCGCAATCAGCGCAGCCTGTTCAATCTTGTGCATCAGGTGTTTGTGCGTGAAGCCCAGGGAACCCCTTTGCTGGTGACCCAGGTACGCGGCATGGGATATCAAGCCGGCATTTCCACGCCGAGCCTGCTGGCCTTCAGGGACGGCCTGCGCCCGGGCGCGCCACCCCTGCCCCTGCGCGAGCGGCTGCGTGACACCCTCAAGGCCATGGGGCTTGACGCCCAAACCGTCCTCGGCGGCGAAGCAACCGCCGGCTACGAGGTGGGCAGCAACGCCCAGACCCGCTATCTGGATGTCGCACACGGCGCGGATTTCGCGACCGTCTGGATCACGCCTGCGGCGCGAGAGGCTTTCCAGCTGCCTTTTGCTAATCGACAGCAGCAGCTGAAATTCCAGGCTTTGCACATCGACACCCTGCACGCGGCGCTAGGCGAGCAGCTAAAGCGCTACAGGGTTTCCTCGGCCTCCTTGCCGGAAAGCGTCGAGACGCTGCTTGAGCATTACGTGGAAACCGGCAATATCGTGGCGTTAAGCGCGCTACAGCGCCGGGGCCATCACCTCGTGCGTGTGCTGGATTCTGCGTCTCGCCAGGCGTTTTTGCTGGTGGCACAGGCCGGCCAGCCCAGCTCGATCATGGCCGTTGCCAACCTCAACCCCATCGGCAAACACGTCGTCGAGTCCACACCCGAGCGTTTGCAAGCGCAGCTTGAGCGCTTTGTCCGCCGCCGGGCCTTTCTACTGCGCGTAAGAGGCGATACATGAGAATACTGGGTCGTCTCCTGGCTGTGTTGCTGTTTGCCGTTGCGGCAGCGTTTGTTTATCAACCCCTGCGTTTGCTGTTTCAGCCGCCGCCGCCCACGCCGGCTGTCGCCCAGCAGCTTGATCTGAAGGCCCGTCCTTCTACGGTCTATTTTCTTCCCCAGGAGGACTGGCTGACCTTTCCCGTTATTGGCCAGGCGGCGCGGCTGCGTATCTTGACGCATGCCGGGGTTGATCCCGAAGCCGAGCGGGACGTGCTGCTGCGCTATGCCCTGGAGTACCAGCTTCTGGACAGCGACATGACGCCGCTGCACAAGGGGCACTACACCCAGCAAACCCGGGTGCCGACGCCGCGGGTCAAGGAAGGCGTGCCGATTGTGCGCAACCTCTATACGGATAGAGCGCTTGCCGTGGCGGCGGGCCAATCGTTTCACGTCCGGCTGGATGGGTTGGCGCGCACGGCCTATGTTCGACTGCGGCTGGCGCCGCTATCGCCGCCGCTGAAAAACGTCGCCGTGCGCGTCTATTACGAGGAGCGGATGAGTGAGCGCCAGGCGTCTGTGGCCTGGGAGCGACTGAGCCGCGCCCAGCAGCAGCGCCTGTCCCGAGGCGCCCTTTATCCGCCGGAGCTGCTGACGCGCCAAGAGCAGCTGAATTTGCTGGAGCGGCAGTGGCAGCCCGTCGGCCCGCTGGGGGTCCATCCTGCCCAGGACACCTTGTTCAACATTGAAGATGCCGGGGTTGAGCGTGATCCGCGGCGGATGCCGCCGCCGCCGGGCCTCTATGCGGGGCCGGATCGGCTGGGCATAGTGCCCATCAAAAAAGCAGGGCGCTATCGCATTCACTTCAAGCCTTTGGAGGACAAGGCGCAGAAAAGCGAGCTGGCGCTTCGCTATGTCACCGAGCAGTTCGAACCGCCTCGGGAAGAAAGGCACCGCTTTGACGGCGAGTCGGCTACCGTAACGCGTGATCTCTTGCCCGGGCTTGTGGTCGTGACGCCGAATCAGCCCGGCATGCTGGATATCCGGCCGGTCAATGCGCCAGAGCAAAGCGCTCTGCCCGAACCGCGTTTTCTGCGTGCGTGGCGAGTAGAGGCCGGCCAGAGCGTCACTTTTCCCCTGTGGCAAAGCGACGATGTGGGCACTTCTCTGCGCTTTGACCTGCGCGCTTACGCCGACGGCGTGCCCTTGCCGAAAGAAAAGCTGCTTCAGGCCGAATATCGACTGCTTGATGCCCAAGGCAGCGCGGTGCAGCAGGGCCGGCTTGAATCTATTGTGAAACCTTCAAGCATTGACCGCATGGCTGATACCCAGCCGGTGGCCGATCTTTCCGACCCGGCGCATTTCTACCTTCGTTTGCCGCCCGAGGCGGCCTCGCTGGAGGTGGCCGCCCGGCAATCGCTGCTGGTTACTGCGTACACCCGCCCGGATGACCTGCCGCATCGCACGCGGGTGCCGGCTGACTACTACGCCTGGCAAGGCGATGACAAAGGCCAGCCGAGCTGGTTTCTTCTGCAGCCGCCCAAAAGCCGTGCGGCAACCTCGCCGCCTCGCCCGGTGCTGCACGTTCAGTCACGCCCGCCGAAGAGAAATCCCGATCTTTTGGCCGGGCGCTACCAGTGGGAAGCCCTTGAGCCTCAGCGGGCGGCACGCGGCGGGCGCATTCTGATGCCCGTGCGCGGCGAGTCGCGTCTGCGCCCGCAAGGGCTGTCCGGCTACTTTCAGCCCCTGACGCCTGGCACCCAGACAATAGACCTGGAAGCGCCCGGCGCGGCTCGTAGCCTTGAGCCACAGCTTATCTATCTGCGCGAGCTGTCCGATCCGTTTCGCCTGGCTTTGGATATCGACGGCCGCACGGTGCGCCATGAGCGCATCGGCAGGCGCGGCGAAATTGACCTGCCGCGGCTTGAACCGGGCCGGCATACCGTCACGCTGCACACCCGCAGCGCAGGCACCTGGCTGATGAACTATCGCTACCCTGACCGGTCGGGTTTTCTGCGCCGCACGGCCTTTCGGCTTGACGATACGCCGCTGCGCTATCGGGTGGAAAAGCGAACGGCCAGCCAGCTTTTCGGTGCGCGCTTTTACTCACTTGGCCGCGCCGGCGATGCAAGCACGGTGCGGGTGCGCGTTATGCCGGAGGCGCGCACAGCCCAGGTGACCCAGGAATGGACGCATCTTGAGCGGCTCTACCGGGTAACGCCTACGGCCGAACAGGCCGGGGTCGGCTACGTGCTCGACCAGCAGCGCGAGCGCCTTGCCTATCCGCAGCCGCTTTTGATGGATCTGGGCGGTGATGTGCCCGAAGGGCCGGTGACGGTTGAGTTTTCGCTGCAGCAGGGGGCGCCGGGCTATCTGATTTTCCACGAAGTGCTGCCGGGGGAGCATGAGCGGGCGCAGGGTTTTCGCGAGGAGAGACAATGAAACAGGGAACGTACACGATACAAGGCGCATTGCTGGGCGCTGCGCTGCTGGTAATGCCCGTTGGCGTGGCGCCGGCCTTTTCTGATGACACGCTCGACGCACGGCTCGACCGGGCGCGCAGTGCCTCGTATGCCTTGCCCGCCGGGGATGCGATCCTGCGGGCGCAAAACGCCTTTACGCGCTGGCTGAAAGCGCCGGACCGGCTTGAGGCGGCGCGCCGCTTGACGCGCACGGGGTTCGACGTTTTTGGCCTTGAGGCCGTGGCGGTCTCAAGGCCGCAAAGCGTTGTACTCATCGAAAAACCGCAAGCCCGCGATGGGCGCGGCCTTTTTGCCACCCGCATTGAAGGGGGCATGCCGCTGCTGATTCAGGCGCCTCATCAGTACTTCGATCGGCGAACGGGCACCCTGGCGCGCCGGCTCTTTATGGAGAGCACGGCCGTCGCTGCGGCGTGGAATACCGTTCACCGCTACCATGGCGACGACACCGACCTTGTGCACATAGCCGATAGCTATCTGCATGCGCTGAGCCGTGCCTTTGCCGATGTGTACCCTGATGGGCGCATACTGCAGCTTCACGGCTTCAGCCGCGACAAGCGCGATACGCCTGCCGGCCGTAGCGCACAGGCCATTCTGAGCGACGGGAGTCGTTCCCCGCCCGAGGCGCTGGCGCGCCTGGCCGGCTGTTTGGCCGACCGGCTGGATATCCAGGCGCGGCTCTATCCTCGGGACGTGCGCGAGCTTGGCGCCACCACCAACACCCTGGCCGCTGATGTACGCCGCCGGGGGTTTAACGGGTTTGTGCATCTGGAGCTTGATGCCTCGCTGCGCAAGCGCCTGATCCGCGATGCCGCGGCCAGAGCGGCGCTTTTGCAGTGCGTTGCGAAGTTCGACTCATGAAGCGGCTGATCATGTTTTTCGCGTTTGTACTGCCTGTAAGCGTGGCGGGCCAAAGCGTGCCCGAGCTGTATCCTTACGGGGCCGATCCGCTTGTTGCGCGTGAACGCGCAGGCCAGGCGCCGCGGCTGATCTGGGAGCATGCAGCGCGGCTGGATCAGGTGAAAAACGCCCGGGTGAAGCTCAGCGCCGGCGAGACGGCGACGTTTGCACTCGACGCGCAGGGGCATTTGCGCCTGCAGACACAAAACGATCAGCCGCCGCCCTTGCTGTGGCTCTCCCGCGATGGCCAGCTTTGGCGGCAAGCGGCCTGGACGCCCAGCGGC
Source organism: Halomonas cibimaris (assembly GCF_039537045.1). Taxonomy (GTDB): domain Bacteria; phylum Pseudomonadota; class Gammaproteobacteria; order Pseudomonadales; family Halomonadaceae; genus Vreelandella; species Vreelandella cibimaris. Next base: position 14,726 of record NZ_BAAAZT010000058.1, on the reverse strand, counting down.
GAGCGCGACGAATGGCTTCACGTGCAGGATACCCCCTCGCCGCTGCTTGCCCGCCTGGAGGCCGAAACGGCCTTGAACGGCCGGCTTTTTGTCGCCGCGCTGGATGCGGCCGACCCACCTCGCACTTTTCACGACATTGCGCCGTCTTCCTCTGCTGCGTCGCAGACGCTTGTCGATGACGATGGCCAACGCCGTACTGTTCAGCGCCTGGTGCCAGGCGAGGTGCTTGAGTGGCCCGTGGAAGGGCTGGCGGTGCTGGCCGTGGCCAGCCGGCCCCTGCAGCCGACAGATCAAGCGCAGTATGTTTTGCAACAGTATGTTCTGGAATGGGCAGTGGACGGGGCGCCATGGCAGCCTCTGCGCGTGGATCGAGCCGGGGTAAGCGCTCGTTACCAGATCGCCGACAGCGTCCGGCTACACGGCGGCATGGACCGATACTACCTGGCGCTCTCTGAAGGCGCGCATCGCCTCAAGCTCAAGGCGTCGCAGCCGCTGCTGGTCCGCCTTGAGCAGGCTACGGGGCGCTATGCGCTTGATGCCAACGTGCCCGGGCCGACGGCCGCTGCGCTGGCCCGCGGGCTTGTGCAGTCTCCTCTGACGGCTCACGGCGAGCCGCTTGCGGCAGTGGACGCCCTGCGACGATCGAACCATATTGAGGGCGCGGCCGGCACTGCCCTGGGGTTTCTTCAGCGCCCGCGCCTTGAGCAGGGGGCAAACGCTTTTCCCGGCGCCAGGCCCGAAGGGCCGGGGCAGGCCCTGTCCCGAAATATCGAGCGCCGCCAGCGTTTTTTTCGCAACCTCTATCCCGATGCGCACGCGCAGAAGGCATCGCGCACCATGCACACCGCATGGTTTGCCACCACCAGCCCGCTGGATATCGCAAGCGAGGCGCGCTACTACCTCAGAGAAGGCGTGCTTGAGCGGCTAGGGCACGGCCTTTTCACCACGCTGGATACCGCGCCGCGTGTCTATCCTGTGCCTGCGCGCGCCGGCCCTTCGCGTCTGCGCCTTGCCGTGGCGCGCCTGATGCCCCCCTGGATGCCGCAAACAGCAACGCTATGGGTCCAGTTCGACGATGAGCCGGCCCAGCGGCTCAGCCTGACAGCGCCGGCGTGGCCGGTTGCTCGGCCCGGGCCGGAAGACGCTGCGCTGTCACAGTGCAAGGGCGCGCTGAATATGCCTCCGACGCTGGGAGGCCGCTTTACCGCTGAGCGCACCCCCGGCCACTACTGGCCGACCGCCAGCGTGACGCTGCCCTTGCCGGCGCGTATTGACAAGGTGCGTGTCTGGAGTGATACCGCGCTGCCCGTTGCGCTTCAGTATCGCGCCGGCCAGCCTTTTGCAGTCGGTGAGCATGCCTATCGCACGCTCGTGGAAAAGCGGCCTTCCCGCTCGCTTGTCGAGCGCTTGCATCAGGCACTGCTGGCTGTACCCAAACCGGATAGCGCCCCGCTGCCTTTTGCGCCGACACCGGCGCGCGCGTTGGAAAACCAGTGGTATCCCATGCTGCGCTATCTGCATGCCGCACAGGCGGCTTATCTGGACGGTGCCCGCGCCGAGGCCCTGCCGGCGGCTGCCCGTCTGGATGCGCGCTTGTCGCAGGCGCAACGACAGGCCGCGCGTGAAAACTGGACCGGTGTCATCGAAGCGCTCGGTCGAGCCGGCTACGGCCAGCACCCCCAGGCCTATCGGCTATCGCAACGCGCGCTTGAAAAACTCGGCGAGCACTACCTGGCCGGGCAGCAGCGCACGGCCACGGCGGTCTTTGCGCCAAGTGCCCCGGCAAAGCGCCAGGCAACCGAGGACTTGCTGGCAGAATACGCCGGCTCCCAGGCGTGGGCCCGTCAGGTGGCGCTGCTGGCGGCGCGTTTTCTGCGCGAAGGCGACAGCGCGCTGCTGGCCCCTTTGGGGCAGGCGCTGCATCGCGCGGGAAATTCCCTGTGGGCCAGCCAGCTGGGTGTGCTGATCGCCCGGGAAGGGAAGGCCCCGGCCTGGCTGCCGGAAGCCGCCGAGGCGGCCGGCTGGATACATACCGCCGACCGCGCCGAGCGAACCGTCTCTCGTCAGGCGCTGCGCCGGGGTAACCGTGCCGCGCGGCGCGGCGATGCCGCCAAGGCCATGGCGCACTGGCGCAGGGCCGGCGCTGCAGGCCGAAAACGCATGGCACGCATGCGCAAGGCCCGGGCGATTGCCCGGGCGCTGGGCAGCGCGCAGCCAACCTGCCGTCTTGCCGGCGTTGCGCGCTGGCTGGAGTGGTCGCTGTCTGCCGAGCAGAGCTTTGCCTGGGCGTCGCTGAATCAGCGCCTTGAGCGCAGCCAAGGCTTCTCGACGCTTTTCAGCGAGGTGACGCGCAAGCCCCTGGCCCTGCCGCACGCCAGTGCCGAGGCGCCCTTGGAGCTGGAGGTTGTCGGGCCGACAGTGCTGCGCGCTCAGCTGCGCCGGGTGGCGCCGAAAAGCCGCGAGGCCGGAGAGATCGACTGGCTTTCCGTGGAGCTTGTTGATGCCGCGGGAAAAACGACAGCGCGTAAAAAGCCGCTGCTGGCGCAGGCGAAAAATGCCTATCTTGCGCCGATCAACCGCAACACCGAAATCGCGATCGGCGAGGACACGCTGATCAACGTGCCCCCCGGCCTGCACCGCGTTCGCCTGCGACCGCAAGCGCATGCGTATCTGACTCGGCTTTGGCAGTGGCGGCCCACCCACCCCTGGGCTGTGCTGCCGCCGGTGACGCCTCTGGCCCTTAAGCACCTGCTGCGCGCCCCTGCGGAACAGGCCCGCTTTGTGGCCGCCACAGAGCCCGGCTATTTTCAGGTTCAAGGCGGCGACATCGCGCCGTTGCCGATTATGCCCCCGGCTCAACGCTATACGCGCGGGCTTGCCGATTCTGAGGCGGCTGATCTCAAGGGCATGCTTGCATCGCTTGTTTTTCCGGACCCGGCCAAGGCCGCCGGGCCGGCGGCGGGGCCGACACGTTGGCCGCCGGGCAGCTACGCCGTACCGGTGGATGAGGCGGTGACTGCTGACGTTCCCGAATCTCCCGCACAGGCGTATGCCCAGGCCGTGACATGGCTCTGGCGCCTTGAGCACAGCCCTGACCTGCTGGACCTGGCGATTGCGCGCCTGGCCCAGCTGGCCGAGGCCCACGCCGAAGTCGCGGCCATTCGTCAGCTGGTCAACAGGCGACTCCAGGGGTATCGCTGGGAGCGCATGACAAGCAGTTTCGAAAGTGCCGGGGTGCGCCGGATGCCGCTGCAGGCGCAGATGTATTCGCCGTTCAGGCGCGTGCGTCAAGCCTTGTTGCCCGGGTTTTCCCCTTCTGCGATGCTGTTGAGCGGCAAGGACATCGAAGGCGCGGCGTTTTTTACGCCAGAACCTACCACCGTTGAAGTGCGCCTGGCTCAGCGCGTTTTGCCTCATGCGGCCACGGCGCCCGCCGCGGTGCTCATGCAGCTGGACGACCGCACACCGCGGCGGGTGCGTTTAGCGTCAGGCGAGCGCGTCCAGCGCATTCACGTGGACGCCGGACAGCACGCCTTGCGGCTATGGCTTGATACCCCGCGCCAGCAGCAGTTCGTCACGGCAAAACTCACTCAAGGTGAGCGCCGGGCACCGCTGCTGGACGAACAAACGCGCCGCTACCACATCGCAGCGCCGGGCCGGCCGGCAAGCTTCTACGTTCAAGGGCCGGCCTGGGTGCGGGTGGACGAGTGGTCATCGCACGGCCGTGCGACGTCCTATCGTTTTGTGGCACCCGGCTGGCAGTCTTTGTCTTTCCGCGCAGAAAAGCACAGCGATCGCTACTATCGCCTGTCTGTCTTGCGACAAGCGCCGGCGCCGGGGCCGCTTGAACCCAGCGTACTGCAAGCCCGTCTTGCAGCCCCGGCGAAGGGACCGGCGCCGCCGCCGCGGCCGGCCCCGCCGGTAACGTGGCAGCTACAGGATCACGCTTCGCCCGGTGCCGGCCTCAACAGCTTTGGAGGCTATGTGAGCATGGCCGAGCGCATTGGCACCCCCGAAGGCGACGTAACGCCGGCGCAGGCGAGCCGTGCCGTTGAAACAGGGATTCGCTATCGATTTCGCCAGCCCGAACGGCGGCTGTTCAGCCGCAGCGATCTGCTCCTGCGCCGGCGCGAGGGGGGCGGGGAAACGCTGGGCGCAAAGCAGTGGGTGGACTTTTATCCCGAAGATAGCCGCTGGCAGCTGGGTTTTTTCGGCGAAGCCTACCTTCAGCCCGGCCGGAATGATCCAGGCACCGGCGATTATCCCTGGTCGGCACGGCTTCAGGGCAGCGCCGAGCGCCTCTTTCGCCTCTCGCCCACGCTTCGCCATAAAGCCGGTATCGCCCTGCATCAGCGCTGGCTAAGCCTGGATGCGGTGCCGGAAGACGCGTTGGCGGACATCGATATTGATGTGTTTTCTCCGTATAAACGCGATCACATGCGCCGCTTGAAGCTGTCCGACCGCCTCACCTGGTCGCCCCGTGAAGATCAGCGGGCCTATCTGGAGGGGACGCTTGTCAGCAATGCGTCGCTGAATCCTTTTGATCCGGATTACGCAGAGATCAGTGCCGGTGCGCGGCAGCTGTTTGGCGGCGTATCCGGCGAGGCCGGGGTGCGCTGGCGGCACTATTTCAACGACGCGGATCGCGATGCCAGCGCTGACCGGCAGCGGCTTTTTGTGGGCACCCGCTTGCTGAGCTTTAACCGGGGAGCCAATGCGCTGACGCTGCGCGCGGAGGGCGTTTACGACGTGGAGCGCGGCGCATTCGGGTTTCAGCTGGGAATCGAATTTGAAGCCAACGAGGGACGCTTAAGCCCGGCCAGACGCCCGGATGAGCTTGCGTTTTTGCCCTTGCGCCGCGCGTTGCAGCGTGAGCGTGTGGACGTTAATCGCCTGATACCGCAGTACCGATCCGAGCGCGCCCCGTCTGAGCGTGCCACGGGTACACGCGACGCAGTGCCTGCGTTTCAAAAGGCGCCAAAAACGGGCGCTGCGGTTCAACAAGACGAGGTGCCGCCGGGCAAAATGTGATGAAGCCAAACGCCAAGTGGGAACTCAAAGACGTGCTGACCGAGGAGCTGCAGGCGCCCTGGCAGCGGATGAATCGGCGCCAGATTCAGGCCATTTTGTCCTTTGTGGCTCGAAGCGAGCGCCGCATGCCCAAAGAGGAGCCCGACGTTCGCCATCGGGTGCTGCTGGATGCGCTGCTGGACTGGATCGAGGTGCAGCGCCGTGACCTCGCCCGCCTTCATGCGAACCATCGCGAGTTTACAACGCGCCTGGCAAGCGCCGGGTCGAAGGACGAAATACGCGGGCATGTGCTTGACTATGCGCGCACGCTGGGCGCAAGCCGGCGCCAGCTGCGCGGAGATCAGCGCGCTTTCAGGCGATGGTTTGACATGGATGCGGTCAGCGAGCGCTATCACAAAAAGTTTGCCGACTGTGAACGGCATCTGAGCTTTAGCCTGGAGCGTCTGGGTGTTTTGAGCGCACGCTATATCCGCACGCAGAGCACAGCGCCGAAAGAAAGCATCCGGCGCTGGCGAAAGCTCAACCTTGAAGCGTGTATCGGTGAGCTGCTGGCCTATGAGGGGGATCTGCGCGTGCGCCTCGCCGCTTTTCACGGTCTGGCCCGGGCGGCGCGTTCGCTGCCGCCGGGCGAAGGCGGGCGTTATCTAAGCGATAGCACGCTGACCTACAGCTATCGTCTGGCCATGGACCCGCAGCAGCCGGTGTGGCTGCAGACCGAGGCGCTCTCGCTGCTGAGTGTGCTGGGCTATCCCGCCGTGCTGGACATCATCGAACGCCGCCTGGCCGGCGCTGCCGGAAGCGACGATTTTTTTGTGCGCCAGCATACGCTGCAGGTGCTGGGGGAGCATCGCGAGGATCCGAGATTCGAGTCGCTGCTGAAGACCGCTTTTCAGGACCCAAGCCCGACGGTGCGCCAGGCGCTGGTGGATCTGCTGATCGAGCAGCGCCCGGCCTCGCTTATGCAGCACTTGGCGGGGCTGGCCCTTGACGACAGCGCCCGGGAGGTTCGCGGCTATGCCGTTCACGGTCTGATTCGGCTGGTGGAAAACGATGCCGCCCAGGCGGGCCGCTGCCTTGCGCTGGTCCAGCGCGGGGCCCGCCAGGAACGTCAGCCGATAACGCTGCGTTTTTATTGCCACGTCATACCGGCCATCGCGGCGGTGCTGCTCAGCAAGGGCGAAGAAGCGCCGTTTGCGCACTGGTCAGACACCGGCTTTGCGCTCCTTACAGCGCTGCATACGCAGGCAGACGACCTGCGCGTGCGCCGCTGGGCAGCGCAGGCGCGGGAAAACCTGTGGTGCATGATGGACCCCGAGGCGCGCGCGCTCTACGAGCAGCTCCGCCCCCGGATTGCCGGCGCGCCGCTGCGCAAGCGCCGGCGTGTGGCCGTGCCCGGTGCGGTGAGCGATGACCGGGTGGGCCGAGTGCTTGGCGCCCTGGCTCAGAAGGATTTCGGGCTGGATGCCGACCGCTGTTCGGGCAGGGTTGAGTTTCGCCGCTGGGAGCGCTTTCGTTTTCGCTTCTGGCGGGTTTGGCATGAGCTTCTCCATGCCGTCCCGGACAAGCGCCAGGCGGGCCACCACACGATCGGGCGCGTCTATTACGGCCTCTTGCAGGCCCCTTCAGCGCGGCTGTCGGAGCTAAGCCCGACGCGGGTGCCGGGCGAGCCGCTGCACATCAGCGACGAGGGCGGGTGGCGGCCTTATCTGCCGCTGGTGGACCAGGTGATTTCAAGCCTTGATCAGTCTTGGCCGACCCGGCCGATGAACATTTATACAAGCGAGGGGGTGACCGAACTTACCCCGCCCGGCGGGCTGGTTGCGCGGCTGCGCGCGCGGCTGACGCTTACCTTTCGTTTTGCCCATTACGCACGGCTGCGCAACTGGCAGGCCGACAGCGGAAGGGCGGCGAACGGCTATATGACGGCCCTGCAGGGCCTTGGGTTCACGGTGCGCTTTCGTACCCATACCGATCCGAAGGCCCGCCCGCTGCCCGAAGATCCAGCGGTGCGCCGTTTTTTCCCCGCGCTGGCTTTTCCGCCGCTGCTGATGGGGTGGTGGCAGGAGTACACCGGCTATTTTGTATCCGTCTATCAAAACACCCTGCGTCAGTTGAGCTTCTTTCTGGGAGGGATGCTGGCGCTGTTCGTCGGACGGCACATTTACATCAACCTGAGCACCCGCCGTGCGCGCGACAAGCTGCCGCTGGTTATCGGCGGCTGGGGCACGCGGGGCAAATCGGGCACCGAGCGGCTCAAGGCTGCGCTGTTCAACGGCCTCGGTTTCCACGTCATCTCCAAAACCACCGGCTGCGAGGCGATGTTTCTGCACGGCTATAGCCATCGCGAGCTTCAGGAGATGTTTTTGTTCCGCCCCTACGATAAAGCGACAATCTGGGAGCAGGCGGATCTGGTGAAGCTGTCGCAAAAGCTCGGCGCGGACGTGTTTCTCTGGGAGTGCATGGGGCTCAACCCTTCCTACGTGCGCATACTGCAAAAGCAGTGGATGCGCGACGATATCGCCACCATTACCAACACCTACCCCGATCACGAGGATATACAAGGGCCGGCGGGGGTGAATATCCCGCTTGTCATGACCGAATTTATCCCCAAAAACGCAACGCTGATTACCAGCGAAGCGGAGATGCTGCCCATCTTGCAGCAGGTATCGCAGAAACTCGGTACCGAGTGCCATCATATAGACTGGATCGAGGCCGAATTGCTGCCCGGCGATACGCTGTCGCGCTTTTCCTACGCGGAGCATCCGGCCAACATCGCGCTGGTGCTGCGCATGGCCGATGAATTTCGTATTTCGCATCTTTTTGCGCTCAAGGCCATGGCCGATCATGTCGTACCTGATCTTGGCGTGCTCAAGGTGTATCCGCAGGCCCGCGTTCGCGAGCGGACCCTGCAGTTTACCAACGGCATGTCGGCCAACGAGCGCCTGGGGGCGCTGGACAACTGGAACCGACTGGGCTTTGATCGGCAAAACCCGGAAGCTGACCCCGGTATCTGGGTTTCGACGGTGATCAACAACCGCGCTGATCGGGTGGCGCGTTCGCGGGTATTTGCCGATATTCTGGTCAATGACATCAGCGCCGATCGCCATTTTCTTATTGGCACCAACCTTGAAGGCCTGATGGGCGATATCGAAGCGTCCTGGGCGGCAAGGCGCGAAGACATCACGCTCTGGCCACGCGCTCAGGACCGTCCCGACCCTTCCGTGGAGTGGCACCGCCTGGCCCGCCAGATGCGCGTCTGTGTCACAGAAAAGGCCGTGCTCGGACGGCTGGCGGCCATGCTGGAAGGCTTGGGTATCCCTTTTGACCGCCCGCTGCTGGCGCAAAACCTGGCCGATCCCGGCGCGTATCTTGCCACGCTTTTGCCGCCGGACAGCGCCGAGCAGAACACACCGCTTTTCCGCCATTTTGACGCCGTTATTGCCCAGCATCAGAGGTATTACCGCGAGTGGCAGGCGTTTCGCGCGTTCGATGAGCAGCTCACCGGCGACCCGACACCGTGCGCTGCGCGCAATGCGCAGGCATGCGACATGCTCTGGCACTGGTTTCGCGCGCGCATCGAAACGGTGCGCTCGCCTTTTGTGTCCGGCGAACAGCTGATCAATCTGGTGTGCGATCAGACCCCGCCGGGCTACACCAACCGCATACTTGGCATGCAAAACATCAAAGGCCCGGGGCTTGACTGGGTGTACCGCTGGCAGGCCTGGGACAAGGTGTACACCGCCGGCGAGATGACGCTGAACGGCAACCGCGCCGAGGCGACTCGCGGCCTGCAGTTTCTGGCCAGCTTCCAGGAGTATGGCCTGCTTTCCGCTGAATATATGCACGACGTGCTGGCCCGTGCACGAGCGCTGCCGGTGGCGCAAAGCGAGAGCTTTCAGGCCGAGCTCAAACTGATTGCAGCCAAGCTTGAGGCGTACAGCGGCGCCAAACAAGAAGGGCTTGCGCCCGGTGAGTCTCCTGGCGGTTTCTGGCTGACCCTTGTAAGCGGGGTGGAAAAGTTTCTCGATGTGGGGGATGCCGTGCGCCGCCGGCGCAGGGCCGATCGCATCTACCGCGATATGGTCTGTCAGCGTATCAGTACGGCCCGCGCCGCCGATGAGCTGCAATACCTGACCCGGCGACAAAAGGGCGGCTGGCTGCTCCGGCGCTGAGGGCTTTTCTAATCGCGTCGAGCCGCTGCGGCGTGCAACGGGCAGGCGTCGTTTCCCTTTCTGGCATGCGGTTTTTGACGTAAGATGCGCGTTTTTCGGCGGCGAACGCTCGCGGCCCGGGGCGCCGCTGCGACGGCGCGAAAGCAATCCGCCCGCTTGATGTGCCCGGCCAGAAGACACCGGGCCTGCCTTGAGGACGTAAAGGAGTTGTCATGAAAGAACGACCGGCCGAGCCGCCGAAGCCCGGCATGCGCAATGTGCTGATGTTTATACTGCCTTCGCTGCTGGGCATTTTTTTGTTCATGACGCCGGTCAGCTATCACGGCGATCTCACCATCATGATCGCGGTGCTGGCCAAAAGCCTGCAGGCGGTGCTGGCCGGCGCGCTGCCGAGTATTGTTACGGTATTGATCGTGGCCTCAGCGGTGCTGTCGCTGCTGGTTACGCTGTTCAGGCCAAAGCCGGTGCTTGCCCATCCGTTTTTGAATACTCTGTTCAACGTAAGCCCGGTGTGGCTGGTCAGCCGGCTGGTGGGCGCGACCTTTGTTGTGCTGGTCTACGCGCAGGTCGGCCCTGAGATTTTATACGGCGGCGATACCGGCGGGCTGGTGCTCAACGATTTATTGCCCGTGCTGTTTGCCGTGTTTGTGTTCGCCGGCCTGCTGCTGCCGCTGCTGCTGGATTTTGGCCTGCTGGAGTTTATCGGCACTTTGCTTACCGGCATCATGCGCCCGGTGTTTCGCCTGCCCGGGCGTTCTGCTGTGGACTGCATGGCCTCCTGGCTTGGCGACGGCAGCGTGGGCATTTTGCTCACCAGCAAGCAGTACGAAACCCGCCACTACACCCAGCGCGAAGCGGCGGTGATCGGCACTACGTTCTCGGCGGTATCGATTACCTTTAGCCTGGTGGTGCTGGCGCAGGTAAGGCTGGAGCATCTGTTTTTGCCGTTTTATTTTGCCGTGTGTCTGGCCGGTGTTGCCGCGGCCATTGTCGTGCCGCGCTTGCCGCCGCTCAGCTTGAAAAAGGACGTGTTCATCAACGGCGAACCTCGCCTGCCCGCCAGCGAAGCCACGCCGCAGGGCCATTCGCGGCTCAGCCACGGCTATGCGCTGGCCCTTGCCCGCGCCAACAGGATCGACAGCCTGGGGCTGGTGGTGCGCACCGGCATTCACAATGCCCTGGATATGGTGCTGGGCGTGCTGCCCGTGGTCATGGCGTTTGGCACCACCGCGCTGATCATCGCCGAAACCACGCCGCTGTTTGGCTGGCTGGGCCTGCCGTTTGTGCCGCTTTTGGAATGGCTGCGCATCCCCGAAGCCGCCGCCGCCTCGCAAACCATGGTGGTGGGTTTTGCCGACATGTTCATCCCGGCCATTCTGGCAAGCTCCATCGAAAGCGAGATGACGCGGTTCGTTATTGCCGCCCTCTCCGTCACCCAGCTGATCTACATGTCGGAAGTGGGCGCTTTGCTGCTGGGCAGCAAGGTGCCGGTCAACGTAGCCGAGCTTTTCGTGATTTTTCTGCTGCGCACCCTGGTGACCCTGCCGGTCATCGCGCTGGTGGCGCACGCGGTGTTTTAGCCGCTGAGCGCTGCCTGAGCCTTCAAACCTGCCGACAAACCCGCCCTGCGCGGGTTTGTTGCGTTGGAGCGGTGAAAGCGCGTGCGTGAATTTGGTTCATGGTTACCGTGGCGTCTCAATACGGCCGCATCATTTTACCGTTTACCCTGCTGCGGCGGCTTTTCCGTCAACGGGAGAGCGGCGGCATACTGTGAAGTATGTCGATTGTTGCGCTTCAGGGACACGCCGGCGGCTCGGGGTTGGCGGACAGGCCCAGCCGGGTAAACCAGGCAGTGGCGTCGCCGCCGGCGTTGTCGCCGTCGGTCATCAGCGCCAGGCCGTCAATGCTTGCCGGGCGGCTGGCGAAAAGGCGCTCGTAGTCGTCGCGTACGTTGCGCACTTCAGCCACCCACTGGCCCGCTCGGGCACTGCCGCTTTGCAGGGCCAAAAGCTGCGCGCGGGAGGTAAAGGCGTTAACCCAGCTGGCCCCGGCAGGCTGGGTGGAGGCCCAGACGTAGTTCACCGATTCCACCTGCCAGGGCAAAAGCCCGGTCTTGCGCGCCACGTAGACGCGAGCGGGGTAGTCGTCGCCGGATTTTTGCGTTTCGTCAAGGCCCGGATAAACGCCGGATACCCGCCAGCACCAGTGCAGGTAGGGCGTTTTGCCAAGGTCAATCTCGCGCTTGAGATACTTGGCCGAGGCTTGTTGGCGGGCCCGGGCCTGAAGCAGCGGCGTGCCGTTTTCTTCCACTACTTGATATGCGGTTTCACCCTCAAACGAGCGCGTGGGCCAGGACACAATGTCGTCGGGTGAAAACGTCAGCGCATCGGCGGCCAGTGCGGTTTGAGCCAGCGCGGCGCCGGCCAGCGCGATGCCGGCCAGCAGGGTGAAACGGCATACGGACGCGGAGGGTTGCATGAGCATATGCTCGGTTAAGCCTGAAGTAGCGGCTCGGGCGTGTCGCGAATCACTTTTCCGCCCAGCACGTTGGCGACGTGTTCCAGGGCAAACGCATGGCCGGACGGGTTGAAGCTGGCCACGCCTTTTTCGTGGATCACGATGTCAAAGCCTTTGTTGTAGGCATCAATCGCGGTGTGGAGGATACAGATATCGGTGCATACGCCGACCAGGTGCAGCTCGGTGATGCCGCGCTCGCGCAGCTTGGTCTCAAGCGGGGTGCCGACAAAGGCGCTGTAGCGGGTCTTGTCGAAATAGTGAACGTAGGCCTTGTCGCGATGCCGGGCGTACACCTCGGCCAGTTTGCCGTAGAGCGCCCGCCCGGGCGTGCCGATGATGTTATGGGGCGGAAAGAGCTTGGCTTCCGGATGATACGGGTCGTTTTCTGTGTGGGCGTCGATGGCGAAGAACACCTCGTCACCGGCTTCAATGAAGGCGTCGGTGATATGGACGATGGCGTCTTCCAGCGCCTGGCCCGGCGCGCCGCAGGAAAGCTTGCCGTCGTCGGCGACGAAGTCGCGGGTGTAGTCAATGTTGAGCAGTGCCTGATGGCGCATCGTGGCAGATCTCCTGCGTGGTCTTGTGTCAGCGTGCCCGCCGTTTGCCGGTGGTTTCAGCTACCGGCCGGGGCCAGGCGATACTCTAAAATGTTCTGCGATTGACGCAGATGCGCGGCCAGCCGGGCAATGTTTTGGCGATCGTGGGTTTGCAATACCATATGATAGTGAAACAGCCGGCCGTTTTCGCTGAGCCGATAGCTCATGGTGTTGACCTTGCAGCCGTAGCGGGTAATCAGCTCGCGGACCTTGTCTTCCGGCTCGACGTTGTCGATGGGGTAGCAAAGCTCGTGATCGGCGAACAGCTCGCCTGGAATAAGCGACTCCACCCAGCGAAAAAGCGACAGCGTTAAAAGCGTGGTGACGGTGGCAATCACCGCCGGCAGCATAAAGCCCACGCCGTAGAGAATACCCAACGCCGAGGTCATCCAGATCGAGGCGGCGGTGGTCAGCCCGTGCACCGTCAGCCCTTCCTTGAAGATGACCCCGGCACCCAGAAAGCCAATGCCGGTCATGATGCCCTGTGCCATACGCGTGGGATCTGCACGGATTGACGACATCGGCAGGTCAGGATCCAGCCACTGGCCCTGATGGATGGAAAGCAGCATCAGCAGCGCCGAGGCGGCGCAGACCAGCGCATGGGTGCGAAATCCGGCCGGGCGCCCGTGAAAACTGCGCTCAAGGCCGATCAGGCTGCCCGCCAGCCAGGCGGCGCCAAGGTGAATCAGTAGCGTTGTGGTGTCGTCGGACATGGCCGGCTCCTGAAGCGCGTGCAACAGCGTTACCCAGAAGGTAACGGGCTTTCCTGCAAAGCGTCCAGCATAGTGCTGTGTCAGCCAAAGTGCCATGTCGGCTCAAGTGCTGCGTCGGCCAAAGCGCTGTGTCAGCCGTGCCGCCAGGCCCAGACAAAACGGGCAGCCTTGATGGCTGCCCGAGAAAAACGTGAAAAAAGCCCGGTTACGGCGAGGGCGTCATCGGATTCGGACGCGGCGTGTCGTCGGTGCTGGGCGGCAGTTCAGGGTAGGTGATGCTGGGCATTTCCCCGGTCAGCGTATGCAAAAAGGAGGTGATGTCGGTGACTTCGTCCTCTTCAAGCTCTGTGCCCAGCTGGGCGGTGCCCATCACGGCGACGGCGTCTTCCAGACGCCAGACGGCGCCGGAGTGGAAGTAGGGAGCCGTCAGCGCGATGTTACGCAGCGGCGCGGCGCGGAAGACGTATTCGTCCGAAGCGGTTTCGGTGACCGCAAAGCGCCCCTTGTCGCCGCTGGGCAAAATCTCGCCGCCGGGGCGTGTAACCAGGCCGAACGGGTAGTAGTTCTGCCCGCCCAGGTTGGTGCCGCTGTGGCAGGCGACGCAGCCTTTGTTCATGAACAGGGAAAGTCCGCGCTGCTCTTGTTCGTTGAGCGCATCGGTATCGCCGCGCAAAAACTGGTCGAAGGGCGCATCCGGGGTGATCAGCGTGGCCTCGTATGCCTCGATGGCCGTTGCCATGTTATCAAAGCTGACCGGATCATCCTCGCCCGGGAAGGCCTGGCGGAAACGCTTGACGTATTCCGGCATGCTGCGCAGCGTGTCTTCCACCCGCTGGGGCGTGCTGCTCATTTCCACGCCGGCCTGCACCGGGCCTTTGGCCTGTTCGGCCAGATCGGCGGCGCGGCCGTCCCAGAACTGGGCGACGTTGAACACGGCGTTATAGACCGTAGGCGAGTTGCGCGGGCCTTTTTGCCAGCCGTGCCCGATGGAGGTGGGCAGGTAGTCGTGGCCGCCCATACCGACGTTGTGGCAGGTGTTGCAGCTGATGAGATGGCTTGACGACAGGCGCGGCTCGAAAAACAGCATCTTGCCCAGCGTGACCTTGGCTTCGGTCATTTCGTTGCCGTCGATCACCGGCGGATACTGGGGAATGGGATTGAACTGCTGTGCGGCGCGCTGCTGCAGCTCGTTAGCGCTGGCGCCGGCGGCGACGGCCAGCAAACCAGCGGCGGCCAGCGTGCTTAAAGTGCGGTATACCATGGTGGATCCCCTGTTGATACGTCACGGTCGTGCTTTACGGTCTTTTGCGATACGACGGCTCGCCCGGTAACGACCGGGGCGATGGCCGCTTTGAAATATGGCCGTATTGTTGTAACGGCTGCGCAAGGGTTGCTGTGAAAAGTGGCGGATAGTGCGACGGTCATGCCGGCCTGTGTGGCGGCTGACATGGTCGCCTTTGCGGCCGCTTTTCGCGTTGATGCCCAGGGCAGCTTTAATGACCATGTAACTCTGAAGATAACCCAAAAGAGGTAGGGCCTGTTGACGTTTGATGACAGGAAGATTTGGCAGGATAGAGGCAAGCTCGCAGAATAGTAACTATTCAGGTGGCGTCGGGTGAGACTCGCCAACCCGCTGTTCCTTCAGGCATAGTACCGTCATTCGACTCCCCCACCCAGCAGGCAACATGACCATCAGA
>NZ_BAAAZT010000057.1:0-17819 GCF_039537045.1 Halomonas cibimaris | reverse complement strand
GCGAGAGGTCCTCTTGAATCAAGTTCTGGCTGGAACATCCTGATTCTACAAGAGAAACCCCTCGCCATCTTTATTTTCAAGCCAGCCTCATGAATAAGCCGGGCTAAGGGGTGTAAATAGCGTACGGAGACACTGCCAGAGCGAACGACGCCGCCCAGACCCCTGACACGCAGCGGCCAAGGAAAACAAAGCACCGGGGAAATGGCTCTCCTGGGAAGACTCCACCAGGCGGGCAAGGAGGCATGATGGAGCTGGATACCGTGTTACGGGCCCTGCTGTGTGTCAGCCCCGTGATCGCAGGGGTGGTATTGGTGATCTACGCCCGTTCGCTTACTGGCGTTAACGGGTTCGACGACCTCAGTCAGAGCGATACTAAACACCGCGCTGAACAAGGCGATGCCCAAGCGCAGAACAATTTTGGCGCCATGTACCTCAACGGCAGGGGCGTTTTTCCTCGGAACACCACTAAAGCTGCTGAGTGGTTCCGCCAAGCCGCGGAACAGGGCCTTGCCTCCGCGCAGCACAATCTGGGCGTCATGTACCACAACGGCATAGGAGTTCCCCAAGACTACACCCAGGCTGCTGAGTGGTTCCGCCAGGCCGCGGAACAGGACTTTGCCGCCGCGCAGTACAATCTAGCCGTCATGTACGACAAAGGCAGGGGCATCCCCCAGGACGACACCCAAGCCGTCGAGTGGTACCACCAGGCGGCGGAACAGGGTTTTGCCGGCGCGCAGCACAATTTGGGCGTCATGTACGTCAACGGCAGGGGCGTCACCCAGGACGACACCCAAGCTGTCAAGTGGTACCGCCAGGCCGCGGAACAGGGCATTGCCGACGCGCAGCACAACCTGGGCATTATGTACCTCAAAGGCGAGGGTGTTTCCCAGGACGATACTCAAGCCGCTGAATGGACTCGCCAGGCCGCGGAACAGGGCATTATCGAGGCGCAATTCGGTCTCGGCTTGTTATATGGCGAAGGCAGGGGCGTTCCCCAGAACTACACTCAAGCCATCAAGTGGTTCTTCCGGGCGCAGCGGAACAGGGCCTTGCAGAAGCTCAAAAAAATCCTGACATGAGGGACGACCAGGATCAGAGCCTGGTTTTCCAGCATTTTCTCGGCGCTGCTGTCCCAGCGATCCGTGGTGGAGACGATCAGCCACTTGCTGAAAATGACAGTAACGGCGAGCAGGCGTCGAAAGAGGCTCCGCAACCGAACTAAACCACTCCTTCGCGCAGCTCCAGGTGTTGAAAGGCAGGCTGCAGGCGATGCACGAGATCGTGCAGCTCGGCAGTCGTCGGGGCCGTTGTCACCGGTTGAGTGTAGGCTTCTTCCAGACACTGCTGAGGGCGTGCCATCTGGATAGCATAATGCGTCACTCCCTGCGCCGACAGCGATAGGGCCAAATCGCGTAGCGATGCCAGGGTCCAGTCGCGCCAGTGGACGGTCGTGCGGCACTCGAAGGCGACATCGCTGGCCAGTAGCTGGGCCAGACTCTCCCGATGGGCAGCAGCCATACCGCGTCGGCCGACAATGACGTCGAAGTTTTCGGCGCTACCCTTCACGTCCAGCCCCACCCAGTCGAGCCAGGGCAGCAGCGCCTTCAGGCGCCGGGGATAAACGCCGGCAGTGTGCAACCCGACCCTGAAGCCCAGGGCGCGAACCCGCGCGGCGGCCAGCGGCAAATCAGCATGCAGCATAGGCTCGCCGCCGCTGAACACGACGCCTTCCAGCAAGCCACGGCGCCTGTCAAGGAAGGCCTCGATCTCCGCCCACTCATCGGGCTTGGCCTTTCTCGGTTCGAGCATCTGCGGGTTATGACAGTAGCCGCAGCGCAAGGGGCAGCCCTGCAGGAAAACCACGCAGGCGAGGTGGTCGGGATAGTCCAGGGTGGTCATGGGTGTCAGGCCGGCCACAGGCAACTGCGGCCGACGGGATTCAATGGGGGACATAGCGGCAAATTCCGACCGGACGCCCGCAGGCGTCCGGCGTGGTGGTGGGTTTAACGGGTGGTGGCGTGCTCCCGGAAGTGGCAGCGCTCGTAGTGTTCGGACTGCTTGCCGTGGTTGAACTGGCTGACCGGGCGGTGATAGCCCATCACCCGAGTCCAGATTTCGCAGCGCTGACGCTGTTCGGTGGGCAGGGTTTCGGTGGAGTGGTTCATGAAAAGCTCCTCTTTACGATGATGACCCGTTCACGGGTCGGCAATGCCTCAGGCCGGGGTATCGGCCTGGGAGGCGCGCTGTGCCAGAAGGGCGTCGTCGCACTTCGGGCAGAACTCGTGTTCGCCGGCCAGATAGCCGTGCACCGGACAGATCGAGAAGGTCGGCGTCACGGTGAGATAGGGGAGGTGAAAGCTCGATAGAGCGGTGTGGACCAGCTTCCTGCAGGCGCTGGCCGAAGAGAGCCGCTCGCGCATGTAGAGATGCAGCACGGTGCCGCCGGTATAGCGCGTCTGCAGCGGATCCTGGTGGATCAGCGCCTCGAAGGGATCGTCGGTATGGCCTACCGGCAGCTGGCTGGAGTTGGTGTAGTAAGGCGCCTGGGCCGTCCCGGCCTGCAGAATACCGGGAAAGCGCTTGGCGTCCTCCTTGGCGAAACGGTAGGTGGTCCCCTCGGCCGGGGTTGCCTCCAGGTTGTAGAGGTGACCGGTGCTCTCCTGGAACTCACGCATCCGCTCACGCACATGCTCCAACACCTCGACCGCCAGCTGCTGTCCCTCAGGGTCGGCGATATCGTAGTAATCGTCGCTGATATTGCGCGCCATCTCGTTGAGGCCGTTTACCCCCAGGGTCGAGAAATGATTGTGCAGCGTGCCCAGGTAGCGTTGGCTGTAGGGATAAAGGCCGCCGTCCATCCACTTCTGGATGCATTCGCGCTTGATCTCCAGGCTGTCGCGGCCCAGCTCGAGCAGCCGGTCCAGCTCGGCATAGAGCCCCGCCCGGTCACCGGCAAAGCGGTGGCCCAGGCGTGCGCAGTTGATCGTCACCACGCCCAGCGAGCCGGTCTGCTCGGCGCTGCCGAACAGGCCGTTGCCGCGCTTGAACAGCTCGCTGAGATCCAGCTGCAGCCGGCAGCACATGGAACGCACCATGTGCGGCTCCAGGTCCGAGTTGAGGAAGTTCTGGAAGTACGGCAGGCCGTACTTGGCGGTTAGCGCAAAGAGCCGCTCGGCGTTGTCGCTGTGCCAGTCGAAGTCGTGCGTGATGTTGTAGGTGGGGATCGGAAAGGTGAACGTCCGGCCGCGGCAGTCCCCTGCCTCCATCACCTCCAGATAGGCGCGGTTGAGCAGGTCCATCTCGGCCTGCAGCTCGCCGTAGGTGAAGGGTTGCTCCTGGCCGCTGATGACCGGCACCTGGTCGCGCAGGTCCGCCGGGCAGACCCAGTCGAAGGTCAGATTGGTGAACGGCGTCTGGCTGCCCCAGCGCGAGGGCACGTTGAGGTTGTAGATGAACTCCTGCACCGCCTGCTTCACTGCCGGGTAGTCGAGCCGGTCGAGGCGCACGAAGGGCGCCAGATAGGTGTCGAAAGAGCTGAACGCCTGGGCGCCGGCCCACTCATTCTGCAAGGTGCCGAGGAAATTGACCATCTGCCCCAGGGCACTGGAAAGGTGCCGGGGCGGCGCGCTCTCTGCCCGGCCCGGCACGCCATTGAAGCCTTCGGTCAGCAGGGTGCGCAGCGACCAGCCGGCGCAGTAGCCGCTGAGCATATCCAGATCGTGGATATGCAGGTCGCCCTCGCGATGGGCGTCGCCCACCGCGGCGGGGTAGACCTCGTCCAGCCAGTAGTTGGCGATCAGCTTGCCCGAGGCGTTGAGAATCAGCCCGCCCAGGGAATAGCCCTGATTGGCGTTGGCATTGACGCGCCAGTCGGCGCGCTGCAGATATTCATTGATCGTCGATGCCACCCCGACGGTACCAGGCTGCGGGCTTTCCATGGAGCACTCCTTCACTGACCGGATTTCTATATATGGTATCAAGCATAAACAAAAACACCATATGTTGTGCCTATGGAGTCTAGGTACTTCCCGGCGGCAAAAAAATGATCCAGGTCATTAATAGGCGGGTGAGAGGGATTCGCACTTCTTGCCTGCCTGTCAGAAACCATCCCGGCAGTCCTTCGGACGGGCGCGCCGTTCTGCTTGCGCTGGCAACCTATGGGAAGCGAGTCCCGGAGTCTCTGGAACGTTTGCACGACGAGTTTGCCCAGTGATCATTATCGGGAGACGATTGCGCTAGCTCATCGGGTGAGGCATCCGGTGTGCAGCGGATTTGTTAACGAAACGTGTCAGCAGACCTCTGCACGATCCTCGAAATTGTTCAGAACTCCTGTGCACGATGCAGACTGTCCGGGAAACACTCGGCTATCGGACACCCGCACAGGTGTTTCTGGGAGAATACTCAGGAGCCTTGGATACTGCAGGTGCTGCGCTTATTGTTTGAATTCAATATCATCTGCTAAAGATGCTATTAAAAAAATGGGTTTAAATATTTAATTACAATTAACTCAACTTCTCGCATTGCCAATACGCCGGATTTTTATGAGACACTATTGTCTGGAGCCAAAGTTATACCAAATGCCTCCTCCCCAGCTCAAAGATAAAACACGTTGAGTAACGAGCGACTCAAGATATTAGCTGTCGGGTTCCGCGTGATTGACGGCTCTTTTGGGTTCTTCGTCACTTCATGTGGATTGAGTGTGATTCAGCATGCGCCCCACAGGGCTACCGATCAGATAGATCATGGCGATGAAGTTGGCCTCGTTCCGATAGCCGCGTGCACGTGACCTGGCGGCCAGGAACAGACCGTTCATGCCTTCCAGGTGCGGTTGGTCAGGCCGGAGAGCCAGCGCCTTACCACCTGCTCGGCATCTCGTTCCAGCGTATTCAGGGCTTTCGCCATCGGTTTCAGGAGCGCGTTGTCGGCCACTGCAACGCGCATCACGTTCAGGTAGTGGGTGATCCGCCAGCGAGCGCCTCGTGGCGTCGGCGCCTGTTGGATCCACCTCAGCTTCTCCTTGATGATCCAGGCTTCCGCCGTGGCGCTACGGTCACTTACTAGCTCCTGGAGGGCGGTGACCTGGTTGGCTGTCAGGTTGCCGGCCTCGGTGTTCTTCAGCACCGCCCAGCGCAGTGCCTTGGGATGAGTTTGTTGGCGGCGCTCTCGCTTGCGGACCTCGTCCAGGGGCCTTGGTGAAAGTCTGCACGATGTGGAACCAGTCGACCGTCATTTCGGCGCTGGGCAGGTGCTCGGCCACGCTACTCAGGAAGGCCTGGGACATGTCACAGACGACTTCGACCACGTTGTCCGGGTCGCCGCCTGGAAGGCGCTGAAGGCCTCGATGGCGGCTTGCCATGGCCAGGCACAGCACAGATCACCGGCTCCTGAGGACGCTGCATGTCAAGGAGCACGGTGACATGGCGCTGGCCGCGTCGTGAGGCCGTCTCATCCAGGCCGGTAGCCGCGACCTCGGACAGCATCCGTCCCACATAGTAGTGCACGATGCGCCACAGGCGCTTGTCGGCAATCTCCAGCTGCCGGGAGACGGCCAGCACCGGCATCTCCTTGATCAGCGATATGGCAGCCTGCTCGAACAACAGGGTAAAGTCACTGCCGGGCCGTGCCCAGGGCACCTCGATGCGCTTGACACCATGCTCTTGGCACTTGGGACGCGTGCATGCAGATAGCAGTGGTGCTGGAAGAAGTTCAGATGCCGCCAGGTCTTGTCGGCGAAGTCATGGGCCGGGCAGGCCTGGCCGTACTCCGGGTAAGGGTAGAGGCTGCCTCGCTCAGCCTCGACATAGGGGTCCAGGCGATGAGGCGACACGGCGGTATCCAGGTGCTGGTCCTTGAGAACCCAGAGCGCTTCAAGGCCCAGGCCGAGGGGTAGAATCTGAGTGCCGTCCATGCTCTATCTCCTGTCCATGTGGAGGTCATATCCTGGCCCGGCTCAGGGGCGAATTCCACATCCAGCGACGAAGAGCCCCTTTTCATGGCAGTAGGCGCCCATCTCGGCTTCTGATGGGGGCCGTTTCAATCACCATGGCCAACTTGGCATCGGCCGACCATTCGTCTCCGGTTTTACGCTTGCCAGGCACAGACATTCCTTGTTGTCGGCATGTTTTCAGCCAACCATACAGGGTTGATCCTCGATGTCTGCTTCGGCGGCGACCGACGCCACACTACGGTTGTCTAGCGGCAACAATTGCTTTAGCACTACGGCCTTGCGTTCCTCGGAATAATGTGGCATGAACCATCCTATGCTGCCCATTCTGAGGTTAATTCAGGCGAAATCGCCAACTGGACAACTAAGCTGACAGAGGGGGTTACTTTGTTCCGTTATTCGGACTCCGCAGCGACGATCTTGCAGTCATGCGCTGGAGCGTATCGTCATGTTTGACGAAATGGTGATACAGCGCCGCTCCCAAATGGCCGAGTACCAGGGCCACGAATAGCCAGGAAATCGGCGCGTGCGATTCGCCTAGCATGATCGCCCAGGACATTTCCGTCTCGCGCTCGGCGAGAAGCTGGAGGCCGAAAAACCCCAGGGAATGGCCCTCGCCCACCATGATCAGAATGCCCGTCACCGGCATCAGTATCATGCAAACATAGAGCAAGAGATGCCCGCCTTTCGCCATCAGCTGCATGGCATGACGACCGCGGAGCTCTGGGCGATGTTCCCGCTGCCCCAGCATCCAGAGGACCCGCAGTGACACCAGAACGAGCAGTAGCAGCCCGATATCGACGTGCCAAGGAACGATGGTGTTGCCGATCCAGTGTTCACCGTCATTGATGTAGCCGCCGAGCGCCATGAACTGGGCGATGATGAGAAGCGCCATCGCCCAATGAAACAAAAGACTGACAGCGCCATAACGCCGGCGAGTATCGTGATAAGTCATTGATGCCTCCTATTACAGATGCCGTTGCTCAACGCCGTTTGTGACCGGTCACCATGGAACGAACCAGATTTTCTCGATGATGCACGCTTTCGTAGATCGCCGCCGCCACGTGCAGCGCGATCGCCACAAGGGTGATGTTCACCGCTATCTCGTGCACTTCTTCGATCGTCTCGCTGCCCCATCCCCAGTCGGTGGTCAGCAGCCAGCCGCTGACGCCGATCACACCGACGGCCGCGAGCAGGAAAAGGATCATGATCGCCGCCGCAGGATTATGACCAATATAGCGCGGCTCCTGTCCTTTCAGGGCGCGCCGCAGATAGTCGCTCAGGCGCTTGGGGCCCGACACGAAGTCACTGAAGCGTGCATGACGACTGCCGATCACGCCCCAGACCAGGCGAAAAAACACCAGCCCTAGGGCGACATAGCCGGACCATTCGTGGATGTCGCGGTTGCTGTCCGGAGTGAAGTAGGCGACGGCAAACGCCGCCACTAGGCTCCAATGAAAGACGCGCACCGCCGGATCCCAGACCTTGACCCGGTTGTCCCGGGTCACGGCGCTCGCTTTCGGGGTGTCAGTCATTGCGATACTCCTTTACGACCTCGCCGTTGACTGGGTTGAAGTAGATCTCGACTTTCACACCTTCTTTGTCCTCGCCGTAAATCTCGTAGCAGTTGCCATCGGTCACCTTGAACTCGTCGATGGTGTAGCCTTGATCGGTCAGCTCCTGCTGCATGGCGCCCTGGGACGTCCACTCGGACTCCGGCGCCTCGGTGCATTGCGGGCCCGCGACAGCGGCAGTGGTGAACAGCAGGGCGGCGCTGGCGACGAAATGACGGATTTTCATGGTAGCTCTCCTCGTTGATTCAGGGTGCATGCTGGTTGGCATACCCGTCATCGAAACACGCTAATCTGACGCGAACCTTAACGACGAAGACTTACAACCGATCCTATGCTTCTAGTTGATACGGCAGCTGTGAGGACCGCATCATCCGTTGTTAGACGATATGTCTCTCAGTGGGCGCCGTACCGCGATGCACAATCGAATGAGAGGGGACAAATTGACATAAACTTCGGAGGCACGGGGCTTGGTCGCCATAGTCGGGTTAGGCTAGTACGTACAGCATAGCGATGGTAACGAGCGCGGCTATGGCTAAGACTTGTAAGTCATCTGCTAGCTGGGATGTATTGGGCGACGCGGCAAGCCGAAGGGAGCCGAGGCTGGCAAGCATAGCCAACATCAGTAATTCGCCATAGACAGTGCCCGCCGTGAACATGGCACCGTGTAGCAGCGCCAATATCGCAATAGGCAACATAAGAAGATTTTCACATTGAAGTCGCTGACCGACCGGCGAGCCAATTGAATAAGCAAGCATGGTCATATATAGGCTCCTCAGGCTAAAAGACTGTCTCCTTCAGACTAACCGGCGTTACTTAACGTCAGCTTAGGCCCTATCTCTTCCTCGCTACATTCCTGGGAGCATCGTGGGGTAATGAACGGGGGGGCGGCACTGTGTTCTGGTCATGAGACCTCTATGCAGCGTTGGTCATTAAGGCGCTGGATCATGCCTGGAGATCGCGCGGTAGGCCAGAAGGCCTTATATTCCACTCGGATCAGGATAGCCAGTATGCCAGCCGGTCGTTCCGTCAGCGGCTATGGCGTTACCGAATGCAGCAAAGCATGAGCTGTGGTGGCAACGGCTGGGATAACGCCCCGATGGAGCGGTTGTTCCGTAGTCTGAAAATGGAATGAGTGCCCGCGCTGAGATACACGAATCTGCACAAGGCACGTCAGGATATCGGTGACTACCTGATGGGCTACTACAATCGGCAATAACCCCATGCTTTCAACGATGATATATCGCCTATGGCGGCCGAGGAAAAGATTTAACGTACTGTCCGAAAATAGTGGATCACTACAAGATGATGACAGGTCATGGGGGATATATGACGAGGCTCTTCATGCAGACAGGACAAAAGAGAACAACGCATAATGCATGCTTAAGCAAATCTTAAGCCTGCTAGCCGATAATCGAGTCAGGACTCGTGAGGATAGACAATGCGCATACTGCTGATAGAGGATGATTCCCTGCTGGGAGACGGTGTCAAATGTGCCCTAGAGCGCCAAGGCTATGTGGTTGACTGGCTTTCTCGAGGACGCGAGGGCCTAACCGCTCTGGAAAACGAAGACTTCTCGGCGGTGATATTGGATCTGGGACTGCCGGATATCGATGGCCTGGAGGTGCTGGCGAGCGTACGCCGCACAAGCAATGTGCCCTTGCTGATTCTGACCGCGCGAGATGCGATAGAGTCACGCATTCGCGGACTGGATGCCGGAGCAGACGATTACGTGCTCAAGCCTTTTGATTTGCAGGAATTGCTGGCCCGTTTGCGGGTCGTGACTCGGCGCGCCTCCGGTCACAGCTCTTGCGAACTTAAGCTTGGCGATCTGTTAATTGATGAGGCCAGCCACAAAGTGTCCTGGCGTGACCAGGAAGTTGACTTGAGGCGGCGCGAATACGCCTTGCTGCTCGAGCTGGTACGCCATGCCGATAAAGTCCTCTCGCGCACTCGCTTGGAAAGCCTGCTCTACGGTTGGGGTGAGGGAGTGGAATCCAACGCTCTGGAGGTTCATGTGCACCACTTGCGCAAGAAACTTGACAAGCGACTGATTACCACCGTGCGTGGTATCGGCTATCGCCTGGACAGCCGGGCGACATGATTTCAATACGCCGATATCTGGTCCGCACGTTGGCCATTACCCTGATAGCGGTTAGCGCGCTGTCCGTTGTCGCGGCGTACTTGATTTCCCAGCACGAGCTTGAAGAAATTCTTGACGCTCAGCTTAGCCTCGAGGCGCGTATCATGGCGTCTTTTCTACCAGACTCACCCAATACCGAGGTATACCGTGCACTGTCTCGGCAGCTGAGCCAGCCAGACCATCCGGCGCAGCTGTATGACGACCTGCTAACTGATACGACAGCGCAGACGTCGGCAGCCGCCCTTTTCCATCATGAAGAAAAAAAGGTGGGCCTGGGCTTTTGGAACGCGCAGGGCCGCCCGCTCATGATGGGGCCTCGCTGGCACGAAACGTCCGCCTTCCCCGCGCCGCGAGAAGAAGGTTTTCGCTGGGTCGACTACGAGGGTCGGCGCTGGCGAGTCTTCAGCCTGTTTGATAGCAACAGCGAGACTTGGCTGCGTATCGGTCTCCAGCAGCGCTTCCATCAGTCCATCGTCAACCGCATCACGATCAACCATCTCTGGCCGATGCTGTTGATGATGCCACTGGCACTGTGGCTGATGATGCGCGCGATTCGTCGCGGACTCACGCCCATTGAACAATTGTCACGACAGGTACGTGGCCGGGATCAAACGGACCTGAGCCCCATCAGTCTATCGGTACCGCGGGAGCTTGACGGGCTGCATCGCGCCCTCAACGATTTTATCACCAGGCTCGGTGAAGCTCTGCAAAAGGAGCGCCGCTTTACCGCCGACGCCGCTCACGAACTGCGCACGCCCTTGGCCGGACTGAAGATCCAGTTGGATAACGCCGTCGAGGGTGAAGCGGCATCGCTGGATAAGGCCAGGATCGGTATCGAGCGATTACAGCGCGTGGTCGAGCAGCTATTGATATTGGCACGCCTGGACCAGCGTCAGCAGCATAATGTCGAGAAGATTGATGTAGGGCTGCTGGTGGAAGACCTGGCGGCGGAACTTTGGCCGTTGGCCGAGTCGCGCGGACAGACGTTGGAAATAGCCGGGACTACTCGCGCCAGGGAAGAGCCATGCTACGTGACGGCCAATGCCACCGAGCTTGGCATCCTCATACGCAACCTGTTGGACAACGCGATGCGCTATACGCCGGATGAAGGCCGCGTCACGGTCTCCCTCGACAAGGTGCCCCAGGGACTCCAGCTGATCATACGCGATACCGGCCCGGGAATACCCGAGGCTTTACTGGGATCCGTGACCCAGCGTTTTCGACGTGCCTCGTCGCAGAGTATCAGCGGTAGCGGCCTGGGACTATCGATCGCCGTCGCGTTGGCGAAACGACAGCATGCCGAGTTGAAGTTGCGAAACCATGAGCGAGGGGGGTTGGAGGTGCGACTTGAGTGGCACGATCCTTCCTCGTCCTGATGGCTTTCTCGGCATAGTCTTCAATGCCTACCTTGACGACCTAACCCCCAGGCTGGGACATGCCAACCGCGTTTGACGATGCTGGTGGCCATCGCCAAGGCGCGCTGGCAAATCGAGCGCCACTATCAGGAGCTCAAGCAGGAGTTCGGCTTGGGTCACTATGAGGGGCGCAACTGGCGAGGCTTTCACCATCACGCCAGCCTCTGCATCGCGGCATACGGGTTTCTGGTCGCTGAACGCGATCTTTTCCCGCGTCGATGAGGGTGCCTATGTGCAGGACAAGATTGCCGTGGATGGCGCGGAACTGCGCCAGCTGATCGAGAAGGGCGCGCAGATCCTAGTCTGCGGTGGCCGAGACATGGCGGCAAGCGTCATGGCGGCGCTGAACGAGGTCATCGCGCCGCTAGGCATGGACGTGGCGACGCTCAAGGCCCGGGGACGCTATCGTGAAGACATTTATTGACCTCTGGATGGATGCAGGATCCCAGGATATAGGGTCCCAAGAAAATAGTATCCCGAGAAATAGGAGCAGGATCATACAGGTAGTGCCCGACACATCCTGCTGGTAAAAAGAGCTTTTCGAAATTAAGATAGTAACTGATTACTATCTTTTGGAAGATGCTCATGGCAAGAACCCATCATCTACCCGCGGAAGAACGCAAGGAGCGGACCGTGCGTGCCATGGTGGAGCTGTGCGCTGAACAGGACCCCGCTCGCATCACCACGGCCGCCATCGCTGCACGCATGGGCGTGACCCAGGGGGCGCTGTTTCGTCATTTCACCGGCAAGGACGAGATGTGGCAGGCGGTCGTGGCCTGGATCACCGAGCGACTCATGCGGCGTCTGGATGCAGCCGTCGACCGCCGCGCGACGCCGTTGATGGCCCTGGAGGCCATGTTCATGGCGCATACCGATTTCATTGTCGAGCATCCCGGGGTGCCGCGTCTGATATTCGGGCAGCTGCAGCACGCGGAGCCGACAGATGCCACACGACTGTTACGCTCCATGCTTGCCAAATACCGCGAACGACTCGCGGCCATTCTGACAGAGGGCAGGGCAAGCGGTGAGTTGCGTGCTGACTTGAATATCGAGACGGCGGCCACCCAGTTCATCGGCACCGTGCAGGGGCTGGTGGTGCAATCCCTGATTGACGACGATGTCGCGCGCATTGCTGAACAGGCGCCCGAGGCCTTTCTGCTCTATCGACGCGCCGTCCAGGCCAGGGAGGAGACATGAGCTCGCGACTCAAGCGTTGGGGGCGTGGCCTGCTGATCGCGTTGGGGCTGGCGATTGGTATCCTGCTGATCGTGGTCTTCGTCATCAATCGCCAGACACCCTCGCGCGGCAAGGACGCCTTGAGGATACCCACGGTGCGCGTCGTTGCGGTCGAGTCGCTACCCTTCGTCGTCGAGGCGCGGGGCTACGGCACCGCGCGGCCCGCCCGCACCTGGGACGCCACTGCCAACGTGCCGGGACGTGTCGTCGAACGCCATGAGGATCTGGAGAGCGGCACGCTACTGGCAGAGGGCACCCTGCTGCTGGAGATCGATCCCAGCCGCTATCGGCTGGCCGAAGCCGAGGCCCAGGCGCAGCTGGCCAGCCTTGCCGCGGAGCAGGCGCAGCTGAAGCGGGAAGCGGAGAATACCCGGCACCTGGTCGCCCTGGAGCGTGAACGCCTGGAGCTGGCGGAGCAGGAGCTGGCGCGCATCCAGCGCCTGGCCAGCAGCGGCTCGGTATCCCGCTCGCGGCTGGGCGACGAGCGGCGCGCGACCCTGGCCCAGCGTCAGACCGTGCAGTCGCTGGAAAACGAGCTGCAGCTCATCCCTTCGCGCCGCCAGCGCCTGGAAGCGGAAGTCGAGCGTACGACCACGCGCCTGGATCAGGCGCGCCGTGATCTCGAGGATACGCGCTTCGAAGCGCCCTATGACCTGCGCCTGGGCGAGGTCGAGGCCGAGCTGCATCAGTACATCAACGCCGGTCAGCGCCTGTTCCGCGCCGAGGGCATCGAGGCCGCCGAGGTGGTGGCCCAGGTGCCGATGGACATGCTGCGCCGCCTGCTCGGCACCCAGACCGTTCGCGATGCCGAAGACGGGATCCTGGACATTGCCCAGCGGCTGGATTTCTCCGCCATCGATGCCGAGGTGACCCTGGTCGCCGGGAAGAGCGCGCGCTGGCCGGCCCGGGTCGTGCGCATCGCCAACGGCCTGGATCCGGCCACCCGCACCGCCCGGGTCGTGGTGCGGGTCGAGGAGCCCTACCGGCAGGTGGCGCCGCTGACGCAGCCTGCGCTGGTGCGCGACATGTACGTGCAGGTACGGCTGGCGTCCAGAGCGCCGAACCCGCGGATGGTGGTGCCGGCGACGGCGGTGCATCAGGGTGAAGTCTACGTGGTCGATAGCGATCAGCACCTCGTGCGCCGACCGGTGCGTGTCGCCTTCGAACAGCACGATCTGGCGGTGGTGACGGAAGGGCTCGAGGAAGGTGACAGCGTGATCGTGGACGACTTGGTGCCGGCCATCAACGGCATGGCGATCGATCCGCGACGCGATGAGGAATTGGCACGGCGTCTTCGTCGCCAGGCGTTGGGAGAGAAGTCATGATTCGCTGGTTCGCCGGTCATCCCACCGCCGCCAATCTGTTATTGATTCTGCTGCTGGCGGTGGGGCTGTTCGCCGTTCCCAACCTCAAGCGCGAGACCTTTCCCGACTACCGGCCCGGCGAGGTGGGCATCGAGGTGAAGTATCGCGGCGCTACCGCCGCGGACGTCGAGGATCAGATCTGTCGTCGCCTTCACGATGCGCTGACCGGCGTGGACTTCCTTGACGAGTTCGTCTGCGTGGCCCAGGACAATCTGGCCAGCGCCACGGCCACCATGGAGGACGATGGTGATATCGGCCGCTTCCTGGACGATATCTCTACCGAGGTTGAAGCCATCACCGACTTCCCCGAACGCGCCGACCCGCCGGTCGTGCGCGAGCTGCACCGCAGCGATCTGGTGGCGGCGGTGGCGGTGGGCGGCGACATGTCGCTGTCCGGTCTGGAGGATTATGCCAAGACGCTGGAGGATCGGCTGCTGCGCCTGCCCGGCGTGGCCAGGGTCGATATCCAGGGGCTTTCCCAGCGCCAGTGGCAGATCGAGATTCCCCAGCAGGTGCTGGGGCAGTACGGCCTCTCGGCGAGCGAGCTGGCGGCGACCCTTTCCCGCCAGAATATCGACATGCCGCTGGGCATTCTGGAAACCTCGAGCCAGGATATCCAACTGCGCTTCACCGACCAGCGCCACTCCCTGCGCGAGCTGCAGGATGTGGTGGTCGTCTCCGGCGCCGACGGGGGCGATCTGACCCTGGGCCAGATCGCCACCCTGCGGGAGACACCCGAGCGCGAGGAGGAGAAGGTTTGGTTCGACGGCCAGCGCGCCCTGGTGCTGGAGGTGCACAAGACCCTGCGCGACGATGCCCTGGACGTGATGAAGGGTCTGCAGGCGGTAGCCGAAAGCGAGCGCCAGCGCCTGGACGGCGATGTTTCGCTGACCCTGACCCAGGACATGACCAGCATCGTGCGCGACCGCCTGCAGATGCTGGTCGAAAACGGCGTCATGGGGTTTGCGCTGGTGGTGCTGGTGATGAGCCTGTTCTTTCGGCCGCGATTGGCGCTATGGGCGGTACTGGGCCTGCCGGTGGCCTTCCTGGGCGCCTTTGCGGTCATGGGACTGGCCGGATTGACGCTCAACATGATCACCCTGGTGGGGCTGCTGATGGCGATCGGTATCGTCATGGACGATGCCATCGTGATCACCGACAACATCGCCACTCAGGCTCGGAAGGCCGCGACGCCGCTGGAAGCGGTAGTCGCGGGCACCCGGGGCGTACTCCCCGGGGTGGTGTCGTCGTTTCTGACCACGGCGGCGGTCTTCGTGCCGCTCGCCTTTCTGGTCGGCGAGATGGGCGAGGTGCTCAAGGTGCTGCCGGTCGTCCTGATTGCTGCCCTGGCGGCGAGTCTGATCGAAGCCTTCTTCATTCTGCCGCATCATCTGAAGGGCAGTCTTCATCGCCTGCAGGCCGAGCCGTCACGGCTGCGCGCCGGCTTCGAGCGCCGTTTCGAGCGCTTTCGCGAGGGCGTCGGACGCCTGGTCGAGGCGGCGATTCGCTGGCGCTACGCCCTGCTGGGCAGCGTGCTGATCCTGCTGCTGGGCTCCGGCGGCTATCTTGCCGGCGGCCATATCGGCAGCGAGGCGATGCCCGAGATCGATGGCGACGTGCTCGAAGCACGCATCCTGATGCCCCAGGGCACGCCATTATCACGCACCGAGGCGGTGGCTTCCCGGGTTGAGAACGCCCTGCGCGAGATCGACGAGCGGCTGACCCCCGAGCAGCCGGATGAGACGCCCCTGGTGCGCGCCGTTCAGGTACGCTTCAACCACAATCCCAGCGCTCGCGAGGCCGGTGCCCATGTGGCCACGCTGATCGTCGATCTGCTTGGCGCCGAGCGGCGCCGCCTGAGCCTGAATGAGCTGACCGCGGCCTGGCAGAAGGAGATCGGCGATATTCCCGGCTTGCTCAGCCTGATTATTCAAGAGCCGGGATTCGGGCCGGCGGGCATTCCCATCGAGGTGCGTCTGCAGGGGGAGAGTCTGGCTGGGCTGAAGACCGCTTCGCGGGAGCTCGGCGAGCATCTCGCCGGCTATGCGGGCGTCTACAACGTCATCGATGACCTGCGGCCCGGCAAGCCCGAGCGCCGCCTGTCGCTGGCCGAAGGCGCCCACGGGCTGGGGCTGAGCGCCGAAGAGATCGCCGCGCAGCTGCGCGCCGCCATGCTCGGGCAAATCAGCGACACCCTGCGCATCGGCCAGCGGGACGTGGACATCCTGGTGCGCCATGCCGAGCAGGATCGACAGAGCCTGGATGACCTTCAGGATCTGACCGTGCAGCTTCCGGGGGGAGGCCGAGTGCCCCTTGAAGTCGTCGCCAACATCGACAAGGCCCGGGACTGGGCGCGGATCACTCGGGTCGATGGCCAGCGTACCGCTACCGTGACCGCCGACGTGGATGCGACCTTGGCCAATGCCCAGGCGGTTGTCGACGATATTCGCCGGCACTGGCTGCCCGATTTCCAGACGCGCCATCCCCAGGTGGCGGTCGCTTTCGAGGGTCAGGTCGCCCGCTCCGCGGAGACCGGCGGCTCGATCCGGCGCGCGCTGCTGATCGGTCTGCTCGGCATCTTCGTCATCCTTTCCTTCCAGTTCAGAAGCTATGTCGAACCGCTGATTGTCATGCTGTCGATCCCGCTGGCCTTCGTCGGCGCGCTCTGGGGCCATGTGGCGATGGGCTTTTATCTGTCGATGCCCTCGATGATCGGCGCGGCGTCCCTGGCCGGCATCGTGGTCAACAACGCCATCCTGCTGATTCACTTCATCAAGAGCTACCGCGCCGCGGGGCAATCCGCCATCGCCGCGGCGGGCCAGGCCAGCCGCGACCGCCTGCGCGCCATCCTGATTTCGACGAGCACCACCATCGCCGGGCTCCTGCCGCTGCTGGCCGAGACCAGCGCCCAGGCGGCGGCAGTGCAGCCGCTGGTCATTGCGGTGGTGTTTGGCCTGCTGACTTCCACCGTGCTGGTGCTGGTAGTGATTCCGGCACTCTATGTGATCTTCGACGACCTGGGCTGGGCAAGGGTAGAGGAAGCTGCGTCCGACGCCAGGCTTTAGGCAAGAGAGGCGAGTTGAGACGTTTCGATGTGCTGCCCGGTGAATGCAAGCAAATCAACGTGACCGTGAGGTAGATCATGAGTAAACGACAGACACACCGCATCATTGTATCGGCTGCCGCGCTGGCTGGCCTGACATTGAGCGCTACCGTTTTCGCGGCGCAGCCGGTAGGTCCTGATTTGACCGAGAAGCTGCGTGGGCTGCTGGTCAAGGAGATGGTCGAGGTCGAGGCGGCGATGCAGGAGACCTATAGCGCTATCATCCAGGGACGGCATGATGAGGTGGCGCAGAAGGGCCTGGCCATTCACGACAGCTTCATTCTGGAACAGTCCTTGACCAAACAGGACCGTAAGGACTTGAAGGCGGCGGTTCCCGAGGCGTTTCTGCAGATGGACACGCGCTTCCATCAACTGGCGGCGTCTCTGGCCGAAGCGGGCAAACAGCAGAATACTCAGGCTCAGGTCAATACCTTCAACCGCATGACCGAATCCTGCGTGGCCTGTCACAGCCGCTATGTGACGGACCGCTTCGAGGGTCTGGAGGAGCAGTCATTCTCCGAGGCCTGGGGGAATAACGCAGGCGAAGAGCGCCCAGAGTGATTTGCAAAGGCCATCGGTCATGTGAATAGGGTCTTGACACCTTTAGCTGGAGCCGGGCGCAGGCCGAAGTGTTTTCAGCCAGTTAAGGCTCAGTAAATGGCAACGATGCGCTGTTCTGCGGCCATGGCGGCCTTATCTAGCTCAGAGAGGGAGAGCTACGAACCCATCAGCGATGTGCTGGCGACTCGACGTATACCTCAGGAAAGACCGGGAGCAGACACTCAAACGCTATATATGGCTGTAAAATCACCTTATCTCGCAAAAAGTACTGCACCATCAATTGCCGATTACTGCGATGAAAGCATGGCAGAGCCAGCGGTCTGAGTTATTTACCAAACGAATTGTCAATCACACTGGACCCGACAGCTAAAGGGTTAGGTAAGTGCTTATTCAAAATTAATCGCGTATTCAGTGCCATAACCACCAAGTAGGCGGTGTACCTCATCACAGAGGCGATCAAAAGAGAGATAGGCTCCCAGCGG
>NZ_BAAAZT010000056.1:0-17506 GCF_039537045.1 Halomonas cibimaris | reverse complement strand
GGGCCTGGCGGCGCACACGGCGCTGGAGCAACTGTTTGCCGGTGAGGTGCCTGCCTTCATGCGAGAGGACGAGCTGGATCAGGCAGCATGAGCTAAATAGTTACCCGTCGAAATGCTGGAAGAGCGCACCTCGCTGCCCCGGGTCACGGCAACGCTGATCGGCGGCGTAGCCGTGTGGCTTCTGGGCGTAGCGGCGCTTTTGTCGTTCAACGTCTGGTCGGACGTCAGCCTGCTGGGCCTGAACATCTTTGACTTCCTCGATACGCTCACCGCGAAGTTCCTGCTGCCGCTGACAGGTCTGGGGGCGATTATATTTGCCGCCTGGTGCCTGGAGCGCAAAAGCGTGGAGAAAGAGCTGGAACTGTCGGCTTTCGGCGTGCGCGCCTGGAACGTGATTGCCCGGGTTATCGCCCCTATCGGCGTTATTGTGGTGTTTATTACCGGCGTGGCCGGTCTTCTGTAGGCCAGCGCACCCCGCTACGCCAACGCCCCGCCGGCACAAGCCGGCGGGGCGTTTTTCTTTATACGAGATGATAAACGATGCGTTTTACAGCACAGGCCCGGCCGGCAGGTCCCGCCGGGCGCGCCAAACGTGCGATAATTCGGCACGGCCGGTTACGTTTCGGCCCGTCATCCGTCGTTAATCACAAGGAGCCCGCCGTGAGTCGTGCCCTGTTCGATGAATTGAGACACCGCATGGAGCACCTGCGCCGCTCCGAGCAGAAAGTGGCCCGTTTTGTGCTGAGAAACGCCGACGAGGTTATTCACATGCGCATCGTTGATCTGGCGACCGAAGCCAAGGTCAGCGAGCCCACCGTGGTGCGTTTCTGCCGGGCGCTGGGCTGCAACGGCTTTCAGGATTTCAAGCTCAAGCTGGCGCAGATGCTGGCGACCGGCAGCCAGTTTGCCCAGTTCTCGATGAACGACAGCGACTCGGTAGCCGAGTTTTCCCAAGGCATCTTCGATTCCACCGTGGGCACGCTGCTCTCGGTACGCGACCGCATCGACAACCAGGCGCTGGGCCAGGCAGTCAACGCCCTGGCCGGTGCCAACCGGGTGGAGTTCTACGGCTTTGGCGCCTCCGGCGCGGTGGCGGTAGACGCCCAGCACAAATTCTTCCGCCTGCAGATTTTTACCTCGGCCTACAGCGATCCGCACATGCAAAACATGTCCGCGGTCACGCTGAAAGCCGGCGACGTGGTCGTGGCCATCTCCCAGACCGGGCGCACCCGGGCGCTGGCGGCAAGCGTACGCCTGGCCCGGGAAGCCGGCGCCACGGTGATCGGCCTGTGCCCCAGCGGCTCGCCGCTGGCTGACGAGGTCACCCTGCCGCTCTACGTTGACGTGTTCGAAGACACCGAAATCTACACCCCCATGAGCTCGCGCATCGCACACCTGGTGCTCATCGACGTGCTCGCCGTGGGCGTGGCCAAAACCCGCGGGCCCAAACTGGCCGAACAGCTCAAGGAAGTGAAGAAAAGCCTTAACCCGCTGCGCTATCCTGAAGGCGACGCCACGCCGTGACCGCGTCGCCATAAAGCCGCCATAAAGCAAGCAAAAGGGGGAACACCATGCGCTTTGCCAATGCGCTGACGCGCCTTGTGGGTATCCGCTACCCTATCGTGCAGGCCCCGATGGTTGGCGTATCAACGCCGGCGCTGGCCGCGGCCGTTTCCAACGCCGGGGCGCTGGGCTCCATCGGCATCGGGGCAAGCTCAGTCGAACAGGCGCGAGAGATGATCGGTGCGACCCGGGCGCTGACGGAAAAGCCCTTTAACGTCAACGTATTCTGCCACCGCGAAGCGACGCAGGATCCGGACCGGGAGGCCCGCTGGATCCGCTATTTAACGCCCTTTTTCGAAGCGTTCGAGGCGCCGGCCCCCACCCGGCTCGCCGCCGCCTACCCAAGCTTTAACGATCATCGTCCGGCGCTGGACATGCTGCTGGAAGAAAAGCCGGCGGTGGTAAGCTTTCACTTCGGCTTGCCGCCCGTGGAATGGATTCAAGCGCTTCAGGCGGCGGGCATCGTCACCGTCGGCTGCGCCACTACCCCGGAAGAGGCCGCCACGGTGGAGGCGGCAGGCGTAGAGGCCGTAGTGGCCCAGGGAAGCGAAGCCGGCGGGCACCGAGGCGTTTTCACCCCCGAAAAAGGCGATCAGCAGATGGCCACCCTGCCGCTTACCCGCCTGATCAGCGCTGCAAGCGGCATTCCGGTGATAGCCGCCGGCGGCATCATGGACGGCCAGGGCATTCAGGCCGCCATCGACCTGGGCGCTGCCGGCGCCCAGCTGGGCACGGCGTTTATTCTGACCCCGGAATCCGCCGCCGATACGGCCTACCGCCAGGCACTGAAAAGCGAGCACAGCTACCACACGCGCATTACCCGCGTCATCTCGGGCCGCCCCGCCAGAGGCCTGGCAAGCCGTATGCACACCGATATTGACCGGCCGAACGCCCCGGCCCTGCCCGACTACCCGATTGCCTACGCCGCCGGCAAAGCGCTGGCCGCCGCCGCCAAGGCCGGCAACAGCGCGGCGTTTTCTGCCCACTGGGCAGGGCAAGGCGCCCCGCTGGCGCGCGAAATGCCCGCGGGCGAACTGATCGAAAGCCTGGTGCAAAACTGCCGGTTTTTGTCCCCGGCGCGATAGCCGCCGTTTACAGGCGGCGTTGCCGGCGCGCCATGTGCTCCTCCCGCTGAAACCTCACGGCCGGCGCACCTGCCGGGGGCTGTGCTAGACTGGCCGCTCACTTTTCAACCCTCGGCAGCGGCTTTTATGGACGACGTGACGGCGATTCTGGATTCGCTCAACTCCGCCCAGCGCGACGCGGTAAGCGCCCCTCAGGGCAACCTTCTGGTGCTGGCCGGGGCGGGCTCGGGCAAAACCCGGGTGCTGGTGCATCGCATCGCCTGGCTGATGCAGGCCGAGGGGCTTTCGCCCTACGCGCTGCTGGCGGTGACCTTTACCAACAAGGCCGCCCGAGAGATGCGCACCCGGCTGGAGGCGCTTTTGCGCATTTCCATGCGCCACGTCTGGGTGGGCACCTTTCACTCCATTGCCCATCGGCTTTTGCGCACCCACTGGCAGGACGCGCGCCTGCCCCAGCATTTCCAGATCATCGACAGCGACGACCAGCTGCGCCTGATCAAGCGCCTGCTCAAGGATCACAGCATCGACGCCGAGCGCTTTCCGCCGCGCCAGGTGCAGGGCTTTATCAGCGGCTGCAAGGAAGAAGGCCTGCGCGCGTCTCAGGTCAACACCGACGGCGACGCCTATCTGGGCCAGATGGTCGAGCTCTACCACTTCTACCAGCTGACCTGCGAGCGCGGCGGGCTGGTGGATTTCGGCGAGCTTTTGCTGCGAAGTCTTGAGCTTTTGCGCGACAACCCCGCACTTCTGGCCCACTATCGCGAGCGCTTCGGCCACGTGCTGGTGGACGAGTTTCAGGACACCAACACCCTGCAGTACGCCTGGCTCAAGCTGATCACCGGCCAGCAAACGCCCACCACCGTGGTGGGCGACGACGACCAGTCCATCTACGGCTGGCGCGGGGCTCGGGTGGAAAACATCCGCCGCTTTGAGACCGAGTTCCCCCGGGTCAAAACCGTGCGCCTGGAGCAGAACTACCGCTCCACCAGCGCCATTCTCGACGCCGCCAACGCGCTGATCAGCCACAATACCGAGCGCATGGGCAAACGTCTGTGGACCGACGGCGAGCGCGGCGAGCCGATATCCGTCTACGCGGGCTTTAACGATCTGGAAGAGGCGCGGTTTATCGTCGACACCCTCAAAGAGCGCACCGCCACCGGGCTCAGGCGCGCCGACGTGGCGATTCTCTACCGCTCCAACGCCCAGTCCCGGCTGATCGAGGAAACCCTGATCCGCCAGGGCGTGCCCTACCGCATTTACGGCGGCCACCGCTTTTACGAGCGCCTTGAGATCAAAAACGCCCTGGCCTACCTGCGCCTGCTGCTCAACCGCGACGACGACGCCTCCATGGAGCGGGTGATCAACGTGCCCGCCCGGGGCATCGGCACGCGCACGGTGGAGATTCTGCGCTTTCGCGCCCGGGATCAGGGCATCACCATGTGGCAGGCACTCCATGACAGCGCCAGTGACGGCACGCTCAAGGGCCGTGCCGCCAACGCCGTGCGCGCCTTCGCCGATCTGATCGAGCAGCTGGACAACGACGCCTCGGGCCTTGCGCTGCACGAGATCATTGAGCACGTCATCGCCCGCACCGGGCTGATCGAGCATCATCAAAGAGAGCCCGGCGAGAAAGGCCAGGGCCGGGTGGAAAACCTCGAAGAGCTGGTCAACGCCGCCCGGGCCTTTACCCAGGGCGACGTGTTCGACGCCCCGGAAGCCGGCGAGGGCCTCACGGCGCTGGAGGCGTTTTTGTCCGAGGCCGCGCTCAACGCCGGCGAGCACGAGGCCGAGGAGTTCGAAGACAGCGTGCAGCTGATGACCCTGCACTCGGCCAAGGGGCTGGAGTTTCCGCTGGTGTTTATCACCGGCGTGGAAGAAGGGCTGTTCCCCCACAAGATGTCGATGGAAGAGCCCGGCCGGCTGGAAGAAGAGCGCCGGCTGGCCTACGTCGGCGTGACGCGTGCCATGCACAAGCTGTATTTGACCCACGCCGAAACTCGCCGCCTGCACGGCAAGGAAATCTTCCCCCGGCCGTCGCGGTTTCTGCGCGAGCTGCCGGCCGAGCTTTTGGAAGAGGTGCGCCTGCGCGGCCAGGTCTCACGCCCGGTGACCGCCCGGGGCGGCGCTTCCGGCGATTTGTCTCAGCAAAGCGTCGAAGGCGAAGGCGATCTGCCCAGCCTGCACGTCGGCCAGGCGGTGGAGCACCCGATCTTTGGCGAAGGCGTTATTTTAAATACCGAAGGGGAAGGCCCGCGCGCGCGCGTGCAGGTCAGCTTCGAGCACGAAGGCGCCAAGTGGCTGGTGCTGGGCTTTGCCAAGCTGATTCCGCTTTCGTAGCCGGGCTTTTCCAGCACAGCCGACGTTTCACCGTAATCCGTGAATGCCTATGATGACCGCCGTTGACGCCATTGCCCAGGGCACACGCTGGGTCTATCGCCCCGGCCTGCGCCGCTACGTCTTTGCCCCGATTGCCGTCAACCTGGCGGTCTACGTCATTTTGCTGGGCATGGTCATCAGCCGCTTTGGCGGCTGGGTCGAGCACTGGATGAACCTGGTGCCGGGCTGGCTCGACTGGCTGTCGTGGCTGATCTGGCCGCTTTTTGTGCTGTGCCTGCTGGCGGTGGTGTTTTTTACCTTTACGCTGGTTACCCAGCTGATTGCCGCGCCGCTGTACGGCTTTCTCGCCGAGAAGGTGGAAATCGTCGCCACCGGGCGGGCGCCGCTGGACGATCGCAGCCTGACCCGGGCCGCGGTGGACGCGCTGGGCCGTGAGCTGGTCAAGCTGGGCTACATTCTGCCCCGGGCCGCGGTGCTGTTTGTTATCAGCTGGATTCCCGGCGTCAACCTGCTGGCCCCGCTGCTGTGGGGGCTTTTTTCCGCCTGGATGATGGCGATTAGCTATCTCGACTATCCCATGGACAACAACCAGATCAGCTTCGCCGACATGCGCCGCCGGCTGGCCCGCCGCCCGTGGCACAGCCTAAGCTACGGCGGCGCGGTCACGCTGATCACCTGGATACCGCTGGCCAATCTGTTTTTGATCCCCGGCGCGGTGGCCGGTGCGGTGCTGATGTGGGACGCCCACTACCGCCACGCGCCCAAGCCCGCAGGCAGCGCCTAGCCGCGCTATGCCGCCGCCGGCCACAGGCTCAGGGCAATGCCGGCAAACACGATCAGCCCTGACCAGAAGTTGTTCAAAAAGCCGTGGAAGCAGCCGTCGCGCTCGCGCGCGCGAATAAGCCACTGCTGGTAGAGAAACGTCGCCGCCATGCCGGCAAGCCCCAGCCAGAAAAACCCGCCGGGGGCCAGCCGCCAGCCGGCCCAGCCGAGAAAACCAAGTGCGGCCAGCTGAAACAGCCCGACCATCAGCCTGTCGGCGCGGCCGAACAGCACGGCGGTGGATTTCACCCCGATTTTCACATCGTCATCGCGGTCGACCATGGCGTACTGGGTGTCGTAGGCGATGGTCCAGGCCACGTTGGCCCCAAACAGCAGCCACGCCTCGACCGGCACATGGCCCGTTACCGCGCCGTAGGCCATGGGAATCGCCCAGGAAAACGCCGCGCCCAGAAACAGCTGGGGCAGGTGGGTGTAGCGCTTCATGAACGGATAGATAAACGCCAGCGCCACCCCGCCCAGGGAAAGCAAAACGGTAAACAGGTTGGTCAAAAGCACCAGAATAAAGGCGATGACCACCAGCCCGGCAAACACGCCCTTGGCTTCGGTTTCGCTGATGCGCCCGGTGGCCAGCGGGCGCTTTTTGGTGCGCTTGACGTGGCCGTCCACGCGGCGGTCGGCGTAGTCGTTGATCACACAGCCCGCGGCGCGCATGACGTACACGCCGGCCACAAAAATCAGTACCACGCCGCGCCCGGGCACGCCGTCTGCGGCCAGCCACAGCGCCCAGAGCGTCGGCCACATCAAAAGCCAGGTGCCGATGGGGCGATCCAGCCGGGTCAGGTGAAGAAAATCCGCCACGCGCGCAAGCCCTGTGGGCCGCAGCAAAGAACGATCCATGCTCTACCTCGCTATGCCAAAATCGGCCCGAACCGGGCCGCTACCCCGTCATCCGTCATCTGTCAAAAGCGCCCGGTCTCAGGCCGCCGGCAGCGCAAGCGCCTCGGCCATGGCCGGCAGGAAGTATTCCTGCACCAAAAGCGCCAGCCGGCCGTGACAAAACACCGACCGCCGCCCCCAAAGGCTGGGGGCGGTTACAAACCGCGGCGGCGCCCGGGTGACTTCCAGCGGGCCGCGGACAAGCCCCGGCTGGGCAAACAGCCAGCTGCCGAGCGACGTCTCGCCCAGCGCGTAAAGCCTGTGCCCGCGCAGCGCAAAAAGCGGTGCCACCGAGCGCGCCACCACCCAGGGCACGCCGTCCAGGCACAGCGCCACCTCGCGCCGCCAGGCCAGCCGCCCGGGTGCGATACCCAGCGCCCGGGCCTCGTCAGCAAACGGGTAGCCTGTGCCCTGGCGCAGCAAACGCACGCTGAACCGCCGTGCACCGCCGGCCGCTTTGAGCCGCACGGTCAGCGAATCGGTAGAGGCCACCCAGCGCCACCAGCGTGGCGACATCCGCGGGCGCGCCGCCGCCGCCGGGCGCCAGCGCACGGGCAGGCCCGGCGCTGGGCTATCTCGCTGAACGTTGTCTTTCACCGCGCCGCTCCCCGCCAGAAATTCGGGCGGCTAGTGTAACATGGGCCCGTTCGTACGCTGATAACGGCGTGCCCCGCACCCTCACGTTTTGCTTTCAGGATGACACCATGCCTGCTTCACACGCTGAACTGGTCATTATCGGCACCGGCATGGCCGGGATTGGCCTGGCCCGCGCACTGCGTCAGACAGGCGATAACCGCTCGCTGGCGCTGATCAGCCAAGACAGCGGCACCCCCTACAACAAGCCGCTTTTGTCCACCGGCTTCGCCAAGCGCCTGCCCCCGGAGCGGCTGGCCCAGCAAAGCGTGGCCGCGCTGGCCGACGAGCTCGACGCTACGCTTTGGACGCACACCGTTGTGACCGCCATTGAGCCGGACGCCGGCAGGCTTACCCTGGCGCCGTGCCGCGCCGAGGGCAGCGCGCCAAACGCCCGTACGCTGACCTTCACCACGCTGGTGCTGGCCACCGGAGCTGCACCGCGCACGCCGTTCTCCCTGCCTGATCGCGTCGCGCCGCGCTGCTTTAGCGTCAACGATCTGGACGACTACCGCCGTTTTTATGCAGCCCTGGGCGATAAAGCCGCCCGGGTTGCGGTCATCGGGGCCGGGCTTGTCGGCTGCGAGTTTGCCAACGACCTCCACGCCGGCGGCCATCAGGTCAGCCTGATAGCCCCGGAAGCCACGCCGCTGCCGCGGCTTTTGCCTGAGCCGCCGGGCAAGGCGCTGGGCAAGGCGTTTTTTGATGCCGGCATCGCGCTGCATCTGGGCCGTACCCCGGAGCGGCTCGATCTTGACGACGACTGCCTGGCGGTGCATCTGGATAACGGCGCGCTCGTCCACGCCGACGTTGCCCTGCTGGCCACCGGGCTGCTGGCACGCACCGCGCTGGCCGAGGCCTGCGGACTTGAGGTCGTGCCCGGCGGCATTGCCGTGGACCGCACCCTGATGACCTCGCACCCGCGCGTGTATGCGCTGGGCGACGCCGCCTGCGTCGACGGCGTCAACGCCATGTACGTTCAGCCCCTGCAGGCAAGCGCCAAGGCGCTGGCGCAAACGCTTGTCGGCCATCCCACGCCGGTGCGCTTCGGCGCCTGGCCGGTGGTGGTCAAAACGCCGCTGCTGCCGGTGGTGGCCTACCCGCCGCTGACGCCGCCGGCGCGCTGGCGGATCGAGGCCGACGGGGCCAACATCACCGCGCTGGCGGAAGATCAAAACGGGCATTTGCTCGGGTTTGCGTTGACAGGGGCGTGCGTGAAAAAGAAAGTGAAGCTTTCCAGAGCAGCGCCGGCGCTGCTAGGCTGACGCCTGAAAACGCCCGGGCCGCCGCGGTGGCCCGGCCAGCGCCACGCTTGGCGCGTCGCAGTCCACAACGATCACCGCAGCGCAACGACCATCACAACCTCAAACGCGCCTGATCCATCACAAGGGAGATATCCTATGCGCAAACCCGAACTGGCGGCTGCCATCGCCGAAAGCGCCGACCTGTCCAAGGACAAGGCCGGCCAGGTTCTCAACGTGATTCTGGACGAAATCACCCACAGCGTAGCCCAGGGCGACGACGTGGCACTGATCGGCTTTGGCACCTTTACCGTTCGCGAACGTGCCGCGCGCACCGGCAAAAACCCGCAAACCGGCCAGCCGCTGGACATTCCGGCCAGCAAAAGCGTGGCCTTCAAGCCGGGCAAGACGCTTAAAGACGCGGTTTGCTGATGAAGCTCCGGCTTGCGCTGTGGCTTCTGGGCTTGCTGCTCAAGCGCGCGCTGCGCCGCAAGCCGCGCTTTGCCGAACAGCTAAAGGACATGCGCGGTCTGGCCTTCGGCATTGCCACCGAGGATTTGTCCATTGCCCGCCACTACCGCATGACGCCGTCCGCTATCCACAGCGCCACGGGCCTGCCCACGGATCTGGATCTGGAGCTGCGCTTCGCTGACGCCGCCACCGCGCTTGCGGTGCTGAAAAAGCCCACTTCCCGGGCGTTTTTCGACGGCATGCGCCGCAACAAGGTGCGCCTGGTGGGCGACTCCGCCGACATGACCCGGCTGCAAAAGCTGCTCAGGCAGCTGTAGCGGCTCACACGGCACGGCAGAAAAAAGCGGCGCTGCGGGTTTTCGCTGCGCCGCTTTTTTTTCCACTTTGCCACACAAACTACACCTGCCCGTAGCGCCCGGCGGCGTCGCCCAGCCAGCGCCGTATCAGCACCGTCGAGGCCTGGGCGTCGTTTTGCAGCGCCTCGGCCAGAGCGCTGACGCTATCGAGCAAATCGGCATCGCGCTCCAGATCGGCAATTTTCATCTGGGCAAGGCCGGTCTGGCGGGTGCCCAGCACCTCGCCGGGGCCGCGGATTTCCAGATCTTTTTCGGCGATGCGAAAGCCGTCGGCGGTGTCGCGCATTACGCCCAGGCGCTGGCGCGAGGTTTTTGACAGCGGCGGATGGTAAAGCAGCACGCAAAAGCTTGCGGTGCTGCCGCGCCCCACGCGGCCGCGCAGCTGGTGCAGCTGGGATAGCCCCAGCCGCTCGGGGTTTTCAATCACCATGAGACTTGCGTTGGGCACGTCAACGCCGACTTCGATCACCGTGGTGGCCACCAGCAGGTCAATCTCGCCGGCCTTGAACGCGGCCATGACCTCGGCTTTTTCAGCGGCCTTCATGCGCCCGTGCACCAGCCCGATGGCAAGCCCCGGCAGCGCGGCGGTCAGCTCGTCACAGGTGACTTCGGCGGCCTGGCACTGCAGCGCCTCGGACTCCTCGATCAGCGTGCAGACCCAGTAGGCCTGACGGCCCTCGCCGCAGGCGCGTTCGATGCGCTGCACCACCTCGGGGCGGCGCTCGTCGCTTACCACCACGGTTTTCACCGGCGTGCGTCCGGGGGGCAGCTCGTCGATCAGCGACACGTCGAGATCGGCGTAGGCGCTCATGGCGAGCGTGCGCGGAATGGGCGTGGCGGTCATGATCAGCTGGTGAGGCGTCAGCCCCCCGGCCTCGCCCTTTTCGCGCAGCGCCAGGCGCTGGTGGACGCCGAAGCGGTGCTGCTCGTCGATAATCGCCAGCCCCAGCCGCTGAAAGTGCACATCATCCTGAAACAGCGCGTGGGTGCCCACCACCATGCGCGCCCGGCCGTCGGCAATCGCCGCCTTGTTATCAAGCCGCGCCTTGCCCTTGAGCTTGCCGGAAAGCCACGCCACCTCGATGCCCAGCGGCTCCAGCCAGGCCTTGAACGCGCGGTAGTGCTGCTCGGCGAGAATTTCCGTGGGCGCCATGATCGCCGCCTGGCAGCCGCTTTCCAGCGCGGCGAGCGCGGCCATGGCGGCCACCACCGTTTTACCCGAGCCCACGTCGCCCTGCACCAGCCGCAGCATGGGGGCCGGGCGGGCGAGATCGAGGGTGATTTCTTCGAGCACGCGCTGCTGGGCGCCGGTCAGCGCAAACGGCAGCTGGGTCAGAAAGCGCGCCTGCAGCCCGCGCCCGTCGGTGAGCGCCGGCGCGCCGTCCTGCTGAATGCGCAGGCGCACCTCGCGCAGGCTGAGCCGGTGGGCCAAAAGCTCCTCCAGCGCCAGCCGCCGGGTGGCCGGGTGCCGGCCGGCGCTGAGCCGCTCGATGTCCGCATCCGGCGGCGGCTGGTGCAAAAACGCAAGGCTTCGGTGCAGCCCGGGCAGGGCAAAGCGCCGGCGCAGCGCATCGGGCAGCACCTCGGGCAGCGCGTCGGGCTCGCGCGAAAGCATTTCCAGCGCCTGGCCGACCAGCGCGCGCAGGCGCGGCTGGTTGAGCCCTTCGGTAGTGGGGTAAATCGGCGTGAAGTGCTCTTCCACCGGGGGCGCAGCGCCGTCCGCCTGCGCCTGCACCAGCCGGTATTCGGGGTGGTATAGCTCAAGCCCGGTGGCGCCGGCCCGGGCCTCGCCGAAGGCGCGCACGCGCACGC
Organism: Halomonas cibimaris; assembly: GCF_039537045.1. Taxonomy (GTDB): domain Bacteria; phylum Pseudomonadota; class Gammaproteobacteria; order Pseudomonadales; family Halomonadaceae; genus Vreelandella; species Vreelandella cibimaris. Next base: position 6,289 of record NZ_BAAAZT010000056.1, on the reverse strand, counting down.
CGGGGCGCAGCTGTTGCTGCTGGGCCGGGGAGAAGTGGAAAAACCGCAGGCTGACGATGCCGCTGCCGTCGCGCAGGCGCAGCAGCAGGCTGCGCCGGCGGCCCTTGACCACGTCGCTGGCCATGATCTCGCCTTCAATCACCGCCTCCTGGCCGGCGCGCAGGGTGGCCATGGGCGTCAGCCGGGTACGGTCCTGATAGCGCAGCGGCAGGTGGAACAAAAGATCGCTGACCCGCTCGACGGACAGCCGCCCCAGTTTTGCGGCCAGCGCCTCGCCTACGCCTTTCAGCGTGCTAATCGGCGCGTTCAGCGAGCTCACGTCAGACGACCTCAACGGCGCCGTTCACCGGCTGACGGCAGCGCTCGGCGGCGCGGATCAGCGCTTCAATGGCCCGGGGCCGGGGAAAGCTCGCCCGCCAGGCAATGGCTACGGTGCGCGACGGCGCCGGGGCGGCAAACGGCCGGCTGATCAGCATCGAGTGCTGGTGGTTTTCGCTGCCCAGCGCCGACTGCGGCAGCACCGTAATACCCAGCTTTGAGGCCACCATGTGGCGGATGGTTTCCAGCGAGCCGCCCTCGGCGATCAGCGTATTGTTGGGGCTGGCAAGCTTTTGGGTAATCGCCGGGCAGGCCTCGAGAATCTGATCGCGAAAGCAGTGCCCCTCGCCCAGCAGCAAAAGGCGCTCTTCGAGCAGGTCTTCTTTGCGGATCACCTCGCGCTCGGCCCAGCGGTGGCCGGCGGGCAGCAGCACCTCGAAGTGCTCTTCGTAAATCGGCTTGGTGAGCACGTCGGTTTCGGTAAACGGCAGTGCAACGATGATCGCATCGAGCTCGCCGCTTCTCAGCTTGCCGCGCAGGGTGCCGGTCAGCCCTTCCTCGATATACAGCGGCATCTGCGGGGCGGCACCGGCAATTTCAGGAATCAGATGCGGGAACAGATAGGGCCCGATGGTGTAGATCGCGCCGATGCGCAAGGGGGTGGCCAGCTGGTCTCTGCCTTCGCTTGCCATGGCGTAGATCTGGCTGCTTTGCTCCAGCACTCGCTGGGCCTGGGCGACGATTTTTTCGCCCAGCGGTGTGACCTGAACGGTGGCCTTGGAGCGCTCAAAAAGCGGCACGGCAAGCTCTTCTTCAAGCTTTTTGACCGCCACGGAAAGCGTCGGCTGGGAGACATGGCAGCGCTCGGCGGCACGACCGAAGTGGTGCTCCTGAGCGAGGGTTACGATATAGCGGAGTTCTGTTAGAGTCATCTTGGCGCCCGTGGCATCCTCCCGTGATAAGCGTGCTGACGGCATTCTAGTCGAGTGCTGCCCTGTCTTATAGGGAGGGTCTATCAACTGGACATATTTTGTCAAAAGCCCCTGCCCAACAGGAGTCAAATGGTGAAACCAAGCGTACTGATTATCGGCTGTGGCGACCTGGGCATGACCCTGGGACATCAACTGATCGCCGAGGGGCACCGCGTCATCGGCGTGCGCCGCCGCGCCGAGGCCCTGGCCGGCACGGGTATTGAGCCGCTGGCGCTGGATTTGAACACGCTCGACGACGCAGGCGCCGACGCCCTGCCCGAGACCGACTATGTGATCTACACCGCAAGCGCCGACCGCTTCGAGGAAAGCGCCTACCAAAGCGCCTATTCGGACGGCATAAAGCGCGTGCTGGCCGTGCTGGAGCAGCACGCAGCACCGCCCAAGCGTATGTTTTTTGTCTCCTCCACCAGCGTGTACGGCCAGCAACAAGGCGAGGTCATCAACGAAGACAGCCCCGCCGCGGCCGAGAGCTTTTCCGGCCGGCTGATGCTTGACGCCGAGCGGGCCCTGCTCGATCACGCCATCCCCGGCACGGTGGTGCGCTTTTCAGGGATCTACGGCCCCGGGCGCGATCGTCTGATTCGCCAGGTCGCCGAGGGCCGAGTGGCAGCGGTCACGCCGGAGATCTACACCAACCGCATTCACCGGGACGACTGCACCGGCATCCTGCATCACCTGATCCAGCGCCACGAGCGCGGCGACAGCGTCGAGCCGCTGTACCTGGGCAGTGACAGCGAGCCTGCCACCCAGCATGCGGTGATGAGCTGGCTGGCGCGTCAGCTCCGGGTCAAGCCCACCGACACCATGCAGTCGCCGCTGCGCCGGCGTGCCAGCAAGCGCTGCGACAACACGCGCGTTGTAAAAAGCGGCTATGTCTTTCGCTACCCCACTTTTCGTGAAGGCTACGCCCAGGTGCTCAAGGAAGGCGGCTTTCTGCCCACCCAGCCAGCCGCGCACACCCCTGAAACGTAGGTCCTGAAACGCACAAGGCCCGGACATGAGTCCGGGCCTTGTGCACTGGGGGCGCACGGCGGCTCAGTCGCCCAGCACCATCACCGCTTCGGCTTCGACGCGGGCACCCTTGGGCAGCGCTTTCACGCCGACCGCGGCCCGGGCCGGATAGGGCTGGGAAAAAAACGCCTCCATGATCTCGTTGACCACGCCAAAGTGCTCAAGCTCGGTCAGGTAAAGGTTGAGCTTGACGATATCGCCCAGGCTGCCGGCGGCTTCTTCACATACCGCCTTGAGGTTGGTAAACACCTGGCGCGTCTGGGCTTCCACGTCGCCTTCCACCAGCGTCATGGTGGCCGGGTCCAGCGGGATCTGCCCGGAAATATATACGGTGTTGCCCGCCTTGATGGCCTGGGAATACGGGCCGATCGCGGCCGGGGCTTTCTCGGTGTTAATGACTGCCTTGTTGCTCATCAGACCGGTCTCCTTGGGTCGTTGGCCGGGTTACTGGCCCAGCCGGTAGATTTTTTCCACGCTGTGCAGGTTACGAATGCGTTTGATGATGCGCGCCAGGTGCACGCGGCCTTTCACCGCCAGGGTCAGGTTGACCGACGCAAGCCGGGCGTCGCGCTCTTCGATGCCGATACGTTCGATGTTGGCATCGGCGTCGGTGACCACGCCGGCAAGCTCGGCCACCAGCCCGCGGCGGCTTTCCACCTCGATGCGCAGCGCAACGAGGAAATCCTCATCGATATTCTCTGCCCATTCCAGCGTAAACAGCTTGTCGGGGTTTTGCTTGTCGGCCAGGTTATTGCATTCGGCCCGGTGCACCACCAGCCCCTTGCCGGCGGAAAGATGTCCGACCACGTCGTCGCCGGGCAGCGGGTGGCAGCAGCGGGCAAAGCTGGTCACCATGCCTTCGCTGCCGCTGATGACCACCGGCTGCTGGCTTTTGGCTTCGCCGCTGGCGGTCGCGCCCTGCCCGTCAAGCAGATCAATCAGATGGCGCGCCACCACATAGGCCATGTGCCGGCCCAGGCCGATGGATTCCAGCAGGGTATCCTTGTCCTCAATGTCCAGCTCCTTGAGCGCACGCTTGACCAGGGCGTCGTCGAGCTCTTCGATGCTGGTTTCAAACACCGACAGCGCCTTGTTCAAAAGCCGGCGACCCAGCTGAATGGCCTCTTTTTGCTGCTGGTGTTTCAGCGCATGGCGGATCGCCGAGCGCGCCTTGGCGGTGCCCACGAAGTTGAGCCAGGCGACGTTGGGCCGCGCTGCCGGGGCGGTGATGATATCCAGCGTCTGGCCGCTTTCCAGCCGCGTGGACAGCGGCGCCAGCTGGCGGTCGATACGACAGGCAATGCAGCTGTTGCCGATATCGGTGTGCACGCTGTAGGCAAAGTCGATCACCGTGGCCCCCCGGGGCAGCTCCATGATGTCGCCTTTGGGGGTAAACACGTAGATATCGTCAGGGAACAGGTCGTTTTTGACGTGTTCGATAAACTCCAGCGAGTCGCCGGCGTGGCGCTGCATTTCCAAAAGCCCCTTGACCCAGGAACGCGCCCGCGCGCGGCTGCCTTCGGCAATGGGGTGATCGGTCTGGCCGGCCTTGTACAGCCAGTGGGCGGCAATGCCGTTGTTGGCCATGGCCTCCATTTCGCGGGTGCGGATCTGCACTTCGATGGGCATGCCCCGAGGGCCGAACAGCGTGGTGTGCAAACTCTGGTAGCCGTTGGCCTTGGGAATGGCGATGTAGTCCTTGAAGCGCCCGGGTACCGGCTTGTAGAGGTTGTGAACGATTCCCAGAATACGGTAGCAGCTGGCCACGTCGTCGGTGACGATGCGAAAGCCGAACACGTCCATGATCTCGGCGAAGGGTTTGCGCTGGTCGCGCATTTTGCGATAGATCGACAGCAGGTGTTTCTGGCGCCCCATGACCGTGCCGCTCAGCCCTTCGTCGTTGAGGCTTTGCTGCATGGTGTCCTGCACCTGTCGCATGGCGCTGCGGCGATGGCCCCGGGCGCTGATCACGGCGCGCTTGATGCGCTCGGCGCGCATCGGGTGAATGGCCTGAAACGCCAGGTCTTCAAGCTCGATGCGAATGGTGTTGATCCCCAGACGGCCGGCCACGCGGGCGTAGATTTCCAGGGTTTCCCGGGCGATGCGGCGCTTCTTGTCCGGGCGCAGCGCGCCCAGCGTGCGCATGTTGTGCAGCCGGTCGGCGAGCTTGACGATGATCACGCGGATATCCCGCGACATCGCCAGCACCATTTTCTGGAAGTTTTCCGCCTGGGCGACGGCCTTGTCTTCAAAGGCGATCTGGGTGAGCTTGGAGACGCCGTCCACCAGCTCGGCCACGGGCTTGCCGAACTGGGTTTCCACCGCCGGCTTGTCGACGCTGGTGTCTTCGATGACGTCGTGCAGCATAGCGGCCATCAGGCTTTGATGGTCCATGTGCATGTTGGCGAGAATGTTGGCCACCGCCAGCGGGTGGGTCACGTAGGCTTCACCGGAGCGGCGGTGCTGGCCGTCGTGGGCCTGTTCGGCGTAATAAAAGGCGCGCTTGACCTGCTGGATTTCGTCCGGGGGGAGATAGCCGCCAAGCCGATCCGTCAGGTCATCAATGGTAAACATGCGCCGCGCCTCCCTTGGGTACAATCGCCGGTGCCGATGTCAGAAGGGCCCGCCGCTTAGTCGTCGGCGGGTACGCCGGCATCCATCGGACGCGGGCGTACCGGCGCCTCCACCGGCTCGTCGAGCACGCTGCGATCCACAAGCCCCGCGGCAATTTCGCGCAGCGCCATGACGGTGGGCTTGTCGTTTTCCCAGGGCAGCAGCGCATCCCGGGAGCCGCGCGCCAGCTGGCGCGAGCGCTGGCTTGATATCATCACCAGCTGAAAACGGTTTTCCACGTTGTCCAGACAATCTTCGACGGTAACACGAGCCATGGGCGTCTTCCTGTAAAAGTCATTGCAGCACCGGGCCGATAGCGACATCGGCCCGGGAATAAAAGAAGGTAGCGGGAATCACGCTGGGTCACGGCTAGCCTACTCGACGCCGGTCTACCGTGACAAGCGCCGCGCGGGCAGCCGCCGCTACGACAGCAGCGCCTCAAGCAGCGGCGTATGGCGCTTGCAGACGGTCGCTGCGGTCAACCGGCGGCTGATGACCAGCGCGCGCAGCTCATCAAGCGCGGTGGTGAAATCGTCGTTGATCACGACGTAGTCATACTCATCAAAATGCGACATTTCGCTGACCGCATCCTGCATGCGCCGCTGGATCACCGCATGGACATCGGTGCCGCGGCCGGCCAGCCGGCGCTCAAGTTCCTCGCGCGAGGGCGGCAGGATAAAGATCAATACCGCTTCAGGCATCTTTTCGCGCACCTGGCGCGCACCTTGCCAGTCGATTTCCAAAATCACGTCCTGGCAGGCGTCCAGCCGGTCCTGCACCGCCCGCTGCGAGGTGCCGTAGTAGTGGTCAAACACCCGGGCGTATTCGAAAAACTCCCCGCGTGCCGCCATCGCTTCGAACTCGGCTATATCGGTGAAGTGGTAGTTGACGCCGTCCACCTCGCCTTCCCGGCGCTTGCGGGTGGTATGCGACACCGACACCTGAATACCGTTGAGGCTATCCACCAGCTCGCGCACCAGGCTGGTTTTGCCGGCCCCGGACGGGGCGGATACAACAAAAAGCGTACCTTGGGACATGACGCGCTTCCCCAGCCTTGGCCAAAAGTAGCCTCGGCGACACAACAGGATGAATAAAACGCTGACGCAGCCGTGCGCTGCCCGGCAGGGCCGGCGCCGGTGCTCAGCCGTGACCGCAGGCGGCGGATTATCGCATATCCGGCGGGCGGACTGTAGAGGCCCGCGCAACGCCGAAGGCCGCTTGCGGCCTGCCCGTTGGATGCCTTGATCAGCATCAACCCGGCTTATTCATGAGGCTGGCTTGAAAATAAAGATGGCGAGGGGTTTCTCTTGTAGAATCAGGATGTTCCAGCCAGAACTTGATTCAAGAGGACCTCT